>JAPLDK010000052.1 GCA_026391775.1 Bacteroidota bacterium
AGCGGCCTTGGCCGGCGCGTGACTATCATGTATTTATCGGGATCGGCGGGCTGTCTTAGCGCCGGGCGCAGACGCGATGCAGTGATATGGCCTTCTCAATCAGTTGGTAAAAAGAAGAGGGCAGCCTTTTGAGCCGCCCTCAGTATTTTTTAGTTCAGGTAGGCCTCAATGGATTTGTGAACTCCTGATTCCGTTTCCACCTTTTGCCGCTTTCGTGCTTCCCTGAGGATGTAGCCCGATCGTTTACGCTTTACTGAATCCTTTGAGCCTTTTGGGCGACCTGGTGCAAAATCCGGAAGAAGAACTGGAATTATACATAACTGATACTACGCTTGCCGAGGGTGGGGCGGCAATGATGGCATATGCGAAGATGCAATTCGCGGAAATGAGTGAGGAAGAGCGGGTACTGGTGATAAAAGGTCTGTTAAAGTACTGCGAGCTTGATACGTTCGCAATGGTTATTCTTTGGGAGTTTTGGAATAATAAGATAAACGAATGAGAATAACGGATTAATATTCAAACCCATAAATTATAACATTCATTTTTTATAACCTGATTATCCAATGCTGATATTTACTTCGCTGAATTGAAACTTTGACCTGATCATTTGCCAATAAAATAAAGTTTTATACCTTTGTGCCAGTGATAGCAGGGTTATTGGATGTAATGTATTTTTCCCATTTTTACAAATATATAGTAAATAAAGGGATTAGAAGAAAAATTCTTAATTAACGGGAAAATGTAATGTAATTTCTGGTATTGATAATCAGACGATTGCATTAAAAAAAGTCTTCTCATCCCGACTTTTTTTCCCCGCCTCTTTAGCTCAGTTGGTAGAGCAGCTGATTCGTAATTAGCAGGTCGGGGGTTCAAGTCCCCTGAGAGGCTCACTGAAATGAAAAAGCCCGCAAACAACGGGCTTTTTCATTTTCGGGGGATAGATATGATGAGTTAAACAAGATCTTCGAACGTTGCTTCTGCCGGAGCTACCGGAGCCAGTTTACAGCCTTCCCCACTATTCGTGGTATCGGTATCCAGGAAATCTGCTTCGCCAGGAGTTTTAGGTGCAAGATTAGGGATCAGCAAATTCAAATTGTCTGCATCCGAATCATTGAAGTCAGCTTCAATTGGAGTGACCGGTGCAAGTGTACGTGATGCCGGAGCACTCAAAGTTATGAGATCGTTGTCGCTGAAATCCGCTTCATTCGGAGTCCCAGGAGCTAAAATCTTCAGATCTTCAATACTGATGAAGGGAACAACGGCAGATACAGTATTCACAATCGCATTTGAATGATACGACAGCTCGTCAGAATAAATCGTCTGTGCCGAAGTGCCGTTTGCAAAGAGAAAGTTTGACTGTAATCCGAAAAAGGTCACAATTATATAAAATGTAGTTTTCATTAGTTTCTGAGTTTTGGTTTTGTTGGTTCTTTGTTCTTTTAAACTTGATACGACCATAAGACGTACCCCTGAGGGTAATGTTACATTCTTTAAGGATCGTAGGTTCATTTTAACAAATAATTAACAAAACATTGAATATTAATAATATATGCAGCAAAGATACTGTTTATTTAGACTCGGTAAATTAAATAATCGATAAATCTCCGTTAAATTCCGATGAAAGGGGGAAAAACATCGACGAAATTATAAAATAAAGAAAATGAGATAGTTACATATATGGTTCGACGATGTCGCCGTTGATCAGGTAATTACCCATGCATTGAGCGGTAAGGCAGGAATGAACCGGAAGTATGCCAAGCAGATCGCCCGGGCCGGATCTCGTCCATGCCGCCGAAGTTGTCAAGAAGGCTGCAGGCAGGGGTATCGCCAACAGATAGGATCAGGTCTCCCGGGCCGCTGTCGAATTTCACTTTTAAAGATTGGATCTGTTGAAAAGCCTCCCTGCTGATCATTTCAATTTCATCCCTCCCCCTTGCATTGTAACCAGGATATTCAGATCTGCCTTACCTGAAAGATCAATAATCTCCTATACCTGGCCATGGAAACACTTGCAACAGTAATTGCGCGTATACCTTCTTCCCTGAACCAACCACCGATAAGCCGGGATTGATGTGTTTTAAAATGAGGCCTGAACTTCACGCCAAGCTTTCGGGCTTTATCAACCATCCAACGGATATTCTCCCTGCAGATGGTTTCATTTACAATGAGGGTAGGACGGGCGATGTTCTCAAGCCGGATATTCAGTGTCTAAAGATAATCCTTAAAATACTGGTACATTTTCACGTTCAGATGCACCCTGTCCTTACCCCTTATATTATGCTCATGCCCGGGATAAATAAAATAATCGAGCTGCTTCCCTTCTTCAACACACTTTTTTATGAATGACAAACCGTTCTGAGGCACTACCGTACCATCCTGGTAGCCTTGGATAATCAGCAGTTTGCCATTCAGTTTTTTAACATAATTAAGCAATGAGGCATTCTTATAACCCTCGGGGTTCGACTGGGGAGTGTCCATATACCTCTCGCCATACATTACTTCGTAAAACTTCCAATCGATGACAGGTCCTCCGCATACGCCAACCTTGAACGTACCTGGGTTCCTGACCATCATCGAGATGGTCAGGAACCCACCGTATGACCAGCCGTTTATTCCAATCCTGGTGCTGTCGATCCAGGGCAGTGCTTTCAGGTACTTTACACCGCACATCTGATCCTCCACCTCGGCATCGCCAAGGTGACGGAAAACAGCCTGTTCAAAATCCCTGCCCCGTTCGGAAGTGCCCCGGTTGTCAAGGGTAAATACTACATATCCCTGTTCGGCAAGGTAATTCAGGAACAGACCTGCACCACCCAGCCAACTGTCGGTAACAAGTTGAGAATGAGGTCCGCCGTAAACATAAATAATTACAGGGTATCGCTTTGCTGAATCGAAATCCACAGGCCTTATAATCCTGCAATACAGATCGGTGTTAAGCTTGTTTTTAATTGTGAAGATGGTCGTTTTGCCGATCCTGTAATCTTTCAGGGGATTGGCATCGGTAAGCAGTTCCTGTTTTACCCCACCCTTTGTATCCAGCAGCTCGATTTTTCTGGACATAGTGGGGCTGGAATACGAATCAAGAAAGAAGTTGCCGTCGGTACTGACTTTTACATTATGGATGCCTGCGGATGAGGTGAGCCCGTTAAGCGTACCTGATTTAAGGTCAAGTGAATACAGGGATCTCCCGATAGGATTACCCTTATTGCATATGAAGAAGATCTTTTCCCCTTTGGTATCCGTCCAGGTGTAAGAACTCACCTCCCATGAGCCTTTTGTCAGTTGTTTGATCAGCTTCCCGGAGGCTTCATAGAGATAGAAATGATTAAATCCGTCGCGACGGCTCAGCCATAGAAAGCGGGAAGCATCATCGTTTATAAACACAGGTCCATTGAGAGGTTCCACATACTTCGCATCAGTCTCCAGGAACAGGTTTTTTAAAAATTTCCCGCTGCCTGCATCGTAGGTTTTCATCCACATGCTGTCCTGCTCCCGGTTTAACACAGCAATATAAATGAGTTTGCCATCGGGGCTCCAGCTGACATTGGTAAAGTACTTTGCAGTATCGGCGCCGGCTTCCATCTCAATATGTGTGTTCGTTTCTACAGAGTAAATATGAATATTCACATAATGGCTCTTTTGCCCTGCCATGGGATACTTTGTCCCGTCAAGTATGGCAATCGGATCGGTTATATCGACAGTGGGATAGGTGGCCACCCCAGTTTCATTCATATAATAATAAGCCAGTTTATCGCCGGCTGGTGACCAGAAAGTACCCTTGCTGATCCCGAACTCATTCCGGTGCACCCTGTTTGATCCATAGGAAATATCGGGATTGGAGGATGTTTCAACTTTATATTCCTTCCCGTTGACACTTACAAACAGGTCATTTTTCATAGTATAGGCAGTATTGAAAGTGTGACCAGCAACATCGGTATTCTGCGCATTTTCGGAACAGGAATTGAGTTTTTGCAGGCTGCTATCCGCAAGGCTATAACTAATGATCCTGTTCTTTGAAATGAAACTGAACACACTGGTCTTATATACGGTGATAACAGGAAATCGTGGTAATGTATCTTCCTTTGCTTCCTTGAGCTTTGCATTCAAAGATTGAAGCTTGAGTATGGTATCCCTCAGGGTTTTATCAGGATATCCCTTCACAAGGCAGTTTTTAGCTACGTATAACCAGGCGTTCTCATCCCCGTTCCATTGAAGTTGTGAAAGGTTTTTCGCCGTAAGCCCTGTGCCAAGGGTAGCATCTTCCATGCTCATGAGTTTCGTCTGGGCAAAAAGAAGGCCCGGTAAGACCAGGCCAGACAGGATAAAAAATAATCTTTTCATGATGTTATTTTCAATTATACGGAGTCGGAGTGATCTCGCCTTTCAGCACCATGATGCCATTCTGAGCCAGGGCCCTCATCTCGTCTTCGCCGGGGTATATCTGCACAGGTGCCAGCTTATACACTCTTTCCTGTATCCAGCTCACGAACATTTTATCGTATGCAACACCCCCAGTGATCAGGATTGCATCGCATTCGCATTTCAGCACAGTATACATTTCGCCAATAGTCTTAGCTATCTGGTAAGCCATAGCCTGATAAATAAGTTTTGCATATTCATCCCCGGCTTTGACCCTTTGTTCTACCTCAGCAGCATTGTTAGTCCCGAGATAAGCCACAAGCCCTCCTTCCCCGGTTACCATTTTTTTGATTTGCTTGATGTCATATTCCCCACTGAAACATATCTTGATGATCTGGTTCATGGGAAGAGTCCCGCTTCGTTCGGGGCTGAACGGGCCTTCACCGTCAACTCCCTGGTTCACATCAATGACTTTCCCTTTCTTATGTGCCCCCACCGTTACTCCCCCACCCAGATGGGCCACGATAAGATTAATATCTTCGTAACGTTTCTGAATAGCACGTGCATATTCCCTTGCGATGGCTTTCTGGTTCAGGGCGTGGAAGATGGAGACCCTCTTGAAGAGAGGATGCCCGGCAATTCTGGCCATGGGCTCAAACTCGTCCACAACTACAGGATCGGCAATGTATGCTTTTGCCCCGGGAATGTTTTTTAAAAGGTCATTGGCGATGAGTCCGCCAAGGTTGCTTGCATGCTCGGTTTCAGAATAGATCAGGTCATGGATCATGGTTTCATTGACCTCGTAAATACCCGAAGGGATAGGCTTCAGAACACCTCCTCTTCCAACCACTACCTTAACCTGTTCCAGGTTTATCCCGGCATCGGCAAGTTGCTGGAGGATGATGTTTTTCCGGTACTGGAACTGGTCGGTGATTTTTGGATAAGGAGCCAGGTCTTCCGACGTATGCTTGATGGTTTTCAGAAAGACCGCTTTGTCGTTCTGAAAAACCGCAATTTTAGTTGATGTTGATCCCGGGTTGATAGCAATTACCCGGACATTGTCCATTTCCATAATTCTTAATTTTTTTCAGGCTCAGGCAACTTTGTTTTAAACACTGACCACGCTAAAAGATAAGGGATGATGGTTAATCCGGAAGCAACAGCAAGTCTGAGAATTATCATTTGAGGATATAATATCCACAGCAGTGAATAGGGTAAGATCAGTAGGAACAATAGGGCGAAAAACCTGATTAGCATTGGGTTTACAGTAAATAAATTAGCATATCCGGCATACACACCGACCAGAAGTGCACCTTTTTTTGTGCGGTACAGATCCCTTCCTGTGCGGAGGCCAATAATACTCTTACGGATGCTGTAAATGAAATAGATCAGAAAGCCGATGTACATCCAGATCAGAAGCCGCAACCAGGTATCAACCGGGAGAGCTGCCATCTGCCCTAAGCAAAAAAGGGCTCCAAGTATAGGAATTAGAGGTACCAATGGTGTGCGGAATGGACGTGGAATGTCGGGGCGCTTTTTCCTCAGGAAAATGATACTGATGCATACGATGGTGAAAGCAAGCAAGGTTCCGATAGAAACGAGCTCGCCAAGAATGCTTATCGGAAGAACGCCGGCAAGTATCATAGCAACCAATCCTGTAAGCAAAGAACTGATGTATGGGGTCTTGAACTTTTTATGAACTCTGGCAAATACCTGGGGAAGCAATCCGTCCTTGGCCATGGTATAAAAGATTCTGGGCTGGCCAAGTAGCATTACCAGTATGACCGAACTCAAGCCAGCCAATGCGGCGATCTTGATGATAGGCCTAAGCCAGAACATCTTATCTCCCATGGAATCAACTCCAACAGCAACAGGATCTGGAACCAGAAGCCTTGGATAAGCAATGATACCGGTAAGTACAATGGCAACGAGTATATACAGGATCGTGGAAATTCCCAGGGATCCAAGGATTCCTATGGGCATGTGTTTCTGTGGATTTTTCGCTTCCTGGGCGGCCGTGGAGACCGCATCGAACCCTATATAGGCAAAGAAGATCACCCCCGCCGCCCGGAATATCCCAGACCAGCCGAAATGCCCCCATTCACCCGTATTTGGTGGGATGAAAGGCTTCCAGTTGACAGCTTTCACGAAGAAAAAGCCAATCACAACAAACAGTATGATCACTCCAACCTTGGTGATGACCATGACGTTGTTGAAACTGGCTGATTCCTTGATACCGATGATAAGAAGAAGAGTCAGAACGGCAATGATGAACATCGCAGGGATATTCATAATGGCATGTGTTGTGGGAAGAGAGGCCACATCCACTCCCTGCTTGGTAAGGAGATTTATCAGGTCAGTGGTTTTTGGGACCCAGCTGATTGGGCCGGGCGGATCGATCAGCGTAGTCCCGGAAGCTGCTGTGAACTGAACCGGAAGGCTGACTCCCAGATCTTTCAGAAAACTAACCATGTATCCCGACCATCCTACCGAAACGGTGGAGGCTGCGAAAAGGTACTCAAGGATCAGGTCCCAGCCTATTATCCATGCAAGAAACTCCCCTAAGGTTGTATAGGCATAAGTGTAAGCACTGCCGGAGATCGGGATCATGCTTGCGAATTCGGCATAGCAAAGGCCTGCAAATGCACATGCGATACCTGAAATGATGAACGAGATCACAATGGCAGGGCCTGCATACTGGGCGGCAGCCTGTCCGGTCAGGACAAAAATACCGGCACCGATGATGCCTCCTATGCCCAGGGTGGTCAGGTTTGTTGCGGTAAGCGCCTTTTTAAACCCCTGCTTGTTATCGGCGGCTTCGTCGAGAAGTTCCTGAATAGGTTTGATGGTGAACAGCTTACTGCCCATAGAGTTTGTTTTACGGATTAATTTCCGGCATTTTCGGGCTGATATTGAATTCTGCCGTTAGTAAACGTTATACAGCAGCTGCCATGATGATGGAAGCCTGCTTGGATTCTTCGGTATCGGAACGGGATGTCAGTACAATAGGGGCGGCAGCACCAAGTACCACGGCCGCAAGCTTCGCATTTGCTGAGAACCCGTATGCTTTGTACAGAATGTTGCCGGCTTCAATATCAGGAACAATCAGGAGGTCGGCATCGCCGGCCACATCGCTTACGATCCCTTTATGTTTGGCACTTTCCATGCTTACTGCATTGTCGTATGCAAGGGGGCCGTCAATGATGCAATTTTTAATTTGTCCGCGCTGGTTCATTTTGGAAAGAAGGGCGGCTTCAAGAGTTGCCGGCATGGCTTCATTAACCATTTCTACAGCTGCAAGAACTGCAACTTTTGGTTTGGTATAGCCAAGCTTGTTCATGAACTCAACCGCATTGTTAATGATAGCGATCTTGGTTTTGAAATCAGGTGCCGGGATCATTGCAGCGTCACTTAAACCTAAGAGTTTGTGATACGTAGGGACTTCAAAGAGTGCGAAATGCGACAGAACATCTCCTTTGCGTAACCCGGTTTCCTTATCAAGTACTCCTCTCAGAAAGACTGCTGTAGGGACATTCCCTTTCATCAGGATGTCGGCCTGCTTTTCCCTGACCATTGTAACTGCTTTCCTCACAGCAGCCGCATCAACTTCCTCGTTGATGATCTTCATCCTGCTGACATCGAGGTTAAATTTGGCTGCAATGTCTTTTATTTTTTTCTCATTGCCGATGAGAACAGCCTCAATGAGACCCAATTTATCAACGGCACAGATTGCTTCCAGGCAATGTTCGTCATGGGCAACGGCAACAGCCAGGCGTTTTTTACCGGAATTCTTTGCTAATCCATTAAGATCGGTTAGTTTTGTGAGTACGCCTTTTTTGGCTTCAGTTTGGGTAGTCATACAATGTTTCCTCCTAAAAATTTATTTTATTTTGTTATGTTTTATCAGGGGTCTCTGACATAGCAAACCTACGGCATTTTTGCCATTTGGACAAACTTTACGAAAAAAAATCGTTTAAAAAAAATACATACCTTTGTTTCCATAAAATACCATTACCCTATGGAACTTCCCTTCGCAGAATCATACAGGATCAAGATGGTTGAGCCCATCCGCCGAAGCACCAGGGCGGAACGCGAACAATGGCTGAAAGACGCTAACTACAATCTGTTTAACCTGAAGAGTGAGTATGTTTTCGTGGATCTTCTCACCGATTCCGGTACAGGTGCGATGAGTGACAGGCAGTGGAGTGAGATGATGCTGGGTGATGAAAGTTATGCCGGAGCATCGTCCTTTCATAAATTCCAAAATGCAATCAGGGAGATCACTGGATTTGAATATGTACTTCCGACCCATCAGGGCAGGGCTGCCGAAAATGTCCTGTTTTCAGTCCTTATAAAAGAAGGGGACATTGTACCTGGAAACTCCCATTTTGATACAACCAAAGGCCATATTGAATACCGTAAGGCAAAAGCTGTGGATTGTACTATTGACGAAGCTTTTGATACTACACTCATACACGCCTTCAAAGGAAATGTCGATCTGAGCAAGCTTGAAAAGGTACTTCGGGAGAGCGGGAATAAGATACCCTTCATTATTATCACAATCACCTGCAATTCTTCTGGGGGCCAGCCGGTTTCGCTTGAGAACATGAAAGCCGTTCGGCAGCTGGCAAACAAATACGGTAAGAGGGTCGTCATGGATTCAGCACGTTTCGCCGAAAACGCTTATTTCATCAAACTCAGGGAAGAAGGCTGTCAACATAAATCAATAAAGGAGATCGTCAGGGAAATGTTTTCCTATGCCGATGCCATAACAATGAGTGCCAAAAAGGATGCCATTGTGAATATAGGTGGCTTCATCGCAATGCGTGAAAAGGAGCTTTTCTCCAGTTCCAGTGTGTTTGAGATAATGTATGAAGGGTTTCTTACCTATGGCGGCCTTGCCGGTCGTGACCTAAATGCCATTGCCCAGGGGCTTTATGAAGCAACCGAATTCGATTACCTGGAGACCAGGGTAAAACAGGTGGAATACCTTGGTGACAAACTCCTTGACTATGGTATTCCCATTCAGCAGCCAATAGGCGGGCATGCGATTTTTGTGGATGCCAAACGTTTTCTGCCACATGTAAAAAAGGAAGAATTTATCGCCCAGACCCTGGCAGTCCATCTGTACATTGAAGCTGGCGTGAGAGGTGTTGAGATAGGTACCTTACTGGCCGACCGCGACCCGGTAACCCGCGAGAACCGTTACCCCGAGCTTGAGCTTATGAGGCTCGCCATCCCCCGCAGGGTATATACCAATAACCATATGGACCTGGTTGCTGCCGGCCTTAAAAATCTCTGGGACAGAAGAAACACTATTAAGCACGGTTTCAGGATTGTCCGCGAGGCCCCGATTATGCGGCATTTCACTGTTGAACTCGAAAAGATCTGAGTGAATGGAAACGGCCCGCAAGAACGCAAGATACAGCAGGCTTTTTACCCAGTTACAGGAACTGCTGACCAAAACCCCTGACCCGGATGCCCGTATGGCAACCATTGTTGCAGTACTCCACAACAAAATGGAATATTTTTACTGGACCGGATTTTACATACTGGTCGGCTGTGACCTGATCGTCAGGACATACCAGGGGCCGCTTGCCTGCCAGGTTCTGAAAAAACATACCGGGGTGTGTTGGGCGGGGGTAGACCAGAAAAAAACTGTGGTTGTCTCTGATGTTCATAAATTTCCGGGCCATATCGCATGCGACTCAGCTTCAAAATCGGAAATAGTCGTTCCCCTTAAATATAAAAACGGAAAAATAACCGGAATTCTGGATGTCGATAGCAAGTCACTAAACTCATTTGATGCTGCGGATGCGGATTGGCTGGAAAAAATCGTTGCTCTAATTTACCGGACCTGATGAGTTTCCTTGAGCTTTTTCTGATTGCAGTCGGATTATCAATGGATTGCTTTGCAGTCTCATTAAGTTTTGGTGCCCAGAAAAGACTGAAAAGGAAGGATATTATTAAATTTTCCTTCTTTTTCGCTTTGTTCCAGGCCCTGATGCCGGTCATCGGCTGGCTGGTCGGAAATGCAGTAAATATTTACCTTTCAGATGTAGACCACTGGATCGCTTTCGGTATCCTCACCGCTATCGGTTTAAGGATGATCTATGAGGCTTTCAAAGGGGAAGATGAAAAAAGATCGGTTGATATCCGGGAATGGAAAATACTGTTTACCCTGTCTCTGGCAACAAGTATTGATGCCCTTGTGACCGGGGTCAGTTTCGGGTTTATTAAAGTAAATATTTTACTGGCTGTCATGACTATTGCTTTGGTTACATTTCTGAATTCAATTGCAGGTGCGTATGTCGGTAAAAGATCCATTCACATTTCACCAAAAGGGGCGGAGATTATCGGGGGACTGGTGCTGATCGGTATTGGCACAAAGATAGTCCTGGAACATTTGTCAATTATCTGATCAGGAATTAAATTAAAATGGAAATGTCAACAATCAGAATCACGAAAGAATTCCGGTTTGAAGCCGCACATGCCCTGAAAGGTTACGATGGCCCCTGCAGGAATGTCCATGGACATTCGTATGAGCTGGCAGTTACAGTCTCAGGCTTGCCCGGCAGGGATTCAGGCTCGCCCAAATATGGGATGGTCATGGATTTCGGCGACCTCAAATGTATTATCAAATCAAATATCATTGACATTTTCGACCATGCGCTTATTCTGCATTCATTGTTAAAGGAAGAAAACATTATTCCCCCGGGAGAACCATTTACAAATGTGGTTTATGTCGACTATCAGCCTACCAGTGAGAATATCCTTCTTGATATGGTAGTCCGTATACAGGGAGTACTCCCTAAAGGCATAAAGCTTCATCACCTGGTATTACGTGAGACAGCTACGTCCTATGCCGAATGGTATGCTTCCGACCAGGTAGATTAACATTTTTCTTGATGATTTTCCGACCTACTTTGGAAGCAGATGAATATCCACGGTGGGATCTTCACTTTCAATCTTTATTACATTGGCTTCGGATGATGCAGCGTCCTGGTCATAAAATGAAGGGATAAAGTTCCTGGTAACATCTGTCCCGGGTAAAGGATTGATGCGGATGAAATAATTGCCATGATCGATCCCGTTGAATTGGTAATAACCGTTACCATCAACCGGAACCGACTGAAGGAGCAGCACTGTATCGTAGGGTTTTACCTTGTCGTACACTTTAAACAGGTAAGCAGTGCCCTTGCAGATGCGCACTTCACCGGCATAAGCATGGCCGCGGATATTGTGTTTGTGTGAATAAGAGAACCATATCATAATAAAAAGCAATACCATAGCAGCGGCTGCAAGCAATGGATACAGATTCCGGGAATGGGAGAATCCTGCAAAATTTTTCCTCAGGCCTGACAATCTTCCTTTTTTCGCTTCCAGGGGATGTATTCCTACCCTGATCTTTTCCCATGCCTGTTCGGGTGGCGGGGGCTCAAATCCTGTAAAAGCTTTTCTGTAATAGTCTTCTATGGTATCCTTTTCCTGCATGTTCTTATAATATCCTTCTTAAAATTTTTTTCATCGAAGCTTTGGCTCTCCATAGCTGCGATTTGGATGTATTCTCTGCTATTCCGAGCATTTCGCCTATCTCCCTGTGACTGTACCCGTCGATAACATAAAGGTTAAATACAGTTCTGTAACCGGTTGGAAGGCCCTGGAGTATCCTCAGCAGTTCGTTATATGAAAGTTTTGACAAGGCATCTTCCTGAATAGTTGCATCGGAAGAATCATATTTCAGGCTGACCTCATTCTGAAACTTTAGCTGTTTTGTATAATAATTTATAGCCGTATTGACCATAATCCTCCGAATCCATGCGTCGAGTGCTTCTCTTGAATGAAGGTGTGAAAGATTCTTAAAGACTTTAATAAATCCTTCCTGCAAAATATCCTCAGCCTCCATCCTGTTGCCGGCATAACGAAGGCAAATACCATACATTCGGGCTGAATAAGCTTTATACAGGGCTTCCTGACCGCGTGGTTCGTTCAGTAAACATTGGTCAAGTACCTCGGCCGGGACCGTCATATAAAGCTGTTGAGTGAAACAATTGGCAAGACGAAGATAAAAAAAATTCCATGCCTGTGGTAAAAAAAAGAAGCCGTCCTTCTGGAACGGCTTCTACATTGCAGTGATTGAATTGAATCAGTAGATCAGCGGGTTTCACCAAGTATTGTTAATTTTCGAATAATGATCTTATCATCTGCTGTCTTTATCTTCAAATAATATGGCCCTATTCTAAGGCCGGAAAGGTTGATTTCGACTGTATTCGCACCGGATTCCAGCATTGCTTCCGACTGGATCATGGTTTGTCCGAGGGCATTGAACAACTTAATGTTGATGTTCATTTCCCTGCTACAGTTCACCCTGAAACTTACTTTCTGCCCTGAAGCCGGATTGGGAAATAATTCACTTATGTAGCTTATGTTTACACCCGGATCATTGATACCGTAAAGGATCTGCCCGTTTGACAGGGTAAACGGCAGTGTAACGTTCGGGCGGTTGTTGTCGATGGTAGTTTGCGCTCCGGATGAAGCTGCCCCAGCTTTCTCGGGCCTCACATTGTAAGTGCCGTACACCAGGTTTGCAAAAATGAAATTACCGCCGGTATCAGTCTTTGTATAGCCGAAAGGATGATTATCCTGATCGAGAAGCATGACCTCAATGTCAGCTATTCCAGCACCGTTGCCGCTGAATTTTATCCCGCCCTGTGTAATTCTGCCCTGGATGTTGCCGTTACCCGGCGCTGCCGGTGTGCATTCGACCAGATGGATATTATAAGGGTTCTGGGGTTGCCCCAGCACAATTAACTGTGCACTCTGCCAGCTCAGAGACTCTTCATAATATGTTGGCATGAAATGCCCGTACCTCGTGGAAGCAGGCAGCAATTCGGCTTTAAGATAATAATTTCCGGCGGCAACACCTCCGAAATGAAAGCTGCCTGTTGAGTCACCGAATTCTTTACCTTGAACTACAGTCATGATATTGTTTGAATCAACTTTGATCAGGTCTATCCAGCCATGATCCACCATGTGAATGCCCATAAAAACGTGGCCGTTGACATCGCAGGTTGCATGTGCATAGATCTCTTGCGTCCTTGACCATTGACAGTTTGCCGAGTCAATAGTTACGAGAGTAACTGTGTACGGACCTGCCGCAGGGTATGTGAAAGTAATACTCTGGCCTGTCAGTATGGTCCCTGAAGGATCGCCCATCTGCCAGGTATAGGTAGTAGGATAGGGGCTATTGGTGGTTCCATTGAACGTGAGGGTAAGCAAGGCGCCTGTATACGTGAGATGATTTTCACAATTGGCCGGTGGCGGTATGCCAACTTCAATGCTATCGCATTTTATGCTTGTGCATCCATTGGACGTGGCAATCGAAAGACAGACACTGTATGTCCCAGCAGCTGTGAAAATATGCACGGGATTCTGCACTGTTGAGGTATTGCTTGCTCCGCTGGCCGGATCACCGAAGTTCCACATCCAGGCAACAATGCTTGCTGAGCTGGTGCTTGCATCTGTAAAATGAACCAAGTGCACTGAGTCCAGGGAGTGGTGAACGGTGTATGCAGCATGGCATTCCGGAGTAACGCAGATCACGAAATTCACCGTCGCAGGGCTGCTTGTACTTAGAAAATCGTGGATGATCAGGTTGTTCTGGCAATCCCTGGTCGCAACATAAAAAATTACAGGATTTGCCGTAGGAACATGTTCGACGGTACAATCGTAAAACCCGTTAGGGTTTGTTTGCCGGGTGGTATAAAAGATAAATCCCGATGAAGAATCGCTATGAATAACTACTTCATGATTGGCTACCGGGGCGCCGGTTGAATCAGCGGTAACTGTTCCGCTCACATGAACCGTCATGGTTTGGGCATGTAAAAAGCCGGCCAGTCCGAGAAACATTATAAGAGATAAAAGTTTTTTCATATCAGGATGTGAATTGGTGTAACGTATATTTAAGACAACGGAGACGGCAAAAGTTGCCTCCGGGCAGCTTTTCCTTTTAGTATTTTATGATCTTGGCATTACAGATCCTGTCTCCATTCAAAGTCTTGATAACCAGGATGTATATTCCGGGTGCCAGGGTGGCCAGATCAGCCTTGAGATGATACGATCCCGGGTTGAAATGTGAACCAGATTCAAGCAAATGAACAGACTGGATAGAATACACAGTAGTGATGAGGTCAACCGGCCTGTTAACCGTAAGGGGTATGCTTACAGCACCCTCTGAAGGATTGGGGAAAGGAGATCCGGCAACAACAGCATTATCCTTGGCGATCTCATTGATACCTGTGACGTTATGATCATAAATATCCAGAACCAGGGTATCGGCAATGGGATTTTGCAAGCTGATCCTGACCTGGCTGAACTTTGAGAACTTCCCTGTTGATTCCACAAAAAGCAGGTAATTCCCATATGGGAGGTCAGGGAAACTGAAATTCCCCGCTGCATCGCTAAGGGTATAGGTAATAAGGTTTTTGAGTGAATCAAGCAGGAGCACTTCGCTGCGGTTAAGGATGAACATGCCCGACGTCTGGATATGACGCTGCACTTTTCCTGAAATCCTCCCTGAACCGCTTATGCTGTCATTGGCCCTTTTAAGATAAATATCAAAGTTGAAAACATTGGTATCTGTTACTCCCAGCAGCTGCGACTGTTGCCAGTATACCGCTTGAAGATAATAAGCGGGAGCGTATTTCCAGGCGTTTAAAGAACCGGGTGTCAGTGTGACTTTAACGATATAATCGCCCTTAAGCAGGTGGGGGAAGGAATAGTAGCCCAGGTATGTGAAGGTCACTGTATCGAAAGCAACAACGTGGTTATTCACAAGCTTGTATAAATAAGCTATACCGGTATCACCTGTGCTAACCGGGTTATTGATAGGATGGTCTCCGATAAAAACGTGCCCGCCAATACTGTAATACCTTGGAGTGTATATGTAGGTACAGGAGGAGTCAGCACAGGGGGCATCAAGATTATCCCTGCTGATTGACAGGCAGGCCTTGTAATGGCCTGAATTTGTGTAAGCATGGACAGGGTTCCGTTCGGAGGATGTGGTACCGTCACCAAAATTCCAGGACCAGTGGTCAGGGTTCCCTGTGGATAAGTCAAAGAACCGGTATTTGTATGGAGTGACTGATGAAGAATCAAGTTCAGCAATAAAATCAGCTGTACACTGAGGGCTGAACGATTCGCAGATGAAAAAATTGATGATGATGCTGTAAGAGTGAATGGGCTGTGATTGAATGTGAAGTGTATTGTGGCAGTCGTAGGTACTTACAAGTACGGTATCTCCCAATCCCGGGAGGTCGTGAATTGTATCGGCATAATTACCGCTGGTATCCGTATATACAGTGGAATTATATCCTATATATGGAACATTCACGAATACGCTATGATTTTTAACGGGATTGCCGGTGGAATCATTCAGTAATTTTCCGGTGACTGTGATACTTATTGCTTTCAGCTGGTTGGTAATCAATGGATTTCCCCGGGCTTGCTGAACCAAAGCTGTTGATAAAAGTGCAAGAACAAGCAGTAAAAAGTATACTGTCTTTACTTTCATTTCTTATTGCTTTTTCTTCCGAATTGATACTGAATACCAACATCAAGGCCAAATGCCTGGTTTGTGCGTGTCCCGTTTTCCGGGGATTGTGTGGGAGATGTCAGGAAATACTTGTAATAAGGATTGATCACAAGGCCCAGGTGTTTGGTAAACTGGTACTCAATAGTGAGCCGTACCCATAATTGCCAGTTAGTCGAAAGCCTTGCGGGCGAATTATCCTGAAGTTTTATTAACCTGCCATTTGGAATATCGATAGAGGGTTGGGCTTTCCTTTCGTTGATCAGGAAAGAGATTGCAGGACCGGCTTCAAATCCTAAGCAGAACCTCGGAGTTTCAAAAACATTGTAGCCAAGCAGCAAGGGGATCTGCAGATAAGTAAAACGGTTTCGGGTGCGGTCATCAGCAATATGTGTCACACTATCGTAGATAGCATGATTGCGGGTGATATAAATGATCCTTGATGGATTGGAGGGATCGGGATAATACCCAATGACTTCTTTGTAAAAGCTGACACTGTCATTGCTGCGGTATTGCATCTTGTAAATACCTTCGTCATATGTATAGCCAAGTCCCAGTCCTGTGCGAATCGAAAACCTTGAATAATGATATGCAATTCCGGCATTGGCCCAGTAATTGAATTCTTTGGTAGTAGCCCCGTTCGAGCGGTATAATGCCATTTCTGGGGCAATACCGATATCTGCTGAGAAAAATGACGGAACCGGCATTGTTTCGCGCACATACTTAAAGACTTCACCCGAGCGGATAAAGCTGATAGTATCTAAAGCGGGTGATAAATCAAAATTAGAGAACACAAGAGGATCCAGGGAGTTGATACCGGTGAAGGAAACCGGGTTTGATGTTTCCGCATTATTTTCTTCAACGGGATTTGTCGTCGGTTCAGCAGGTGGAACAGTTTTTTCAATTCTTGCATTGGATGCGATAAGTGCACCGGCAGCAAAATTGCGTTTAAGCGGAGCGCCTGCCCTCAGTATTGGGTTTGCCCCACTTAGTTTGGTCTGAATTGCGGGTTTTTCAGAAACAATTACAGGTTCCGTAGTGGGCACAGAAACAATGTTTAGTGATGCGGAAGGCCGAACCAATGTCTCCGGATGAATTTCGGGGCGTTCCAGTGTGGTGCTCTTACTGTCGGATTGCAATGCCCAGTAGGTGAGAGAAGCCACTATAATAAGGCCCCCTGAAGCGGAAACAAGAGCAAGCTTCGGGATATTGACAAAGTTAAATTGCATCAGTTCCCTGATCATTAGCTTCCAGTTCAGGCTTTTCCATACTCCGGGAGAAGGGGTGAATTCCTGTTTCCCTATGGATTCCCTGAACAGGTCGTCAAAATTCTTTCCTGATCCGGAATTATTATTTGATGGTTGACTCATATTATTTTAAGTTCTTTTTCTGTCTGTTTTCTTCAATTTTATTCTTCAGCCATCTCCTGGCTTTGAACAGTTGCGTTTTTGAAGTATTCTCGGATATGCCAAGCGCTGCTGCAATCTCCTTATGTCCGTAATCTTCAAAAATATGCAGGTTGAACACTGTACGGTAGCCCACAGGCAGCTCCTGAATCAGTTTTAACAACAATGCAGGGTTATATTCATCAGGAAATTCAATGGGTTCATTCATATCCAGAATTTCAGTCTCCCTGATTTCATCAATCTTTTCATGACGAACAATCTTATTCCTTTTATTAATGTAATTGATCGCATGATTGACAATAACCCGTTTGATCCAGCCGGCCAGAGAACCTTCGCCCCGGAAGGAGTGAATGTTTTGAAAGACCTTGATAAAACCCTCCTGTAAGATATCTTCAGCTTCATCACGATCTCGGCAGTAACGCATGCAAACACCAAGCATTAAAGGGGCAAATGTGTCAAATAACAATCTCTGCGCCTGGCGTTTACCTGCAATACAGTCCTTCACTATTTGTTCATCGATGACCATTAACAGGACTTATTTGAAGACAATCCTTAATCCTTAGGGTTGCCTGTAATTCTAATTATCTCTTAAACATCATGATACCCAGTTATTCGATAGTCTCCCGGAAATTATCAAAGTTTTTCGCAAAAAAATCCCTGCCCTTATTGCTCATAATTCCATGAAGATGATATATGAACAACTCATGAAAAATCTCAAATGAATTAAGTTCATCAGCAGAAAACAGGTCATTATCCACAATAGTCTCTATCCTGAAGAGATGGAGTTTTGCGATGACCCCGGCATTCAGGTCCTTTCTGTAAAGTCCTTCCTTCTTACCTTTTAATAAGTTCCGGAAAGTGTTCTCAAACATCGTTTTACGACGGACTTCTTTCACTGTCAGGAACAGGTCGGGATAATATTTCCGGATGTCGTAATCCATTGAAGGATTATACTCATGGATCATTATTTTGATGGACTGGTATATTTCGAACAACTCTTCCATCGCATTTAGTTTGCGCTGAAGAATGCCTTCAAATATCAGGTAGTTTTGTGAATGCTCGGAGGCGAGTACTTGGTTCACCAGGTCTTTTTTATCTTCAAAATACTCATATAATGTTTTTTTGGAAATGCATAGATGGCGGGCTACATCATCCATAGTCACGCTTTTAATGCCATAACGGTGATACAGCTTACTAACCTGACTCAATATGCTTTGTACTCTGTCACTCATAATACAAAGGTAAAAAATAATATCAGGGAAACTTTTTTTGGGTAAAAAGTTTCAGGATGTTACCCAGTCTGTCGTCCAGTTAAAATTTATGTAATAATTAACAAACCTTTTTCAGTGCATGGATTTTTTGGGATATGTCAGGAAATACCGGAAACGATTTCTCCATATAAAGTTTTTAACTGCAGGAAATTTGATATCTTTGCTGTTTTAAATAAACCCGGACTTTTTTAACAGATAACGATTTAAACAGTACCAAATGAAGAAGATACTTTGGATCAGCGGCATGATCATTTTTCTTGTTTCCTGTGGAAGCAACTCGGGAAACAAGCAGGCCAGACTTGAAGACCTTTTAAAGCAAAGGGAAAAGCTCACAGCTGAAATTACTAAGCTTGAAAATGAGATCAGTCCCCAGGGTAGCCAACCTGCCACAGCTGTTAAAACGATGGATGTGATAAAACGGCAGTTTGAACATTACATTGAAGTTCAGGGCCGGATCGACGGCAATGAAAATATCGGGGTTGTTCCCCGTAACCAGGGTGGTGTAGTTACAAAAATATTTGTTACCCAGGGAGATCATGTGACTACCGGACAGGTACTGGCCGAAATTGACAATGAGGTTCTCAAGCAATCTATGAAAGAGGTTCAGACTTCCCTCGATTATGCTTCCGACATGTTTAACCGCCAGAAGAACCTCTGGGACCAGAAGATCGGTTCCGAGGCCCAGTATCTTGCTGCCAAGAATTCCAAGGAATCACTGGAAAGGAGGATGAACACCCTCCAGGATCAACTCGACATGTCGAGGATAGTTTCTCCCATTAATGGCACTGTTGAGGATATTCCGATTAAAGTTGGGCAGATGGCATCCCCTGCCTCAGCCCAGCCGTGTTTCAGAATCGTTAACTTTTCGCGGGCCAAGGCTGTTGCCGACGTGAGCGAAGCATATTCAGCCAAGATCAAGACAGGAGATCCAGTAAGAGTTCTTCTTCCCGACCTGAACACTGAACTGAACGGAACCGTTAGTTTCTCCAGTAAATATATCAATCCTACGAACCGTACATTCACTGTGGAGGCGATGCTGCCCCCGGCCCCCGGCCTGACGTTCAGGGCCAATATGATTGCAGTTGTAAGGATCAAGGATTACAGCAATGCAAACAGCTTTGCCATCCCACAGAATTACATCCAGACATCCCGTGATGAAGGGCACTTTGTATTTGTTGCAGAGGAGAAAGCCGGCAAATATTATGCAAGGAAGCGAACGGTCACTCCTTTTATTACCTATAATGGACTTACCGAGGTCCTGGATGGCCTGAAAGAAGGGGATAAGGTGATTACCACAGGTTATAAGGACCTGTACGACGGTCAATTGATTTCCTTATAATCTGATTTGATGAAATTATGAAGAAGCCAGAGAAAATCAAGGAATTTTTTGCAACCAGCTGGGCCATTGATAACAGGGCCAGTATTTTTGTTCTGACGATTATCATTACACTGCTGGGAGTGATATCTTACATGAATATCCCCAAGGAACAGTTTCCAGAAATTGTTATCCCGACCATTATTGTCAATACGGCTTACCCTGGCACTTCGCCTGAGGATATGGAAAACCTTGTGACCAGGCCCATTGAAAAACAGGTAAAGTCATTACAGAACGTAAAAAAGATCACCAGCAACTCAATTCAGGATTTTTCGTCGATAGTAGTGGAGTTTACAACAGGTATTCCTGTGCCCGAAGCCAAGCAAAGGGTCAGGGACGCTGTGGATAAGGCTAAGTCGAGCCTGCCGAATAACCTTCCCAAAGATCCTGATATTGCGGAAGTCGACATCTCGGAAATTCCAATCATGAACATCAATCTTTCGGGCGATTATGACTTGCAGAAACTGAAAAAATATGCTGAGGAGGCACAGGATAAAATTGAGACACTGCCCGAGATCACCAGAGTGGATATTGTTGGTGCTCTTGACCGTGAGATCCAGGTCGACCTGGACATGTACAAGATGCAGGCGGCCAGCGTTTCTTTCAGGGATATCCAGAATGCCATTGCGGCAGAAAATGTGACTATCTCAGCCGGAAATATTTCAAACTACGGGATGAAACGCACCCTTCGGGTTACAGGCCAGTTCAAGTCTCCCAACGAGATCAACGATATCATTATCAAGTCATCAAGCGGTGCTACAATTTATATTAAAGATATTGCCGAAGTCAAAGACTCATATAAGGAACAGGAAAGTTTTGCCCGCTTCGAAGGAAAAAACGTCATCACCTTAAACGTAATTAAAAAGAGTGGTGCAAACCTGCTGAATGCATCCGACAAGATTAAGGATTTCATTAAAGAACTAAAAGCTTCGTCCTTCCCACCTGATCTGAAAGTTGAACTCACAGGTGAGCAGTCGCGGTTTACACGGAGCACACTCGAGGAATTAAATAACACGATAATTATAGGCTTTTTACTGGTTACCCTGGTACTGATGTTCTTCATGGGCCTGAATACTGCCTTCTTCGTGGGTTTGTCGGTTCCTCTTTCGATGTTTATTGCATACCTGGTTATGCCCCAACTGGGTTTTACCATGAATATGATCGTGATGTTCGGCTTCATTTTTGCCTTAGGTATTATTGTTGATGATGCCATCGTGGTGATTGAGAATACACACAGGATACACCGGCATATCCCGGATATAAAAACCGCTGCAAAACATGCTGCAGGGGAGGTTTTCCTGCCAATTCTTTCAGGGACACTTACAACCCTTGCACCATTCTTCCCATTGGTTTTCTGGCCGGGAATTGTAGGAAAATTCATGCATTATCTTCCTGTAACACTGATTCTTACACTCTTCGCCTCGCTTTTTGTGGCGTATATTATAAATCCAGTCTTCGCGGTCAGTTTCATGAAGCATGAATACGACCGGGGGGAGTATAAAGTAAAGAAGAAACAGTTCCTCGTCAGCAGCATTATCCTTGCCATGCTGGCAATACTATTCTATGTTGCCCGGGTTTTCGCAATGGGGAACCTGCTGATATTTGCCTTGATTCTTAACCTTGTTTATCGTTTATGGATTAAAAATGCCATTATCCGGTTCCAGGGTGTTTTATGGCCGGCTATTCTGAACTTCTATGAGAAACAGCTGAGGTTCTTCCTGAGTGGGCGTAATCCCTATTATCTGTTTGCCGGGGTTGTCGTATTGTTTTTCTTTACGCTCTATCTTTTTGGTATGTTTAAACCACAGGTTTTGTTTTTTCCGAATAATAATCCGGCAACAATAAATATTTATATCAAAATGCCTGTGGGAACCGATCAGAGAGTGACCGACTCGGTAACCAAAATTGTCGAGACGAAAGTAGTCGCTGTTCTTGGAAAAAATAATCCGGTTGTTGAATCCATTATTGCGAATGTTGGCTTTGGTGCCGGTGAAAGTTTCTTTGACCGTTCAATCTCTCCTGAAAAAGGCAAGATCACTGTAAATTTCGTCGAAAGCAAGGACAGGAAAGGAGTCAGCACCAAGGATTACCTTGACCAGATCAGGAGGCATGTCCAGAATGTTCCGGGAGCGACCATCTCTGTTGAGAAAAATAAAATGGGACCTCCTACAGGGAAACCAATCAATATAGAGATCACAAGCGATAATATCGATGACCTGATAGGCACTTCCAAGGACTTCATCGAATACCTCGATTCGCTGCAGATTCCGGGCATCGACAAGCTCAGATCCGATTTTGATGAAAGTAAGCCCGAGATTGTCCTTGAAGTTGACAGGGTGAGGGCGAACCGGGAAGGGATTACTGTTGGACAAATTGGTATGGAGCTGCGCACGGCTATTTACGGTTATGAAGCGTCCAAGTATAAAGAAGATGAAGACGAATACCCAATCCAGTTAAGATATTCTGAAGTTCAGCGCAAGAACATCAACAGTGTGATTAATGCAAAGATCACCTACCGCGATATGAACAGCGGGCAGTTGAGACAAATCCCCATTTCGGCAGTCACAAAAGTCGATTACCGTGATACTTACGGCGGGATCAAGCGCAAAAACCTTAAACGGGTCATCACTTTATCATCCGATGTGACTTCGGGACACACGGCGAATGAGGTTCTTGCTAATATCGGGAGTGCACTGAAAACCTATAAACTTCCCAAGGGTTTAGAAGTCAATTTTACCGGGGAGAGGGAAGACCAGGCCGAAACCATGGCGTTCCTTATCAATGCCATGATCATTGCCCTTGGGCTGATCTTCTTTATCCTGATAACACAGTTCGGGAGCCTGAGTAAGAGCCTTATCATACTCAGCGAGGTTATATTCAGCATTATAGGCGTATTCATAGGGATGATCATTTTCCATATGCCCTTTGTAATTACCATGACAGGAATAGGGATTGTTGCACTCGGCGGGATAGTAGTCAGGAACGGGATCCTGATCGTGGAATTCGCCGATGTGTTAAAAGCTGAAGGAAGCACTACCCGTGAAGCTATTATCGGAGCCGGTAAAACCAGGATAACCCCGGTTGTCCTTACTGCCACCGCTACCATGTTGGGACTTGTTCCCCTGGCCGTGGGATTTAACATCAATTTCGTAACCCTGTTTACACAGCTTAATCCTCACATCTGGATAGGGGGTGACAATGTGTCCTTCTGGGGACCCCTTTCATGGACCATTATTTTCGGGTTGAGTTTTGCAACTTTCCTGACACTGATCTTTGTGCCCGCATTACTTTTAATTGATGCCCAGTCTCGGACCAGGTATAAAAGGAAAAGGGAACTTAAGAGATTTAAGAAACTTCAGGCTGCCTAAAACTGTTCAATAAGTTTGTTCAGCCTTGTTTTCTGGCTAAGGACAAGGAAAATAGACTGCATGTAGTTGCTGTTTGCAGTCAGGAATTGAGTATACCTCTGGTTCAGGTCGGTGCTTGAGGCAAGACCCTGGCGGTATTTCGTCATGGTCTTGGTGTAGATCTTCAGTGCAATATCAAATCCCTTTTTCTGGTTGAGATAGATAGCAAATGCATTGCTGAAATCCTTCTTGGCGGTTTCAACCTGCAGCTCCAGACCCACCCGCATCTTTTCGTCGGCGACTTTCGTTTTTTCCACATTGAGCCTGGCCTGGTCAACCGCGTATTTACGGCTTCCACTGCTCCAGATCGGAACCTGGAGAGACAAGCCCCAGTTCGTGGTCCTGTACCAGGGATACTTGTCGCTGAAAAAGGCCCATGAATTCATTGAAGCATTGGCCGAGATACCCAGGAAACCGGCCAGCGTCGGCTGGTAGGCAGTCTTGGAAAGCTTGTACTGCATCAGGGTGAGATAATCGCTCTTCTTCAACAGGGTGTAATCGATATTCCTCTGGTAATCGAAAGGCTGGTTTATGAGAACGTCACGGTCAACCTGGGCAAGGAAAAAAGCCAGGTCATTGCTAAGAGTCATTTCCTGGTTGTCCTTAAGACCTACAACAAATTTAAGGTTGGCATAAGCGATATTACGGCTGCTCTTGACATCGGTGAGCTGGGCCTCAAGGTTCGACCGGTTCAAATCGGCCTGGTCCACATCGATGTCTTCAATAAGGCCCTGGGCCTGGGCTTTCCTTGACTCATCCACCAGCCTGCTTACGACCACATAGGTAGAATCCAGGATCTTGATCGCCTCGTCGGTGACCAGGAGCTGGTAATAGGCATTGGCAACCTGGTCACGGATGTCGACCTTGTCTTTTAAGTTCTTCTGCTTGGCGGTTTCCAGATAAGCCTTTGCCGTCTGCAATCCGACCAGGTACTGGCCGCTGTAAATCAGTTGGTTCAGCTGAAGAGCTCCCTGTACATTGTACTCCACATATAATGACATGGGAACATAATCAGGACCATTCTTAAATACCGTAGGATCCATCTGTTTAAGGAAATTTGGCATCAACATCGTCGGTACGCTCAGGTAATCCATATACGACGCACTTCCGTTTATTTGCGGAAGGCCTATAGCCGTATTCTGTTTAACCATTTTACCGGCTATCCTCACATCGGTGGCCGAATTCTTCAGGTCGAAATTGTTTTCATAGGCATAATCCTGTGCCTGCTGAAGAGTGAAGGCAAGTACAGTTTGTTTATCCTGGTTCTGTGCAGTCAGCAAAGTAGTTTGACAAGTCAGTAACAGCAATATACTACAAAACAGTTTATTGAATAAGGACCCCATTGTTTAATCGAATTTTTATAAGTTTAGATTGGTTTTTTTTGCTTCATAATAAGCAAGCCCGTTTTCAGTTGCAATACCACGGATGAAGTTATCTATCATTACATCGAATATCGTCCTGAATGAGAATTTTTCGGCAGGGAAAAACTCGGGGTTGTGAAGATCCATAAGCCTCCGGATGTATAACCGGGCTATCAGTTCAACACTCAGATCGGTGCGGTACATGCCCTGGCCGATCCCCTTGGAAAGGTTAATCTGAATCTTCTGGAAAATAAAATCAATTCGCTCATCTACATGTTTATGATAGATCTCAGGATAGTATTTCTTCAGGTCAAAGGTCATTGATGGGCTTATATCCCTGAAATGTTCCCCGATCTCCTTGCTTACTGTAAGAAGGATATCAATGGCATTGATCCCTTCAAAATTATACTGGAAAAAAATAACTTCAAAATTCTGGCGCTCAAGTTCAAGCAGCTTTTCTACCAGTTCATGTTTACTGGTTACATACTCATAAAGTTTCTTCTTGGAGAAGCCTAAATCCCTGCAAATATCATCTATGGAAACAGACCGGACCCCGTATTTAAAGAACAGCTCTCTTACTTTTTCCAGTATGTCCTTCAGTGTGTTATCCATCAAAATAACATAAAAAAATTCCAGGTTATTATGAATTTGCAAAGATAGGAAATTCCGGTATTAAGAAACAAAACACTTACAAAAAGTTTCTTCATGTCAGAAGGTAGCAGTCGTTTCCGCTGCTTCAGCTGTTCAGTGCGATTTTGTACATTTGGTGCAGGAAAATTCAACAAATGAAACGAACAATACTGTCCATTATTCTTATCGCGTCGGGTTTATACGGCTTCACGGAACAGGACTGGCAAACCTGGTATGAACATTCAGGAGGGACCGAAACTCCCAGGTATGAACAGACCATAGCATTCTGTAAAAAGCTTGCAAAAGCTTCGACTATGGTTCATTACACCCGTTTCGGAAAAAGTGCCCAGGGCAGGGATCTCCCCTTGCTTATCATCGATAAAGACGGCCTTACCGATCCTGATGCCATCAGGAAGAAAGGTCGGGTGATACTGCTGTTACAAGCCTGTATTCATCCGGGTGAAAGCGAAGGGAAGGATGCCGGACTTATGCTGATCAGGGATATGGTCATTGGCAGTGAAGGCAGGCCAGTTCACAAAACATCGGAATTCGGGCATACAGTCTCGACATCAGGATTAAAGAGCCTCCTTAACGGTGTTTCCCTGGTATTTATTCCGATTTTCAATGTTGACGGGCATGAACGTTTTGGCCCGTATAACCGAATTAACCAGAACGGTCCCAGGGAAATGGGTTGGAGGGTTAATGCAAATAACCTTAACCTTAACCGGGATTATCTCAAAGCTGAAACTCCTGAGATGAAGGCCTGGCTGAAACTCTTCAATCACTGGATGCCCGAATTGTTCATTGACAGCCATACAACCGACGGTGCAGATTATCAATATGTGCTTACCTATCTCGTGGAAATTTTCGGCGATATGGATGAGGGCCTGACAAACTGGGCCACTGACAGTTTTATACCTGAAATGAAAGACCATTTGATGAGAAGTGGGTTCCCTGCATTTCCTTATGTGAATTTCCGCAGATGGCATGACCCTAAAAGCGGACTGATCACCAATGTTGCGCCACCCATGCTTTCCCAGGGATATACAGCATTACGAAACAGGCCGGGCCTGCTGATAGAAACACATATGCTGAAACCTTACGATAAGAGGGTCGAAGGAACCTATGAATGCATTAAAACATGCCTCGAAATCTTACAGAAAGAGGGAAAACATCTGAGGATGCTTGAACAGGAGGCAGACCGTTTTCTCATTTCCGGTGATTTCATCAAACAGTCTTTCCCCCTTCAGTTTGAGACAAGCATGAAAGACAGTGTCATCATGGATTTTCTTGGATTTGAGTATAAGGTAATGAAAAGCGAGATCAGCGGAGGGGAATGGATCAAGTACAGCAACACCCCCGCAACTTTTAAAATACCGTATTTCTCCACTGCCAGGCCGGTTATAAGCGTGAGTCTGCCCCTGGCATATATTATTCCCGTTGAGTGGGAAGAGATCATCTCCAGGCTGGAACTCCACGGAACCGCCATACGCCGGATTCCCAGGGACACAGTCATCAGCATACAGACATATAAATTCAAAAACCCGAAATGGCAGCAAAGCTCTTACGAAGGCCATCATTCCATGTCCAATATTGAATATGACGAGATCACCGAGACCCGCCTTATTCCCAGGGGTTCTGCAATCGTTGCTGTGAACCAGCAATGCGGGCGGATCATACCTCATTTTCTGGAACCGAAAGGCAACGGTTCTATGGTTTACTGGGGTTATTTTGATGCAGTTTTCGAGCAGAAGGAATATGCCGAAAATTATGTGCTTGAGCGGATGGCTGAAAAAATGCTGGGCGAGAACCCCGGGTTGAGTAAGGAGTTTGAGGCCAGGAAAACTTCCGATACAACATTTGCGAAATCACCACAGCTTATCCTTAACTGGTTTTATAACAAGTCACCCTATATCGACAGCCGGAAAGGGATTTACCCGGTTGTAAAGGTTAACGACAGGAAACTGCTGGATGCCCTGATCAGGATGTAGGCTTAGATAATGAGTATCCTGTTGTTTCCGGGGATTATTCTTCCGATAATTGAAACATTGGAAATCCCTTCAGCGGCAAGGGCTGAAATTGCCGGGCCTGCCTGCTGTTCAGGCAATGCGACAAGCAAACCTCCTGAGGTTTGTGCATCTGCCAGCAGTAATTTCACAAGTTCTGGTACCGATGGGCCGCAATCAAGCATCCCGCTCACAAACTCCAGGTTGTTTTTTGTGCCGCCCGGTATCATACCTGCCACTGCATAGGCCCAGGCTGAAGGAAGCAAGGGCACTTTTTCCCAAAGGATCTCAGCGCTTAAGCCTCCGGCACACAGCATCTCTTTCAGATGTCCGAGCAGCCCGAATCCTGTCACATCGGTGCAGGCATGTACATCGAATTGCCTCAGCAGTTCGGCCGGCCTTTTATTCAGTGCCGACATTATACTGATTGCTCCGGTTGCTGCTTCCCGGCTGGCATAATCCCTTTTTACCGCTGTGCTGATGATCCCTGTCCCCAGTGGTTTTGTAAGGAGTAGTGCATCTCCTGCCTGAGGGGTTGAGTTCTTCCATATCTTATGCGGATGAACCTCCCCGCAGACCACCAAGCCGAATTTCGGCTCTTCATCCTCAATGCTGTGCCCTCCTATTATTGAAATACCTGCTTCTGCCACTTTATCAGAAGCCCCCCGGATGATCTGCTCAAGTACCTCAAAGGGGATCTTCTTTTCAGGGAAGGCAACAATGCTCAGAGCAAACAACGGCCTGCCCCCCATTGCCCAGATATCGCTGAGGGCGTTGGCCGCAGCAATGGCGCCATAATGATACGGATCATCCACAACCGGAGGGATGAAATCGACAGTCTGAACAATGGCTTTCTCCTCACTGAACAGGTAAACCGAAGCATCATCGGATGTCTCCGTGCCTACGAGTATGTTTTTTCCAAGGGGAGGGGGAATATTTTTCAGGATCTTTTCAAGCGTCTGGGGCTTGATCTTACAGGCGCAACCCAATGCATGGGTATACCTGGTAAGACGTATTTCATCATTTTTGACTGCGGATGAGGTTCCGGTTTCGGAAACAGCCGGGGGTTTGCTTTCTGATGTGATTCGGGCTTCAGCCTTTTGTTCTATGGAATGGATGGATTTAACTTTGTTTTTCCTTCCGGTGATGATCTCAACCGCAGTGTCAATTTGTTCAGCAGTGCTCATTCTTCCGACAGAAAACCGTATCGTTCCCAGTGCATACTCGCGTGGCACATTCATGGCCAGCAGGACTGCCGAAATGATTTCAATTCCTGCATGGCAGGCTGCACCGGCAGATACCGCCAGCCCTTTCCATTCATTCAGCAGTACCGAAGCATCCCTTCCCCTGAAACCCAGGCTTAAAGTATTGGGAAGACGTAACTCCGGATGGCCGTTAAGCCTTATATCGGGCATGGCGGAGGCAATACCATCATGAAGCCTTTCACGCAGATTCTTGAGTTTTTTGACCAGTGACCAGTGACCAGTAGCCAGTGACTCGTCAATTACCAGTTCTGCGGCTTTACCCAGGCCGGCAATGCCCATGATATTTTCAGTACCCGCCCTCAGGCCTTGCTCATGGTCTGCACCATGAAGGATCTTTGTAAGCCTTGTTCCCCTGCGGCAAAACAGGGCGCCGACGCCTTTTGGAGCATAAAATTTATGCCCTGCAACCGATAAAAGGTCGACATGCATTTTTAGCACATCCACCGGTATTTTCCCAATGGATTGAGCTGCATCACAATGAAGTACAATGCCATGCTCCCTGGATATTCTTCCTATCTCTTCTATGGGCTGAATTGTTCCGACCTCATTGTTGGCATGCATGATGCTTGCAAGAATAGTCCCGGGGCGTATTGCCTTTTTAAAATCATCAGGATCTACCATGCCCCGGCTGTCGACAGACAGCCAGGTGATTTCAAATCCCATGGTCCCAAGAAACCGGCAAACTTCAGTGACTGCCGGGTGTTCGACCGCAGAGGTGATAATATGACGGCCCTTGCCGGCATTTGCAAAAGCAAAGCCTTTCAGGGCCAGGTTATTCGATTCAGTGCCTCCGCCTGTGAAAATGATCTCATCGGCATTGGCATTAAGCATCAGGGCCAGGTCTTTTCGGGCGTTCTCAACTGCCTGCCTTGCAATTATCCCGAACTCATGGGAGCTGGAAGGGTTTCCAAAGATCTCCCCGAGAAATGGGCGCATGGCCTCCGCAACCGGTAAATCCAGCGGGGTAGTGGCATTATAATCAAGATAAACCGGGATCATTTTTGCTGTTTTTTAATATTGCAAGTATCTTTTTTGCATGATGGCGGGGGTCGCTTCCTTTTAGTTTAATGGTTAAAATATCCTTATTCTGCCGCTTCTCAATAGCTTTCCTGTAAGCTTTATCATAATACTCCAATACAATTTCAGCGACCAGGCTGAAATTACTTTCAGAAAGCGCTTTTGAAGCGAGATTGTAGCGTGTCCCTCCAAGCCCTTCACGGATCCTGAACAAAGCTTCAGCAAGCAACTCCTTGTCAAACCCGGCATATTCAGCAACCAGCCTGTTGATCCTTTGCTTTTTATCCATTACCACTTCAACCAGTTTGCCATTTGAGATCTGTTCAAAAACCGGTGGAGGCAGTGTAACCTTCCCGATACTCCTGCTCTCGTCCTCCATCCATATCCGCTTTCTGAAATCCATCTCTGCCCAAAGCCTGTAAAGGTTGTTTTCGAACTGCTCATTACCGGGCTGAAGCCCCTGCCCCAGGGCTCCGAATACCGAACCTTTATGGGACGCAATGTTTTCGAGATCAATTACCTGCTCCCCCAGTGCGGACAACGATTTGAGAATCTCTGTCTTTCCGCATCCTGTATATCCTCCCAGTACCCTTATCTTCGATATTCGAAAGAATGATTCACGGATGAAACGGCGATAGGCCTTATACCCGCCTTCGAGCAGGGAAACGTGATATCCGGCGGTTGAGAAGACTTCCGACATCAGTTCGCTTCGCATTCCACCCCTCCAGCAGTAAACGGCGACCTTGTTAAAAGGAACATTCCCTTTCAGTTCTTTCAGATAGTTGAAAACTTTAGGAAGGGCAATATCCAGTCCTTTTAATATGGCCGGCTCACGGCCTTGCTTCTGGTAAAGAGTTCCAATAACCGCTCTTTCATCATCCGTAAATAAAGGGATATTAACAGCGCCGGGAATATGCCCTAAGGTAAATTCTCCGGGAGAACGAACATCCACAAAACTGTAAGTTCCTTCAAGATCAAGAAAAGTGTCAGCCTTTGTTTTTGATACCATAATTTCGGGAAAGCAGAATTCTGTCCTGCAAATCTACTATTTCATATAGTAACTGCACCGTGCCGGTTTAATTTTATGCAAACGCCTTATCTTTTTGACAACCAATATATAAACAGCTTGTTTATGTATAAGCAATAGGGGCATGAAAATTATTTGTAATTTTGCAGCTCATTTATCCTGTTCACGTATGAGCGATTTTATTCATCATGAATGCGGGATAGCCCTGGTGAGGCTTCTCAAACCCCTTGAATATTACCTGGCGAAATACGGAACCGCGTTCTATGGTCTAAATAAGCTGCACCTTCTCATGGAGAAGCAGCATAATCGCGGACAGGATGGGGCAGGGGTGGCAGCTATTAAATTTGACCTCGAACCAGGGAACCGGTTTATCCACCGCCTTCGCTCCAACGCAGATTCTCCAATACAGGACATCTTCAATAAAATCAGTAAGAAACTCAAAGATATCGAAGAAAGGCATCCCCAGAATCTGCTTGATATTCAATGGCTGAAGCAGAATATAGATTTCATGGGAGAACTTTACCTGGGCCATTTGCGATACGGCACATTCGGAAAGAATTCATCCCTGAACCTCCATCCCTTTGTTCGGGAAAATAACTGGCTCACCAAGAATCTCGTCGTGGCTGGTAATTTTAACCTGACCAACGTTGACGAACTCTTTAATAAGCTGATCGACCTGGGCCAATATCCTGTTGAAACCTCAGATACAATTACTATCCTTGAAAAGATAGGACATTTTCTGGATGAAGAAAATGAAGAGTTGTACTGGAAGTTCAAGGGGCAGGGGTTTAGAAAACGCGAAATCACTTTTGAGATCGCCAGACAGCTGAATGTTCAGAAAATTCTGAGAAAATCGGCAAAGTATTGGGATGGGGGGTACGTCATCGCAGGAATGTTCGGGCATGGAGATGCGTTTGTAATGCGTGATCCTTCGGGCATTCGTCCGGCTTTTTATTTCAGGAATGACGAGATTGTAGTGGCCACTTCGGAAAGGCCTGTTATTCAGACTGTGCTGAACGTGGGCATTGATACGGTGAAAGAACTGAAACCGGGTCATGCGCTTATAATAAAAAAGGACGGCAGGGTCAGCGAGAAGGAATTTACGAAGCCCCTTGAAAAGAAATCCTGTTCCTTTGAACGGATCTATTTTTCCCGGGGTACCGATAAAGACATCTACCAGGAAAGAAAAAAACTTGGGAAGTTCCTGACTCCCGGTATCCTTAAGGCAATCAATTATGATCTCGAAAATACGGTCTTTTCATATATCCCTAATACTGCGATAGATGCCTATTACGGGCTTATAGAGGAGATCGGGCAGTACTGCAATAAAATAAAGGCCGATCGTATTATCAAAGCCGGCAGGAACCTGAGCAGGGAGAAACTTGAAGAGATCCTGAAATTGCAGGCCAGGGTTGAAAAAGTCGCAGTAAAAGACTTGAAGCTAAGAACATTCATTACACAGGATTCCCAGCGCGATGATCTTGCCGCTCACGTTTACGATGTAACCTGGGGAAGCATTCGTCCGGGCCAGGATAACCTTGTGGTCCTTGACGATTCAATCGTTCGTGGCACAACCCTGAAGCAAAGCATCATACGGATTCTTAGCAGGCTTGGTCCAAAAAAGATCGTCATTGCTTCTTCAGCGCCTCAGATACGGTATCCCGACTGCTATGGCATAGACATGGCCAAAATCTCAGATTTCATAGCATTCAAAGCAGCAATTGCACTCCTGAGAGAAACGCACAGGGAAGGGATCATCAACTCAGTGTACAAAAAGGCAAAGTCACAGCAGAAGCTTCCGAAGGAAAAGATCGTCAATTTTGTAAAGGAAATTTATGCACCGTTTACTCCTGAAATGATTGCTGATAAGGTTGCCAAACTGGTAACTCCCTCAGCCTGCCCGGCTGAAGTACACATTGTTTACCAAACAATTGACGACCTGCACAAAGCCTGCCCGGGCCATACGGGTGACTGGTATTTTGCCGGGGACTATCCGACTCCCGGTGGGAATAAGGTGTCGAATATGGCATTCATCAATTATATTGAAGGGAAGGACGTGAGGGCGTACTGAAACCAGATACAGAATGCCAGATGCTGGATATCTGGCATCTGGTATCCAGCATCCAAACAATCAAACTTCCAGCGCTTCAGAAATTTTCTTAGCAATTGCAACCAGTTCCTCAGGTGTGAATTTCAACTTCGGTTTTCGGAAATCCATATCATACATAGTCCTGAGAGGAATCAGATGGATATGAGCATGGGGTACTTCCAGCCCGATAACTGTGATGCCGATCCTCTGACATGGCACAACTTTTTCAATAGCTTTGGCAACTTTCTTTGCAAAATTCCAAAGACCGGCATGAAGCTCATTGTCAATATCAAAGATATAGTTTATCTCCTTTTTGGGTATTACCAGGGTATGGCCTTCCTGCAACGGACTGATGTCGAGGAATGCGAGGTAATTTTCGTCTTCAGCGATTTTATAGCAGGGGATATCTCCATTTACGATACGCGTAAAAATGCTTGCCATATTATCTTTTTTGTCTTGAGATCTCAATGATTTCAAAAGCGATGACCCCGGCGGGAACAGTAATTTCAACTTTCTCTCCAAGAATCTTTCCGAGCAGGCCTTTTGCAATAGGCGAACTTACCGATAATTTACCGATTTTAATATTGGCCTCATTCTCGGGAACCAGTGTATAGCAAACAAGAGAACCGTTGCTTGTGTTTTTCAGCTTCACTGTAGAAAAAATAAGGACTTTGCTATTGTCAAGCTTCGTTTCATCAATCAGCCGGGCATTACTAATTGTATCCTGAAGTTTGGAGATCTTAAGTTCGAGCATAGATTGTGCTTCCTTGGCGGCAGCATATTCTGCGTTTTCCGAAAGATCACCTTTATCCCTGGCTTCTGCGATCTGTCTTGAAATGGAAGGTCTTTCCACCATGACGAGCTGCTGCAGTTCATCTCTCAGTTTCTGCAGGCCCTCAATGGTATAATATTTAATATCCGTCGACATAAGTTCAGATTGAGATCATAATAAGGCAAAAGACCCTATAAAAAGGGTCCTTTGCGCGATAAAGAATTTATAAGGGTTGTTCGAAAGACTAAAAATTAAGTTTTAAGCCTACACTATGAGTTCCAGCATACGGATTACTGCTACGGTATGAATAATCGATGGCGATACCGCTACCTTTTTCCTTGTTGAAAGGAACTGATACGGTAAAGCCTGCATTAAGGCCTGTAAACACTGTTCCACGGTCGGCCAGTGTTGAATTGAACATCCCGCCCTGGTAAGTATACCCTGCACGAATAGCGAAGTAATACTTAAGAGAATATTCCAGCCCAAGTGCAAACTGGTCTTTTGTAAAAGAATTGGAAGTAAAATTGCCTGCCAGTGTGATCCTGTTCAGGTCATTTATATTAAAGTCATAGGAGGCACCAATTCTCAGGGTAGTCGGAAGTTCGTAGGAAGCCGAACGCTGTTCAACCGTGAAAAGGTCATTGTCGTTTCCATGGCTGGGAATTATACCACGGAAAGCAAGACCGTCACCACGGAATCTCAGGTTGGAGCCGATGTTCTTTAATGCGACTCCGAATTTGGCCTGCTGTTTTTCACCGGTAACATAAAGAACCCCTGCATCAATGGCAATTGCCATTGCGCTGGCATCTGCAATAGCCTCATTGACCAGTTTAATGTTCAAACCGCCATATATGCTGTTTGAAAAGGCTTTTGCATATGACAGGTTAATATTGAGATAACTGGGTTTGAATGTCCCTAATCCACCCTGGGGAGAATTTGTTGTAGTGATTGTGATTTCGCCAAAATTCATCGACATGAATGCAGCGCTAAGCACCCCACCGCTCTTCCCGAGAGACTGGCTGAAACCGAAAGCCATTACGTTCACCCCTGAACCCGATAACCAGTTAGTATAGGAAAAGATTATTTCGGTTCCTTTGGTAAAGGCTGTCCCGGCAATATTAGTATACATTGCTTCCAGGCCCTGTGTACAGGATGTCCCGACTGAGCCCCAGCCTGAACTTCTGGCCCAGGGGTTAATCAGTAATTCCGATGCTCCGGCCTGCCCTGAACGGTCTTTGTTACCAGCAGAGGCATAGTAGGTTGGAAGGACAACCAAACCGACGAAGAATATTGCAATCAGAAGTCTGTATATATTTTTCATAGTTCTGAATTTTTTTGTTGTTATCATCATCTCAAAAATTTTAACCGTTACAGTGAGTTCAAGTCAACAGGTCGCAAGATTCCAAACCATCGAATGGTTCGTTCGCCTAAGTCGGGTGATTTGACGTGAATCAGATAAACTCCGCCGGAGATAGGGATACCGGCAAAATTCTTGAGATCCCAATCAATAGATGTTTTTGCATCCGTATTGACACCGATAGTGGATGAACGGGGTTCGGGTATACCAGATTTATCGACGTCATACTGGCGGATTAAAGTGCCGCTAAGGTCGAAAATCGAAACGGTGCATTTCGTAGGAAGATTGACAATCTTGATTCTGTTATCCAACTGGTTACGCTCATAGTCATCATATGCATAGTAAGGATTAGGAACAACATTGATCAGATCCAGGTCGCTGCTTGCTTTTTCAGTGTTATTCTTACCGGTTGCAATTGTTGAAGTATTGAACATATAGACGGGGTAATTCCTGTTGAGGGTATCCTTTGATTCAGACGGGAGAGTCAGGGAATAATACCTCTGGTATGCCCTGTTCACGCGGATCTTGATGGAAACCTGGTTATCCAGCCAGGGAACTCCATCCACTGAAAGTGGCAATGAGGTATACAATGCAGTCCCGAAAATGAGCTTTTTATAGAGGTCATTTTGAGCAAATTGTGTATGAAGGTATGCACCTGCATCATATGCAGGGAATGTAACTTCAAGAGGAGCAACAACGATCTTCATATGTCCCATAACATAAATATAATGCTGTCCCCCGAAAACAGGAGTTCCTGACGGGTTAAAAATTCGTGATGTTGGATTGAAAATCATATCACTGCCGTTATCAGCCCCGAGCCAGGAATTTTCACCGAATATAATATTCAGACGTTCACCGGTTTCAATGTTAATTGCATATCCCGGGAACCAGCTCATACCTGTAGCGCTTATGTAATTTGAATTTTGCTGTGGATTTGAGCTGCTCACACCTGCAACACCATCAACATTCACCGAAGGAGCCTTTCTTAATGCAAAGGCATGGGCATTGCCCTGTGCAAGGGCAGGATCGGGACAAAGTTCAATAACATTGCAACGCGTCCATTTCGATTTATCCGGAGTTAAAACGATGTCGACACTCGGGATATCACTCAGGAAACTGTAGCTTTGTTTCTGCTCCAATGAGAAAGCGGGACCTACCCTGTTCGGAGTTTGTTCCGCACCAGCAGTTAATGCATACGGAGCCCAAGTGGCACCGGGCGCTGTAGTAGCGGTTTGGCCGTTGATAGTATAAGGGACACTCAGGGATTGCATCTTACCAAGGCTTTTATTCGGGTCCCAGGGACGCTTGTTCATATCATAGTCATTATACTTGGAAAGAACGGCGTTTGTCGTATAATATGTTCCGGATCTGATCCAGTTCCGGGGGTCAGCGGGAACATCATCATCGGGTACACCACTAAGCCATCGTTTGCTGCTATCCTGGTATATGGCCGGAGGTGCCCAGAGAAGGCCATTATTGGATGATACACCTGATGAATTGACTGAGTCACCAGCGTAAGGAACCTGATTGATCGTAAGAGCGAACCCAAGATCAATAAACAGTGATTCGTAAGGGTAAATGGTCGTTGTATCGGAACGGTATGACTTATAGTTTGTAAGGTCAACCGCAGTCCAATGACCAAATCTTATATTATTCGGGCTATTTTTATAAGTATTATAGAAAGGGTTACCTTGGCTGACGGATACCATAGAATCAAGTTTCACCATATATTTCCCATTGACAACATTCAGGGGGTCGATAACCTTTACCGCGACGGGGCCGTTACCTATCTTATAAGTAGCTTTGTAAGCAATGGGGTAATCGGGGCTGCCGTAAGTATTATTTAAAGAATCAGCAGGGGGTTTCATCATGATCGTGTCGATTGTGCCCTGTGAAAGATCCAGAACCATACCGCCATTGCCCTGACCCTGAATACGGGTAATTACAGGACCTTCGCCGTATGCAGCATTTATAACAGTTCCGACAGGAATATGAGGAATTGCGGTATACTGTTTAATATTGTTACGGCCCCTGAGGTAAGGCTTTTTCTGCCCATCAAGTCCGGCGGGATCGTTTGGGTTGTATTGCTTGTAATTATTATAAGCATAAGCAATGACCATGTAATAATATTGCTTGTGGTTGACAAACGTAGGATCGCCCTGTGAGAACAGATCATCACCGAGTACAAAGGAATGCTTAATTCCCTCATCGGTTCCGACCACCATAACCTGACCTTTGTTCCCTCCGAGAAGGGGGTCGAAGGCCCAGTCAACCAGGGTTGTAACGCCATTGTTAATATCGCATTCTGCAACCTGTCTTGCCTTGGTGGCATCGTCAAGATCGGCAGCTGAAACGGTGGCATCCTTCAACTGGAAGATCTGGTATCCTTCAAAGTGATATAATGAGTCATACCGTTTGGTTGCTCTCTGAGGTGTCTGGATAGTCGGATCGTATTCCTGGTATCTTTCCTGGTAATTGTTGCCGGCATCATTCCACTTACGGTTGGTCAGATAAAGAATAAGTTCCTGGTTGAGTTCTTCGATGGTGAGGTCCGGAGCATTGGGCCCGTTTAGAACGGCAAAACAGTTGTCGAAAAGAGTCTGGCATTTATCATCCACCTGGCGGAGGAGTTCTACAGATTCCAGGTTTGTTCCTGCAATACTGCGGGCCCAGGGAATACCAACAGTGATATAGTTACATGCACCCGGGAGAAGGGTAAATTCACCGGCTGACTGCATGAAACGTCGGTCGGAAGGATTATTTCCGGCTGTTGCTTCAGTCCAGGTTCCTGGCCTGTTAGGTTCGAGGCCATTGGTTCCCCAGAGGCAGGGATCGGAATCACCCGGGAACATGAAATCACAAATAGGGCCATAACCGCCTCCGTTCAGCAGGTTGCCGTTCCCGCCGTATACCATTTTGGTATTGTCAAGCCAAATCCCTTTAAGATAATTATAATATTGAGGTGCATAAGCGGGGTCTTGCATATAAGCCGGTACACCTGAATTGTTATGGTATACAAAGCGGCGCATACCATACCGTTCATTGTCAACAATACCATCACCAAAATTAATACCATTGATAGCTTCGGCTTTAACCAGGACAGGACCTGAGTATTCACCGTGAGCGCCCCAGGTCATATCAATAAGCTGGTTGTTGTAAGTGACGATGTCGCATTTGTTAGGCATGCTTTTAAACGATGGGCCTTTAATGCCTGGGCCGTTGAATGAAGGGTTGTCATACCCGTCGGCATCAAGGTAGGGGCCCTGGAAAAAGTCAACACCAACTGCAGGGGGATGGGAGCCGTAAGCTTCCACCTGTCCGGTTCCGTCGATGGGTTTACCGTTATAGCAATAACCAAGCCCGCGCATAACGTCGCAACCTACATAGTCATCATAAGCATAACCCAGGTCAGGGTCAACCCACTGTGAAAAATAAGTTCCTGAAAGGGTATAGGTTGACCGGTTGATAATTTCGTACGAGTAGAATGTCATGTTATTGATTTCGTCGTTAGTGGCAAAGGCGAAATACTGGGCACGGATTTCCATACCGATGGGGGCCCCATTGGTTTCAGAGTGGTAATTTCCTTTATCATTATATACACTCCAGAGGGTCTGGTCTCCTTTGATGACCTGGTCAACAAGGATACCGGCTGTATCGGAAGTTTCACCGTTACGGATATGGGCCCTTTTCTGGCGTTCGCCTATCTTCAGTTTGTTGGGGCAAAGATCGTTTGCAAGGTCATAATAGGGGTAATCACCCTGTGAAGGAGTATATACACCGTCGCCATTCTGGTCGAAGAAAGGTGCAAGGTACAGGGATTGTCCTTTTGACGGATCGGCATTACCGGGCCAATTCTGAATATTCTTGGGGATTGAATACTCCGGGTATGATGTCGGGTCGTCAAACCATGCCAGGAAGGTTGTGACATCGGCCCGTGTCATGGGATACATCTGGTCGTATTTGGCGCAGACTGCATCTGTGATTGATGCTGTACCGTCGATGGTAAGCGGGCCCGGCCAGAAGTCATTATTAGTCTGGGCTGACTGGATTTGTGGCCCCTGTCCATATTTATAAGCGGCCAGCTTCAGGTTGTTGTTCATATCGATACCCCCGATCCAAAGGGAGAAAGAGTACATTGACATTTTTTTTGATCCTTTGGGAATTTCATAGGATGCAACACCGTCATTGAACCAACCATTGCCATAAGAACGAATGATTGTTCTTACGTTATTTAAGTCGAGATATTTATATCCACCGCCCGGGGTACAGCCGGCAGCTGCTTCTTTCAGTGGAGGGCCGCTCTTGGGGTGCAACACGGGTTGTTCACGTGCGATAAGTGCATTGGTCACCAATAAAAAGCCAAGTGCAATCACTGAAACTCGAAATATATTTTTCATGGTAATATTGTTTGTTTTCATACGTCAATCTTTATCCTTTAATTTCTCGTCTTAGAAATTGAACATTAGACCAAGTCTGATAGTACGCGGGCTGCTGTAATTATAAGGGCTTTGCATCTGAATCGTATACATATCCCTGTAAGCTTGCGGGTCAACCTGCTGATTGATCACGGTCTGCCATTCCGGGGCAGTGAGGTAGCCGTCGTCGTTGGCAGATCCGGTAGCCGGGTAAACAACAGTAACATTCTTAGTATTCAGGAGGTTGTTTATTTCAAGGTACACATCCAGGCTGCCCTGTTTTTTCTTGTTCAAAGCAAAATCAAATTCCTTGTCGAGGCGGAGGTTCAGAAGAAACTGCCAGGGCAGTCGTGCCCCGTTGACAGAACCCTGGATCGGACCCATCTGGCCAAAAGCCAGGATTTTGCTTGATTTTGTGTATGGCGTTCCCGAACCGCCCGTAAGGGTAAGGTTACCTCCGAAGTTTGACAGGAACTGTACAGGAGGTTTGCCTTTCTTTTTACGGTTGATAACAGGACCGTTGTAATCTTTGCCTGAGCCCCAGCGGTAGTCAATACTGATATTGAACTGGTGACGGCGGTCAAATCCAAGGGGATTTAAAGTACGGAGGTTTGGTTGGTCGGAGCGGATGATGCCGGAGGCTGCATCAGCATCCGAACCTGTACCGGTTGCAAACTGCAGGGTATAGTTGAAACGGATACGTGCATTACCGGTACGGCGTAGGTCATAAGTCAGAGTCAAGCCTTTAACTGTTCCGAAGTCAATATTGTTATATGAATAATAAGTCTTGGGATAAGCTCCTGACAAGCGGTACTGCTGGATCTGGTCGCGCATTTCACGATAGAAGGCGCTCAGTTTCAGAGAAGATGCATTGTTGATCTTCTGCTGGAAACCGATTTCATAATCAATGGTCTTTTCAGGTTTGAGATTAGGGTTACGGATGGTCCCGTTTGAGCCTGTTGTTGCAATAAACAGGTAGCGGATCGGGTCAACCTGGACAGCCCCCTGTGAAGGACGCTGTGTGAGAATATCGTAGTGAGCATAGAACAAAGCATCATCGGAAATCGGAAATGAGAAGGAGATACGTGGCATTACATTGGTCTGCGGAGAATATTGTTTGAAAACCTCGCCTGTAATAACCTGGTTCCCCGGGTCAATCAGAAATGGTTTAACACCTGTGGGGTCAACAATTCGGGGGTCACTTACAGGCGTACCGTCTTTTGTGTACCAGTTATTGCCGCTTCGGAAACCGGTGATATTGCCGGGATTAGACATATCGTCAACATAGACCACATAATCTCCGCCGATGTTAGTAGGTACCAAAATATCCTTCAATGGTGTATTTGGCAATGAAGAAACCGTGTAGGCAGGATAAAACAGGTAAGGATCTTTAAGAACCATCTGGTTTGCATCGAAACGGTCGACGCGGATACCGATATTGAAGATCAGGTCTTTGAATGCAAACTTATCTTGGATATAGCCTGCCATATAGATCGGGCGGTATGCACCGATCGGACGGGTGAAGTTCCCGTTGCCATCTGTTGCAGTGAAGAAATCTTCAAAAGCAGGCTGACCCGACATTTTATTGCCTGTATAATCATAGCCATAGTAAGTCAAAAGGTTACCACCATTATTCAACAATTCATCAGCGCTGAACATGTCAATCGAGAAAATCGGGGAACTGCTGGTCGTTGTATGAAGCTGCATGGTTTTATCATAATAGTTGATGGTATTGTTCGCAAAGTCATAGGAATCAATATCGATGAGGTCGGTTCCGTCGACAGGAAGGCCTAGTTTCTTGCGCAGGTTAATGTCAAAATTACGCTGCGATGGCTGGTCATATCTACGGAAATAATTGATAGTATCCATAAACCTTCCATCCCTGTAAACAAGCTGGGGGTTTGATTTGTCAAGCTGAGAAAGCTGGAAATTGGTCAACCCTCTCATTAAGGGCCACAATGCAGTTGCACCTCCGTTACTTGTGTAACCAACAGCGCGTGCAGTCCTTTGCTGATACTGAAGGCCGATCTGGATTTCATGGTTGCCAAGGTCGGCAGCAAAGGATGCGTTAACAGCGATCTGGTCGCTGGAATTCTTGCTATACCCGTTGGCATGATCACCGGTGACACCCCACATACCATAAGCGCCGGTGGGCTGCATACCGTTGATGAGTCCTCTTCCCGAAATAATATTGTCGATATTGTCATAATGCCCTGTGGGATCGTCGAAAAAGCCGTAATACTGTGAAGTCCAGTCTGAAGCTTCAGAGTTGATATCCGAGGGTTTGTAAACCACAATGGTATCACGTGTGTTATTCATCAGGTAGGCCCATTTATGCGCAATACTATCGTAGGCTTCCTGAGCAGTATACTGGCGGATCTTATGTGTTTGGAAACTGCCGATGTAACCGTATTTGAAAAGCTCTTTCTGTAATGTGGGATCCTGTGTCTCGGCATAGTTCCTGGTGAAGTCGGCCCCGATAGAATAGTACATGTTTTTAATGAAGGATTTGCTGTCCTGGGCCTGAAGGAAACGCTGTGTGAAACGACCGTTAACACGCCAGGTATATCCCTGGGACATTGAATTGCCTTCCCAGTTTAACAAAGTGTTGGCATAATTGAAATTGTGGTTGTTGTTATATGCGAAAGTACCACCAAATGAGAGGTTGATACTGCGTGATACCCTGAAATCGAGTTTACCGGAAATGTTAACGTTATACCCTTTGGTATTTAAGGTTGATTTGTTTTTTTCAAAATCATTGAATGTCAAAAATTCATTATTGTAGAAAACGCCCTGGGACTGTCCATAAAGACGCAGAGGATTTGTTTTCAGATAAGCCAGCATATCGTCATTCACTTTGTAGTTCGGATAGGCTGCCGGGTTCCCGTCTTTGCTATAAATGAAGTCGCCGGCAATGAAAAAGCCCATGATCGGGGTTTTTGTGCCTTTAACAGTATCTTTTTTGGAGACCAGTGGACCTGTAAAATTAACCCCCAGACGGTTATATCCGAAAGCATCAAGGAATTGGGATGTTTGCATGTCGATACCTCCATTGAAATCTTTTGAAGGACCCTTTGTTGTAACACTGATGATACCACCGGTAGCATCCCCGTAAGCTGCAGGGGTACCGCCTAGTATAACTTCAACCTGTTCGATGGCCGACTGGGGAAGGGCATTACTACCTGTTACGCGCATACCGTCAATGTAATAAACTGTTCCGGTTGAACGCTGGCCGCGCATACTCGTGATGTTACCGTTGGCATCGGTTGTAACACCTCCCACGGTTGTTGCAACAGCTTCGGCTGAACGGTTAGCCATCTTGGCAATTTCGTCGGAAGTGACAGTACCCCCAGAGGTTGTCTGGTCTTTGGAGATCAGGGGCACTTTATAGTCGACAACCTGGACTTCCTGAAGGTTGGTGGCCGTTTGTTCAAGATCCAGATCCTGGAATGTGATCTTGTCAACGATGATCTGGATGCCCTTCATCAACATAGGTTTGTAACCTACATATGATGCTTTCAGGTCGACTTTTCCACCGGGAATAGGTTTGATAAGATAATTGCCATCAAAATCCGTAGTGGCACCGCCGACCTGGACGCCTCCAAGTTCGATTATAATGTTGGCAAACGGAATAGGTTCTTTCGTTTGCTTGTCAACAACTTTCCCCTTGAGGGTCCCTGATCCGGTTTGTGAGAATACCAACAAGCTTGTTGTCAGTACGAACGCAAGAGTTAATAGTAAATTTCTTAACATACCATACAATTTTATGTTAGATTATGATGCGCTTGAAAAGGTGGTAAAAGTAATAATTATTTAAAATGAAATTCAAAATATTTCATAAGTCTTACAAATATATATCCATTCTAAATTAAGTCAAAAACAATTAGATAACACCTTGAATATGATCGCTAAAGTAGAAACTTCCTGCTTTGAAAATCCTATCACCGCTTAACCGGGGTAAGGGAGCCGGATTCTTTCCTGCTATTGTGCATCATTGCCTTGGTATTCTTCGATTGTATCTTTTTGTGGCGCTTTACCGCATTATGGTAATCCTGTTCTGCTTTTTTCTGATTTTTTGCCCTCTCCTGATTGATTTTTTTCTGGTTAACTTTGTGTTCCTGGCCGTGAACCAAGGGTAACCATAATGGCATAAGCAACAACAAGAAAATCAGATGTTTAGCCTTATTCATACTCATGCTGCAGATGAATTGACCCGGTCGATTCAGGAATTACTTAGCACGAAAATACAAAATTCATTAAAACACAGGGTTGAAAACCTAACATTTTTTATTTCGCTCCGGAAAAAAGCTTTCCCTGTACAAGATTTATCGGAATTCTTCGTTAATTGATAAAGGTAAGATTATGTTTATGCGAGGATCCATTCGCCGGGGATCGGTTTTAGCTCTGTTTTTATTGGTGTTTTTGTTTTCCTGCTCCAAGAAGAGCAATGAGCAGCAGCCGGAAATCCCTTATGTAGTGGTGAACTTTGTTATAAACCCGAATTCAACCCAGTATATCGAACTGAATCATATCGGAGGGTATGTGCCTGTAACCGGTGGTTACAAGGGAATACTGATTTACCGTAAGACGGAGACTGAATTTATGGCATTTGAAAGGGCCTGTGCATATGACCCCACAGCCGACAGTGCCCAGGTAAGGATGGATGCCTCGGGAATCACCTGTTACTGTCCTAAATGCAAGTCGAAATATATAATTCTTGACGGTTCCCCATACGAAGGACCCTCACACTGGGCCCTCAAACAATACCGGACGAACTATGACGGGTCATACCTGTATGTCATGAATTAATTCCTAATACCGGTAATGTTCCGGTTTATAAGGTCCATCGAGGGGAACCCCGAGATAATCAGCCTGATCGTTTGTGAGCCTGGTAAGTTTAACCCCAAGCTGTTCCAGATGCAGGCGGGCTACTTCCTCGTCGAGTTTTTTTGATAAGCGGTAGACATCCACCTTGTAATTGTTTTTCCAGAGGTCAAGTTGTGCAAGGGTCTGGTTTGTAAATGAATTGGACATCACAAAAGAAGGATGGCCGGTTGCACAGCCAAGGTTTACAAGCCGACCTTCTGCCAGAAGGTAAATGCACTTCCCGTCGGGATAAATATACTTGTCGACCTGGGGCTTTATATTTACGATTTTAATCCCGGGCCAGTTGTTCAGCTGCTCAACCTGGATCTCATTATCAAAATGGCCGATGTTGCAGACAATCGATTCATCTTTCATTTTCGAGAGATGATCGGCGGTAATTACATCTTTATTCCCCGTTGTCGTAACATAGATGTTGCCTTCCATCAGTGCTACCTCAACAGTTGATACTTCGAAGCCTTCCATTGCAGCCTGAAGGGCGCAGATGGGATCGATTTCAGTTATGATAACCCGGGCACCATAGGATTTCATTGAACGTGCACATCCCTTGCCCACATCGCCGTAACCCAGAACCACGACAACTTTACCTGCAATCATCACATCGGTGGCACGTTTGATGCCATCGGCCAGGGATTCGCGGCAGCCATAAAGATTATCGAATTTTGATTTAGTGACCGAATCGTTCACATTGATGGCGGGAACAAGGAGGGCTCCTTTTTCCATCATCTGGTAAAGCCTGTGAACCCCGGTGGTTGTTTCTTCCGAAACACCTTTCCATTCTTTCACAACAGCATGCCAGTGTTTATTGTCTTCAAGATAAACCTCCTGCAGCTGTTTCATGAAAGCCTTTTCTTCCTGGCTGCTCGTTGCTGATTTCAGTATTTCCGGATTTCTTTCTGCTTCGAATCCCTTGTGGATCATAAGGGTTGCATCACCGCCGTCGTCTACAATAAGGTTAGGCCCTTTATTGCCCTCAAAGGTCAGTGCCTGGTAGGTGCACCACCAGTATTCTTCAAGGGTTTCCCCCTTCCATGCAAAGACCGGGATACCTTTTGCAGCAATAGCTGCGGCAGCATGATCCTGCGTGGAAAAAATGTTGCAGGAGGCCCAGCGGACAACAGCACCAAGTTCAATCAGGGTTTCGATCAGCACTGCAGTCTGAATGGTCATATGCAGGGAACCGCTGATCCTTGCGCCCTTCAGGGGTTTTTCAACGGAATACTTTTTTCTGATCGACATCAGGCCCGGCATTTCCTTCTCTGCGATTTCAATTTCCTTGCGTCCCCAGTCGGCCAGGGAGATATCGGCAACTTTGAATTTTGCGTTTTTTTCCAACACGATCGTATGCATATTTTTCAGGTTAAAATTGGGCTGCAAAGGTAATGATTTTTCCGAAATCATAGTAAATTGTTCTACCTTTGATGCAGTTCATTACGGTATATATTAAACCGGATTGTTTTTCGTGATTCCATGCCCCTGATTTTTGAAAAAATATTACCCTTCGCACGTCTTGGTATATGGAATATCCTGGAAGATGAAGCATTTCTGCGGACTGCAGCCATGGCCATTCCTGAAGACCTTGAGGTTGTTGATACCTATAAAAATGAATCACGCAGAAAACAATGGTTTGCATGCCGGGCATTGCTGGCTCATCTGCTTCAGCTTCCATCGGTCAACATCCGGTATGATGAGTTCGGGAAGCCTTCGCTGGAAGGTTTTTCCGGACACATTTCCCTTTCCCATACATCTGAATATGCAGCTGTTCTTGTCGATCATAAATGCCCTGCCGGAATCGATATTGAAAAGCTGAAACCCAGGATTGAACGGGTTGCAGCGCGTTTCCTGCAGGAAGAAGAACTGGTTCATATCCGGCAAATGGCCAAACGGCAGCTCGACGAAATAAGCCGGGATGAATGGACTGAAGGGCAATGTCATCCGCAGACAGAACTACTGTATTTATATTGGTGTTCCAAAGAAGCGTTATACAAATTTTATGGTAAACCCTCGGTTGATTTAAAAAATGATATCTACATCGGTGCATTTGATTACTTTTGTAACTCACAAGCCACCTTCGCTGCCAGGGTAAGAGTCCCGGAAGGTGTTGGAAGCCATGATCTTCAATTCAAAAGAATAGGGGATCATATGCTTGTGTATACCTTATCGAAACAGGAATGACAATATTAGAAGCTGCGATAAAAGAAAGGGTTCTGACACTCGACGGCGCCATGGGGACCATGGTCCAGAGGTATAAGCTCGATGAAGCGGCGTACCGCGGTGAGAGGTTCAGGGATTTTCCACATCTTCTGAAGGGAAACAACGATATACTGGTACTCACCCAGCCCCAGATCATTCGCGAGATCCATGAGCAATATCTTGAGGCGGGAGCAGATATAATTGAAACGGATACCTTCAACGGTACAAGCATTTCGCAGTCGGACTATCATACCGAAGAATACGTTTACGAGATCAATGTTACAGCAGCCAGACTTGCAAAGGAAGCGGTAGATAATTTCACGGCTTCGGGTTCCGGTAAGCCACGCTGGGTCGCGGGTTCCATGGGGCCAACCAATAAAACCGCATCCCTTTCGCCGGATGTCCAGAACCCGGCTTTCAGGGCAGTGACCTTTGACAGGCTGTATGAAGCATACCGCGAACAGGCCCGTGGCCTTCTCGACGGTGGTGTCGATCTTCTGATAGTTGAAACAATTTTCGACACCCTGAATGCGAAAGCTGCGCTGATAGCCGTTTTTGACGAGCTCGAATCCAGGGGGCCGGAGGGGAAAATTCCGGTTATTGCATCCGGAACAATTACCGATCTTTCGGGAAGGACGCTTTCGGGCCAGACTCTTCAGGCTTTCATTTACTCCTTATCCCATTTTGACCTGTTTGCCCTTGGCCTCAATTGTGCGTTAGGTGCTAAGGAACTAAGGCCGTACATTCAGGAACTGTCCGAGAAGGCTCCGTTTCCTGTTATTGCTTATCCCAATGCAGGGCTGCCAAATCAATTCGGTGAATACGACCAGCCTCCCCAGGAAATGGCTGAATACATAAAAGACTTTCTGGATAACGGTTTCATTAATCTTGTTGGCGGATGTTGCGGTACTACGCCCGAATATATTGCCCGCTTTGCAGAACTGGCGGCCAGGGCCTCTCCAAGGATAGTGCCGCAACGGAAGCACGAACTTCACCTCAGCGGTCTGGAGCCCCTTGTGATTTTTGAAGGAAGCAACTTCATCAATATCGGGGAACGCACCAATGTGAGCGGCTCCAAGAAATTTGCCCGGCTTATCAGGGAAGGAAACTATGAAGAGGCTTTGTCGGTTGCCCGTCAGCAGGTGGAAAACGGAGCCCAGGTCATCGATATAAGTATGGATGAAGCCATGCTTGATGCCGAAAAATCTATGGTTGGCTTTCTGAATATGATCGCCTCCGATCCCGATATTGCCAGGGTCCCTGTAATGATAGATTCATCAAAATGGTCGGTGCTTCAAAGTGGATTAAAATGTGTGCAGGGAAAATGCATAGTGAATTCAATCAGCCTTAAAGAAGGGGAAGCGGTTTTCCTGGAACACGCAAGGTATATCAGGAATTTCGGTGCGGCTGCAGTGATCATGGCATTTGATGAAGACGGGCAGGCTACCTCCCTTGACAGGCGCATCGGGATTGCAAAACGTGCTTACGATCTTTTATTGGATAAAGCAGGTTTCAGGCCAGAAGATATAATATTCGATCCCAACATTCTTACCGTCGCCACCGGTATTGATGAGCATAACAACTATGGTGTTGATTTTCTCAATGCCACGCGCTGGATCAAGGCAAATCTCCCCTATGCCAGTGTAAGCGGGGGTATCAGCAATCTTTCCTTTTCATTCAGGGGGAATGACTTCCTGCGTGAAACCATGCATTCGGCTTTCCTGTTTCATGCGATCCAGGCAGGCTTGGATATGGGCATCGTTAATGCCGGACAGTTACCGGTTTACGACGAGATAGACAAAGTCCTGCTTAAACTTGTCGAAGATGTTATCCTGAACCGCAGAAAAGACGGTACGGAAAGGCTTCTTGCCTATGCCGACACAATGCAGGAAGGCCCCGACAAGGAAATGAAAATTGATGAATGGCGGCTTCTTCCGGTGGTTGAAAGACTGCAGCACTGCCTGATCAAAGGGATCACCGAATATATCGAACAGGACCTTGAAGAGGCTTTGCCGCTCTTCGACCAGACATTGAAAATCATTGAGGGCCCGCTCATGGATGGAATGAACATAGTGGGTGACCTGTTCGGAAGCGGGAAAATGTTCCTCCCCCAGGTTGTCAAGAGCGCCAGGGTGATGAAAAAAGCTGTGGCATACCTTACTCCAAGGATCGAAGCTGAGAAGAAAGCAGGAGGTGGTGTCGCCAAGCCAAACGGAAAGGTCTTAATGGCGACCGTTAAAGGTGATGTTCACGACATAGGAAAAAATATTGTCGGTGTAATTCTTGCCTGCAATAATTACGAGGTCATCGACCTTGGCGTGATGGTGCCTTCCGAGAGGATCATTGCTGCTGCCCGTGAGCACAAGGTTGATGTTATCGGCCTAAGCGGACTGATCACTCCCTCCCTTGAGGAAATGGTGCATGTTGCAAAGGAAATGAAACGGGAAAAACTGAGCATTCCCCTTATTCTGGGCGGAGCCACTACTTCCGAAATCCATACTGCGGTTAAAATTGAACAGGAATATCAGCATGGAGTGATCCATGTGAAGGATGCTTCAAAGGCAGTGGGTGTTGTGGCAAACCTGCTTTCGGATGAGAACCGCAGCAGATTTCTTGAAGGTGTAAAGACAAAATACGCAGGGATGCGCTCCCAGTATGATAAAAAAGCCGACCATGAATATCTCTCACTGACCGAGGCAAGAAGGAATAAACTCAGGATTGACTGGAAAAATGCTACGGCCCCCAAACCCCAGATGATTGGGACAAAAGCGTTTTATGATTATCCACTGGATGAGCTGGTGCCGTTTATCGACTGGACATTCTTCTTCCATGCCTGGAAAATAGGAGGGAAATATCCCCTGATCTTTAATGATCCGGTGAAGGGTGTGGAAGCCAGGAAACTGTTTGATGACGCACAAAAACTTCTTGCCGATATACTGCAAAAGAAAATGCTGATCGCCCGAGGGGTCATTGGATTATATCCCTGCAATTCAGTGGGAGATGATATTGAGATATATGCCGATGAACAGCGTTCCAGGGTGCTTACTATATTCAGATTTCTTCGCAACCAGCAGAAAAAGGAAGATAATGCACCCAATCTCTGCCTGGCCGATTTTATCGCGCCCAGGGATTCGGGAGTTCTTGATTATATGGGAGGGTTTGCTGTGACTGCCGGCCTGGGAGTTGAGGAATGGGCTTCAGTATTTGAACAGGACCTGGATGATTATAACGCCATCATGGTTAAAATACTTGCCGACCGGCTTGCCGAGGCATTTGCTGAAAACATGCACAGTCGCATCCGCCGCGAATTCTGGGGGTATGTAAAAGATGAAAACCTCGATGTCCCTTCCATGATTCGCGAAGAATACCAAGGTATCAGGCCCGCACCGGGATATCCAGCCTGTCCCGAACATTCCGAAAAACGCATACTTTTCGATCTCCTGTCGGCCGAAACCAAAGTCGATATCCAACTGACCGAAAACTTTGCAATGTATCCCGCCGCCTCCGTTTCAGGCTTTTATTTTTCGCACCCTCTCTCACAATATTTTAACCTTGGAAAGATTAGCCGGGACCAGGTTGCCGACTATGCCCGACGGAAAGGACTGACAATCGAAAAAGCAGAAAAATTGCTTAACACCAACCTAAACTATTAAAGAATGCGAGTAATAGATATCATCAAACAGGCCGATAAAACCTTATTTTCCTTTGAGCTGCTTCCCCCTCTCAGGGGTAACAGCATTGCAAGCATATACAAGGTAATTGACCCCCTGATGGATTTCAACCCTTCATTTATCAACGTTACCTACCATCAGGAAGAAGTCGTTTATAAAAAGCATCCCAGCGGCCTGCTCGAAAAAAAGACGATCCGGAAAAGGCCGGGAACTGTTGCGATTTCGGCAGCAATAAAAAATAAATATACTTCTGTGGAAGTCGTGCCCCATTTGATCTGCGGAGGGTTCTCAAAAGAAGAAACAGAGTATGCCCTCATCGACTTTCATTACCTGGGGATTGATAACATCCTTGCCTTGAGAGGAGATGCCCCGAAAAACCTGAGGGCCTTCCAGCCAGAGGGAAATGGGCACTCATATGCCAATGATCTGGTAAGCCAGATTGCTGAAATGAACAATGGAAAGTTCCTTGACGACGAAATGCAGCATACCTTCAAAACCAATTTTTGCATTGGTGTTGCCGGCTATCCCGAGAAACATATCGAAGCGCCCAACATGGCGACAGACCTGACCTACCTGAAAAAAAAGATCGATGCCGGCGCCGAGTTCATCATTACACAGATGTTCTTCGATAATACAAAATACTTCAGTTTTGTTGATGCATGCCGTAAGGAAGGGATCAGCGTCCCTATCATTCCGGGGATGAAACCCATATGTACTATGCGCGAACTTACTGCATTGCCTCAGATTTTCTACATCGATATCCCGGAGAGACTGTCAAAGGAGATTCAGAAATGCACATCGAATGAAGATGTGTTCAAGGCAGGTATCGAATGGGGCATTGAACAGTCTAAGGAACTGCTTGATAACGGAGTTCCGGTATTGCATTATTTCACAGTCGGTATATCTGAAAACATACGCCAGATAGCAAAAGCAATCTTCTAAGCGTACATCTATGGACCTCCTGAATAAACTGACTACAGATGCCTCCAGGGGCAGAAAAAAATTCGCCGTCCTCGTGGATCCTGATAAATCCACACCTGCTTCTCTTAAAAAGCTGGCAGGGATTGCTTCAAAGACCGGGGTCGATTACTTCTTCTTCGGGGGCAGCCTGCTGATGCACGGAAAAGGGGAAGCACAGATCCGTGTACTGCGCGACCATTCAGACATTCCCGTAATCCTGTTTCCAGGAAGCAGCCTGCAGGTATATCCTAATGCCCAGGGTATCTTGTTACTTTCACTTATTTCAGGGAGGAACCCCGACATGCTTATTGGTAAGCATGTGGAATCTGCCGCTTTGCTTAAAACAAGCAAACTTGAGATCCTTCCTACCGGTTATATGCTGATCGACAGCGGCCGGCCCACCTCGGTTTCATACATCAGCAATACTCAGCCTATTCCTTCCGATAAACCGGATATTGCAGTATGCACTGCAATTGCAGGAGAAATGCTGGGTTTGAAACTGATCTATATGGATGCCGGTTCAGGTGCACAGAACCCGGTGCCTGCAGAAATGATCAAACGGGTAAAGATGGAAACAACCCTTCCCCTGATCGTTGGCGGTGGTATTTCAGATCCGGTTAAGGCAAAAGCAGCCTTGAAAGCCGGAGCCGATGTGATTGTGATCGGAAATGCTATTGAGAAAAACCAGGGGCTGATACCGGAAATTGCAAATGTGGTGAGGTAGATACCGGATGTGGCAGCACTTTGCGCTGCAGATGGTAGATAACTATATATTCATTATCGCTGAACGCAGCTATCCAGTATCTGGCATCCCCTTATCATTTCATTAACAATATTCTCCGTCCCCTCCGCTATCTGGCTTAACGTTGCATCAAGCATATAGCAGGGTGTTGTAAACAGTTTGTGAACCGGGTCGATTACGACCTGGCCATGATCTGAAATAATGTTTTTGTTGCCTTTCTTTTCGATGAAGCCACCTGAAGCTGGATCCTGGCCCGTGGTTAGCTTCGCGCCCCTGAAGAGAATAGCAAGTATCACAGGGGCAATACACATTGCACCAATCGGCTTGCCGGCTTCGTGCATGGCTTTGACAGCTTTCTCCACATCGGGGTTGACCTTTGCATCATCGCCCTCATAAGCCCAGCTGCAAAGATTTTTGGCAGCACCAAATCCACCGGGAAAAATTAAAGCATCAAAATCGTAAGCCTGAAATTCCCCCATAGGTTTGATATTTCCTCTTGTAATTCTTGCGGATTCTGTAAGAACATTACGTTTTTCAAGTGCCGGTTTCCCATGGAGATGATCGATCACATGGTATTGTTCAATATCAGGAGCAAAACATTGGGATGAGGAACCTGCTTTGTCAATGGCCAGAAGTGTAAGTACTGCTTCCGTAATCTCGGCTCCGTCAAAAACCCCGCAACCTGCAAGGACTACTGCAAATTTTTTCATAATTTCTGCGTTATAATAGGATACATATTTTCCATAGTAAAATTATTAAAAATCACCACCTGTAAGTAAATTCATCATACATTCTTATTTTTGTACAATCTAATAAAACTTTTTACTGATGAAGAAAATACAAATGGTCGACTTAAGCAGTCAATACCTGAACATGAAAGAGGAGATAGATAAAGCAATACATGAGGTGATTGATTCCTGTGCTTTTATCAACGGGCCTGCAGTGACAGCCTTTCAGAAAGACCTTGAGAAATATCTCGGGATAAAGCATGTGATTCCCTGTGCCAACGGAACCGATGCCCTTCAGGTTGCCATGATGGCCCTGGGATTGCAGCCCGGTGATGAGGTCATCACCACTTCATTTACTTTTATTGCCACTGCGGAAGTTATTGCCCTGCTTCGCCTTACCCCTGTTCTGGTGGATGTTGACCCGAATACATTCAACATTGACCTCAAGGCAATCGAAAGGGCGATCACCCCGAAAACCAAAGCCATCGTACCGGTCCACCTTTTCGGACAATGTGCACCCATGGAAGAGATCATGGAAATTGCCTCAAAAAATAAGCTTGTTGTGATTGAGGACAACTGTCAGGCTATCGGAGCCGATTATTATTTCAGCGACGGGAGCAATAAGAAAGCCGGTACTATAGGCCAGATTGGATGCACTTCATTTTTCCCTTCGAAGAACCTGGGATGCTATGGAGACGGAGGAGCCATCTTTACCAATGATGATGAACTGGCCAAACAGTTAAGAGTGGTGGTGAACCATGGAATGGCAGTGCGTTATTACCACGATTATGTCGGTGTCAACTCCCGACTCGACAGCATACAGGCAGCCATTTTGAAAGTTAAACTGCAGTATCTTGACCGTTATGCGGCAAAAAGAAAGGCAGCAGCAGATTTCTATGATAGAGCATTTACCGGCAATCCGAAACTGAAGACACCGGCAAGATATTCAAGATCGAATCATGTCTTTCATCAATATACACTGGTGACTAATGATATCGATCGTTCGGCTTTGATCGCTCACCTGAATTCAAAGGAAATACCGGCTATGATCTATTATCCCGTACCTTTGCATCTGCAGAAAGCATACCTGGATCCAAGGTACAAGCCAGGGGATTTCCCGGTCACGGAACATCTCTCAAATACAGTTGTATCCCTTCCCATGCATACCGAACTGGACGAGGAACAATTGAAACACATCACTGATACGGTGCTTGAATTTGTAAATGACTGATATGGAAAAAGAATATTTTGCGCATGAAACGGCCGTCATTGACCAGGGTTGTAAGATAGGAAAAGGCAGCAAGATCTGGCATTTCACGCATATCATGAAAGACTGTGAGATTGGGGAAAACTGTAATCTCGGCCAGAATGTTGTTGTTTCTCCCCAGGTTATCCTGGGACGCAACGTGAAGGTCCAGAACAACGTTTCAATTTATACAGGTGTGATCTGTGAGGATGACGTTTTCCTTGGCCCTTCCATGGTGTTCACCAACGTGGTCAATCCCCGCTCCCATATCCTGAGAAGGGACCAGTACCAGCAAACCCTTGTGAAGCATGGTGCATCTATCGGCGCCAATGCTACTATTGTATGTGGCCACGTAATAGGCGAATTTGCATTTATTGGTGCGGGAGCTGTGGTTACCAGGGATGTTCCTTCATATGCGCTCATAGTTGGCAATCCCGGCCGTCGACTTGGCTGGATGAGCGAATACGGCCACAGGCTTGAGTTTGATGAGCAGGGATATGCAATTTGTCCCGAAAGCGGGGAAAAATACCAATACATCGACGGGAAAGTAATTAATTTAGGAAAATGAAAATAGCAGAACTGAAAAGGCCGCTGAATTTTGCGTTGATAGGAGCTGCAGGCTATATTGCTCCGAGGCATATGAAAGCGATCAAAGAAACAGGCAACAGGCTTGTCTGTGCATTGGACCCATACGACGGTGTAGGTATTATTGACAGTTATTTTCCCAATACTGATTTTTTTATAGAACCCGAGCGCTTTGACCGCCACCTGGATAAGCTGAGAAGAATGGCATTGGTTAAAAAAAGGCAGGAAGATAACAAAGTGGATTATGTGACAATTTGCTCTCCGAATTATATGCACGATTCCCACATCCGGCTTGCCCTGCGCAATGATGCAAATGCTATCTGTGAAAAGCCCATAGTGTTGAATCCATGGAACCTGGATGCCCTTAAGGAAATTGAAAAAGAGACCGGAAAAAAAGTTTATACAGTCCTTCAGCTCAGGCTTCATCCAGCTATCATGGAACTTAGGGAAAAAGTAAGGAAAGGATCGAAAAATAAGATATATCACCTGGATCTGACCTATATCACTTCAAGGGGCAATTGGTATTACCGCAGCTGGAAAGGAGATATTTCCAAGTCGGGAGGTATTGCTACCAATATAGGTATTCACTTTTTTGATATGCTGACCTGGATCTTCGGGGATGTAAAATCGAACAGGGTGCATGTAATGACTGAAAATAAAGCGGGTGGTTTTCTTGAACTGGAAAATGCAAAGATCCGCTGGTTCCTGAGCCTGGATTACAACGACATTCCTGATCAGGTTAAGAAAACTGGAAAGCGGACATACCGGCTTCTGACACTTAACGGGGAAGCGGTAGAGTTTAGTGAAGGGTTTACCGACCTTCATACCGATTCTTACAAGGATATTCTTTCGGGCAAGGGGTTCGGCCTCACGGATGCCAGGTCAAGCATTAATATTGCGTTCCAGATAAGGAATGCAAACCCTGTGGGTTTGAAGGGTGATTATCATCCGTTTTTAAAGAAATCTTAATTTCAATATCACTAGGAATGAAAATACTGGTCACAGGCGGTACCGGCTACATAGGGAGCCATACGGTGGTTGAATTGCAGAGTAAGGGCTATGAAGTGATCATTGTGGACGATCTTTCGAATTCCTCTATTGAAGTCCTAGATAATATTGCAAAGATCACTGGGGAAATACCTCTTTTTGAACAGTTCGATCTGACAGATGCCGGAAAGACCGGAGCATTTTTCAGAAAACATAATGATCTCCGGGGGATCATACACTTTGCTGCGTTCAAAGCGGTTGGCGAGTCGGTTGATTTCCCCCTGAAATATTATCATAACAATCTTGTTTCCCTGATAAACATACTTCAGGGAATGATGGATAATAATATCCTGAATATTGTCTTCTCTTCTTCATGCACCGTTTATGGACAGCCGGATAAACTACCTGTGAAGGAGGAAGCTCCAGTTCAGAAAGCATGGTCACCCTATGGCAATACGAAACAGATATCCGAAGAGATCATCAGTGATACAAGCAAGGTCTCGGGGATACAGGGAATATTGCTCAGGTATTTCAACCCGATCGGGGCCCATGAAACTGCGCTAATCGGCGAGCTCCCGCTTGGGGTTCCTAATAGCCTGATGCCATATATAACACAGACCGCCATTGGAAAAAGGCCTTTCCTGAGGGTTTGGGGAAGCGATTACAATACTCCCGACGGAACGGCAGTAAGGGATTATCTGCATGTTTCTGACCTGGCCAGGGCACATGTCATTGCAGTGGAACGGATGCTTGATAACAAGATGAAGCAGAAAGTTGAGGTGTTCAATCTTGGGACCGGGAATGGTTTTTCGGTAATGCAGGTAATAGAGTCGTTTGAACGGTCGACGGGGGTTAAGCTGAATTACCAGATTATGGACCGCCGTCCTGGAGATATTGAAAAAGTATGGGCCGATACAGGATATGCAAATAAAGAGCTTGGCTGGAAAGCTGAGAAAAGCCTTGACGAGATGACTGCTTCGGCATGGAAGTGGGAAAAGGCACTTGCAGAAAAGGGCAGATAGTAAGTATATTTATTTATCTTTGAGATCCGAACTCTAAACATCCGGAACGATGAAAACGATTTTGATCACTGGTGGAGCTGGATTTATCGGTTCCCATGTCGTGCGGCGTTTTGTAAAAAATTACCCGCAATATAAGATTGTGAACCTTGACAAACTAACTTATGCAGGCAATCTTGCAAACCTGAAGGATATTGAAAAGGAACCAAACTATGAATTTATCAGGGCTGATATTGTTGCCGGTGAGCTGATCAAAAAAATTTTCCAGAAATACAGGTTCGACGGGGTCATCCATCTTGCTGCCGAATCGCATGTCGACAGGTCCATTGCCAATCCCACTGAATTCATATATACAAATATTGTAGGAACAGTAAACCTTTTGAATGCAGCCCGTGAGATATGGGAGACACCGGATGACAAGCGTTTTTATCATATTTCTACGGATGAGGTTTATGGTTCACTCGGCAATACCGGGCTATTTATGGAGACTACTTCTTACGATCCCAGGAGCCCTTATTCTGCTTCGAAAGCAAGTTCCGATCACCTGGTCAGGGCTTACTATCATACTTACAAACTGCCTATGGTTATCTCGAATTGTTCCAACAATTACGGGCCATTCCAGTTTCCCGAAAAGCTGATCCCACTTTCTATAAATAATATCCGGAATAATAAGCTGATCCCGGTTTATGGCAAAGGAGAGAACATTCGTGACTGGTTATATGTGGAAGACCATGCGGAAGCCATTGACCGGATTTTCCATTCAGGGATTACCGGGGAAACGTATAATATTGGTGGCATTAATGAATGGAAAAATATCGATCTGCTAAGGCTTTTATGCAAAATCATGGATACCAAGCTTCGCCGCACTGCGGGTACAGCGGAACACCTGATAACATACATCAAAGACCGGGCAGGTCACGACCTGAGGTATGCCATAGATTCCACGAAGCTGCAGAAGGAATTACAATGGAAACCAACAACAAGGTTTGAACAAGGTCTTGAGAAGACCGTGGACTGGTATCTTGCCAATGAGGAATGGATGAAAAATATAACTTCGGGCGAATATCAGAAGTATTACGATAATCAGTATAATAAGAGGTAAAAAACTCCGGGGTTAGAAAATTTCCGGCCCCGCGGCTTGCCGCGGGGCCGGATTGTTTTATGCACCCGCTACAGTAACATCTTTCCCGATTTTCGAGATCAGTCCCTGTAATATATTTCCGGGGCCTACTTCAATGAAATGAGTGGCACCATCAGCTATCATCCGCTGTACAAGTTGTGTCCATAAAACCGGAGCTGTTAGCTGGACTATCAGATTTTCCTTTATCTTCAGAGGATCCGTGACCCTTTCGGCAGTCGCATTCTGGTAAATCGGGCAAATGGGCTGGTGGAAAACCGTACTGTTGATGGCCTCAGCAAGTTCCATCCTTGCAGGCTCCATCAGGGGTGAATGAAAAGCACCTCCAACTTTCAATGGCAGTGCTCGCCTGGCACCCCCGGCTTTAAGTTTCTCACAGGCAATTTCAATTCCCTTCATACTGCCGGAGATAACAAGCTGTCCCGGACTGTTATAGTTGGCGGGAACAACGACTTCATCTATCGATTTACATATCTCTTCTACCTTCTGGTCGTCCAAACCCAAAATGGCCGCCATAGTGGAGGGTTCTTTTTCACAAGCTTTCTGCATCGCCTGCGCCCTTGCAAAGACAAGCCTTAACCCGTCTTCAAAAGATAAAACTTTGTTCGAAACCAGGGCCGAAAATTCGCCAAGGGAATGCCCTGCAACCATATCCGGTTTAAAAGCTTCGCCAAGAGTGGAGGCAAGGATAACAGAATGCAGAAAAATAGCTGGCTGCGTAACCCTGGTCTGTCTCAGATCCTCATCTGTGCCTGCAAACATCAGGTCGGTTATTCGAAAACCAAGGATATCATTGGCTTTCTCAAAAAGTGCTTTAGCGGAATCCGATTTCTCGTAGAGATCCTTTCCCATTCCTTCAAACTGGGCACCCTGGCCAGGAAATACGTATGCGGTCATAGCAGGTTGTTATTTCTTGCTTCCCAGGAATCTCAGCATGAACAGGAACAGGTTGATGAAGTCAAGATACAGGGTGAGTGCGCCTAGAATGCTCATCTTTCTGGCATTTTCCTCCCCGTATGAACCGGCTCCTGCACCAATTTTCTTCAGCCTCTGAACGTCATAGGCGGTAAGTCCCGTAAAGATCAGAACGCCAAGAATACTGATGATGTATTCAAGTGAACTGCTGAGCATGAAGAAATTGACCAGCATGGCAAGAATGATCCCGACAAGGCCCATCATTAAAATGGAACCGAATTTTGTAAGATCGGTCTTCGTCGTGTAACCTGCAACGGCCATGATGCCAAACATTCCCGCTGTCACTATGAAGGTCTTGAAAATGGAAGCTGCAGTGTAAACCAAGAGAATAAAACTGAGGCTCATTCCCATAATCACCGAAAAAGCAATAAATAATAATGTCATTGCAAGCGCCGACAATTTCTGGAAGCCAAACGACATCAGCAATACAAACCCGATCGGGGCAAGCATCACGATCCAGCCAAGGGGCGATAAACCGCCGGTTTCAACATTGATTAAGCTTCTGATTGCCGCTTCAGATGATGCGAACCAGTACGCTGTTCCTGCAGTCACAATCATGGCCAGCGTCATCCATGTAAATACCTGCGACATAAATGTTTTTGCAATAATACCGGCATCTGCTCCGGAAGTCGATCCGATATAATTTCTGTTATTTTCTTCAAACATGATTTTATCTCCTTTTAATTAATTCGTGATACTAATCTCGTGATGATCGTGATGGTGTGATAAACACTTCTAACTCACCATTTCACCATTTATCAGTGCAATCTGGTCGATATCAAATGCAGGAATTCTGCCCTGGTTTTGTCCCGTTCAAACGCCCCGATAAAATCAGAAGTGGTCGTAACGGAATTCTGCTTCTGAATACCCCGCATTGACATACACAAATGTTGTGCCTCAATCACAACTGCCACGCCAAGTGGCTTCAGAGTATTGTTGATGGCATCCTTGATCTGCATGGTCAGACGTTCCTGAACCTGCAGCCTTCTTGCATAAATCTCAACAACCCTTGCAATTTTGCTCAACCCGGTGATATATTTATCAGGGATATATGCAACATGAGCTTTCCCTATGAATGGGATCATGTGATGTTCGCACATGGAATAGATCTCTATATCCTTCACAATCACCATCTCACGGTAATCTTCCCTGAAGCGGGCCGATTGTAGTATGTCTTCCGGATCGAGATTATATCCCTGGTTCAGGAACAGTATGGATTTTGCAACCCGCAAAGGGGTTTTAAGAAGCCCTTCCCGATCGGGATTCTCACCGATCAGCCTGAGTATTTCCCTGTAATGAAAACTAAGTTTTTCAAGTTTTGCAGCATCGTAATCCTCAAATTTTTCGTAGCTGAGCTTTTCTTCTGTCATGACAATTTGTCCTTATTTGTTGCCAAAATATTCAACAATATTATTTTCCGTTTCTTCCAGCCTCACCATATGAAGCTTTGCTCCTGAAGCATGCACTGCCGGTTCAAGTTCTTCCCAAATCCCAATGGCAAGATTCTCGGTAGAAGCAAGTTTATCCTTCATGAAATCCACTTCCAGGTTAATGTTTCTATGGTCAAGCTTTTGCAAAACTTTTTCATCGATCAGCTGGCTTAAGATTTTAAGATCCATTACGAAACCGGTTTCAGGATTCGGTTCTCCTTTAACGGTAACCATCAGAACGTAATTATGACCATGCCAGAGCGGATTAGAACATTTGCCAAATACGCGCAGGTTTTCTTCGTCGGAATATTCAGGGCGAAACAACCTGTGGGCCGAGTTAAAATGCTCTTTACGTATAATATAAACCATTCCGGCTTATTTAATTTAAGGCAAAGTTACAAATTATTTTTCTTCTTTTTTCTGAAGACATCAAACCGCATCCTGCCCCGGAACCTGAATTGGGAAACATAATATAAGAATAGGGTATAGGAATAACCTGGCCAAGCAGAATCAGGAACAAAGAAGCTTTTAATGTCTTGGTAATTGTTACCATGCATTCAGTTTCCAGCGGATGCGGAAGATTTTGTCAATCCAATGATCTGTGTCACTTCAAATACAGTATAGACAAGGTAAAGGACAAAAAAGTTCAGCAGAAAAGGAATAGCATCTTTTCTGTTTATAAATGCATAGATGATCATGATGGCAATAAAGACGAAAAGCTTAAGTGCTGTGGTCAGCATAAAAACAGATACAAACCGGTTAAACTTTTTTTGAAGTGATCTGCAGAGGATCATAAATGACAGCAGGCTGCAGGCATAATAAAAAATAAACAAAAAGGGAAGTGAAGGAGTAAACCATGTACCGGGAAGTACGAAAAACAGGACAAGAACCAGAGTGCCGGCTGCAAGAGTCACCAGAAGGAGACGTTTCGCATAGGATGTTACAACAGTCTTCATATTTACTTTTTTTTAAGCAGGTCCCTGGTCACATAATAAATTGCCAGGAATACTGCGGCAATAGAAAGTATTACGGTAAATACCGGTTTTGTTTTAAGCCACTCATCCAGTTTTAGTCCCCCGAATGCACCTGCGACAATAATCACCATCATCTGGAACGCCATCCCCGAATACCGGGCATATTGGTTCAGGCCTTTTTTCGGATCAACTTGCAGATTCATTGAATTTTGGATTCACTTCCACTGAACCGGGCATCTCCATTTTACAGGTTCCTGAGAATTTCGCTCCCGGTTCGATAGCGAGCTTACCGGTGGTGATGTCTCCGCTGTACTTTGCAGTTTCCTTCAGGGTGAGCAACTCAGTTACTTTCACTGTAGCGTTTACCTCGCCCGAAAAATCAGCGCTCAGGCAAATGATCTCACCTTCAATCTTACCGGTCTGGCCGACAACAATCTTGCCTTTGCAATGGATATTACCGATGAGAGTTCCGTCGACTCTGAAGTCGCCATTTACGCTGATCTCTCCTTTTACAACTGTACCGGGTCCCATAATGTTGATGGAAGGTATTTCAGGTTCTCTGTTTTTAGCCATAGCTTATTGTTTTACCGGGTAATTTTTTTCAAAAAATTTCTGATACTTGCGGATGTCTTTATTCTTGTAAAGAACAGGATAATTTGTGACGGAGATTACGAAATCATTGTATTCCCCAGTCGTTTCAAGCTTGGTAAAAATGTATTTGCTGTCCCTGATACTCAGAATGTATTGCATTGCTTTCGGGGCATCATCAAAATTGCTTACAGTGATCATTTCTTCATTATTGTCGAACAACAGGCTGTTTACTTCAAGGCCATCAAGATCATGCATTCTTGAATTGAAATCCGCAATTTTAATTTTCAGGGCATTTACATCAACTTTAGTATTATTTACAATTAGTATGTAAAAATGGACTGCAGCAGAATCAAACTTATAAATAGTTTCGGCTGCCTTAAGGATGGCAGCACTGGAATCAGCCGGAGTTTTGCCCGCTTGGCCACCTGAACCGGATGCAGATGTCAGGGAAGCAAGGACTTCCTGGGCAAGGCTGCCAACAGGACTTCTGGGATAATCCTGCGAAATCTTCGTAAGTGCAACTAACATGGAATCTGCAACTTCGATTTTACCGAGAGATAAAGCACGAAGATAGTCGAACCGGGGAAGTAGAACTGTATCGCTTTTATACCTGGCATGCGCCTCAGCCGCGTTGCTGATCACCATGTAGTACTGTTGGTTCTGGAAAGCCTTGTATGTTATCTCATACAATTTTGATGACTCGGATTTTCTGGAGGCAAGTTCCTTGAAATAATTCGGATTGATCAGCAGTTTCGCGTAATCTGTTTCAGGATAACCTGTTAGCAGCAGGGTTCTGTAATAATCAGATTTTGGATCGTTTTTCAAGCCTTTGTAAAGAGTGTAAAGCTCAAAATATGCCTGTGCTTTCCGGGGAAAATCAGGATATCTTAGAAGCAGGGTTTCAAAACTTTCAATGGAATGCCCGTAATCATTGAGTCCGTCGATATAGATAAAACCTGCTTTATAATAAGCTTCCATGAGCCTCTGGTTCGATGCTGTATGTTTGGCCGGAGTAAGCGGAATATCCTGGCTGTAATATTTTCTGTCTTTGGGATTGGTCGATTTCTGTTCCGGTTTTTTCACGGCAGTAGTGTCACCTCCCCCGGAAGCTAGCACCTGGGCAGTATCAACCGGGGCTTCACCGGCAGCCATGGTAATAGCTTTATCGGTAAGGAACCAATTATCTTCCAGCCTTCTTCTTCCCCATTTTTTTCCGAAAGCTGAAAACCCATTTGCAAGTGTGGCTGCATTATAAAAATACCATCGGCCCTGGGAGGAAGAAGTATTAATCTTTTCCTCCTGGTTTGCAAACATCTGGTTTTGGAGTTTGGTCTGTTCTTCCTGGTTCTTTTTTACCTCGCCTGCAATAACATTCGCAATCAGCTTGTCAATGATCTTGTTTCTTTGATCCTCCGTCATACCTGCAAGGGCCTGCAAACTGTCTTCCCTGCTGATGAGCTGCAGTTGCTGAACCAGGTCGGTTAGGGTTCCGGTTTTTTTCTTGATAGCTTTATAATTCGCGAAATCGGCAGGCAGGAACTGCATTGTGCTGTCATAATATGCCTGCGCCTTGGGATAGTTTGGAAATGAAAAATAAATATCAGCCAGCTGAAGTGCCGAAATAGCCCTCTGGTAGTTATTGGTTTTGCTTGTGCTTACCGATTTCCCAAGATAACCAATGGCATGAGTCGTGTCTTTATCAGTAAGGGAAATCTGAGCAAGTGCATAATAGATCTGATCAAGGTATTCTTTGTTCTTTTCGTCCTTAAGCATTTTATTAAGCTTCTTGACAATGAATTCACGGTCGGTCGATTTACTGGTATAGCACTGGGCAAGGTTGATCTTTGCATTGAATTCCATTTCATATACTGAACTATGCTTAAGTACCTGGGTGTACATTGTTGCTGCCCTGTCGGGGTCGTCCTGTTTCTGATAGATCTGCCCAAGGATAAAATAGATCCTTGTCTTCATTTTCACTTTGGGGTTAAGCTCAAGCGCCCTGTTAAGGTAAGGAACAGCTGCATCATAGTTTCTTTGCAGGATAAAGGAATTCGCATAAGCCAGGGTTGCCTCTTCTTCATATTTTGCAGGAGCTTCCCCTTTGTTTATTTTATTCAGCAGCATGTCAAGCATTGGCTCGCCGCGGTTGAAATCACCCAGCTGAATATTCGACATTGCGAGCCAGTACATCGCATCATATTTAATATCGTTATCATTATATGTTTTGATAACGAACTCAAAGGTCCTCCGTGCCATCGGATAGTCTTTCTTGTAGAAATAAGATATCCCTATCAGCATATAAGCATCGTCAATCCATTTGCAGTATTCTTTGTGATTGAAGAACATGGAATGCTTCTGGATCGTTTTGGAGGCTTTCTTGATTGCGTTGTCGGCAAACTGTGCCGCTTTGTTACCGGTTTTATCACCAAAATTGTATACCGGCAGGATCAGGGCGAAATTGTCCTTCATCTGGGCGTCATAATCCTTGATACCCTGGCGCATCAGGTCCATGCCGTTCCAGTAAACATTGTAATGGGAAGTGATGTTATGATAGGCACGCCGTGTCCAGGTGTTTTTCTTTGTGGAGCATGCATTGATAAAAATTGTGCCGGCTAGCAATAGAAAAATTCCGGCGAGGGCGTATTTCTTCGTCGAGATCAAATCTTTGGTAATTAATACTGGTATAACTACTAAACAGCAAATTTAGTATAATTTTACGATATTTGCAGCCGTTATAGATGCAGGATAATTGAATTAGGATGGCCGCTGAAAAGGGAGAAAAAAGAAAACAGAACTGGAAGGACAGATTAAGGAATAAGTACCGTCTGGTATTCATGAACGATGAAACTCTGGAGGAACGGTTAACTTTCCGGCTGTCCCGCCTGAATGTCTTTGTGGCTCTTGGAACCCTGACCATTCTCCTTATTTTCCTGACCTCTATACTGATAACGTTTACTCCATTAAGGGAATATATTCCGGGTTATTCCAGTGTTGGGCTTCAAAAGAAACTTTATGAACTTACCTTAAAGACGGATTCCATTGAAAAAGCACTCATACGCAAAAACCTTTACCTCCAGAACCTCAGGGATGTGATCAATGGCAAGGATCTTTCCGAAAACAAACCAGTTGTGAGGGATACTGTTCGAAAGTACGGGGATATCCGCCTTAAGCGCTCTGAAGATGATTCACTTATGCGTGCAGATGTTGAAAGCAGGGCGAAATACAACCTGTATAAAGCAGAATCAGGTGAAACCTCTGTCTCGGGAAAGGGTTCAATTGGAGGTGTACTCTTTTTCACACCTTTAAAAGGGGTAATCACCAATGGATTTGATCCTGCAAATAAGCATTATGGAGTGGATATTGTAGCCAAACAAAATGAGGCAATTAAATCTGTACTTGACGGAACGGTAATATTTGCCAACTGGACCCTTGAAACCGGGTATGTTGTAGCTATCCAGCATTCGCAAAATATTGTCAGTATCTATAAACATAATTCAGCCATCCTGACAAAAGCCGGAGATTATGTGAATGCCGGCGAGCCGGTAGCCATTATCGGTGAAACCGGGGAATACTCTACAGGCCCCCATTTGCATTTTGAACTTTGGTATGAAGGGAAGCCTGTCAACCCCAAAGATTATATATCCTTCTGAATGGGAAACTCGATACTACAAAAGAAACGCATCGCCCTTCTGGGTTCTACCGGTTCCATTGGCCGGCAGACTCTTGATGTGATAAGGTCGAACCATGATCGTTTCGAAGTGGAGATCCTTACTGCCCAGAATAATTGTGATGTGCTTATTGGCCAGGCTTTTGAATTTAATCCGAACGTGGTTGTGATAGGAAATCCCGCTTGTTACGGGAAAGTCGCATCAGCTTTGAAATCTCTCCCGGTTAAGGTGTTTTCGGGCGAAGATTCCATTACCCAGGTTATGGAGATGGACTCTGTTGACCTTGTTGTGAGCGCACTTGTGGGTTATGCAGGACTTCGTCCTACCCTGAAAGCCATCGAATATGGTAAAGATATCGCCCTTGCAAATAAAGAAACTCTGGTTATTGCAGGCGACCTTGTGACCGAGAAAGCCCATGCAATGAATGTGATGATACTCCCTGTTGACTCTGAACATTCTGCTATTTTTCAATGCCTTATAGGCGAGAAGTCAGGAAACGTTGAGAAAATCTATCTAACTGCTTCAGGTGGCCCTTTCCGAGGCAAGTCAAGAGAACACCTGCACACCGTTACCAGGGAAGCTGCGCTGAAACATCCTAACTGGAAAATGGGGAATAAAATTACCATCGACTCAGCTTCACTTATGAATAAGGGTCTTGAGGTCATTGAAGCCCGCTGGTTGTTCGGCCTTAAACCGGAACAGATAGATGTGGTCATCCATCCCCAGTCGATAATACATTCCATCGTTCAGTTTATCGACGGATCCATGAAGGCCCAGATGGGACTCCCCGACATGCGGCTGCCGATATTATATGCCCTGGGGTTTCCGGGAAGGCTTTCATCAGATCTTCCAAGGTTCAGCTTTCTGGATTATCCCCAGCTTACATTCGAGCGGCCCGACAAGGAACTGTTCCGTAACCTTGCCTTGGCTTATGAGGCTCTTGAAACAGGAGGGAATATGCCCTGTATTTTGAATGCCTCCAATGAGGTAGCAGTACTCGCATTCCTCAATGATAAAATAAAATTTCTTGAAATGACGGATGTGATTGAACATTGTTTGCAATCGGTATCTTTCATCAGCAGGCCTTCCTATGATGATTACGTTGCAACGCACAGGAGTTCAATTATGAAGGCGGATGAATATATTGTAAACAAACAAAAACACAGAGGGAAAAATTAATGGAAATTTTCATAAAAATAGTTCAGCTTCTTCTCAGTCTGTCAATTTTGGTTATTGTGCATGAGATGGGGCATTTTGTTGCCGCAAAAGTGTTTAAAACAAGGGTTGAGAAGTTTTACCTTTTTTTCGATCCATGGTTTTCACTATTCAAATTTAAAAAAGGAGAAACTGAATATGGTGTTGGTTGGCTTCCCCTTGGAGGATACGTAAAGATATCGGGAATGATTGATGAATCCATGGACATGGAGCAGATGAAACAACCTCCGAAAGCTTGGGAATTCAGATCAAAACCAGCCTGGCAGCGGCTTATAATTATGCTGGGAGGAGTCACGGTGAACCTGATCCTTGCCATTGTTATTTATATTCTTATGCTGATGGCATGGGGTGAGCAGTATTTGCCCACATCTGCGCTTAAGTATGGGATATCGGTTGATTCAACTGGATTCCAGATGGGTCTTAGAAACGGGGATAATATCATCTCCATTGATAACAAAGTGGTGGATGATTTTTCATCCATTCCCAAGACCTTGGTGTTGGAGGAAGCCAAAACGATACAGGTGATGCGGAATGGACAAAAACTTAATATCGAGATACCGAAGAATTTCATCAGCAAACTGATAAAATCCAAATCGCCCGATTTTATTTCATTCCGTATTCCTTTCCTCGTTTCAAGCTTTACTGCAGGGGCTCCGGCAAGCAAGGCCGGGATGCTTAAAAACGACCAGATCCTTGGCATTAACGATACCCTTCATCCATATTTCAGTGAATTCAGGAAAGCACTTCAGGCTTATAAAAACAAGGAAGTCAGCGTGACAATCCTCAGAGGCAAAGACACGCTGAAACTGAAAGTGAATGTTCCGGCTACAGGCCTGATAGGGGTTTATCCAAAACCCCCGTCAAATTTCCTGGAATTCAGGGAAAAATCCTACAATGTGTTTACCGCCGTCCCTGCAGGTGTTATTAAAGCGTTTGAAGGAGTCGGGAATTATATCAAATCGATCAAGTTGCTTTTCTCACAGGAAAAGGCATATGAATCGGTTGGGGGTTTTATTGCCATCGGGTCCATCTTCCCATCAACCTGGGACTGGCAGGCCTTCTGGCACCTGACAGCATTCCTTTCCATTATGCTTGCGGTACTGAATGTATTACCTATTCCTGCTCTGGATGGGGGACATGTTATGTTCCTGCTTTATGAGATCATATTCAGGCGAAAACCCAGCGATAAGTTCATTGAATATGCCCAGATAGTGGGGATGGTTATTTTGTTCGGCCTGCTGATCTTTGCAAACGGGAATGATATACTTAAACTATTCAGGAAATAAGGATTGAATATCAGTATTTAATCAGCTACCTTCTCTTTCAACGACTTGAATCCTTCACCCAAAATTTCCGAGGCATTGATCACGGTGAGAAATGCTTTCGGGTCGATCTGCTGGATGTATTCTTCGAGGATGATCAGTTCCCTGCGGCTCACGACAGTAAAAATGATCTTGCGGTCAGCCATATTAAACATGCCATGACCCTCCAGGATTGTTCCTCCCCTGTTCAGGTTATTGATGATCTTATCCCTTATCTCTTCATGTTTATCGGATATGATGAACAGGCTTTTTTCATAATTGATCCCTTCAAGCACCCCATCGATCACTTTGCCTGTAATAAAGATCACAATCCATGAGTACAAGGGGATTTTCCAATCCTGGAAAACAAACAATCCGAAGAGAACTATCACCGAATCAACCATTATCATCAGCTGTCCAATTGGCATCTTGGTATACTTGGCAATGATAAGAGCCACAATATCGCTCCCACCCGAGGTGGCTTTGGACTTAAAAATTAACCCCAGGCCTAATCCGCAAAGCAATCCCCCGAAAATTGATGACAGCAAAGGGTCACCTTTCACAAGGGGTTCAAATCCCCAGATCCATGTCAGGGTATCAGTGAATACAGCAGTAAGGGAAAACCCCAGAACCGTTTTAAACCCGAATCTTGGTCCAAGTATCTTTATCCCTATGACAGTCAATGGAATATCAAAACAAAGGGCCATCAAACCTACAGGGGTTCCCAGAATATAATGCAGCACGATGGATATACCATAAACCCCACCCGGAACGATCTTATACGGTGTTATAAACAAAACAAATGCAGAAGCGAGGATAAATGAACCTATGATAATAAAGCTGTACGACAAAAACCATTTTTTGGTAAACGGTTTTTCTTTGATCAGAAAAAAAGCCATAACGAATCGAATTAATATGTAAAACCTGAAAGAAAAATAGGAATCCTGAAAACAAAGTTGACAAAAAGATCGTTGGTAACAAAATAAAAACTGTCCCGTATAATAAAATTCAAGGGTCGGAGCTGGAAACCATTAGAAAGATTTTTAATCTTTATTGTAAGAGATGTATGGTTACCGGTTTGAAAAAAAGCTGTACTTTTAATGCCTGAAATTAATGACCATAACATAAAGAAATTTAATGCAAGCCTTGAAATTTCCTGGAAAGCCTTTCTATCAGTATATTTCTGTTACATTGCTATTAGTAAATGTGTTATGGGCATCAGATGGCATTGGGCAGCAAACCAGTGTCATAACCAACTATATGTTCAACAATATGGTCTTCAATCCGGCTTATGCCGGCCAGAGCGGTGGAATTTCTATCACAGGACTTATTCGGGAGCAATTGTTTGGATTTAAAGACAGCGATGGGAATAAAGTTGCACCCGAGACCATGTTTCTCACCATTGATGCACCCATCCGTGTGCTTCATGGTGGTATTGGGGGGATGGTTTCCCAGGACAAGATTGGTTTTTTTAAAAATACCAGTGTAAAGCTCGGGTATGCCTACAAGGCCGAACTTGGTTCAGGGATCTTTTCTGCCGGTTTACAGGTAGGATTTCAGAATGGTAAATTTGATTCAGAATGGTAAATTTGACTATTCTAAATTCAAGACTGCCAACGGCAGCAGCGATAGTGATCCCCTACTTTCGCCCGACCAGGCCAAAAGTGATATGATCTTTGACCTGGCACTCGGTCTTTTCTACCGGGTACCCGATAAGTTTTATGTGGGTTTATCGGGAGACCAACTCCTTCAGTCAAAGGGGAAGAATACTCAGTACAGGCTTCAAAGGACCGGTGGATATCAGTGGGACATCCCGAACCATCCGGCTTTCCAGCTACAGCCTAGTGCCTTTGTTATGTTTGATGGTTCTGCTTTCCAATTTAGCGTTAGCGGTCTCGTCTGGTATAACAACAAATTTTACGGAGGGCTTGCTTATCGCTTCGAAGATGCTGTATCGGTACTGGCCGGTCTCACGATAAAAGGCTTCAGACTTGGGTTAGCTTATGATATAGGCATTTCGAAAATGATGAAGTACAGCAACGGTAGCTTTGAAGTCATGCTGAATTATGTCCTGAAAATTGAAACTGAAAAATTCAGAAGAAGTTACCGTAACACAAGATATTTGTAAATTTAATTTACTAACTTTGCCGGTTTAATTCAAAAACCGGCCAATAACATAATAAAGCTCAAGAAGTAGCGTTTATTTTTATCAACCAACTACCCGAAAAATGAAAAAACTGCTCGTGTTTTTAGTCCTGCTGGTCTTCCTTGGAAGCTGCAGCAACTCAGGAAACGGAGAACTGACCGGGGTTAAGGGAAGGAAAAGGTATTATCAGCCTGATCCCTTTGGTATGGTTTACATACCCATGGGTAGTTATACCATGGGAGTAGCCGACGAAGATGTTCCTTATGCCCAGCTCAACAATCCGCGTACAGTGTCGGTTGCGGCATTTTACATGGACCAGACAGAAATCACTAATAATGAGTATCGCCAATTCGTATATTGGGTGAGGGATTCCATAGCCCGCCGGATTCTGGGTGAAATCAAACCCGAACTTTATTTTATCGCAGAAAACAAAAAAACCGGTGAAACCTTTGATCCGCCTTACCTGAACTGGGAAACCAAAATCGAATGGAATTCAGAACAGCAGGATGTCAGGGATGCATTGAATCAGATGTATTTACCTGAAAATGAACGTTATTTCAGAGTTAAGGAAATTGATTCCCGTAAACTTTATTATGAATATTACTTTGTTGACCTTAAAGCTGCCGCCCATAAGGAATGGGGAGGCCAGGCTGATCCCAAGGATGCCGGTCTTGCCAATCGTCCTCAGGGTATGAAGGACCGTTCAGTATATGTACGTAAGGAAGTTATTAACGTATATCCTGATACTCTTTGCTGGATCCATGATTATGTATATTCTTTCAATGATCCCTCAACTGAAAAGTATTTCTGGCATCCCGCCTATGATCATTATCCTGTTGTTGGAGTTAACTGGAAGCAGGCCAATGCTTTCTGCATCTGGCGTACTCAGCTGAAAAACAGTTTTCTTTATGGTAAGAAGGGAGAATCATCCATCAGTGAATTCCGCCTTCCTACTGAAGCCGAATGGGAATGGGCTGCAAGAGGAGGATATGATGGCAATTCTTATCCCTGGGGTGGCCCCTACACCCGCAATGACAAGGGCTGTTTCCTTGCGAACTTTAAACCTCTCAGAGGCAATTATATTGACGATGGTGGATTACATACGGTTATTGTAGCCCACTACCCGGCTAATGAATTTGGCCTGTACGATATGGCTGGTAATGTTGCCGAATGGACCAGATCGGCATTCCATCCTTCATCCTACAATTTTACCTGGGACCTGAACCCCGATTATACATACAATGCCAAGGACAGCGATCCCTCCACATTAAAACGCAAGGTGATCCGCGGCGGTTCCTGGAAAGATATTGCATATTACCTGCGGGTTTCCACCAGAGCCTATGAGTTCCAGGATACATCGAAATGTTATATCGGATTCCGCTGTGTCCAGAACTTCCTTGGGCGCCAGAAGGATGATAATCCTGCAAGAGCCTCTAAGGTTTACAACTAATAAAAAACAAGTCAATCAACGTTCAACCAATCTCAATTTAAACTTTCTGAATTATGGGTCTTCTGAATTTTGTAAAATCTAAAGGTTACAAGCATTTCATGGCTAAGCTGTATGGATGGGGTGCATCAGTAGTTATCATTGGTGCCTTATTCAAGATAAATCACTATCCGTTTGCAAATGAAATGCTGATTGTGGGATTAGGAACTGAGTCGATCATCTTTTTCTTCTCTGCTTTTGAACCACCTCACGTAGAACCGGATTGGAGTTTGGTTTATCCCCAACTGGCAGGAATGTATCACGATGTTGATTTCGATGCATCTCAGGCGCTTGCTTCAGGAGAAACCGTAAGTCAGGAACTTGATAAAATGCTTTCAAAAGCCAAAATCGGCCCCGAACTCATTAATAGCCTTGGCGAAGGGTTGCGCACCCTTAATGATACAACATCAAAACTGGGCAAAATGTCAGATGCGGCAGTTACCAACGACCAGTTCGTCAACTCCGTAAAACAGGCAACCGACGGAGCGTCAAAACTCAGCGATTCATATAAAAAGACCGCAAACGTTCTTGAACAGAGTGTGAGCACTTCCCAGGAACAGCTTCAGCATATGCAATCAGCTGCAAAAAGTGCTGCCGGCCTTTCCAGCGCATACACTGAGGTCGCCAATACCCTGAAGGAAGAGATCAAGGTTAACAAGGATATGACTATAAGTATATCCGCTGCCACTGCTTCGACAAATAAATTCATTGAGAAATATAATGAATCTGCAGAAATGCTCTCCAAAACTGCCGCTTCATTATCATCTTCAACCTCTGAAAATGAAAATTACAACAAGCAGATGCAACGCGTATCAAGCAACCTTTCTGCTTTGAATGCATTGTATGAACTACACCTCCAGGGCTCCAACGAACAAATGGAGAATACAAACAAGTTTAATTCGATCCTAGGAAAGTTCGCCGATAATTTAACTGAATCGGTTACAAATACCGCCAAATACAAGGATAATCTAAATTCATTAAATAAGGTTGTTGAAAAGCAGCTGCAAACATCCTCAAACCAGGTTGAAGCTTCGGCCCAGATGGAAGAAAGCATGAAGCATTTCCTGGAGAATCTGAATGCATCAGTTACCCAGACAGCCAGGTTCAAAGAACAGGTCGATGCGCTGGCCAGCAATATTGCCTCATTAAATAAGGTATACGGCAGTATGCTCTCAGCTATGAATGTTTCAATAAAGTAACACTGGTAAAAAGGTTTAACAATCCGGATTATTCATCTGAAAACCAAAAAATAAATGGCTGGATATAAAGAGACACCGAGGCAAAAGATGATCGGGATGATGTATCTCGTACTTACGGCATTGCTCGCGCTGAACGTCTCGAAACAAATGCTTGATGCATTCATTGTGGTTAACGAAACCATGGAGAATACAAACTCAAATTTCAACAAAAAGTTAGATAACACTCTTTCCAAATTCAAGGTCCAGTATCAAATGAACCCGAATAAAGTAGGGCCTTACTGGGACAGGGCAAAAAAAGCACGTCAGCTTTCGGAGAACCTGGCAAATTTTATAGACAGCCTTAAGTACACGGTGGTTTCCCAAACCGAAAGAATTCCATATAAGGATGCAAAAGTACTTTCACTTGCAAATTGTGACAAGAAAGAGAATTATGACCAGCCAACTAATTTCTTTATCGGAAACTCCCAGGATGGTTCTGCAGGGGAAGCCCGGGTATTGAAGAACAGGATTGAAGCCTACAAGAAGGAAATGACAGCGCTTCTTGACGCAAAATACCAGGGAACAATGAAACTGGGCCTGAAAACTGAAGGCCAGTTCAAGGATTCGTACAATGAGGCCCAGAACTGGGAAATGCATAATTTTTATCACACCATCCTGGCTGCTACCGTCACTATTCTTAACCAGATCAAAGCCGATGTTTATAATGCTGAATTTGATGTCGTAAATAACCTCTTTGCGGCTGTATCGGCCGAAGACTGGAAGTTTGACGCTATCCGTGCCAAAGTTATCCCCAAGAGCAACTATGTATTCCTCGGCGAAGAGTATTCTGCCGAAATTCTGGTTGCTGCTTATGATACCAAAGCCAATCCAAATGTTCGCTATATGCTTGGTTCCGACACCCTCACACCGGCTAACTTTAAAAATGCCACACCGATTACAGGCGAAAACGGGGTCGTGACTCTTAAACTCGGAGGCTCATCGGAAGGACTGAAGAAATTTGCAGGGATCATTAAAATTGTAAGCCCCCTGGGCGATACTATGACCTTCCATTTCAAAGACGAGTTCATTGTGGCAAAACCGGCGCTGACGATTTCCCCTACCAAAATGAACGTATTCTATATCGGGGTTGACAACCCTGTCTCGATCACTGTGCCGGGCGGACCTGAAAGAGTGACGCCTACAATTTCCGTCGGAAACATCCGCCCGGAAGGGAAAGATTATATTGTGAGCGGACTCCCCCAGAACACCAGGGAAGCCGTGATCTCGGTGACTGCAGTGTTTTCAGGGAAATCAAAGAATATGGGTTCCTATACAGCCCGCTTGAAACGCGTACCTGACCCAATCGCTAAAATAGGCGGAAAGAATGAAGGCGTAATTTCAAAGAGTATTGTACTTGCCAGTCCGTTCCTTGTCCCGGAAATGCCCACAGGATTTGATTTCGACCTGAAGTACGTCGTTACATCCTACAACTTTGTTACCGATATAACCGGCGATATTTATGAAGTAAAAGTGCAGGGCAACAGGCTCAGTCCGGAAATTGTAAGGATGATCACCAATGCCAGGAAGAACAAACGCCTCTGGTTCGAAAATATCACTGTCAAAGGACCGGATGGAGAACGTACAATTGCCTCTATCAACCTTAAAATTAATTAAACCAAAATATTCCAGCACATCATGAAAAGGATAATTTTCATTGCATTTGTGGCAGCACTTGTGACAGGGGTCAGGATGACTTCTTATGCACAGGTTCTGGAAGCTCCCCCAAGGGATGGTGTTTATGACAGGACCGTAATCACTCAGGTTCAGCCAATACCTTATCCTTATTTAAGGGAGGCAGATATTGTCTGGACAAAGAGAGTCTGGAGAGTCATCGACATGCGTGAGAAGATGAACCAACCATTTTACTTTCCTGAAACTCCTCAGAATCAGTGGAAAAGCTTTATGCAAATCATTCTCGATGGAATGAAAGAAGGCACCATCCAGGCATATTCAGCTGAAACCGACCTCTTCCTTGTTCCTTTAGCCCATAAGGACCTGATGGACCAACTCGAAACAAAACAGAAGCTGAGACTGAAACGTCCCGACAATCCTGACATTGAATTTGACACAGTTATTTCAAAACCTTTCTATGCTTCCGATGTAAAGCAGCTGAGGGTAAAGGAAGACTGGTATTTCGACAAGCAGAGGTCAGTGCTTGAAGTTCGTATCCTTGGTATTTGTCCAATGATGGAGAGTTTTACTGATGATGGAACATCCCGTGGCTACAAGCCCCTTTTCTGGATATATTTCCCCGATTGCCGCAACCTGTTTGCACGCAATGAACAGTTCAACCTCAGGAACGGTGTTGCCGGCCGCCTCACATATGATGATGTGTTCATGAAAAGGATCTTCTCCAGCTATATATATAAGGAGGAAAATGTATATGACCGTAAGATCAGTGACTATGCAACCGGAGTTGATGCCCTGCTGGAATCCGAAAGGGCTAAAAATAAGATCCTGGAGTTTGAATCAAGCCTTTGGGAATATTAGGACCTGAAAGAATTTTTTTTTTTTGATTTACTGCCCCGGACTTCCGGGGCAGTTTTTTTTAGTAGGCTTGCGGATTTCATTTTCCCGGGTAACAGATATTTGATTATTTTTAGCAAGCTAATTTTCCGTCGTTTTGGTTGCAATCAAACCTTTTCTTGAAACTTCGATCGAATATCTGAAAGGTGTTGGCCCGGCCAGGGCCGAAGCATTACGTTCTGAATTACAAATAGAAATTTTCGGTGATCTCCTGACACATTTCCCCTTCCGTTATATTGACCGTTCAAAAACATACCTTATCACCGATATCCGGGATGAAAATACTTTTATTCAGCTCAGGGCACGTGTGATAAAATCAAAGACCGTTGGACCGCCCAGGTCACAAAGACTGGTGGTCACGGTTGAAGATGAAAGCGGGCAGATCGACCTTGTCTGGTTCCAGGGAGTCAAATGGCTGGTTGATAAGATAGCAAACGGCCAGGAATGGATCATTTTCGGGAAACCCCAGATGTTCAACGGTCAATGGAATATGCCGCATCCTGAGATTGAACCTCCTGAAACCGAACCATTGCCCATCAGCAGGATTATTCAGCCTATATACAGTTCTACGGAAAAGCTGAAATCAAAGGGGCTGGATTATAAGGGAATAGGCAAGCTAGTCAAGACCATGCTGCTGCACGAAAAATTTTATATTCCGGAGAATTTAAATAAGGATATTCTTGAAAGGCTAAGGCTGATCAGCCGGCAGGAGGCGTTCCTGAACATTCATTTCCCTCAAAGTCAGGAACTTCTGGCAAAAGCACAGGCCAGGCTGAAATTCGAGGAGTTGTTCTTCATCCAGCTGCGACTGCTTAAACAGCGGATATCAAGATTGCAGAAAAATGATGGCCATGTGTTTGCAACTGTTGGAGATTACCTCAATGATTTTTATCATAAGTACCTGACATTCGAACTGACTAATGCACAGAAAAAAGTGATCAGGGAGATCAGGGCTGATATGGGATCGGGGAAACAAATGAACCGGCTTTTACAAGGGGATGTCGGCAGCGGCAAGACCATGGTGGCACTTATGTGCATGCTCATCGCCCTTGACAACAATTACCAGTCCTGCCTGATGGCTCCGACAGAAATCCTCGCAAATCAGCATTTCAGCAACATTTCGAGGATGCTCTCCGGGCTTGAGGTGAACATACGCCTGCTCACGGGTTCAACCAAACAGGCTGAACGCAACCAAACCCTTGAATTACTGGAAAACGGAAAACTTTCATTTCTGATAGGAACCCATGCACTGCTTGAAGACAAGGTCCAGTTTCACAACCTCGGCCTGGTTGTTATTGATGAACAGCACCGCTTCGGCGTTGCACAAAGAGCCGCGTTATGGGAGAAAAACCAGAGAACCCCTCATATTCTTGTCATGACCGCAACACCCATTCCCAGGACCCTGGCCATGACATTGTATGGAGACCTGGATTCATCGGTAATAGATGAACTTCCACCCGGACGTAAGCCCATCATCACAAAGCATGTCTATGACCAGGATCATTATAAGGTCTATAATTTCCTCAAACAGAAATTACGGGAAGGTAACCAGGTTTACATTGTTTATCCCCTCATCGAGGAGTCCGAATCCCTTGATCTTAAGAACCTCACCGAAGGTTTTCAGACCATGGTCAGGGAATTTCCTCAACCAGGTTTCAGGGTTGGAATGGTGCACGGCAGGATGAAACAACAACAGAAGGATGCCGAAATGAAGCGTTTTCTTGAAAAAGAAACCCAGATCCTTGTTTCCACAACTGTTATAGAAGTAGGTGTGGATATTCCTGAAGCCTCCATCATGGTCATTGAAAACGCTGATCGCTTCGGTCTTTCACAGCTTCACCAGCTCAGGGGAAGGGTAGGCAGGGGCAGTGCCCAATCGTACTGCATTCTCATGACTCCTGAAGATACAGGAACAGATGCCCGTACCCGTATCAATACCATGCTTAGGACCAATGACGGTTTTGAAATCGCCGAGACAGACCTTCATCTGAGGGGGCCGGGTGACTTGCAGGGAACACAACAAAGCGGAATTCTGAACCTTCGTATTGCGGATATTATCCAGGACGAAAAGATCCTGAAATTTGCCCGTAATGTTGCTTCGGATATTTTGAATGACGACCCCGGTCTTAAGCTTGAAAAAAATGCCATTTTGGCAAAACATATCAGCCATATGGATGAACATCAGCAAAATTGGGGGCTGATTTCATAGTTTTTTGATCAATAATTCCTACCTTTGTTCCTTAAAATAAGGCTAGCATCATGAAAATTTCCTATAACTGGCTGAGGCAATATATTAAGACAGATCTGTCGCCTGAAAAATTGGCAGAACTGCTTACTGGTTGTGGTCTCGAAGTTGAGAACATGGAGGAGTTTCATAGTGTGAAAGGCGGCCTTAAAGGAGTTGTTATAGGAGAGGTCCTCAGCTGTGCAAAGCACCCTAACTCCGATCATCTTTCACTCACAACCGTGAGCACGGGACAGGGTGAGCCTTTAAGCATTGTTTGCGGAGCCCCAAACGTCGCTGCCGGCCAAAAAGTTGCTGTGGCCGGGCTTGGAACTACTTTGTATTTTAACGATAAGGAAGTGACGCTTCAGAAAACCAGGATACGCGGGGAAGTCTCCGAAGGTATGATCTGTGCTGAAGATGAGCTGGGGCTGGGCAAGGGCCATGCAGGGATCATGATTTTGCCTTCTGAAGCAAAAGTTGGCATATCTGCTTCGGAATATTTCGGTATCGAGCATGACTGGGTTTTCACTATCGGTTTAACTCCCAACCGTGCTGATGCTGCATCCCATATTGGTGTTGCCAGGGATGTTGCTGCTGTTATTAATAACTTCGGACGATCTGAACCCCTTGACTCCGGCAGAACACAAATACATTTGCCGGAAGTATCAGCATTCAAACAGGACAATGACGAACTGGTCATCGGGATTGCTGTTGATGATCCTGCAGCCTGTCCGCGATATACAGGCCTTACGATTACAGGGATCAAAGTTGCCGAATCACCGGTCTGGCTAAAAAACAGGCTTAATGCTGTGGGCCTAAGGCCAATCAATAATATAGTGGATATCACAAACTTTATCCTGATGGAACTTGGCCAGCCTTTACATGCTTTTGATGCAGGCAGGATCACAGGCAGGAATGTTATTGTCAGGAAAAATCCACAGGGAACAAAATTTACCACACTTGATGAAGTGGAGCGGGAGCTTGGAAGTGATGACCTGATGATATGCAATGAGGCGGAACCTATGTGCATAGCCGGGGTTTTCGGGGGTGTCGGATCTGGTGTGACCTCTGAAACCACTTCTGTTTTTCTCGAAAGCGCATATTTTGATCCTATTCATATACGGAAAACCGCACGTTATCACGGTCTTTCAACCGACGCCTCTTTCCGTTTCGAGAGAGGAGCCGATTACAGCATCACAGTATATGCCATAAAGAGGGCTGCCCTGCTTATTAAGGAAATTGCAGGAGGGCAATTCTCGTCTCCGGTCATTGATGTTTATCCAAAACCACTGGACCCTGTAAAAGTTATTCTTCCCTGGTTCAATCTTGATCGCCTCATAGGGAAAACCTTGGACCGCCAGGTTGTTACGGATATATTAACCGACCTTGGAATGCAGGTAACCCGACATATGCAGCCAGGAAATGAAGGCATTGAAATTGCCGTACCCTCTTACAAGGTGGACGTTACCCGTGATGTTGATATCATTGAAGAAGTGCTGAGGATTTACGGGTATAATAATGTAGAGATACTTCCTGAAGTAAGGTCATCCTTGTCGTACACTAAAAGACCTGATCCGGATAAGGTAATGAATATTGTGTCGGATTACTTTTCGGCAAACGGGTTTAATGAGATCATGAACAACTCCCTGACCTGTTCACTGTATTATGAACAGAATCCCGATTTCCCTGCCGAACGTTGTGTAAGGATACTGAATCCCATCAGCCGTGACCTTGACGTGATGAGGCAGAACCTATTATTCGGCTGCCTTGAAAGTGTAATCTATAATTTCAACCGGAAGTCGGCCGACTTGAAGTTTTACGAATTCGGCACAGTTTATCAGAAAGCCATGGGTACGGATGATCCGGTAAAGGGCTATCATGAAGAAAGCCATATTGCCATTACAATTACCGGCAAATCAGCTGCGGAGAACTGGAATTCCGGGACTGATTCAGTTAACTGGTTTGAATTGACAGGCTATATCCAGGCATTATTCCATAAACTGGGTATCAATCTTTCGGAAGGAAATACAGGCAGGAAGATCTTTCAAAAGACATTCTCCGGCCATACATTTTCCAACGGTTTGATCTATTCCGTTAATGATAAGGTCATAGGAACTGCGGGTTTGTTATCAAGGAACCTCCTGAAGGCTTTTGATATCAGGCAGGATATCTATTATGCCGAACTTAACTGGAATGCAATCCTTTTCCTTATACCGGTGAAAGAAACACAGTATCGTGAACTGCCGAAGTTTCCGGAAGTAAGACGTGATCTTGCCCTTCTGCTTGATGAGGCCGTGAAGTTCGAAGAGATTGAACAACTGGCTTATCAGACAGAAAAAAAACTCCTTAAACAAGTCGGCTTGTTTGATGTTTATGAAGGAGAGAAGCTTGGAAAAGGCAAAAAATCCTATGCCGTGAGTTTTATTCTTCGCGATGAAGAAAAAACCCTGACAGATAAAGAAATTGATAAATGCATGGATCGGCTGATCAATGCATTCAGTAGTAATTTAAAAGCACAGGTACGATAGGCCTGTCGGATAAAAATTTTAAAACAGATCTCTATGGCAGCAAATGAAAAAGTTGTTTACTCAGTCAGCCCTGACGGGGTGAAATATCCCCTTCCTCTCGAGAAGAATTACGGAAAGGAACTTCAGCGAATTGAAAAGCTGGTTGTAAAAGCCAGGAAAGAAAAGAAAGAAATTGTTGTTGTAATGGGACTTGGCTTTGTAGGTGCAGTGATGGCCGCCATTGTTGCCGATACCAAGGACAAGAAAGGTAATCACAGCAAATTTGTGATCGGCTGCCAGCGTCCAAGCCTCAGGAGTTATTGGAAGATCGATATGATGAACAGTGGTTTGTCACCTGTGAAAGCAGAAGACCCTGAAGTGGATGAGCTCATCGATCGCTGTGTTCTGAAAAAGAAAACCCTCGTGGCTACATATAACAGCGACTGTCTGAAGTTTGCCGATTGTGTTGTTGTGGATGTTCAATGCGATTTTTCCAAAAAGGAATTAGGGAATATGCGGTCAGGTGAAGCCGATATGGCTGCATTGGAAGATACAATGAGGACCATTGGGGAGAAGATCATACCCAAATGCCTTGTTCTGATCGAAACAACTGTTGCCCCGGGAACGACTGAGTTCGTTGCATGGCCTATCCTGAAGAAAGAGTTTCAGAAACGTGGAATGAAGGACACACCTTTGCTCGCACACAGTTTTGAACGGGTTATGCCAGGTAAAGACTATGTTGCTTCCATAAGGGATTTCTGGAGAGTTTGCTCAGGCTGTGAAGACATTGCCAGAAAAAGGGTTGAAAAATTCCTGCATGAGGTTCTTAACACCAAGGATTTTCCGCTGACCGTGATGGATCGCCCGATAGAATCCGAAACCACCAAAATCGTAGAGAACTCTTACCGTGCCACGATCCTTGCATATCTGCACGAATGGAGTCTTTTTGCCGAACGTAATGGCGTTGACCTTATCAAGGTTATCAAAGCTATTAAAATGAGGCCTACCCACAGTAACATTATTTTCCCTGGCCCCGGGATCGGCGGCTACTGTCTTCCTAAGGATGGCGGGCTTGGATACTGGGCTTACAAACACATCCTTGGATTTGAAGATGGCGATAAGTTATTCAAGATTACCCCTACCGCCATTGATATCAATGATACCCGTGCATTGCATGTGGCCGAGCTTACCCGTGACGCCTTGCGCAACATGGGCCGTTACATTGCAGGCTCGCAGGTGCTGCTTTGCGGTGCTTCCTACCGGCAGGATGTTGGTGACACCAGGTACAGCGGAAGCGAAATGGTAGTTCGCAAGCTTACTGAAATGAGCGCTGAAATAAAGGTGCATGATCCTTACGTTGAACACTGGTATGAATTGGAAGACCAGGATTCATACCCTTCACCAGGCAGTTCATGGAAGAGGTTTTTCCGTAACCAGGAAGGGCTTAAAAACTCAGTTGTTTCGAAGGATATAAAAAAATCGCTGAAAGGTGTTGACGCACTTATTCTTGCTGTTCCCCATACCCATTACCTGAACCTCGACCCGGATGATATCGTGAAGTGGGCAGGCGGGCCAATCGCCGTTGTGGATGCTTTTGGTATCCTTGACGATGCGAGGATACGCCGCTACTTCGAACTGGGTTGCGAGGTTAAAGCCCTGGGACGCGGCCATCTGGCAAGGCTCAAAAGAGAAGTAAGGAAATAAGCCATTGAGGTTATATAATTCAGAATAGTATGGATGTTCACATGATCAAGCAACGGTTTGGCATCATTGGGAATTCTCTGCTGCTTGACAGGGCCATTGATATCGCCCGGCAGGTAGCTGCCACTGATATTACTGTGCTTATCTCCGGCGAAAGCGGGACGGGAAAGGAATTCTTCCCTAAGATCATCCATCAGCTCAGTGCTCGTAAGCACGGCTCTTATATCGCGGTAAACTGCGGGGCTATTCCTGAAGGCACTATTGATTCCGAATTGTTCGGGCACGAAAAGGGATCCTTTACTGGTGCGCATGAGGCCCGTAAGGGATATTTTGAGGTAGTCAACGGCGGTACTATCTTTCTTGATGAAGTTGCTGAACTGCCGCTGGGAACCCAGGTAAGGCTCTTACGTGTGCTTGAAAGTGGTGAGTTCATCCGTGTTGGTTCTTCAAAGGTTTTGAAAACGAATGCCAGGGTTGTTGCAGCTACAAATGTGAATATCCCCGATGCAGTTGCCAGTGGGAAGTTCAGACAGGACCTATATTACCGGTTGAATACGGTGCCTATTTTTGTACCAGCTCTCAGGGACAGACAGGAGGACATCTACCTTCTTTTCAGGAAGTTTGCTGCCGATGCCGCAGAGAAATACCGGATGCCTGCAATTCAGCTGGATGAAGATGCCCAGAAGATTTTAATCTCATACCGCTGGCCCGGAAATATCAGGCAGTTAAAGAACCTGGCTGAACAGATTTCCATTATTGAAAAAACCAGGAGCATTGATGCTCCAACATTAACAAAATACATGCCCCAGGCACATTCAAGCGACCTTCCGGTTCTTTATAAGGGGCAGGATACTACAAATTTCTCGGAACGGGATCTCCTTTATAAGGTGCTTTTCGATATGAAGAAAGACATGAACGACCTTAAACAACTGGTCATGAACCTTCTTCAGAACGAACAAGCCCTTGGGAATTCTCAATCAGAAAATTACCAGCTCATTAAAAAGTTGTATCAGGATTTTGGAGAAGTAAAGGAACAGGCACATCCGATTATTATGCAAACCGATGACAGATCCATGGCTGATACGGAACCTGTTCAGGAACCTGAAGAGGTTGAGGAGTCCCTTTCTCTTGAGAAGAAAGAAAAGGATTACATCAGAAAGGCTCTTGAAAAATATAAAGGCAGGCGAAAAGAGGCTGCCCGTGAACTTGGGATTTCGGAAAGGACATTATACAGGAAAATCAAGGATTACAACCTTGAATGAACTGAAAAGTTTTCACATGGCATGAAAGAACAGAGAACATTGATACATAGGGTTTACGCTTTCCAGCAGATTTGCTTTCTTTTTCTGATGGTTGCGATGGTGGTGCTGCCCCAGACCTCATGCAAAGTCGGCTATTCCTTTACAGGGGCTTCGATATCCCCCGATGTAAAAACTGTTGCTATCCCCTTTATGATCAATTCTGCTTCTCTTGTCGTTCCTACGTTAAGCAGGACGCTGACCAATGCTTTAAGGGACTATTTTACCACACAGACAAGTTTACAGGCGGTTGACAGGAACGGGGACCTGGAACTTACAGGAAATATCACGGGATACGGAGTGACCCCGGTTGCTATCCAGGGAAATGAAACAGCAGCCATGAACCGCCTGACTATTACTGTCAGCATCAAGTTTGTTAATAAGAAGAATCCAAAGCAGAATTATGAGAGCTCATTCTCAAGGTACCAGGATTATCCTGTTGCAGATTTAACCACGGTACAGGACAGGCTTATTGCAGTTATTACCGACCAGCTTGTCCAGGACATATTCAATAAATCAGTTGTCAACTGGTAATTCTGAATTCAGGCTTATATTTGTATTATGAACCGGCAGCAATTTTCGGAACTTGTTAGGGATCCAAGGACTCTGGGTGAAGGAACCATCATTGAGCTTGAGAACCTGCTTAAACAGTATCCATATTGTCAAACAGCCCAGGTTCTACTTACCTTTAACCTTCTTCAGCAAAACCATGCCTCTTACCAGGCACAGTTGAAGAGGGCGGTTGCTTATGCAGGTGACCGCAAGAAGTTAAAAGAACTTCTTGAAGGAAAGAAAGCACAACCTGCCACAATTGCGTCTTTTGTTTCACAGGAGTCTGCTACTGAACCAGTTCTTACTGTCTTCAGCCCGGAACCCATAGTTGCAATAGTACCGGAAGTACCAATGCTTGTAACTGAAGCTGGAATTTCTGGCTCATTAGCGTTTTTACCTATTGAACCTAAGGTTTTACCGGAGGTTGAAATTGTTTCTCCATTAACGTCTTCCCCCATAGAGCCTGAGCAGGAAAATTATATCGAAGAATCGGTGATAAGTTCCGAAGAGCTTGCTCTTGCCTCTCCTCAGGCTCCGGTGCTGAATATGGGAGCTACAGGTTTTGTAGCCCCATTGACTGCTGTTAACAAGCCATCCGAAGTCCCAAGAGGAAAAATTTCTCAGGACGACCTGCTTGCCATTGTAAGAAAGAGGCTGAACGAGATCAATGAGGAAAGAAATATCAGGAGGCCTGAACCCGAGCCTGTCTTCCCGGAAAAAGAGACGGATAAAGATGGACCGGTTTTAAGACCGGCCAAAGACTTCTATAAGTCCAAAAATGAATTGATTGAAAAATTTATAAAGGAGGAACCCCAAATCTCCAGGCCTAAAATAGAGTTCTTTAATCCAACTTTACTTTCTCAAAAATCAAACATGGATGAAGAGGATATCATAAGCGAAACGCTTGCCTTATTATATGCAAAACAGGGTAATATGCAGAAAGCCATCCACATTTATGAGAAATTATCCTTGCGATTCTCCGAAAAAAGTCGTTACTTTGCGGCCCAAATTGAAAATATCAAAGGAATTACACACCAGACGTAGGAGTTTTTGGTTGTTGATTTCAAAAAGCATTAACTAATTATTCAAAAATCGAATTATGGGTGTTTACATTGTTGTTTCAGTCCTCATTCTTATCGCCTCCGCTTTGATGGTGCTGGTAGTGCTGGTCCAGAATTCAAAAGGTGGCGGGCTTGCTTCAAATTTTGCTTCTTCAAACCAGTTCATGGGGGTAAGAAAAACAGCTGACTTCCTTGAAAAAACTACATGGACTCTGGCTATTGTATTACTAGTCCTCAGTTTATTCTCAATTTTTTCTATCCCGAAGAACCAGGGTGCCGCCCCGGTCCAGGAAAGTGAGATCAAGAAGCAGATCGACCAGTCAAAGGCAGCTCCTGTAAAAGACTTCCAGCCTAGTCCTGGTGAGAAGAAAAAATAGGAACTTTCCCTGTTTGCAGAAAATGAAAACAGTAAAGCTGTTTCCTGTTAACGGGAACAGTTTTTTTTATCTCCTAATGTCAGAATGTCAGAAAATATGACAACCGGATTTTTCAATAAGAAATTTTGCTGAAAAATTGTCCTTATTCTTTTCATTAAACCGTTTGGCATGGTTTCTGTCAAAAGGAATAATACCAAGTGAATTTCATAATGTTTAACTTTAAATAATGTTAAAATGGCAAAAGTAAAGATTAAACCTCTGGCAGACCGGGTTCTGATTGAATCCGCAGCGGCAGAAGAAAAAACAGCAGGTGGAATTATTATTCCTGATACTGCAAAGGAAAAACCCCAGAAAGGTACCGTTATGGCTGTTGGCCCCGGAAAAAAAGATGAACCCATGACAGTTAAAGTTGGTGATATTGTTCTTTACGGAAAATATTCCGGAACAGAGATCACTATTGATGGCAGGAACTATCTTATTATGCGCGAATCGGATATCGTTGCGATTATCTGACCATCAGTAACATTAATGAATCATACACATTGTAACCCTTAAAAACATAAATAGAAATGGCAAAGGATATCATTTTTAGCATAAAAGCGAGAGAGTCATTGAAGAAAGGTGTTGATGAACTCTCCAATGCAGTGAAGGTGACGCTGGGCCCCAAAGGCCGGAATGTCATCCTCGAGAAATCATACGGTTCTCCCACCGTTACAAAGGATGGCGTTACCGTAGCAAAAGAAATAGAACTGAGAGATGCAATTGAGAACGTAGGTGCACAGATGGTGAAGGAAGTTGCTTCCAAGACCAGTGATCTCGCCGGTGATGGCACAACCACAGCTACCGTTCTGGCACAGTCAATTTTCACTACCGGTTTAAAGAATGTTACCGCAGGTGCAAACCCAATGGATCTTAAGCGCGGCATTGACAAGGCTGTTATTGAGGTTGTAAAATCTCTGAAAGCTCAAACCAAACAGGTCGGCGACAGCATGGAAAAGATCGAGCAGGTTGCTACAGTTTCTGCCAACAACGACACATTTATCGGAAAGATGATTGCTGAGGCAATGGGGAAAGTAAAGAAGGAAGGTGTTATTACGATCGAAGAAGCCAAGGGTATTGAAACTACCGTAAAGGTTGTTGAAGGTATGCAGTTTGACCGTGGATACATCAGCCCGTATTTCGTAACGGATACTGAGAAGATGGAAGTTGTTGCTGATAATCCTTACATCCTTATTTACGAAAAGAAGATCTCGGTAATGAAAGACCTGCTTCCCATACTGGAGAAGGTTGTTCAGACCGGCCGTCCCCTTATCATTATTGCTGAAGATATGGAAGGTGAAGCTCTTGCAACACTCGTTGTGAACAAGATTCGCGGCACTCTGAAAGTTGCTGCCATAAAAGCTCCGGGCTTCGGTGACCGTCGTAAGGAAATGCTCGAAGACATCGCCATCCTCACCGGTGGTACCGTTATAAGCGAAGAAAAAGGTTATAAACTGGAAGATACAACATTACAGTACCTTGGCCAGACTGAAAAGATGACCATCGACAAGGAAAATACAACCATCATCAACGGACAGGGCAAGAAAGCCGACATCCAGGGCAGGATCGGCCAGATCAAATCACAGATCGAAAAGACCACCAGCGATTACGACCGTGAAAAGCTGCAGGAACGTCTTGCAAAACTTTCAGGTGGTGTTGCTGTGATCTATGCTGGTGCCGCTTCTGAAATTGAAATGAAAGAAAAAAAGGACCGTTTTGATGACGCTCTGCATGCAACCCGTGCTGCTATTGAGGAAGGTATCATACCCGGCGGCGGTGTCGCTTTTATCCGCGCTATCAAAGCTATCGAAAAGCTGAAAGGAGCAAACGAAGATGAAAACACCGGTATTCAGATCATAAGGCGTGCTCTTGAGGAACCTCTCCGCCAGATCGTTGAAAATGCAGGCCTCGAAGGTTCGGTTATCGTTCAGAAAGTTAAAGAAGGCAAAGAGGATTACGGGTTCAATGCCAATACTGAAGAATATGAAAACCTCTTTCAGGCAGGCGTTATTGATCCTACCAAGGTTGCCCGCGTTGCTCTTGAGAATGCCGCTTCGATCGCCAGCATGCTCCTGACCACCGAATGTGTGATCGTTACTCATAAAGAAGAAAAACCCTCTGCTATGCCCCCGATGAATCCGGGAATGGGCGGAATGGGTGATATGTATTAAAATCACAATTGTTTGTTCAAAAAAACCCTGCAAGCGCGGGGTTTTTTTATTGTCATTTTCGTAGCTTTGAGAAAATGAATTCAGAATCGGTTTAAAACACTCTTTGCCATGAAATTACCCGCATTCGCATGCTGCATAATCCTGGGTTGTCTTTGCGTTTCTGCTATTGTTGCACAGACTGCATCGCCCAATTTACCCATAGATCCGGAAACCAAAAAGCTCACCTACCGGGATGTTGTGAACCAGGAAGGTAATCCTGGATACCTTTACGATAAAGCCATTCAATGGTTCGGGTATTACTACCTCAATGCAGCCTCGGTATTCTCTGTTCAGGACAGGGTCAATGGGAAGGTTGAGGGTGTTGGCAGATTGCGGATCTATAACAATGACAGCAAAACAGGATTGCACACTGAGGGCGGCCTGGTTACTTACCAGATTAAAATTGAGTTCAAGGAGAACCGTTACCGGTATACCCTCACCGACTTCAATCTTAAACTTGCCTCCCGTTTCCCCATTGAAAAGTGGATGAACAGGGAGGACCCTGCCTACAATCCTAGCTGGGATACATACCTGTACCAGGTTGACACTACTATGCAAAGACTGGTCTCGACCCTGAAAGAGAAAATGAAACCAATCGTGGTCAAAAAGGATGAATGGTAAATCGGTTTCCGACATTCGTGATCTTTCTCCCGAAGACATAAAGTCATTTCTTATCACTCATGATGAAAAGTCTTTCCGGGGCAAGCAGGTATTTGAATGGCTCTGGAAAAAGCAATGCACTTCTTTTGATGAAATGACCGACATCCCTAAAGCCTGCAGGGAGCTTCTGAAAAGCAATTTTACGTTTCACCAGGCCATCCAGGCAAAAATCCGGAAAAGCAGGGACGGCACAGTTAAGATAGGATTTATCCTTCATGACGGTTCTATAGTAGAAGGGGTGCTCATCCCATCAGGGCTGAGGTTTACGGCCTGTGTTTCGTCCCAGGTTGGCTGCCCTCTCGGTTGTGTGTTCTGTGCAACAGGAAAACTGGGCTTTATGAGGAACCTGAGTGCAGGAGAAATCTTTGACCAGGCGGTTTACCTGAAAAAGCTGGCATCTGAAAGAACAAACAGTCCGGCCGGCTTGTCAAACATCGTTTACATGGGAATGGGGGAGCCGATGCTCAATTATGAGAATGTGAAAAAATCTGTTGAAATGATCGCTTCTGCGGATGGCATGGGGATGTCATCCCAGAGGATCACCATCTCAAGCCTGGGTATCCCTAAAATGATAAGACAAATGGCTGATGATGAACTGAAGTGCCATTTTGCACTTTCCCTGCATGCCACGGCAAACGAAAAGCGAAACCGTCTTGTTCCATTTAATTTACGGCATCCTCTTGAAGACATTAAAGAGGCTCTGAAGTATTATTATATTAAAACCGGAAAACGGTTCACCATTGAGTATATTCTTTTTAAAGATATTAATGATTCCATTGCAGATGCCAGGGAACTTGCGGCCTTCTGTAAAAATTTCCCCGTGAAGGTCAACCTTCTGGAGTATAACGAAGTTGAGGGAACCGGGCTGTTCAGGTCAGGCCCTGAAAAGCTACAGGCATTTGCTGATTTTCTGGAAAAAAAGAACATGGTAGTAAATATCCGTAAAAGCCGGGGAAAAGATATCGACGCGGCCTGCGGGCAGTTGGCAGGAATGGTAAGTAGTGAGATAGCGAAAAAGCGAAATTAAATTTATTTTCGCTACTTCGCTATTTAATAAATCACGCAATTATGGAAAAGAAAGGCTTTAGTGTTTCCGGTAACATTGTGGATGTGGTCGGAAAAAGGATATTCAAGGGTCGCATTTTGGTTGAGAACGGAATTGTGAAAAAAATCACAGAATGTGATTGCAAACAGGATCATTACATTCTGCCAGGCCTTATCGATGCCCATATCCATATCGAAAGTTCAATGCTTATCCCTTCGGAGTTTGCAAGGCTGGCTGTAGTCCATGGCACTGTTGCAACAGTCTCTGATCCCCATGAGATAGCTAATGTGCTTGGTGTACCGGGTGTAAGGTTCATGATTGAGAATGGGAGGAAAGTCCCGTTTAAGTTCAATTTCGGAGCTTCTTCCTGTGTCCCGGCCACATCGTTTGAGACTGCCGGTGCAAAGCTTGGTGTTAAGGAAATTGAAGAGTTACTGTCGATGAAGGAAGTGAGGTATCTTTCCGAAATGATGAATTATCCGGGAGTTTTATATGGTGATCCCGAGGTAATGGCGAAGATTAAACTGGCCGGGAAATACGGGAAACCTGTCGATGGTCATGCGCCCGGATTAAAAGGTGATGACGCTGCCAGGTATATAGGGGCAGGTATAACTACCGACCACGAATGCTTTAGCAGGGAAGAAGCCCTGGACAAGATAAAATGCGGGATGAAGATACTCATCCGCGAAGGCAGTGCAGCAAGGAATTTTGAGGAATTATGCAGCCTGGTTGATGAATTCCCCGACATGGTGATGTTTTGCAGTGACGACAAACATCCGGATGATTTGGTCCTAGGGCATATCAACGATATTGTAAAACGGGCACTGGCAAAGGGACTCGACCTGTTTAACGTGCTAAGGGCATGTACATATAATCCGGTAAAACACTATAAACTGGAGACCGGTCTGGTCAGGGAAGGTGACTATGCCGATTTTATAGTTGCCGGTAACCTTAAGGATTTCAATATCCTGGAGACCTGGGTTTCTGGTATAAAGGTTGCTGAATCCGGTAAAACCCTGATCTCACCGGTTATCGAAACCCCATTCAATAATTTCAATATTGGAGAGGTATGCCCTGAAGGCATCCGGGTAAAGCAGCAGCCAGGCCAGATCAGGGTGCAGGAAGCTTATAACGGGCAGTTAATTACAGGGGCAATTGATGTTGAACCTAAGCTTGTTGATGGGTACGTGGTCAGCGATCCGGGAAGGGACATCCTTAAGCTTATCGTTAAAAACAGGTATTTTGAAAGCCCTGCCGGGATCGGATTTATCTGTGGGCTCGGACTGAAGAGAGGGGCTATTGCTTCATGTGTTGCACATGACAGTCATAATATCGTTGCTTCCGGTACTGATGACGAATCAATAATCAGGGCAATTAATCTGATTATCCATAGCCGTGGAGGAATATCTGTTGTTGATGGCGATACTGCAGAAGTCCTGCCTTTACCGTTTGCTGGTATCATGACAGTTGATGACGGCTATATTGTTGCTGAAAAGTACCGTAAAATGGACAAGATGGTCAAAGCACTCGGGAGCCAGCTGCTGTCACCTTTTATGACCCTTTCCTTTATGGCTTTGCTTGTTATTCCTAGTCTTAAGCTTAGCGACAAGGGCCTTTTTGACGGCAGAAACTTCGCTTTTACAGAACTGTTTAAAATTTAACAGAAAAAAACATTTACATATTTACGAGCGTACAATATTCTTTTTATATTTGCTTGGAAATATAAAAACTTGATTACCATGAAGAAGAAACCTACACTCGATCTCCAGAAACTGGAAACAGCTGCCAGTAAACTTAGAGCTATGGCTCATCCTATGCGTATTGCTATTATCGACCTTCTCACTGATAACAAGAAACTTACAGTGACTGAGATTTACGAGAACCTGAACATCGAACAAGCTTCGGCATCTCATCATCTGAACATCCTTAAAAACAAGGGTATTCTTGAATCAAAGAGGGACGGGAAGATGATATTTTATTCATTAAAAATTACAACTTTGACACAGGTGATTGATTGTATCAATCAATGTGTCCAAGCATAAGTATCATAACTCGGAAGAGGGGGCCCATTTTTCTTCGACATCCCAGTTGGCCCTGATTTCAATAAGCTTTTGAAGGAAAAACACTTCTTCAGGCTGGAGTTTTTTTCTGAAATTTCCTGTATCCCAACGACCATTATGGTTTCGGTCATAAATGCCTTTTATTTTAAATTTTCCGGGGATTAGGTATTCGAATTTCACTTTACCGCTTGTCTTGATTTTCTTTTCTCCAAGAACCGCGTCCCTTTCATTAAGTATCTGGATAATATATTCTCCCGGATGTTTCGATATATCAAGGTCAAGTATCAGGTTTCCGAAATCTCTTGCCTGTCGGGTCTTAAATGTGGATCTGATCGTATCATTCGCAAGACCGTTGATCCCGATAAAGACAGAATCCGGAATAAAAATTGAATAATTTTTATCTTCTTTCCACTTTGTTTCCAGTGTAAGACGTCGTTTAGTGCTGTCGGGAAAATACACTTTTGGTTTTAACGTATCCTTATCCTGTATCAGCCTGATACGATTGAGATTAGCGGAGGCAAGGGGATACGAAAAAGTCATATTATAGTTGCCGGCAAACTGGTTCAGGCTTGCTGCAGATGTATTATTGCTGACCCCAAGGTAAAGTTTACTCTGTTCTTTTTTCCTGGAAGAGGCTTTGTCATCTTTTGAAATCAGTTCCAATTTCAGTGTGTCAAGCACTTTATTCTCCTGGCAAACCCTGAGGATCAGAGAGTCCATATTTGTGTTTGTAAGCCAGAGGTACAAGGAGTCTTTTTGTCGGGAATATTCTTTTAGTGCCCATGGTTTTGCAGTGTCGCAGTTAAGGGGTTTAAGACTGAGAGATTTGGCAGGAAAACTGAAGGTAACAAGAACAAGGCCTTTCTTTATGACCAGGGATTTCTGAATCCTCTGGATGGAATCAATATCATCAAAGAGAAACAAAAGATGATTCGGGAAAGCAGGCAGCTTCAATGAAGTATCTTTTTTCGTTGAATCACCTGCTGTTTTTGATATACCTGCAGAAGTCCCTGCACCTGCTGCTTTGGTTTTTGCAGAATCAAACCCGGGTTTTAAACTGTCTTTCAGAGTTGTTGCAGAATCGGTTTTGGGTATTGGTATGTAATATGGCCGGACCAGGCTGTCGGCGAATGCCACCTTTTCAGAAGCCTGGTCAAAAATAAGATTCCCATTCTGATCGGCAAGGGCTGTAAGTTTCATAGAGGAGGCTCTCAGGTTGTGAAACAGGAATTCTCCTTTCTCATTGGTTTTCGTAACATAATAGGGCTTAACCTTAAAGGGCAGTGAGTCAAAAGCAATAGTATCATAAATGTCCATGTACAGCAAAGCAAACAAGTCTTTTTGCGGGCTGAGATCGAAGGCATTGATAACCTTGCCCTGAAGGCTAAGCGAATCAATATAAGGGCCTGTGCTGAATACGTATGAAAATCCTATCAGGGCATTATTTTCGGTAATGTCAGAGATGGATTTTCCAAAGTCTATAGAATATGTAGTGTTTGCAGTGAGTGTATCATCAAGTTTCACCACAAGGCTTTTACCTCTCAGCCGAAGATCGGGAATGGTTTTCAAAGGAGGGGAAACATTAACTTCAGCGGCCTGGTTCTTAATAACAATGAATTCATCGAAATCAATTTTGATGCTGTTATCTTTGAAGTTAGTGGAAAAATTCGGAGGGTCGAAGTTCAATGCTTTAGGTGGTTTGGTATCTTTGGGGCCGCCTTCAGGAGCAACCGGGTTTGCACATCTCCATAACATGCAGCAAACAGGAAAAGACAGAAGAAATATGTAAATCCTTGAATATTTCATTTATGACAGCGATGACGGCTTTTCAGCTTCCAAAATTACCAATCGTTTTTGTATCATCTATGTTTTTTTTATTAATTTTGAAGTGGAATTTCCGATAGATCAGATTATTCATTGTTAATTTACAAACAATTACGGTATGTCAGGTCACAATAAATGGTCCACGATAAAGCGTAAAAAGGGAGCTTTGGATGCAAAACGTTCAAAGATTTTTTCGAAGATAATAAAAGATATCACCATTGCCGTGAAGGAAGGTGGTCCTGACTCAGATGGAAACCCAAGGCTCCGGCTTGCTATTGCCAATGCAAAGGGCGCTTCAATGCCTAAAGAAACCATCCAGAGGGCAATCAACAAGGGTACCGAGAAAGATGCAGCGACCCTTCATGAAACAACTTACGAAGGCAAGGGACCTCACGGGATTGCGATTTTCGTAGAATGTACTACCGACAATCTTCAGAGAACAATATCGAACATAAGGGCTCATTTTAATAAGCATGGCGGGGAACTGGGAACCAATGGATCACTTGCATACCTGTTTGACCGCAAAGGTGTTTTTGTAATTCCTAAAGCGGATCTTGTGCAGGATGAATTTGAAATGAAGTTGATTGATGCAGGTGCAGAAGATATTGCTGTGGAGGAAGAAACTTTCACTGTTACAACTGCAATGGAAGATTTCGGTTCCATGATGAAGAAGCTTGAGTCTATGAATATTGAACCCGAAAGTGCTTCCTTGCACAGGATTCCTAAATCGTACGTAATTCTAGAAGAAGATTCAACACGCAAAGCTCTCAAACTGATTGATATACTTGAAGAAGACGAAGACGTGCAAAATGTCTTTCACAACCTTCAAATCAGTGACGAGATGGCCGACAAATTAGGATAATCAGACTTCGCAAATATACTGGGTCAGGTTTATTCCCTTGTTCAGGTTCAGTTTTTTTCTCAACCTGATACGTGATATTTCTGTACTAGGGGCAGTAATCTTCAGGATATGTGCAATTTCCTTGGTATTCAGGTTCATCCTCAGCAATGCGCATAACTTATGATCATTGGGCGTTAGCTGTGGATACAGTTTACGGAGCCGGTCGAAGAATCCGGGATGTATCTTTTCAAAATGTGCCTTGATCCTGTACCAGTCATTATCAAACTTGATATTGTCATCGATAGTCTTAAGCACCCTTGCAATCTCATTCCTGGTAATTATTTTTTCATTTTTCAGCAATCGGTTGATGTCTTTTTTTATCAGGCCGATGATCTTATTCTTTTGACTGATGAAAATTGATGAAGTCGCAAGTTCACGGTTGATAAGATCCAGCTCCATCTGATGTTTTTGTTTTAAAAGTTGGTTCACTTTCTGCTCAGCCCGGATTCTTTCCTGAAGCCTCTGATTACGTTCCTTTTCGGCCTTCTTACGCTGTTCAATCTCATTTTTCAGTTCCGAAATGATACGTTCATTGGTGATCTCAAGATTTCTCTGGTAGTTGGCGACTTCTATGGCTGCCCTGATCTGGTCGATGTCGACAGGTTTGAACAGGTAGGCATAGGGTTTCAGCGAGAAAGACTTTGAAAATACTTCGCTTTTATTCATCGATGTTAGAAAGATAATACCGCAATTATAATTTTCAGTCAGTACCCTGGCAGCTTCAATGCCATCCATTTTGCCTGCCAGTTTAACATCCATGATTACAATGTCCGGTTCTTTATGTTGTTCTTTAAGGCCTGCAATATTTTCAACTGCATTTTCTCCTTTGGTATCAATACCCAGGATCTCATACCCGAGTTCAGATAACTTTGCCCTCAGATCATGAGCAATAATCAACTCATCTTCCACAATATAAATGCTGATGGGTGCCATAATGTTTTGTTTTGAAGTTAAAATTTAAAGTCAGCTTTCATTATAATATTATATGTATCAATGGCAATAACCAGTTCTTCATTTGTTGGCATTACCATTGCCAGGACTTTCGATCCGGGCTTGGTCAGTATTGCTTCCCTGCCCTGTATCCCGTCGTTGCGGTCAGCTTCGAATTCGACCCCCAGGAATTCCATGTCAGTGAGTATCCTTTTCCGTGACTCAAAGTCGTTTTCACCGATTCCGCCTGTGAAAATAATAATGTCGACCCCGCCCATTGCTGCGGCATAGGCCCCGATATACTTTTTAACCCTGTATGCATACATGTCGAGAGCGAGCTGGGCCCGCTGTATACCCTGGGCGGCAGCCATTTCCACATCACGCATATCGTATGAGATCCCGGATATTCCGCAAACACCGCTTTGTTTATTGAACAGGTTATTAGTGTCCTTGATACTCAGGTTTTCTTTTTCAGCAATAAATAGCAATACACCTACATCAACATCACCGGTGCGTGTGCCCATCATCAGGCCTTCAACGGGAGTAAATCCCATCGATGTGTCAACAGATTTTCCCTGGTTAATGGCGGTCACCGACGAACCGTTTCCAAGATGGCAAGTGATTATTCTATTGGTAAAATAGTCTTTGCCAAGATACCTGCAAGCTTTTTCGGCCACAAATTTATGGGAAGTTCCATGATAGCCGTACCGGCGGATCCTGTATTTTTCATAATATTCGTATGGCAGCGGGTACAGATATGCATGGGCAGGCATGGTCTGGTGGAAGGAAGTATCGAATGTGGCAACCTGGGGAACATTGGGCAAAATCGCTTCCATGGATAAAATACCTTTCAGATTTGCCGGGTTATGGAGGGGGGCAAGTTCTATACATCTCTCTATTCCCGCCTTAACCTCGTCATCAATCTGGACACTGCTTTTAAATTTTTCACCACCATTCACCACCCTGTGGCCGATGGCCTCGATCTCATTAATATCCCTGATTATACCGTGATCAGGGTGTTTGAGCGTTTCAAGTATAAGATAAATCCCATCCTGATGATCGGGGATTGGTTTTACAATTTTCAGTTTTTCCTTACCGGTAACCTGGTGAGTCAGTTCGCTCTTTTCCAGGCCTATTCTCTCGAGTAATCCCTTCGCTAATAGGTCTGCTTCAGTGCAAATGTCAAACAGCCTGTATTTGATCGATGAACTGCCGCAGTTTAATACCAGAATTTTCATAATTTCAGTAAGTTGTCATTAGTTATTTTTAGTTTGATTTTCAGGCGACAAGAACTTCAAAAATCATAATTGTTAGGGTATACAAACTTACAACTAAAATATATAATTCCAAAAGGAAAAAGAAAAATAAATAAGGAATTTTTATGGTAAATGTTATATGATTATAAATCAAGATATTTTCCAGGCCGGTTAGGTAATCTCAATTAAGGTTGTATTTTTGAACTGAAAATTCCTGCAATAAATATACTTCAGTAATGGCTCTGATCAATTCGGTCATTTCATGGCTGATGAAACAGCGGATCCATCAGATTGAGCTGTTCATGAAATACCCCCTGGAAGTCCAGCAAGAGTGGCTTCGGAGGCTCCTTCAAACTGCCAAAAACACAGAGTGGGGCAAGCATTACGACTTTCGTTCAATTCAGACATACGAAGAATTCAGGAGCCGTCTGCCCCTGAATGATTATGATTCGCTTAAACCCTTTATCGAAAGGCTCAGGAAGGGAGAGCAGAATATACTCTGGCCAACCGAGATAAAGTGTTTTGCAAAATCTTCAGGAACCACAAACGATAAGAGTAAATTTATTCCGGTGAGCCAGGAGGCACTTGAGGAGTGCCATTTTAAAGGCGGAAAAGATATGCTTTCAATTTATTGCAATAACCACCCGGAGACAAATCTTTTTGCAGGTAAGGCTATTGCTATGGGAGGGACACATCAAATCGTGGAAGTAAACAATGAGTCATACTACCAGGGAGATCTGTCGGCAATCCTTATCCAGCATTTGCCTGTTTGGGTCGAGTATTTAAGGACACCAGGCCTTTCAATTGCCCTGATGGATGAATGGGAGTCTAAAATTGAAAAAATGGCCCGTGCCACTGTTCAACACGATGTCACCAATATTTCAGGAGTTCCTTCCTGGACCTTGCTGCTTTTTAGAAAAGTGCTTGAAATTACAGGGAAACCGAACCTGCTTGAAGTGTGGCCGAATTTTGAATTGTACATACATGGTGGCGTGAATTTCATACCTTATCAGGCCCAGTTCAAAAAAATACTGCATTCCGATAAAGTAAATTATCTGGAGACGTACAATGCTTCAGAGGGATTTTTCGGGATACAGGACAGGAGGGGCGTGAATGATATGCTTCTGATGTTGGATTACGGTATTTTCTATGAGTTTATCCCTCTTGATGACAGCAGTTTGGATACTTCAAAAGTGATTTCCCTGAATGAAGTAACCACAGGCGTTAATTATGCCATTATCATCACAACGAATGCCGGTTTATGGAGGTATATGCTGGGTGACACTGTAATGTTCACCTCGGTGAGGCCGTACCGCATCCAGATAACAGGCAGGATGAAAAATTTCATCAATGCTTTTGGGGAGGAACTGATAATTGATAATGCGGAAAAAGCCATTACAATAGCATGCGGAAAGTGTAATGCCCAGGTCAGTGAATTCACGGCGGCACCGGTATATTATAGTGAACAAAAAGGGGCTCATGAATGGCTGATTGAATTTGAGAGCCCGCCCAACGATCTTGGCTTTTTTACAGTAACTCTTGATAATGCTTTGAAATCACTGAATTCTGACTATGAAGCCAAGAGATATCATGATCTTTTACTTGGCGAACCAATGATTCATATAATGCCTAAGGGCACATTTTATCACTGGTTAAAAGTTAAGGGAAAACTGGGAGGTCAGAATAAAATTCCCCGTTTGGCCAATGAAAGGAAGTATGTAGAGGAGATCCTTGCACTGGTTTCAGGGAATAAATAATACCCGGATCGTTCGAAATTCATCATGTATTTGTTCAGTTCATAAAATTCATGTAGGTTTGACAGTAAATTCCAATTTATGCATATTGCTGTTGCTGGAAATATAGGCTCAGGGAAAACTACCCTTACAGGGCTGCTGGCCAAGAATCTGAAATGGGAAGCACATTACGAGAATCTGGATACAAATCCTTATCTGCATAGTTTTTATGAAGATATGCAGCGATGGTCATTCAATCTTCAGGTTTACTTCCTGAACAGCCGTTTCAGACATGTTATTGAAATTAGAAAATCGGGCAGAACTGTAATACAGGACCGCACGATCTATGAGGATGCATACATTTTTGCACCCAATCTGCATGCCATGAACCTGATGAGTACCCGGGATTTCGATAATTTTAAATCGCTGTTTGAACTTGTCAGTTCTTTGATCAAACCACCGGATCTGATAATCTACCTCAGGGCCAGCGTACCGACCCTTGTCAGCCAGATCCAGAAGCGCGGACGGGAATACGAAAGTGCCATCCGCATAGATTACCTTAAAAACCTCAACGATATGTATGAGGATTGGGCTGAAAATTACAAACTCTCAAAGATGCTTTTTATCGATGTCGACAATTTGAAATTCAGTGAAAACACCGAGCATCTGGGGGTAGTCATTGATAAAGTGAATGCTGAACTTCATGGTCTGTTTTAGTCCCCTTCACCAGTGAAAGTACTTGGAATCATACCGGCACGTTATTCTTCCACAAGATTCCCGGGCAAACCCCTGGTTGTGATAAACGGAAAGAGTATGATCCGGAGGGTCTATGAACAGGCAATGTCAAGTCCCGGTCTTTCCGAAGTTATTGTTGCGACTGATGACAGCAGTATTGAAATGCACGTTATCGGTTTCGGTGGTAAGGCGATGATGACTTCCGTTCAGCATAAAAGCGGAACAGAAAGGTGCAGCGAAGTCTGGATGAAGCTCCGGCAGAACGGCCTGGATTTCGATGCGATTGTGAATATCCAGGGAGATGAGCCTTATATCCATCCCGGGCAGATAGACCAGGTTATCAGTTGTTTCAGCACACAAGAAACCCTGATCGCATCCCTGATGAAAAAGATCTCATCAAGTGAGGAACTCGGGAATCCCAATGTGGTCAAGGTGTTGGCCAATATCAGGGGTAAGGCACTTTATTTCAGCCGTGCTGCTATTCCTTATATCAGGGACAGGGAAACTGGCAGTTGGTTTGAACAATATAATTTTTATAAACATATCGGCATCTACGGTTACAGGCCTGAAATCCTGATGCAGATCGTGAAATTGCCTCCTTCCTCACTTGAGATTGCAGAATCCCTGGAACAGCTCAGATGGCTTGATAACGGTTATGAAATTATCCTGAAAGAAACCAGTTTTGAAAGCCTTGCCATTGACTCCCCGGCCGACTTATTAAAACTTACTAACAGGGAATAAAGGTTCAACCTTCATTTACGTATCTTCGCGACAAGCATTTTTGGCATTATGGATGTGCGAATAATTATTGCCCGTTTATTGGAAGAACATGATTGTGTTATACTTCCGGGTTTCGGAGGCTTTATAGGCAACTATGCCCCTGCACGTATTGATCCGGCAAGCCATTCCTTTGTCCCTCCCTCAAAGAAAATACTTTTCAATATAAATCTGAAGCAGAACGACGGATTGTTATGCAATCGCATCGTTACTGATAAAGGAGTAAGTTATGCCGATGCCCTTGCCATGGTAAATGAGCTGGTGACCAACATCAGGCATCATTTGAAAAGCGGGAAGTCTTTTATTATTCCCGAAGTGGGAAGGCTTTTTGCCGGCAGGGAAGGTACCCTGCAGTTTGAACAGGAAAAAGGTTCGAATCTTTTACCCGATGCTTTTGGCTTGCAAACTTTCGTGTCACCTCCTGTAAGCAGGAATTCTTACTCCGACAGATTCGAAAAGGTTCTTGTTACGCAACAAAGGGATAATTCATCACCCAGGCGTCAATTCCCCCGATCGTTAAAATGGGCTGCAATGCTCGCGATACCTATTGGCACTGCGGCTATCATTGGAATAACCCAATATGACAAACTCAGAAATCCATCGGTAAACAATGCAGGCATTCTCAGTTCTGTGTTTTCCCGTTTCTCTGCGTCCTCACTGGTTGAAAAAAAGGAAGCACCTGCCCACAGACCAGAGATCAATTACGATTTCGGAGCAATCCCGTCGATGTTTAATGACCCGACTCCCTCAACTACTGCTGCCACATCAAGTTCTTCCGCCGACCCTGATATGGATCAGATGGTCAATTCAGCCCATGATGCAGCAGATCGGATTTCGGAAAACAATACGATCACTACAAATCAAAAACAAGATAAACATCCGATTGTTCCCGATGTTGAGGAAAAAACTTCGGCCAGGATTGCAGAAACTGCCTCAACGGAAGGCTCTGAAGGAATCAGCAAGTCAGATAATTTCGCCATTATTATCGGGGCTTTCAGGATCCGTGAAAATGCTATGAAATGTGTTCAGGATGCCAATTCAAAAGGGCTGAATGCCGGTGTCTATGATCGTTCCAGAAGTGGGCTTTATCGTGTCGCTCTCACAACGACAAACAAGCAGAAAGAAGCTGAAAACCTTCTCAGCGACGCCAGATCAAAAGGATTCTCAGGTGCCTGGCTGCTTTCCAAATAGTTACACTACGTGCCAAAAAAGAAGCTGATCCATTTTCAGGAAAATCTGACATTCCCTTTTCTTTTTCAATGCAGGTATCACGAACTTGGTAATCCATTTCCGCTTAAAGGGTCATGGAATGAAAAGTTCTTCGGGAATTCCAATCCCATCATCCTGGAACTTGGTTGCGGAAAAGGGGAGTACACTGTAGGGCTTGCACAAGCCTATCCTGATAAAAATTTCATCGGAATGGATATCAAGGGTGCCCGCCTGTGGAAAGGTTGCCGGACTGTTAAGGATGAAAACCTGGGCAATGTTGCCTTTGTCCGAAGCCCAATCGACCAAATTGAATATTTTTTTTCCACTGGTGAAGTTTCAGGAATCTGGATCACTTTTCCCGATCCCCAGCCGAAAAAAGAAAAACAACGCCTCACATCAACCCGTTTCCTCTCGAAATTTCAAAATATAATGAAGTCCGACGGGATCATTTATCTGAAAACCGACAACAAAGAATTCTACGATTTTACATTAAGGATTGTAAGTGAGAACGGCTTCAACCTTGGATTCAAAACCGATGATCTATACCATTCCGGAACAAACGAAGACGTGATTAAATTTCAAACCTACTACGAAAACAGGTGGCTTGGGATGGGTAAAAAGATCTGCTATCTCAGGTTCAGCCTTCAGAACAGCACATAATAAGCTTATGAAAAAAACTATAATCTCCATCTTCATCATCCTGAATCTTATTCCTTCTCTGCTGAAATCCGAGGAAGGCATGTGGCCCCCGGTCTTTCTGGGGCAGAGGATAAGTGCAATGCAGAAGCTGGGACTTAAACTGGGAGCCGAAGACATTTACAACATTAATAATTCTTCCCTGAAAGACGCTATAGTCCAGTTTGGAGGCGGGTGTACAGGTGTACTGGTATCGGAAACCGGATTGCTGCTTACAAATCATCATTGCGGTTTCGGATCCATTCAAAAGCAAAGCAGTATTGAGCATGATTACCTGACTCATGGTTTCTGGGCCGGGTCAATAGCTGAGGAACTGCCAAATCCAGGCCTTACTGTTACTTTCCTGATCAGGATGGAGGATGTGAGCAATAATGTCCTGGAAAATGTGACACCGGCCATGAATGAACAGGACCGCTATACGGTTATAAAAAAGAATATTGATAAAATCGAGAAGGAAGCAGTTAAAAGTACGGGCTTCGAGGCAAAAGTCAAACCCTTTTATTACGGCAACCAGTATTTTCTGTTTATCAATGAAGTGTTTAAAGATGTAAGGCTGGTTGGAGCTCCTCCTTTTGATATCGGTAGCTTCGGGGGCGATACCGATAACTGGGCCTGGCCAAGGCATACTGGGGATTTCTCAGTTTTCAGGATTTACTCATCCAAGGACAATAAGCCGGCAGAATACTCCAGGGAAAATGTTCCTTATATACCTAAAAAATATCTTTCTGTTTCATTGAAGGGTGTTGAAAAGGGTGATTTTACATTGATTTTCGGATTTCCTGGGACCACTAGGGAATATCTTACTTCTTACGGTGTCGATCTGATCGCTTTTAAGGAAAATCCGGTTAAAGTTGCTTTCAGGCAAAAAAGACTGGATATTATTGAAGCAGCCATGGCTGCTGATCGGGGAACGAGGATACAATATGCTTCAAAGAGAGCGGGTATTGCTAACGGCTGGAAAAAGATGATGGGGGAGAGCCAGGGCATAAAACGTCTCAATACATTGGAGACCAAACATGTTCAGGAGAAGGGTTTTACTGTTTGGGTAAATGCAGACCAGGAGAGAGTAAAAAAGTATGGCGGGCTTTTTCAAACAGCAGAAAGCACATACCAGCGCTGGTATCCTTATGATCTGGCGGGTATTTACATTACCGAAGGCTTTCAGGGAATTGAACTGCTGAAATTTGCAGGCGGGTTCAAAGACCTGGTAAAGCAATCGGCACAAAAAGACGTGAAAGAAGCAGATCTTGTTAAAAGCGCCGAAAAGCTCAAAGCAGCAACCCGTATCTTTTTTAAAGACTACCGGCAAATAGTTGACGAGCAGGTAGCTCTTTCAATACTGGATAAGATATCGAAGGAGATGGATCCTTCGTTTAAGCCGGCTTACTTTATTTTGATCGAAAAGAAACAAAAAGGAGATTGGGAAGAATTTGTGAACCGGCTGTATGCGACTTCTGTCTTTGCCGACAGTTCAAAAATCCTGAAAATATTGTTGGACCCGAGGGCAAAAACGCTCAAAAAACTTGGCAATGATCCGGCTTTTTTGATGGTTGCCTCTGCAACCGCTATTTTGGATAAAAAAGTGAGTCATGAAATGCTGGAATGTAACAGGGTTATTGACAGCCTCCAGCGGATCTATATTGAAGGGCTGATGCTTTACCGGGCAGGAAAACAGTTGTATCCCGATGCAAATTCCACACTGCGTATTGCCTATGGGAAGGTTGATGATTACAGTCCGGCAGACGCAATAAACTATCGTTATTTCACTACTGTCAAAGGTATTCTTCAGAAGGAAAATCCAGACATCTATGATTATATTGTGGAGCCAAAACTCAAGGACCTTATTGTGGGCCGGGAATTCGGGCAGTACGCCGATAAGGACGGGACAATGCATGTTGCTTTTACAGCCTCAAACCACACAAGCGGTGGTAATTCAGGAAGCCCCGTCCTGGATGGGAATGGCAGGTTGATCGGTTTGAATTTCGACAGGAACTGGGAAGGAACTATGAGCGATCTTCAGTATGATCCTGACGAATGCCGGAATATTGTGTTGGATATACGTTACTGCCTATTTATCATTGATAGGTTTGCCGGTGCGCAAAGGCTTATCGACGAAATGAGGCTCGTAAAAGAGTGAATTTTTAAATGACCTTATCCGAACAGGTTCACCAGGGCGTTCGTGATCGTGGGGTACCTGAAACGGAATCCCATGATGGTAAGTTTGCCAGGAAGCACTTTATGCCCTTCGAGTAATAAAATGGCACCTTCTCCATAAATAAATTTCAGGATAGCTCCGGGAAGAGTTAGGAAAACCGGTTGTTTCAAAACTTTTCCAAAAGTTGAACTGAATTCCGCATTGGTAACAGGGTAGGGGCTTACAATATTGACCGGACCGCTCAGGGATTCGTTTTCAATGATGAATATAAAAGCATTTACAAGGTCTTTGATATGGATGAAAGATATCCATTGGCCACCTTTGCCGATTTTTGCACCAAGACCCATACTGAAAATAGGGTACATTCGGCTCATTGCCCCACCATCTTCCCCCAGCACCATACCCATTCTTGGGATTACAACCCTGACAGAACCTACGGCTGACAGTGCTTCATTTTCCCAATCCCTACAAACATTTCCAAGAAAACTCCCGGCAAAGGAAATGCTGTCTTCGTCATGCGTCCCGTCATTATCATAGATGTCGACTCCGGAAGCAGAGAGCAGAAGCCCGGGCTTGCTGGAACATTCCATAATAGCCGAGACAATTTTACGGGTAGCATCCATACGGCTGTCGTGGATCTCCTTTTTATATGCCGCATTCCATCTTTTTGAGATATTGGCACCGGCAAGGTTGATCACAACATCGCAACCTTCAATTTTTGTTTGCCTGAATTCATCAGCCGGCATGCTGAACGATTCCCGGTTGATTGATTTTATCGTCCAGCCTTTTTCCTTAAAGGCCCTGGTCAGCGCTTTGCCGATAAATCCTCCTGCACCACTGATAGAAACAATCATTCCTTTTTTTCGTAAAGTTACTAAAGAATCATACTGAATAACCGGCTTAATATTTTTATGTTGAGCATGTGAACTTCTAAGTAATTATCTAAATTTGCTTATCTTTACTATGCATAAAACCCATCAAACGGGAAACTGACCAGACTTAATTACATGAACAGCAACGAGAGGACCCGGAAATTATTCAGTGAGTTCCCAGCCATAACTACTACTGAATGGGAAAAGAAGATTATTGCCGATCTTAAAGGAGTAGATTATAATAAAAAGCTTATATGGAATACTGAAGAGGGATTTCCGGTCAAACCCTATTACCGTTCCGGGGATCTTGATGGCCTTGAATATATTAGCCGGTTGAAAAATGAGTATCCACAGATATTCTTCACAGGGAGTGGAAACGACTGGCTTATTCGCCAGGATCTACATACAGTAGAAATTGGAGAAGCTAACCATCTCGCCCTTGATGCGGTGAAGAACGGAGTCTCTGCTATCGGCCTTAATGCCAGGGAAATCATCACTCATAAGCAAATGTCGGCACTGCTTGAGGGAATCGACCTGGGAAAAACATGGATCTATTTTATCAGTTCAAAATCTTATCCCCTGACGCTGGAGCTTTTCTTTTATGAAGTAAGCGTCAGGAAACTGAATAGTAAACAGGTAAAGGGTGGGATAAACTTCGACCCTTTGTCGTATTTACTTCTTCATGGCGATTTCTATGTTAATTACAACAATAACCTGGAAGAAGCCGGGTATCTCCTGAATACTATCAGCAAACGATTACCACAATTCAGATCGATTAGCATTAACGGTCAGTATTTTCAGAATTCCGGCTCAACTCTTATTCAGGAACTGGGCTTCAGTCTTGCTTCCGCAAATGAATATCTTGCTTCACTGACCACTAAAGGATTTACAATTGATACCCTCGCCCCGAAAATGCTGTTTCATTTTGCCTGTGGTCCGAATTATTTTATGGAGATTGCAAAGTTGAGGGCCGCCAGGATCTTATGGGCAAAAATAATTGAGCGCTACAATCCAAAGGATCCGGAATCATTAAAAATGTTCATCCATTCATCTACTGCTACATGGAACAAGACAATTTACGACCCTTACGTAAACATGCTGAGAACGACAACAGAGGGGATGTCGGCTGCCCTTGGACAGGCCGACTCTCTGTCTATCGGTCCCTTCGATATGCCGTTCAGGCAGCCTGATGATTTTTCAGCAAGGATAGCCAGGAACCAGCAGCTTATCTTCAAAGAAGAATCCTATCTTAACAAGATCAATGATCCGGCCGCAGGAGCTTATTATATCGAAAGCCTGACCGACAGCCTGGCCCGGCATGCCTGGGACCTTTTCAGGGTAGTTGAAGGAATGGGAGGAATGATAGAGGCGGTTAAAACCGGGTTTGTTCAGGACGAAATTGAAAAGAACTGTAGCCGGAAGGAAGCTGACATTGCTGAGAGAAAAGCTGTTCTGAT
>JAPLDK010000009.1 GCA_026391775.1 Bacteroidota bacterium
CAATAAAATTTATATCATCCGGAATAAAAGAGTTATGATCGACAGGGATCTTGCTGAATTATATTGTGTTGACACAAGAACTCTCAATCAGGCCGTAAGAAGAAATATCCTGAGGTTCCCTGAAGACTTTATGTTTCAACTGAATAATGAAGAGTTTCAGAATTGGATGTCACAAATTGTGATATCCAAAAAAGAACTTATGGGATTAAGGAAAAATCCACTGGTCTTCACAGAACAAGGTGTAGCGATGTTATCAGGGATTCTTAAGTCATCGCATGCCATCAACGTGAACATGGCAATTATGAGGGCATTTGTAATGATTCGCGAATATCTGGAATCCAGTAAAGAATTGAGTTTGAAAATCAGAGAACTGGAAAAATCAATCATAGGACAGGATGAAAAAATTAAACTGATTCTGCAAGCCATTAAGGATTTGATAACAAAAAATGAAGACAAAAAAGTTACTCGAAGGCCAATCGGTTATTAAAAAGCGCTTTAAATCCGCTAAACAATTGAAAGGTGATATGATTTTTCGATAGTTTATTTTGAGCCAAATTCCGGATTAAACCTTGAAGACCGGGAATTCTACCTGAAAAAACCGCCGCTCCCTCATCCGCCAGCTGAAATAGTCTTTAAAAAATGAGAATTCCATCAATATGGCGCTGTTCCTGAACGGGATCCCGATACTGACAATGGAACTGAAAAACCAGCTTTTGGGGGAAGTGCAAGATGGTCGAGAAACAGAAGGAACTGCTCATCTTCCCGCGTTACCACCAGCTCGATTGCGTGCGGAAGATCAGGGACCAGGTGAGGGTGGAGGGAACGGGACATCATTACCTGATCCAGCATACTACCGGCTCGGGAAAATCGTCCGAGATCGGCAGGCTGTGGGACTTGAACAGACCAAGGGGGTGGTGAACAGCGTGGATTCTCATCCCCAGACGATAATACAAAAGGTAAAGATCATCCTTCAGCAGTTTGTTGGTAAAACTTCCCGCACGATCAATGGCAAGGGTTTTAATTCCAGACGGGCTCTGATGAACTTCTGCTACAGGCGATGTTCGTCGATAAGAAACTATCGGGGGTGCAGTGCGTGCAAACGCTTTCCCGGCTGAACCGTACCTGCCCAGGCAAGACCGAAACCTTTGTCCTGGATTTCGCAAACGATACTTCGGAAGTAATTGAGGCCTTCCAGCCATTTTATACCTCCACCGAGCTATCCGGCGAAACCGACCCGAACAAGCTTTATGACCTGGAGACCAAAATTCGGGCTTCCAACTTGTTTACCAAATACATGGTCGATGAGTTTTGTCGCATGTTCTATTCTGAGCGGCATTCGGATGAAATGCTTCAACCTCCTTTGAACCAGGTCGTGGCCAAGTGGAATGAGATCGGTGATCCAGAGCAGAAAAACGAGTTCAAGTCGCTGATCCAGTCGTAAGTACGCCTGTACGGATATATCAGCCAGATCATCACCTTCGAAGACATCGAACTCGAGAAACTGTTCATCTTCCTGAAATATGTGAATAAGAAGCTGCCCAAAGGAGATCCCGGCTTTGTCGATATCAGCGGATCGGTGGAACTTTCATCATTACGAATCCAGAAAATCGGGGAATACCGCCTCGGCCTCGAAGACGTTTCCGGCGTTTTAAGCCCCATGGCCGCCGAGGGAGGTGGCGGCAAGACCGAAGAGATTAGACAACTCTTTAATCAATTTGAGGCAGCAGCAAGCGAGTTGGAAGGAATAGAATGCTGGAGTGCCCGTGAACTTAAGAAGCTGCTTGGTTATTCTAAATGGGAAAATTTCGAGAAAGTCATTACTAAAGCAAAAGAGGCTTGTACTAACGCAGGGGAACAACCCAAATATCACTTTCCTGACGTCAGGAAGGTGATCGAGGCAGGTAAAGGTGCTCAACATGAAATAGATGAGATTTTACTGACCCGTTATGCTTTTTACCTCATCGCCCAGAATGGAGATAGTCGAAAACCTGAAATTGCGTTCGCCCAGAACTATTTTGCAGTGCAAACCCGCAGGGCTGAGTTGGTTGAACAACGCCTATTAGAGTTTGAAAGAGTTAAAGCCCGGGAAAAACTAAGCCATACCGAAAGCCAGTTATTAGGAATTTTATACGAACGAGGAGTAGATAGTCAAGGTTTTGCAATAATCCGATCAAAAGGTGACGACTCACTATTTGGGTTAAACACCCTAGTGCTGAAAAAGAAAAAGTAATGATATTTGCTACGCACTGCGTAGCAAATTGACCTAAACTCATCACCGGCTTGTCATGCGAGTAAATAGTCCAGATGCCAGGGCATATTATTTCAGAGAATGTGAAACTCAGAATTGGAGCTCGCGTGAACTTGAAAGGAACATAAATACTTTTTTCTATGAGAGGATTTTATCTTCAAAAAACAAGGCTGAGCCCTTAGTTCTGAACGGCAAAAGTGATCAATTCTCGCTTGCCGATTTCATCAAAGATCCTTATATTTTCGAATTCCTGAATATCTCTCAACCGGCGTATTCACAGGAAAAACAGATTGAGACAGCTCTTATTTTCTTGGCAGTTGACAAATCGGTATATGGGAAATGGATAACAACGATGTCCCCTCTTATAAATCCTTCCACTTAATCCGTCAACAATTGGAAAGTGAAATAATTTTTCCATGGTTTATTCCGAGCCAAATTCCGGATTGAACCTTGAATACGGGGAGCACTACCGGCAAAACCGCCGCTCCCTCATCCGCCGGTAATAATATTTATTATAACATGAAAATTAATATTCCCGCGTTACCACCAGCTCGATTGCGTCCGTAAAATCCTTTTTTTTCATATATTTGGCCAAAATGATTACGATGAGGAAATATCAAATTCTTCTGTCTCTTGCAATTCTTGCAGGAAACTTTGCCAATGGCCAGCAGAATTTCACCTGCCAGCCTTCTCACCCCAGGCCCGGGGATGTGATCACGGTTCAGTATACTCCTGAGGGCGACCTGGCTCATACGAAAGAACAGGTTGAAGCGGTGTATTATCTGTTCTCCCGTAATGGATATAAGGCGGATGATCTTCCGCTGAAACGTTCGGGGAATTCGTATACGGCAACAATCACCACCGACACTTCTGTCAATTTCATTCAACTTGGCTTTTACGCTGACAAGACTTTCGACAACAATTTCAGCGAGGGATATTATATCCGGTTATGGGACGGGGATAAGTTGTGCAAAGGCTGCTATGCCAACCTGTCGATGATTTATTTCCAGACCGGCAGAAAAACCGGAGTAGATACCGACTTTAAGAAAGCCCTGACCATGATGGAAAAGGAACGCAGCATTTATCCTAACGGGTTTCAGGAGTACGAATGGAAGTATTACTATATCCTGAGCAAGGTTAAAAAGGATACGCTTCCCGGTCTGCTGCAAAAGGAGGTCGAAGCAGCGATGAAAGCCGGTCTCAGGACCGATGAAGATTATCATAGGGTGGAGATGCTGTATGACCAGGCGGGATTCAAAGAGCAGTCGGCCTTCTTCAGAAACCTGAGAAAGGAAAAGTTCCCTGATGGTACCTGGAGAATCCAGGATGAGATCCGCAGCATTACTTCGGAAACGGACCCTTCCAAAGCCATGGCCATATATCTCCGTTTTGAAAGCAGTAAGGATGCAAAGGTGATCACATGGAACGAAAGCTATGGCCGGACTGTGATCCTGCAACGTTATGCTGAAAATAATCTTTGGGATTCCCTGAAAAAATTCGAGGATAATAAAACCTTCCGCATGGAACTGGCAGGCTTTTACAATGATCAGGCCTGGCAGATGCAGGAATCGGGCAAAGACCTGAAAAAAGCCGAAGAACTTTCATCATGGGCAACGATAGTCGTAAAAAATGAACTGGCTTCCCCTGCCGAACCCAAACCGGATGATCTGACCACGAAAGAATGGAACTGGAACCGGGCGTACAAGTATGCAATGTATGCCGATACTTACGGAATGGTCGAATACAAACTGGGTAATTACAGCAAGGGATTCCCGTTTTCGGAAGAAGCTGCGCTGAAAATCAGCCAAGGCCAGGATGCCGACCAGAACAATACGTTTGCCCTGCTGGCCGAAAAGGTGCTCAAACCCGCAGAATGCATGAATAAACTTTCGCGGTTCCTGAAAGATGGCAAAGTTACCGACAGCATCAGGGCCATCCTGAAACGCTCGTATATCACGGTGAAAGGCTCAGCCGAAGGGTTTGACGTTTATGTCGCAGGACTTGAGAAGGAGAGCAAACTGAAAATAGCATCCGAAATAAAGAAAAGCATGATCACTCAGACAGCGCCTGTATTCAAGTTAAAGACCATGAGCGGGGAGGAAGTGGACCTCGAGAAACTCAAAGGCAAAGTCGTGGTGCTCGATTTCTGGGCCACCTGGTGCGGTCCCTGCAAGGCCTCGCTCCCCTCCATGCAAAAGGAAGTGAACAGCTACAGAAGCAATCCGGATGTGCAGTTTTTCTTTGTCGATACCTGGGAACAGGGCGATCAGTCAGCAAAACTCAACAGGGCTAAAGATTTCATCGAAAAGAACAAATATAATTTCACCGTTCTGATGGATGATGACAATGCCGTGATCGTAAAATACAAGGTCGAAGGCGTCCCTACCAAGTTCGTCATCGATAAAAATGGCATGATACGATTCAAGTCCGTAGGTTTCTTCAACGCATTCAAGCTGGAACAGGAGATCGAGACCATGATCGGCATCTGCCAGTCTCTTTAAGCAGGTGATCCTGTGGCGACTTATCATGAATTGAAGATTATAATCGCAGATATACCGGTATATTATGGAATATAACTTTCAAAACACAAAATAGTTCACTTACACAAAAGCCCGGATCATCTTCGATGGGAACCGAGGCCGGAAGCTGCGAGATCAAAATTACTGGCTATCATTATTCATTACTTTTTTTGAGGCCTTGGTTTTCATAAAGTTAGATCATTGTGAGATAATAATTTAATGTAAAGATTATCAAGACATTACGTGCATTTTTTAGCATACTTATAGCCAAGTTTTTAACATATTATATTGAATATCAGATAGATAAAAATACGTCATATATTAAGACAATTAGTATTAGTTTTACTATGTCTTAAATCAATATCCCATGAAAAGTAAATCTTTTTTCCTTTGGGCAATGATCTTTGTGATCATTGAAATGGGAGGAATTCATCCCGTTTTTTCCTATTCAAACAAGCTGGAAGCAGATTCAATAATCCGGGCAGGTGTAAAACTAAACGGCACCACTCTGACAGATTCCTTATATATGCGGATCACTTCCGGCGGGAACCAGGTGGAAGCCAGAAAATTCATGCAGATGCTTGGAGGAGGCTTTTGTCCTTTTTCACATGTGTTTCATCAGAATGGCTTCATGACTCAGTACGGAAGATATATCTCGTTCACCGGACTGGGTTTTGACCAGGGCATGGTCAACCTCCAACTGATCAACATGGTACCACCGGCAATCAACCGGTTTATTGCCGGTGATTCGGTTTATTTCACCCCGCTGGCCTTTCTGGCACAGACCCTGGGAGGGACTATCACCTATGATGCTATTGCAGCCAGGCTTGAAATTACCGCTCCACCGCCACCGGATTTCGGGGTTGTGTTCCCTCCGGCTGCTCCGGTCGCCCATGCCCTCCGGGATTTGGGATATGTCGTTCAGCAGGGGGAGATAAATAAGGAGAATCCCATTGAATTCTGCCTTGCAGGATACACGTCGAACGCCAACGGGAACAATGCCGATTTTCCCTATTTCGGCATCCAGTTACCGCCCCATCTGGGATCCGATAGCATATTTTCACCCCCGATCAACTTTACATTTCAGGAAAATGAAGCCATGGTCTATATCGGCCTGACACCGCCTGAATGCAAGTATTACAGCTTCCGCAGCTACTTGATGAACCGGTACTACGAATTTCCCTCTCCTGTGCGTATCAAGATCAATGCCAGCCTGGGGGAGACGACCAGCCTGTACCGCATGCGGCCTGATCTTCCCCTGAATGCCATGTTCGGACGTAAATTTGCCCTCATCATGTCGGCCGACAGCCTGGTCGCTATGCAGATCATGCAGACGATCCTTGCCGCCACCCCCGATATAGCCGAAGCAGATATACATTTTGATATCATTCCTGCGGAGATATTCCATCTGGGGCTCCAGCCGCAGAGCGACTGGGGCAACTTCCTCTGCCGGGCCGTCCTTTTCGCCGATAGCGCCGCCCAGCAGGCCTATATGAACAATGTTCCGGTAGAGATCATGCGGGTAACCCCCGTTCCATCTGCTCCGCAGCTTCCTTTCAGCCTGCATCCATTCCTTCCAAGGGCCTGCGGGACCACTGAATTCGCCTTGCTCCCCGATATAGCGCTTCTGGAGGAAGCAATCTATAACACCTACCATGCAAACTATGAGATGATCATGCTTCTTTCCACTCCACTCGACATGGAGGGGTTTACCGCCATTCAGCTGGGGCAGGATGCCAACGGTGACAACCATGATGCCCTGTACATCTTCACCTCCGATTTCCAGTTCAGGGATAAGGACAGGATCCTGGCTTACGGGGTGAATCATAACCTGACCGGAAAGGCTGAATACACCAATGTCGATATTTACGGAAGAAAATACATGAACGGTTTCGGCGGGATCTCGAACACGATGCTGGAAAAGAGCGCACGGCAATTCATTGCCGATACCGTCATTGCCGACCAGTTGTTCGCCTGGACCTTCACCCGGCATCCCATTCCGGGGAACCCCTGTACCTACATCGTTCCGTCAGACACCAATAATACCCTGGAAGGAATCAATGTGAACGATACAGCTTTTTTCATGTTCCGATTGTATGTGAACACGGCGACCAAAATCGGGCCCGATCCTTTGGAGGTGACCATGGACCGGACGGTTTTACTCCGGCCATTTAGTTCCGGAATCCCGGAAAACAGAAATGATAACCAGTACCCGGTCATGAAGGTTTTTCCCAATCCGGTTACCGATAAAACAACCCTGGAATTCTTTGTTCCGGAATGGTCAGACGTTAATCTGTCAGTTTACAATTCGTTCGGCCAGGAGGTGGGTTCAATGATCCGGATCAATCATGTAAGGGGAACAGTGTTGCAAGTTTTAACGCTCTGCGGGAATCTCCCATCCGGAATCTATTTTATCCGGGGAATGGTCTGTGAGAAGGAAACAGGCCAATCCTATCCAATGACCACAAGGATAGTGGTTCCTGGTGGAAAATGATGGAAAATAAACTCGTTACGCACTGGATTTGGAGCTTAATCCGTTGCGACCTTCTTGTCAATGACCGGTTTCTTCACCACAGTGGCTAATGAAGACCGCATCCCGGATTGGCATAGAGGGTTATTTTCAGTCCGGTCTCCTTATGTATCTTCGGATTATCAGCCGGGTTTGTTCGATTCGTTTATTTGTATTGATCTACAAAAACCGGAAGCCTTCTGAAGTAAAATAAGCAATAGTTTAACTCACTCTACCCCGTTAAGCTTGCCGGCTTACTTTCATTTCCTTCCAGTTCAGAATAGTACCTGCGGCATAGGTAATACCTGCAGCCAGGAACACCAGGGAGGAAGTCCAGGCGGCGGTCAGGATCTCACCTTTCGCCATCCCGATGAATATCAGGATAGTCCGGATGACCGACAGTCCCCGTAAAAGAAAAATGACGCTGAGGATTACAAGTATGACCCGCAATAAAGGAAGATGACGGATACTGCCGGCTCCCGACAGTGCATACAAGCCGCCGATGGCTAAAAGGACTGCTGCTGCTCCGCCAATGAAAAACAGCATCCACCTGTCCGCAAGAAGTTGCGGAGGACCCTGAAAATAAGCGGCTGCCGCAGGTGAAAGGGAAATGATCATCTGGCATACGGCCATGAAAAAGCTGAATCCGGCTGCATAATAGAGCCATAGTTTTTTGTTCATATTCATAGGTGTTTCATATATTCCAAGACGAATTATTTTGCATTTTGTTACTTCCTGTTCTGTTAAAGATTAAAGCTAATGGTTTAATTTTGATTGTGACAATAATTTAAGTGCAACTCACGGATTAGAAATGATCTTAAAAAATCAGAAATATGAAAGTCACTGCATTTATTGGTAACGCACAGAAGAGGCATACTTATAATGCCACTGTGCAATTCCTTGAAAAACTGCAATCGCTTGGAGATATAGAATGTGAAATCGTTCAGCTGAGTGAATATCACCTTGAAACATGTAAGGGATGCAGATTGTGTTTGGATAAGGGTGAAGAATTCTGTCCCTTAAAAGACGACAGGGATCTGCTTATTGAAAAAATCATGAATTCAGACGGCGTCATATTCACGTCTCCCAACTACTCTTTTCAGGTTTCTGCCTGGATGAAAATATTCCTCGACCGGCTTGGCTTCTTGTTTCATCGGCCCCTGTTTTTCGGGAGAACTTTTACCAGTTTGGTTAACCAGGGAATTTACGGTGGAGGGAAGATTGTAAAATATTTGAATTTCGTTGCCTTCGGATTAGGATTCAATGTTGTGAAAGGTCATGTTTTATTGACCATTGAACCTGTAACCGAAGAAATGCAGAGAATGAATAATAAGATAATTGAAAGGCTGAGTAAAAGATTTTATTCAAAATTGATTGAAAATAAATATCCTGCTCCATCCCTGATCAAACTTTTTTTATTCAGAATGGCGCGATCGAGCATGAAAATAATGCTGAATGAGAATAACCGGGATTATGCATTCTATATGAAAAACGGGTGGTTTGAATCGGATTACTATTATCCTGTAAAATTAAGTCCTGTAAAAGGCTTTGCCGGCAGGTTATTCGACAGAAGGGTGGCTTATGTGGCAAGGACTAAAAACAGGGTAGGGCTTTTTTAGCGCACAAATACTTTACGAATAGACCCTCAACGCTGCTGCTTCAACGAATTCATTCATCTGCTGTTTCACTTTTGCCCTGGAAAGCGCGGATGTTCCCTTCACCGTAGAAATAGTATTTGTGTCTGCGGAAGTCATTTTGGGTTTCGCTGCGATATTTCCCAGTACCCGGATCAGGGTATCGATATCCTCCCTGGTGTTTTCTATTCCCAGGCTGATGCGCACAAGGCCGGGCAGCGTGATCCTGGGGAACAGGGTCACGATGGTACGCTGTATAACTTCCAGCGTGGGAGTAAAATGCAGGAGCTGCTTGATGATCAGATGAGCGCAGTGACAACCCGACCGCACACCGATCCCGCCTTGCAAGGCCAGTTCTTTGGCAAGGCGGGTTGCAATAACACCCTTCAGATTAAACAGAATGACTCCCCCTTTTTGGTTGAAACGGGGTGAGTCGGGATCTTTGATTCCGTAAATCGTGAGCCCGCGTATCTGCGACAGATCGTGTAAAGCTTGCTTTGTCAGGGCCTGTTCTTCTTCCCTGATCAGGTCCAGGCCGATCCTCTGTAACAGGATCAGCACTTTTCCCAATGCGGCAATTCCGCCTGCGTTTTCCTCGCCCGAAGACCGGATAAGATCCGCTTCCGGGGAGCTGAAGCCAGGCAGCCCTTTTCTTACAACAAGCATACCGGTCCCGAATGGTGCATACATTTTGTGGGCTGAGAAGGCGAGATAGTCGAACCCTCCCGCTTGCATGTTCACTTTGCGGTGAGCCACCATCTGCGCGGCATCCACGAGCATGCGTGCTCCGTACCGGTGGACGATGCTGCTGATCTCCTCCAGTTTGTTAAAGACACCAAGTACGTTTGAAGCGCCGCTCACGGCTACAAGCCTGATCCGCTTTTTTCCGTGCATGCCATCCCGGTTGTACGCGCTCATGAGTGTCTCAAGTTCGTTCAGATCCACCATGCCTTCATCGTCAACTCCAAGCCTGATAAGCGAAAAACCGGGATACATTCGCCACGGCAACTCGTTGGAGGAGTGTTCGAGGATGGTGTTGAGTATTACGGTTTCGGTATCCCGGAAGGCTTCACGGCTCAGGTTTTCAGCAGCCAGGTTAATGGCTTCGGTGGTATTGGAAGTGAAGATCAGATCATACTCGTCCTGCGGAGCGCCCAGGAATTTGGAGCAAATGGATCTGACTTCGTGAATGATCTCCTGCTGTACCTGCAAAGGCTGGCACCATGTCCTGCAAACGGCCTCCCAAACCGGTTCGAAGGTGGGAGTACTTGCAGCATTATCGAGGTTGATAAAGGGTCTGTCGCCTTCCGTAGTGGACACAACATTATTGTGGCCAACCAGGGTCTGTCTGAGTCTGTCGAACAGCTCATGGCCTGAGTATCCCTCCAGATCGTCACGATACAGGATATCTTCGGCGGAAAGTTTTCCGGCGGTATGATCCGTGAAAGATAGTTTTCCGTTATGACGGATCATCCTGAACGCTTTGGCAAAAGCAATGATATTGATGATGGCAGGCGTGCCGGCTTCGAACTTGTCAGGTGCATCAGCCCACATCACCCAGCCGGGAGCAATAAGCTTTGCCGTTCCTCCGCCGGTCTGGAACGGAGCGCCTTTGGGCAGTGCTTTCCGTTTGACTGCCATTGCGCTTACACCTAAACACAGGCCTGTATCACGGCCCGATACAATGGTATAGCTTCCCGGTTCAAGCATTGCCTTGAGCACATATGCTCTTGCCGTGGTGCAAAAGATGACGATGTATCTGCGTTTGTCCAGCTCCAGGAATTCCAGGATAATGTCCCTGGCCTGTTCGAATAAATGTGTGGTCGCCATCGAGTAATGCCCGCTTCCCCGGTGAACATTCGAATAGGTCTCCAATGCTGCACGGACCCCCCGTTCCAGCTCTTTAAATCCTTCTGCATTTGTAAATGAATCCATTTGAAAAAAATAAAATACTCCGAATCTGACGAGATAATTGACGCATGGTTACAAGGAGCTAAGTCAACGACCGCGTCGATTTCTACCGGAAACTTGAGAATCCCCACTTTGCCTGTACCGTCCCGGCAATAATTATTCAGCCACCCTATTGCATTTCGCTCTTGAATTACTTATCTTTACGGTACAATATATATCCTTCTTTCATATACCAATATAATTTTCACCCCCATGAAATCAATAAAAAAACTGGCTTTCCTCCTGCTTATTGCTATGCTGGCCGGCATCTGCGGACCTGTCCAGGGCCGGACGATGCCACCCGGGAACCCCCTTGACACACTTTACCCACCGCTCAATTTTGCAGGCACTGGAATAGAATATGCAGCCTGGTTACACTGGCAAAAACCACAGAAACCCGACGGAACAACTCCGGCCGGATTGGTGGGCTATTACATGTACCGCGGAGGTATTTTGATCGCCTATATCAATACACCGGACTCACTTTTTTATTTTGACTTTAACATTTGGTACGGAACATTTTCCTATACCCTTAAAGCCAATTATGACCTTACTTACTACGGCTCTCCCGGCCAGTTCGGGACATCTCCGCCCGTCGGTCCTGTTGTCATAGGTATTTATTGCAGTTGTCCGTTACCAATGTTCGAACACTGGGACCAGGGCACCTTTGCTTTTAACGACTGGCGGTTTGTTCCCGGACAATCTAACTGGAACATACAGCTATCCCAGGGAAACCCTGCGCCCACCGCAGCTTTCAAAGGAAGCCCCGGTCTCCGGAACTACGACATTACCCTCAAGTCGACGATACGTGACTCTCATCCTTGGCTTTGTGCCAATATGTACCTGGATTTTGATTATCAGCTTTCCGATATTTCCGCCAATGGAACTGAACTTTTGACTGCGGGCTACTTTAACGACTCCGGCTGGCACCCTGTTTACCAGATCTCAAACCACGGAACCACCGGATGGATTCACGAGAAAATTGATATTTCAGTTGCAATGGGTCCCGGGATACAGGTTGGTTTCAAGGTAAGTGGAAATAACAGTTCAAACATTGAAAAATGGTCGATCGACAACATTAAGGTTTATCCCGTATGTAAAGGTCCCCTTGGTTGCGACCACACGCAAAGCGGAAAGGTCGTCCATCTCTTCTGGCAGAAGCCGGATTGCGACAGCGTGCAGGTGGTTATCGGGTATAATGTTTACAGGAGCCCGGGGCTTCCTGCTCCCTTCGCAAAACTGAACGCATCTCCGCTTGCGGCACTTGAGTATTTTGATAACCTGCCGGCAAATGACACATGCAGCAAATACTACTATTACATCACCGCCCTGCATCACGATCTTGTAACCAATACATTCCTGTGCGAGGCCCCGTGCGATACCATGCCGGTCGACCTGAAAATGGGCATCGAAACGCTTGGTAATAACAGGATCCTGGTATTTCCAAATCCTGCAACTGATCTTTTAACTGTGCAAAGCAACACAGCTGTTGAATCGGCCGAACTGATCAATTTCACAGGGCAAAGGATTTTAGTGATGAATGCGGGCATGAAAACGGAGTTCAGCATCCCGGTCTCTGCAATTCCTTCGGGAATCTATAGTATCAGGATAAAAAATTTGGCTGGAACAACCCTGAAAAAGATCACCGTTTTACATTAGTTTTATTGACCATCTGTTCTACTTGTTAATGGTGAAGGTATCGAACACGCTGTAGGCCCCCTTGTAGCCACTATAACTGTTTACCGTTACGGTGTTGCCGGAGATGTCCACAACGCTGAAATAATAGGTTTTGGCGTCATTGTGCACGTTCCAGGCGGTTTTGATGGCCGGATCGATGGTGCCTGCGTCGGGGCCGGCGCCGCATGTGCCGTTGAGGAGCTGGACGACATTGTTCTGCCAGGAGGGAGTGGGGGGTGTGGTCTGCGGATTCGGGGCGACGCTGCTGTCAATGGTTCTGCGGGAAAAGAGATGCGAATGTCCGCAGGCGTAGAAGTCGAACTTGTTGGAGTCGAGGAAAGCCCAGAGCCCGGTATAAGTCTGGTTTGCAGCGGATGGTTCCTCCGGGTCGTCGGAGACATAGTAATAGGGCGTGTGAATGAAAAGGAATTTGTGTGTCGCCTTGGTCTGGGCCACCTGTGCTCTTAACCATGACATCTGGGCGGCATCGATGTTGCCCCCCAGGTTCAGTGGGAAGGAGTCATGGGTCAGGTAGTAGGCATCCAGTACCGCGAAAAAGGAGCTTCCTCCCGGGGAAGTGAAGGAATAGGCCAGGTGCTCGTAGCCGGCCGGACCGTTGGAGGGGTTCTCGGAAAACACATCCTGGAACTGTTGCTGGTTGCCGAGCATGAAACCGGAATCAGAGTGCTCATAATACAGCTCATGGTTGCCTACGGAGGTGTATAGGGGGATTCCATTGCCGGTCAGTGGTGCAAACAGGTCTTTCCATGCCTGGAATGTGTAGGAGGGTTTGATATAGCCCCTGTAGGACATGTCGCCACCGAATATCATAAAGGACGGTTTGGGTGACAATGTGCCGATTTGGCTGATGATGGCGTTCAGCACCTCGTAGTTCACGGGATGCTGAAGCGAGTCACCGCGGCTATCGGCCAGCCAGACGAAACGAAGTGTTTCACCCGTTCCACCCTGTTGGTCCGATGTGCTTTTCTTGCAACCGCTCAGCATCGCGACAACAACAATCAGCAACGTTATAGTGACGATGTTGAAAAGGCTTTTCACGATCCGGACCGGCTTCATGCCTTCCCTGTGTTTTGATTTGATATTGATATTTAATGTGTCCGACATAGCTTTTCTCCTTTCTTCTATAAGTTTGGCAGATAAATGCTCTATTTCAATTCTTTTTTAATATCTCTTAAATAATACATCGCCTGTCTGTTTGGGTAGCTCCAATAATTCATGAATCCATAACCTTTTGGTTTATAGGAAACATGCTTTATCAGTAAAGGTGTGAGATCATTTACCCGAAAAAACACCACTGCAATCGTTGCACTTTTATTTGTTTTACTGATATTCTCCTCGCAAAAAACAAGACCAATATTGTCCTTATACTTTTGTTTATCTATTTTTAATTCTCCAATCATTTGTTGAATAGTCTCATCAGAGAGTTTGTAAGCCAAATCATCGGAATAAACCTGATGCCAATCTACCTGTGCATTTTTGACAGTGACAAATGAAAAATCCTTAACAACTTCACGTTTAAGGGCACCACTGGGTTGCTCATAAGAAACAACATCTTTTACAATGTTATTATTATCAACAAAGAATCTTAAAATCTGATCCAGGTTAGTATATTCTTCCTTTTTTGTAAACATGGCATTTGAATAATCACATCCAAACCAGACCATAGGAGTATTTGGATTTATGATATCCTTTTTACTTTGCGCTGAGCAAAAATATGCACTTATTAAAAGGAATGAAAAGAGGATCTTTTTCATGATAACGATAGTTAAGGATCAATACTGATTTATATTTTTAATGGTAATTAACAGTCGATAAAGGTAAGAAAAACTTTTGGGAGTTTGTCCTTCAGGTTGGCATTTACCCAGCGATCAAGAATGGTCGATCCTTGCATCTTATCTTGGTGAAGATGTTTCAACAGGAGGTAAATTAAAAGAGGATGGCACTTCACATTGGTACTCCTCCAATGGTGGAAATAACGAATCTGGTTTTTCAGCCCTTCCGGGGGGATACCGCCTAAGCAACAATATTTTTAGTAATCTCGGCGAATACACCTACTTCTGGTCCTCAACAGAAAAATCCCCGACTCATTCATGGGTTCGGCACCTCTATTATAGTAATAATGAGATATACCGTTACCATAGTAACAAGGCTACTGGTTTTAGTGTTCGTTGCTTGCGGAACTGAAAATGATTAATCCCAAATAAGTATCCAGAACATTGAAAAGGCGATGGCATTTATTGAGGATACGGTAAAGGATTATCCAATCAACCGGGCATTCATCAGCGAGATGCATAAAATGATCGTTGATGGACTTTGGGTAGTCAACACTGTCGGCTTGTCCGTCATGGTGAATATACATCCTGTATGCAACGGACCGAGAACCCATATAACTTGGTATTCGTAAACCGGTCCACATACACATGCTGGTGATAAATGCCAATGCGCCAGGCGCTGGTTTCATTGTATTGTGAAGATGACCATAAATATCCATTACTGGTGAGTATGCCGAAACCACTGTCTTCGCCTTTGTTCCCTCCCGGAATTGCGGTAAATCCGCTGCTGTTGGTAGCGCCAATATTGGGATCAGCCCAATGAACTGTGCCTGTCTCCTTGAGCTTTCCGCCTGCAACTAAATCACCTCCCAGGTAAGTGATGAGGGTTGTCAATTCCGAATCTGCCGGTATATGCCAGCCTTCGGGACAAATCCCTTTCGTTCCTTCAGTATTTTTATATTGCATCATTTCATCCCAGTCGTAAAGCCCTCCGTATACAGTGCAATTGCTTTCCAGGTTATCAAAACAGTATTTTTCAATGATCCCGTTATTGCCTGAACGATCGCTGCTGAAAATTTTTTTCCCGACATTCAGGTTTTTGGCCATCCAGCATTGCAACCCGATCAGGACTGTAGGGTAATCACCCCCGCCATAAGACAAAGCCATTCCACAATTCTTTGTTGTGAACTGCTTGATCTCAGTGCTGTACGAGGTTCCCTTTTCATTCGTGGCATATGCGGTAATGTAATATGTCGTCCCGATAGTAAGTCCTTTGATACTGCTTTTAAAGGTCCCCATCCCGCTGCTGTCGGAAGTATGTGATATGCAATCTTCAAGCCTTGGGTTCCCGCTTGTGTTCCAGCACACACCTCTTGCTGTTATTTTCAACCCGCTGTCGGCAGTTACTTTGCCTCCCGCAACCGCTGAATACATAGAGATCCTCGTTACATCAGCGGCCAGAACCAAAGGTAAGCCGGTTTTCATTGAAATAAATTCCACCTCGGGGCCGTAAATAACGGCAGCCTGGTAAATAACATAGGGCCTTACAAAATATCTTGTGCCGGTTAATAAAGATCCGATGTTGCTTGAAAATGTTCCTGTCTGCACCTGTTGACCAAGAGAAGAATGGGGATCCTTAACCGTAGGATTATTTTGTGTGCTCCAGCAATGTCCGTGCTGGTCAATCACTGTCCCGTTGGTAAAACTAAGATGAGTAGTGACAAATGCTCCATTATATGGGAGAGAGTCGATGGTTGTCGGTTGCATGGTGATGTCAATGGAAATTTCTGACGGAACCTTGTCTTTATGGCAGGATAATAAGATCAGACTAAACATCAGAACGCAAATGAATGTTTCAGACCTCATAACCGATGTCTTTAATAAAAGTACTGTAAATATACGAAAAAAGCAGGGAAAGTCAAGCGGGTTAAGTACGGCTTATCTGTGATAGAGTTTTTGATCTTGGTGCAAGATAATGATCTTCGTCCAATGCATTATGTTTTGTCATATATTTACTTTCTTATATTTGCAGGGGACAGGTCGTTGCAGTTTTAATCCATACTTTTTTTCTCTTGCAGATATTAATTCATGCACAAGCAATGATCCCTTTACATTGAATGATCAGGTCTGATGCGAATCTGAACCATAAAAGCTTAAAGTTCAGCTAAAACTCTTCCTACTTCCCGAACTTCCCGAGCAGATCCTTTACTGCATCTTTGTGCACCATAAAATCCATCATCTTTAGCTTAACGTAATCTCCGCGGAAGAAATAATATCCGAACTCGGGCGTGGTCTCGTCGTTATTCCTTGAACCTGAACCTGAATCCTTGATGAGGTACCAGTCGGTCCCGTCTTTTTCGTACCAGCCTACGAGGTGCATGCCGTGGTCATCGGTTGTCGTTTTGTTCGAGAACCTGAATTGCCTTGCGTTATCATCGATGTCGGCAACGGCAATGTCAAAACTGGGAATTAAGGCTACCTGTGCCTCACGGCTGAATCCTGCTTCGGAAACATCACCCCCGATCACTATGGTATAATGGTTCCTGATGGCATTTTTCAAGGCATTCATATAATCCTCCAGGGGGACGTTGTAATACTCCTTACTGTGCCACCAGTTATCCGGCACTTCGTATTCCACCTTTTGCCAGAAGGGTTGCTGGAGGTATGAAAGGACATCAATATAATCATCCATCTGCAGCTTCAGATAGTCCTGAAGGAATTCTTTAGGGGTATAGCGTTTCCCTTTCCATTCAAATGATTCGGGGGGAACGCCCATGTAATGGTTCAAAATGCTCTTTACAGTAGAAACAACCTGTGATTCATCCCAGGCATTCGTGTTCTTTACATTATCCATGTACTGACCGAGTTCTTTGAACATCTTTGCATGGGTATAGAATTTACATCCGGGCTCCATGCCGTTGTAAACTTCCCTGGGGACTATCCCGTATTTTTTAAACTCACGGATCACGGCATTGGCCTCGGAACCTTCAGTAAAGGCTGAATTTCCTCGTTCTGAAACAAAGCGTTTGGCCCTTTCCACATACTCCCAGTAAACGGTATACATTTCTGAAAGCTTGACTTCCTGTCCTGTGAGCCGGTGGACCTCCGATTCAAAAAAGGAAGTGGTTGAAAAGCACCAGCATGTGTTCGTGTTTCCCTGGGATACCGGAGGAAGGCGCCATTCTGACTGATACAAGCTGACTTTGTTCGGGAAACTCATCCCGCTGAGGTCGGCCTGGAAGCGTTTTTCTTTTTTAGCGGGTTCAGTGGCTTCCTCCGTTGCCCTGATATCCTTCATGATGGTGTTCTGGAAATAACCGGGCTTGCCTTCTTTTATGATCCCCGTAGTCTTTGGCTGCTGGGCGAAAGCTGCAGTTGCAATGATAAAAACTGAGATTGCAAAAATGATCTTCTTCATGGATACCGTATTTTTTTGCAAATTACAGGAAAATTTGCAACAACTAAACACCAAAACTGTTTTTCCTGGAGGAGACTCATCCGCAGTCATGGAAAATGATAAAACAAGCAAATATTAACGACAATCCATAGGGTATTTTCATCCTGAAGTATCTTAAAGATATAAGCATCAAAAATCTGAACCTGAAAAACTATCAGCCATGAAAACATTCAACAAGAACCTGCTCCGTTTTGGCATGCTATTTTTGCTTTTTGCCGCATATGGCGCAACTATGGCGCAAACTTCATTTGTTACCGTTACCGGAACGCTGAAGGATGCCAAAACCAATGAAAAAATCAATTATGCCGCGATCACTGTCCCCGGCACTGGTATCGGAACAGTATCGAATTCCGACGGGGATTTCACCTTAAAAGTGAATTCATCGCTCAATGCCGGATACTTTGAAATATCGCACCTGGGTTATGCAACGACACGGTTTAAGATAAGCGAAGCTGTGGATAAAGAAAAAACATACTATCTCGATGTTCAGCCTGTCAAATTACAGGAGATATCCGTTATACCTAAAGATGCACGGGAAATTGTGGATATGGCGATCCAGAACCTGAAAAAGAATTACAGCCAGGTGCCTAATATGATGACCGGTTTCTATCGTGAGTCGATCAGGCAGCGCCGGACTTATCTTTCAGTCTCCGAAGCGGTTGTCGATATCTATAAAGCTCCCTATTCAGGTTTGCAGAACGACAAGGTGAAAATTTTCAGGGGCCGAAAGGCTACCAATGTGAAACGGGCCGATACCCTGATGGTCCAGCTTCAGGGTGGTCCGCAGATATCGATGCTGCTGGATATTGTTAAAAATACCAATCTCAGCATAGCCTTGGATAACCTCGATAATTATCATTTTGAATTCGCGTCGATAGTCAATATAGATAATAAGCTGAACTGGGTGATCAATTTTTCGCCTGAAATTGTAAAAGAAGAACCGCTTTATAACGGAAAGCTGTACATCGAGCAGGACAACTATGCAATGACCCGGGCTGAATTCAGCCTTGATCTCAGTGATGAAGAAAAGGCAGCGCGCGTTTTTGTCCAGAAAAAACCATCGGGATTGATCTTTATGCCGACTTCGACAGGCTACCTTGTTACCTATAAAGAACAAAACGGCAAGTTCTATCTCGACTATGTGCGCGTGGATCTGAAATTCCGTTGCGACTGGAAGAAGCGGCTGTTCAAAAATTCCTATTCGCTGATGTCGGAATTAGCGATTACAGACAGGCGGACGGACAATATCGTTAAATTTGCAAACCAGGAAGTATTCAGGTCGAACATGGTGTTTACCGATAAAGTCCAGGCTTTTACAGATGTTGATTTCTGGGGTGAAAACAACATCATTGAACCGGACAATTCCATCGAAAATGCCATCAAAAAGCTTTCAAAAAGCATGAAGAAATAAGGATCAGTTTTCGGGCTTATAAACTCTTCAAATCCCTATGAACCTAAGTGATTTGTATATACAGAAGAAAATCCAGGCTGGCGATATCAGAGAATTTGAACGGCTTTTTATGAAATACTATGACCCTTTGTGCCATCATGCCGATAAAATTCTGAGTGATATGGATACTGCGGAAGACGTGGTGCAGGAGTTTTTCTATCATTTCTGGAAAGACAGGGAAAGCTTCACTTTGAAGTTTTCTTTGAACGCCTACCTGTACCGGGCTATTCGTAATAATGCTCTTCGTTATCTTGAACATCTCTCCATTCGAAAAGGCTATGCCGAAAAGGTTCTCAGCGATTTCAGGGATATAATGCCGGCACATGTTCAAACAGATGTTGACCTGAAGGAGCTGGACAAAGCAATACACTCAACCTTGCAGCAAATGCCTGAACGCTGCTCCCGTGTATTCAGGATGAACAGGTTCGAAGGGAAGAAATATCGCGAAATAGCTGAGATCTTATCTGTTTCGGTGAAAACAGTTGAAGCGGATATGGGGAAAGCCCTGCAGATATTCAGAAAATCCTTAAGAGATTACTTTTAAAAATAATAACATAATGACGGCCATGGAAGAAGTTAAGGATACCAAATCACTTCACACCTGCGAAGCCTGGGATAAGCTGTATGCCCGGCTTCAGGATGAGGACCTGATCCCTGCAAAGCAGCCTGATTCAAAGAATCAGCTGGTTTATTATGGTCTGCAGATTGCCGCTCTGGCATTGATCCTGCTGGGTATAGGCGCTGTTATTTATATGAATATCAGCAGGAAGCCGGCAATTGCCATGGTTAAGCTTAATACCGTCAATGAGGCAAATACCCTTATTAAAACCCTGGCCGATGGCTCGGTGATTTATCTTGCACAGAATTCGTTGTTCTCTTATCCGCAGGAATTTAAGTTAACATCCCGCAATGTAGAACTTAAAGGGGAGGCTTTTTTCGATATTACACCCGATCCTGCTAAACCTTTTATCATTGAAACGGATGAAGTTCTGGTAGAGGTCCTGGGCACGGCATTTAATGTGAAAACAATAAATGATAATGGCTTCGAACTTTTTGTAGACAGGGGAAAGGTCAAAGTCACCTTAAAAAAGGATCCTTCCCATAGCGAACTGGTGCTGGCAGGGGAAAAGATATCAAGCCTTAATAACAGCCTGGTTAAATCGAAGCATATTGAAACCGATGCCATTTACTGGTATAAGCAGCGCATGCATTTTAAGGATGAAAAACTCCGGGATATTATTACCGTGCTGAATCGGAATTTCAACACTAACTTTGTGTTGGCAGATAATGAGATCGGGCAACATAAGCTTACAGTTACTTTCCAGAACGAAACTGCCGGAACAATGACCGAGCTCATTTGTGCGGCTCTGAACCTGAAAAGCCAAACTATCAATGGGTCTGTTGTGTTATCAGAAAATAAGGAAGGCGCAAAACACAATTAAGTCTTGTGAATGCGGATTTCGGTATTACCTTACCCAGGCTTGTATTTTAAATGCATTCCTTATACTGTGTCCGTCAAATGCAGCTTTCGGGCAGGTGTCGTTGCTCGAAAAAGTCATCAGCATACCTAAACAAAATACCACTCTTTACGAGGCGTTGAACCTGATTTCGCAAAAAGCGAACTGCCTTTTTCTTTATGAAAGCGAAACCATTGAAAGCGATAAAAAGGTTAAGATGCATGCCGAAAACCAGCCATTGCATGCAGTACTTGATAACCTGCTTTCAGATCCCTCAATTGAATACAAAGTTTTTGGAAAGCATATCCTGATTTGTAAAGCGAAACAAGACGCAAATCCTGTAAGTAAGATACAACCGGATATCCCTGCAAAGGATACCATCAAAAATGTTATCATCAAAGGGCATATTTACGACAAGGAAAACAAAACAGCGGTACCTTTTGCCACTGTTGGCATCGTTGAGGAAAACATCGGGACCGTTACGAACAGCGATGGGGTTTTTACGATCAAAATTCCTTCCTCACTCATTGGAACCTCGCTGGTTGTATCGCATCTGGGATATATGAGCCAGACCATCCCGGTTCGCCTGCTTAACGAGCAAAACGTTGATCTTTTCCTTGACCGAAGGGTAATTTCAATCCAGGAAGTGATCATCCGTTACATCGACCCGGACCTGATCATTGAGAAAGCAATGGAACTGCGGAAGCTGAATTATGCTGTTGATCCTGCTTATTTTACAACGTTTTACCGTGAAGGTGTGCGTAAAAATAACAAGTACATCAGCTATTCGGAGGCAGTTTTCAGGATATATAAATCACCCTATACTGCCGGTGAGCATGCCGACCAGGTGAAACTCCTGAAGTCGAGAAAATTTAAGGATGCAAATCCCCGGGATACCGTTTTCCTGAAACTTAAAGCCGGTGTTCAGTCAGCCCTGCAGCTTGATATTGTTAAAAATGTCCCGGGCTTCCTTGATCTAACACCGCCTGTCGAATACACCTATAGATACTCTGACCTTGTTTCTTATAATGCCAAAGATGCTTATGCTATCACCTTTGTGCAAAAGCCCGATCTGAAAAAACCCTTATATACCGGAACAGTGTACATTGAGAAAGAGGGTTTTGCATTGCTTGGCGCTGATTTCGAAATAAATCCCGCTTACATCGATATTGCAGCCGGGGACCTCGTACTGAAGAAAAGCAGCAGGCTGATCGTAAAACTCGAAAAGATCAGTTATTCCATCAGCTATATGCCATTTAACGGCAGGTATTATCTCAGTCATGTGCGCTGCGATATACAGTTGAGAACGCGTTTAAAGAACCACCTGTCCACCGATAATTTTTATACATTCCTGGAACTCGCCAACTGTAATATTGATACTGCAGGCGTTATAAAATTTCCCAGACAGGAGATACTGAAACCCAATGTTGTGTTTTCGGAGCAGCCATACCAGGGTGATGATGCTTTCTGGGGCGATTTTAATACCATCACACCCGAAACAAAGCTGAGTGAAGCCCTGTCGAAGATCATAGGTAAGATCGAGGAGATCAGGTAAGTGTGAACTGTAAATCGTGAACCGTGAACCGGGAACCATGATCCGGTGTTTGATCCTTCTTGCCGAAAAATTTCAAGGGTTTACCGATTTGATTTCCTTATCACATGAGGGCTGATTATTTTTGTAACATAATTTCAGAATTACCGTCATTTGCAAGGTATTAACCCTATTTGATCCTGATATGTCACTGACCCTGTTTAACATCCTTACCGTCATCAGCGTGTTCGTCACACTGATACTATCCTTGTTTTTCTTCATCAATAAAAGGGGATTTATCCTTGAAAATAAGATACTTGCAAGCCTGCTGCTGATCTTCGGCCTGCAGATCTTCTATTCGTTTGCTACAAGCTCTTTCGCATTTCAGTATTTCCTTGACTGGCACAAACCGCTATTCCTTCTCAGGCAGGCCTCTTTCCTCACCGGGCCGCTAATCTGGTTCTACGTGAATTCCTTCCTGAAAAAAAAGGATGTGTTCAATGCCCGTTCAGCTGTCCACTTTTTACCTTTCGTTATGGCCGTGATCTTCCTGCTGTTGACGTACAGGGTTATGAATGGGTTTGTTATATGGGAGTCGGTATTGGACCTGAACTTCACCATCCTGATCCTGGCGCATAACCTGGTGTATATCGTCCTCACCCTCTTAAGCATGAAGACAACAACGATCAGCTTCAAAGGATTTTATAAGAATATCCTGATATCCGCCCAGCATCCCTGGCTTCAGATACTGCTTGTTGGTTTTATCATTATCTGGATAATAAACCTCAATTCATTCGCTATTTATATGATCGTCAAAAAGCCGGGCTGGTGTGCTTATACTGCAAGCATCTATGCCCTGGTGGCGTTTCTGTTCATCAGCACCATCATGTTCTTCCTTCTGCTGAAGCCCGACGTATATTACATCATTGCGAAGTATAAAAACACTAAGCTCAAGGCGGATGACAGATCAGAATACCTGCAGAAACTGTCACATTACATGGAGACCCAACAACCCTTCCTAAACCCCGACATTACACTTGAATCCCTTGCAACAGACATTTCAGTGAATCCCAGGATACTTTCACAGATCATCAACGAGACTTATAAAAAGAATTTTAAAAGCTACATCCTCGAATACCGCATCAGGGAAAGCATGCGGATTCTGGCTGATGAGAAACACAGTAACCTCACTATCCTTGAAGTCCTGTACCAGGTGGGGTTCAATTCAAAGTCAGCTTTCAATAATCAGTTCAAATTATTTACCAACCTGACTCCCATCGAATACCGGTCAAAAGCCATTGGCTGATCGAAACATCGACAGCATTTGTAACAAATCGAAATGCGAACGGTCATTTTCATGGTAATACCTTAACAATTAAATCAGGAACAAAATGAAAATATTTATTTGCCTGCTAATGTCGATGATCGTGCTTGAATGTCAATCACAAACAGCACCATTGGAAATCCTCAATACTCCAGGGAAACGGAAAGCAAAATAAAAAGAATAACGGAAAATCTGAAAGTTGCAGGACAATTCTGGACTTCCTGCAAAAACGCAACTCTGGCAAATAGGTTAGCTTATTATAAAATACCCGGAATTAGTATTGCCGTGATAAATAATGGGGAAATTGAATGGGCACGGGGATTTGGAGATAAGGATGTAAGTACAAAGGAGCCAGTTGTACAAAGCACACTTTTTCAGGCCGCCTCAATCAGTAAAGTGTTAACTGCAATCGCCTTTATGAAATTGAAGGAAATGAATGAAATCGATTTGGATGCCGATGTAAATTTATATCTGAAATCATGGAAAGTACCTTCGAATAACGGATGGCAGCCAAAAGTGACACTCAGGCAGCTTTTAAGTCACACGGCCGGTATGACAGTAAGTGGATTTGGCGGATATTCCATTAAGGAAGCCAGACCAAAAACAATACAAATATTGGATGGAGCCTGGCCGGCTAATTCATTACCCGTGAAAGTAAATATTTTCCCAGGTACACATGCAAGATATTCGGGAGGAGGATTTATCGTTGCACAATTAGTCCTGGAAGATAAATTCAAACGGCCGTTTAATATAATCATGGATAGTCTGGTTATGTCTCCACTGAATCTTAAATCGAGCACGTTTGACCAACCCATCTCAAAATCAAAACTGCCATTGGCGGCCACGGGGTATGTTTTGGATTATCAGCCAATAAACGGAGGGTGTGACATTCATCCCGAGATGGCAGCGACAGGTCTTTGGACCAATCCCTCGGAATTAGCGAAAATGATCATAGAAATTCAAAAAGCTGTTCAGGGCAGATCAGGTTTTATCAGTGCCAAAAGTGTGAATGAGATGCTTACACAGCAGAACACCGATGCGACCGGCATTGGCCTGGGATTTTGGCTGTATCAGGATGCCAGGGGAGATTCTTTGTTGTTTACCCATGCAGGCGGAAATGATGGATTCCAATCATTATTCTTCGGTTACAAAAATTTGGGTAAAGGAGTTGTTGTCATGATAAATTCCAGCAATGATTACGAACTGATGTATGAAGTGATCCGATCGGTAGCGTTGGAAAACAATTGGCCCGATCGTTTTACCAGGGAAATTAAAAAGTATGATATAAAGGATGAAACCTTGAATGCATATGAAGGGAAGTATGTTTTTGATAAAACCGGCGAAATAATCATTAAAAAAGCCGGAAATAAATTATCCCTCGAAATACAATCGCAGGCTCCTTTTTATCTGTTTGCTGAAAGTGATGATCAATTTTCTTCTGAACAGTTAAATATTAAAGTGATCTTTAATAAATCGGGAGCAAAAGTTGAAGGAATGGAAATACAACAAGACGGAGCAAACAGTATAACCGCAAAAAGAATTTAGAATTTTTCACCAATTGATTTATTTGCAACGGAATTAACCTTTTATCCAAACTTTCAGGCCATGAAAAAAACCATTTTATTTATTTGTATCGTTTTCTTCTCTTTACTGATATTCGGGCAGGAGTCCAAAACAAAAAGTCAGGATTTGTCAAGTCATTATCCTTTGCCGAAAGTTGACAGGCGGACAGAACTTCTGAGCATTGTTTTTCGCCTTGCAGGCAATTTTGAATACAATGATGATGTTTACAAAAGCTACGTTTCGGATATCCACAGCCACTTTGATAAATACAAGGATCATCCTCTCATTGCATTTGCTATTGAAATGCGCGAAAAAAACGGGGTGAGTTTTGATGCTGTGATGTACATGGCTATCTATCTTTCGCAGCCTCCGTCACTGGATCCGCTTGTTACGTTTTCATCAAAGGTCCCGGAAGGCAGGTGGGGGCAAGACAATGCTAATAAATTCGCCGGCTTACTGAAGCAATTTTACACGGATGCCAAATGTGAAGCCTTTTTCAAAGAGCATGAAAGTTTGTATGGTATCGCGCAGGAAAAATTCATGCCTGTTTACAAAGCCCTGGATGTAAACTGGTACAACCAGTATTATGGGGTTCAACCTGAAGGCAGCCTGAATATCATAATAGGAATGGGCCTTGGAGGAAGCAATTTTGGCCCCAAAGTAAAATATCCCGACGGGAAGGAAGACACTTATGCCATCATGGGAACCTGGTCCATTGACAGCACAAATAAACCTCTTTATACTGTTGATGATTATCTGCCAACGATTATTCACGAATTTAACCACTCCTATGTAAACCATCTGACAGCAAAATATGAAAAGGATTTTGAGAATTCCGGTACAAAGCTTTTCGACCTTGTTAAAGCGGGTATGGGAAACCAGCATTATACCAGCTGGCAGACCATGATGAATGAGTCTTTGGTCAGGGCTTCTGTCATCAGGTACTTGTTAAAACACAACCCCGATGGTAAAGCAGCCAAATACCAATTGATATCTGACTTTGGAAGAGGTTTTTTCTGGATGAAAGGACTTGTTGAAACCTTAGGGGTTTATGAAAAAAACAGGAATAAGTATCCCACGCTTGAAAGCTATATGACGGTTTTAGCTGATTTTTATAACAGGGTGGCCACAGAGAGCGGGTCAATGTTTGAAATAAAAGAATAACAATTGTAATAGCGATATAACTAAAAACCTGCGGAATGAAGAAGTTTTACCTGTTATTGATTACTTGCCTGATTCACATGAACCTAAGCGCCCAGGACCTGGTTTCTGTCGGAAATTACCGGAAATTCAAATCCACCGTACTCGGCGGTGAAGTCACCTAACTGGAACATCTGCCCGAAGGGTATGATAGATCGGGTAAAACCTACCCGGTCATCATCACGATGAACGGACAGATCATTATCAGCCTGTATCCTGACTCCGAGCATTACTATTGGTATCTTGGCAATCTATACCAGGAAAAAGGAGAGTTGGAATCAGCTAAGGAAAATTACAACAAAGCGCTCAGCATCAATCCTGATTTCGGGCGGGCAAAGGATGCACTCAAAAAACTGAATAAATAACAAACATCCGATGAAAGATCAAACCGCAGAAAATTCTCAACAAAAAACTGTTAAAATTGCAGGTTACGAATCAATAATTTGAAATAAATGGTCCATTAACCTGCAAAAGGTCGATTCAGACAATTCTTTTGGGTCAATTTGCAGCTGATTCACATAATTAAAAAATGTAATATGAAAAAATCAGCAGTGACCTCAATCCTTATTCTGTTATTTGGAGTTATACTATCCGCACAAACAATCCCTCCCGATAGTTTATATATGGGACAAACACCTCCCGGTAACACTCCCCGGATTTTTGCCCAGGGAATTATATCCTTGACCGGAAGAACTGAATATGGCATTTCTATCTCGCCGGATGGGGATGAAATGTTATTTGCCATTGGGAACTGGCCAAATAAGCGCACGATGATCATGAAATATGAAAATAACCACTGGACAGGCCCTGATACTGTTTCTTTTTCATTAACCAGATCGGCCGAGGAAGCTATTTATTCAACCGGTGGCCAGCGGGTTTATTATTACGCTTATAATCCACCAAATCCGGTAGGAGGGGCCGATTTATGTTATAGCGAAAAAAACGGATCGGTCTGGGGTGACCCTGTTAACCTTGGAAGCCCGCTGAATACCTCCCAGGATGAATACCATCCTTGCGTTGTGGCAGATAGCTCTGTTTATTTTGAAAACTCCGCCGGGAAAATATGTTATTCAAAATACCAAAATGGCGCTTACCAGCCAAGAATTGTTTTGCCCTCCATGTTCAACGATCCAAACATGGCATGGGGCAATCCTTACGTATCGCCCGACGAGAGCTACTTCATTTTCAATTCCTCCCGGCCCGGCGGTTTCGGGAGCACTGATTTATACATTTCCTACAAAAAAAATGACGGTACATGGACCAATCCAAAGAATCTCGGAAACATAATAAACACCTCAACCTCTGAAAACGGGGCTGAAATAACCGACGATAATTTGTATATGACATATGTGTCGAATAATGATATTTATTGGGTGGGATCGGATTTTATCGATAGTCTTAAATATACCAATTTTGTACCTTATGTTAAAAATCCGATTCCTGAACAGACAGGCATTGTAGGGCAGTTCTTCAATTATGCTGTCCCCGACAGCACGTTTATTGACGATGATGGCAATAATACACTTTCCTACAGTGCTGCACTTACCAACGGTAGTCCTTTACCATCATGGTTAACTTTTACCGACAGCACAATCACATTTTCAGGAACGCCATCTGAAACCCAAACCCTGAATGTCAGGGTAACAGCTACTGATACAGCAGGAGCAACCGCCTCAACAACATTCAAAATTATAATAGGATATCCGACTGCAATTGATCAAATGGAAGGACAAACTGTCAGGATCTTTCCAAACCCGACAAGCGGGCTGATAAATCTGACTCTGAAGTCAACAGCAGTTAACACCGCAATTGCCGAGGTGTACAATTTGCAAGGGAAAGTCATAAAGACCGGTACATTCAACAAGTGTATTCGTATGGATATGACCGGCAATCCAAAGGGGATTTATATTCTCAAACTGCTTATTGATGATGAGATTTCGGTAAGCAAAATTTGCATTCAATAGGCTAAAGATTTCCCTAAGCACACATGGATGAATACAAATAAAAATATTGATTGGACCTGAAAATTATGAAAACTTGATCTGTACAAGAATTATTCTGTGTCATCAAACTGATAAAAATGGATTTGAATACTGACAATGGGTACTTCACCATCAAAAATCTTAGACCTGATTTAAGTACAACAGACAATACTCATATTAAGAGCTTTAAATATAATACTGTAAGCTTATGAAAAATTTTATGACTTTTTTTATTTCCTTCTTTTTAGTTTCAAATTGCTGTGCACAGGATAACTGTAATTGTGATCAGGCTTTAAAACAATTAATCCAAAAAGTAGAAACCGAATACCCGGGGTTTAACGAAAAAACAAAAGATAAGCCGGTATATAATAATTATAAAGAGAATCTGCTTATAAAGGCACGGAATACCCACGATTCTGCTTGCATCGAATTATTGAGAGCGTATAAAGAATTTTTTAAAGACGGGCATATTAGCATATTCCAGGTTGAAACAGGGCAAAATGCCCAGCAAAACAAAAAGCAAAGTAACAAGGTCACCATCAGCCCGGAAGAATTTCAAAAGCGTATACTCAACACAACCGATCCAATGGAAGGGATTTGGAGATATGCTGTCTATAAAGTTGGAATAGTTAAGCTGAACAATGAATACCAGGGATTTATTATAGAGGCTGACACGGCCTACTGGAAAGTTGATGAAATCAAATTCAGGTTATTCGAAAACGGAAAGGCAAATTACTATTTGAGGGATCACTCTTTGTCGGAAGAAACCTATGAATTGGTAGATGGATGGATCTTGTATTTTAATTCCTCTAAATATATAAAAGAATGGCCAAAGCCGAACCTGTCGGAAAATGAGATCAAATCGAAAATATACGAGATTGAAGGATGTTATTTTAAAAAGGTATCAGAAAAAACGGCTTTGCTTTGCCTATCCAGCTTTGAACATAATTATGTTGAACGTATTAAGAAATTATTGGCAGATAACAGGAAGGCAATTGAAAGCAGCGAGAATTTAATTATTGACATACGGAATAATCCGGGAGGCACGTATGATGCTTATGAAGGGCTGTTCCCATACATTCTTACAAATAATGTCAGGGGATTAGGAATGGAATTCCTGGTTACACAAACCTTAATTGATGGAATCCAGGATTGGTATGATGATGAGGAAGGTAAGAAAAAGGCTAAAGAATGGATAAACATATTTAAAGGGAAAATGGGTGAATTTGTAAATACCGATACTACCGATATATACATAAATGAAGTAAAACTTGCAGAACGCAGCCCAAAGCAGGTTGTTATCCTGGCAAATCGCAGAACAGCCAGTTCGGGAGAGGCTTTTCTGCTGGATGCCAGGCAAAGCAAAAAGGTAAAAGTATTGGGAACCCCAACCTATGGAGCACTGGATTACGGAACTGCGAGTTTTTTCAATTTTGGATGCAAAAACTATAAGCTAATGATGCCAACATGGAGATCCATGAGGCTCCCCGATTATCCGATAGACAATATCGGAATACAACCCGATATCTACCTGGATAAATCGGTTAAAGACTGGATCCGGTTTGCAGTAAATTATCTGGAGAATAAATAACAATTGTTATTCCTGTTTTCAAGGCCTCATTCGTTGGGCGTTGTTTTTAAACAGACCGTAAAACTTAAAATAAAAAATATGAAAACACTTCGCTTTGCAATTATTATTTCAATATTAGTTAACGCCGGTTTTACACAAACAATTCCTCATGACAGTTTATACCTCGGCCAGACACCGCCAGATACGATACCAAAAATTTTTGCTCCGGGAATTATTTGCCTGGATAACAGGGTTGAAGGCACCGGAGCATTTTCCCCGGACGGGAGAATGATTTTTTTTACAGTTACAAATGGGAATTTTTCTTCTCAGAAATTATTTTTCAGTGAATATGTTAAAAATAAATGGACTAAACCTGACACCGCCAGTTTCTCGAAAGTATTTAACAACCTCGAACCCTTCTTTTCTTATGACGGGAAAAAGCTCTACTTTTCCTCTGACAGGGATAAGAAGACGAAAGAGAACAGGAGGGATTTTTATTATGTCAATAAGTTGAAAAACGGATGGTCTGAGCCTGTCAAACTGGAAACTCCCATAAATTCAGATTACACGGAATTTTTTTTCCGCCAATCTAAAAACGGGACAATTTACTTTGCCTCGAACCGGCCCGGTGGGTATGGGATGGTTGATATTTATTTCGCAAAACCAGACCATGGAAAATATGAGAAAGCAAGTAATATCGGAAATGTGATAAATGTAAACGGAGGCTATGCTGGAGATCCATGTATTGCACCTGATGAGAGCTATATCATATTTCCATCGGTACGAACAGCAGGTGCAAACAATAGTGATTTATTTATAAGCTTCAATGAGAATGGAACCTGGACAGAACCAGTTAATATGGGAAATCTGATAAACACCCAGGCGAATGAATATGGTCCGTTTCTTTCACCGGATGGGAAATACTTGTTTTTTATCAGGCATAATGGGATAAAAGGAGATATATATTGGTTAAATGCGGGCATAATAAAAAAATTAAGAAAAACATGATCAAAAACCTCAAACGTTGTCTAAGCGAAAATATTTATCCGAAAATGGTCCATTTACACGTATCAGGTCGATATGGGAAATTCTTCTCAGTTATTTTGTGCAAAAAATTAATAACTATTAATCTTTTGCAACATGAAAACATCAGTACTGTCATTAATGCTTATTTTATTGTCAGGGGGATTTATATCTGCACAGCCAATACCCACTGACAGCCTTTACCTCGGGCAGACACCTCCCGGGAATACTCCGGTAAGATTTAATCTGTTCGTAAACACCGGATCATTTGCTGCCGAAAGAATCGCAATTTCCGGCGATGGCAAGGAAATTTATTATTCTGAAGTGCATTCTTATTATCCTACCGCAGGTGATACAATTAAGTATTATAAATATTCCGGCGGTCATTGGACAGGTCCATTCAAGCTATTTCAGGGTTATATAGCTCCCGGATTATCGATTACCGGAGATACAATGTATTTTCAAAATAACAGTATACCTTATCAAACACTTTTTTCAGTTAGAAATGGCACGAGTTGGAGTAATCCGCAAAGAATTTTATACAACCTGAATTCAGCACATTATTTACAGGAAACCAATAATGGAAATTATTATGTTTCATCAATTTCAAATCCGGGCATAGGCGGTTCAGACTGGTGCAAATTACATATCAATGGTTCCGATACCACTGCTGTAAGTTTAGGACTGCCGCTGAATTCCAATTTAAATGATTTGGATTTATTCGTTGCAAAGGATGAATCTTTTATGATTGTAGCTAAATACGCGGGATATGTAACGAGTTTATACATAAGCTATTATAAAAGTAACGGGGACTGGACGAACCCTAAAAGCTTAGGTCCTACGATAAACTTTGGACTTGGAGCATGGGGTCCGTATGTATCCTCTGATAATAAATACTTGTTTTACACTGCAGGAACTAATCCAAATTATTCTGACACATATATATATTGGGTTCGGGTTGACAATGTCATCGATAGTCTCATGCACACTAATTTTGTTCCCTATGTAAAAAACCCCATCTCTTCCCAGTCAGCTGCGATGGGCGAGCTGTTCACTTTCACAATCCCCGACACCACATTTATCGATGATGACGGCAACAACACACTCACCTATCATGCAAAACTTACCAGCGGAAATCCCTTACCTGCATGGTTGGCATTTGACACAATTACAGGAACATTTGCAGGCACACCTTCAAACATCGAAACATTGAATATCTGGCTATCGGCTACCGATACTGCCGGAGCATCTGCTTCAACAACCTTTAAAATTACAGTGACTCCGCATACTTCGATCGAAAAGATAAACGGGAAAAATGACGGTGTCATGATCTTCCCAAACCCAACGAACGGGCTGGTAACAATAGCATTAGATAAGCTAAAGGACAAGCTTGCGGTTATTGAACTATATAGCATAAAAGGGGAAATCATTCAAACAAATACTTTTAAAAGCAGCATATGCCTTGATCTGACAACCAGGCCAGGAGGAATATATTTTGTAAAAGTATTGGTTGATAGTGAGATACTTATCGGAAAGATATGCGTTAATTGAGAAAAATTAACCTCACTCAAACGATATCACACGCTTTTGCTCATTCATAGTATTGTAATAAATGACCGATCTCGAAGTGGAGGTGAGGTGCATCGGAATTCCCCGAATTGACCAGCAGCGCTAAAGGCTGACCTTTTTTCACCTTGTCGCCGGCTTTCACCATGAAGGAACCCTTCACACAATGAGCATACATGGCGTTACACCCGTTGCCGATGTAGCAGGATCACACAAATATTAAAATTGTAATTCAAGGTGCAGCAGAAGTCTTTTTTTCTCCTTTTGCCGCAAACTGATTTTTTTATTTTTATTTAGATTGAATTAACAATACCTTTGTTAAGTTTTAATTTACAAATTATTAGAATAATAAACAGATGAAAAGAATTTTAATAATTATAATAGCGACATTGATTATATTTCAATATGGGGTTAATATATCTTTCGGACAGCTTCCCGGTTCAACCCAAACTGTCTTGGACCCTTCCACAGTTCCGCAGTTTGTCGATCCATTGCCTCACTTTGCAGGATTAAGACTGGATGCAAAGGCTGGCGGACAACTTATAATTAAAACCGTTCCTCATCAGCAAATAGCGGTTTCCACGGGTACAGTACTTGCCAATGGCACGGTAGGGCCTGCAAATCCGGGTACCGGTCTTGCAAACTTCTGGACATACAGTATCTCAAAAGATGGGGGGAATACCTGGACACCACCTTTATGGCCCTCATTTACCATTGAGGCTCAACGCGGTAATCCTCTCGACGTAACATACAGGAACGGGCTGGTCGGGCAAACCTATGCTGCTGTCAATCTTGCTGTCGACCAAAGCATTATGTGGGCAGCACCCTTGGTCACCGGGAATGTTATGCATGATCCGTATACAGGACCTGTTCCTGTTTGTGTTCACCTGCATGGAGCACAGGTATCTTCAACTTCAGATGGAGGGCCAAATACATGGTACACTCCCGGCTATGCTTTAAAAGGGTCTTCCTTTCAACAGGGCGTTGATTCTGTTTATCATTATCCGAATTCACAGGAAGCGGCAACTTTATGGTTCCATGATCATCCGATGGGCGCAACCCGCTTAAATGTATATGCCGGCCTGTCAGGGTTTTATTTTCTCAGGGGTCCTGATGAAGAGGCTGATCAATTGCCCGGATGGTCGGGTGATGACCTTGTAAAGGAAGTTGCCCCGGCAGGGACCAGTGGTACTTTTAATTCCAATCCCTACCTTCCTGAAATCGAGATTGCCATCCAGGACAGGATGTTTGACACCTACGGTGGCCTTTACTGGCCGATCGATCCTCCAAACCCTGAAGTCCATCCTTTCTGGACGCCTGAATTTTTCGGAACTTTCATGACAGTGAACGGTAAAACCTGGCCTTACCTGAGTGTTGCACCTCGTAAATACCGTTTCCGCATTCTCGATGCCTGTAACGCCAGCTTCCTTAATATGTGGCTTAAAAATATTACCACCGGTGCTCCGGGTCCGGTCATCACTCAAATAGCAACAGATGGCGGATTGCTGGATTCAACTGTTGTCTTTGACCCTGCGCAAGGGCAGGCGCTTTTTCTGGCTCCCAGTGAACGAGCTGAGGTTGTTATCGATTTCTCAGCTGTTGCACCGGGATCTGTATGGACCCTTGTGACCAATGCAAGGCGGCCTTATCCTACGGGTGATCTGCCGGATTCGTTATATGATGGAAGGATTATGCAATTTGTCGTGAACGGACGAATGGTTTCTGCTGAAAATCCAAATGATCCTGGTACAGATAATAGCCATATTCCGTCAGATTTACGATCAACTCCTCTGGTAAAGCTTACCGATTTTGCAGGAAACCTCAATGTGATTCCTGTTGTAAAAAGGGAACTGACGTTGAATGAATCTGAAGGACCTGGTGGTCCCGAATTGATCCTTGTTAACAATTCCCGGTTTGATTCCATGCAAGGTCCCGGACAATTCGGGGAAATTACAGAGAAACCGGTTGAAGGCACATCGGAGATCTGGCAGATTGCCAATCTCACCGAGGATGCACATCCTGTTCACATACATCTAGTTCAGTTCCAGCTCGTCAGCCGCCAGAATTTCCATGATTCGCTGTATATGATAGCCTATAACAACGGCTTCCCCGGATCTAACTGGATAGGAGGGGAAGGGCCTCCCAACGCATATAACTACCCGAATACAGACGGCGCTTTAGGCGGCAATCCGGCGACATCAGGTTTTACTTATGGAGCCGTATTGCCTGCTGACCCTGATGAGAGGGGATGGAAAGATACTTTTAAATGCTTCCCGGGCCAGTTAACAACATTCATCCTTCGGTTTTGTCCGACTGACAAACCGGTGAATGCAGCCCCGAATACACTATTATTCGGCTTTGACCCTGGCATAGGACCAGGTTACGTCTGGCATTGCCACATCCTGGATCATGAGGATAATGAAATGATGCGACCATATACTGTTATCCGTTCTCCATTCAGAGAGAATGGTATCCTTTTGACCCGGAATACCGACGGGTATAGCCTTGGACAGAACGAACCCAATCCAATAACCGGTGAATCGAAGATCAACTTTACAATTCCTGAAAGAGATCATGTGCAATTGATACTATTCAACAATATGGGATCAGAAATGCAAACGTTGATTGATGCCGATGCCCCGGCCGGATTACATACGGTTGTTTTCGATGGCTCCAATCTGCCGGATGGCATTTATTTTTATCAGTTAATTGCCGGAAATTATTCCGCAGTTAAAAAAATGGTGGTATCAAAGTAGATGGAATTCTTAACTGACTGAAAGACCGTGGTTTTCACCGGGTTATGACGGTTTTTTTGCCTCTGAAGTTGCTTTCTCCAACTGAGGCGAAAGGTCTGTCTGATGATGAACCAATTTCCATTTTCCGTTTTCCAGGTGGAATATGTTTGTTGCCCTATGGCTCACCAACACAGGTTTGCCTTTTGCACTCATATTTTCACCTTCTTCTACACAGACCGTATATCCCATATCTGTTCCGGCATAAATGTGCAGTTCTTTGCAAACAATCTTGCCTCCCAGTCTCATACCGGCTTCCTTGTTAAATTCTGCACCCACAGCTTCCCAACCTGTAAGACGGCCACCGAAAGGACCCATATCAGTTACATTATCAGTATGCGACCAAAGATTATTCATTGGTTCCAGCTTACCGGTGAACATTGCATTGAGTGCAGCATACAGTGAATCGTTAGCGGCATGCAGTTCCTGTTCGGTCTTGAATTTAGTATCATTTAATGTTGTAGCGCTTGCAGCGTTTTGTTCATCGGTTTTCTTGGGGCCGCAGGATGAAATTAGGAATGAAGTAAACAGGATTACTCCAAAAATTGCTATTAACTTTTTCATTTTCATTTTTGAATTTAAATGTAATTTGTTGAAGATTCAGACTTGCTATAATGTTTTAATAATGCTACATAATACGTGGGGGCAATTCCGGATTAAGTACTTTGCGGGCACTTTCCGCTCCGCATACCGGCAAACCTGTTGGGTCCAGTAAACCAACTTGCACCAAAACACTTGCCTGATCCCAATAAATATGTTCGTGTGAAATTTTATCATCTTTAAATCCGACAATAGCAACTACTGCCAATTCAACGGGCTTACCCGTGGGAGGAACACCTGGGAGCAGCCAGTCTATCGAAATTGTATGTGTAAAACTGATCACCAGTTCATCTACAATCTGATGGTCACCAATGGTGCTGGAAATGTTCGTTATTTTAACATCGGGCGGAAAGAATTTCCCAACTAAATGATTGCTGTAAAATTGGCGAACTCCCTCCCTGCCAACCCCACCTGCCATTACAGGTACATGATTAAGATGGGGGGAGTCCGACATTGTTGCCATGGTGGTCTCAAGGTCTCCGTTTAATTCGGCGTTCATGTGCTGCGCGAATAAATCTACCATCTTTTGCTGAGTTGTTGTTATATTTCCTGTCATGTTTTCTTAATTATAATTTCAAATTTTATTCATTTATTGCTTGTTGCGAAGTTAAGATAGACTAAATAAAAACAAAGATACAGTTAAATAAGCCTGAAGCCAATTATTTTAATCTAAATTGTGTATAATACTCCCTAAAATCCAGACCGTTGGCCAAAGTGATATGACTTCCAGCAATCAGATTATTTTGCAGCGATAAACAATTTGGATCATACAAATTGTTTAATAAAAACGTCTGACAGGCATTGACTGTCCAGTATTTGTTCTTAAATTTGAGGGACTTTAACTTACGAATTCACTGAACCGGATCAATAAAACCCTCTCTTCAATTTTTAGAAATAGACTCAAACTTTATTTTTATGAAAAAAATTTATTTGTTAATGGTATTTATGGTTGTTACATCCATATTGTATTCGCAACCCTGGTTAAAAAATTTACCTCAGAACAAATCTAAAGGAGAGTTGAATTTTTATGACTACAAAAATGCTTTTAATGAATACTGGGCCCCGTTTAATGTTGACAAGGGCTATTATGTTGAAAATGGAATTAAGAAAAAAGCAGCAGGCTGGAAACAATTTCAACGTTGGGAGTATGAAGTGGAAAACCAAATGAACCCAACAACTGGTGAATTCCCGAAACAAACGGCCCAGGAGGTCTATAATGAATATTTGAGATCAAATCCCCAGTCGGAAAATTCAAATTCAGCAAACTGGATATGCCTGGGAACAAATAGTACTCCCGGCGGCTATGCCGGGATCGGTCGTATAAATTGTATTGCATATCACCCTTCCGATAATAATACGTACTGGATTGGCGCTGCTTCGGGCGGATTATGGGTTACAACCAATAACGGTTCAAGCTGGACTTGCCTCACCAGTACTCTCGACGCTCTTGCTGTAAGTGATATCGTTATTCCTTCGGATTATGCTACATCCAATACAATTTATATAGCTACCGGAGACAAGGATCATTGGGACAATCGCAGTATTGGTGTGCTCAAGTCAACAAATGGCGGTTCTACATGGAATACCACCGGAATAACCTATCAGTTATCTGACAATAAAATGGTGAACCGCTTATTGTTAGACCCGGGTAATAATCAAATTATAATAGCTGCTACAACAAACGGTGTTTATAAAACTACTAATGGTGGTACCACCTGGAACACCCAGCTTACCTCTAATAATTTTATTGATATGGAATATAAGCCCGGGGATTTCAGCACATTCTACGGCTCAACCACAAATGGTACAATCTATGTCTCTTCAAACGGAGGAACTTCCTGGACGCAGGCTTTCAGCGATGCTAATGCTTACAGAATAGAATTAGGGGTTTCGGCAAATCAATCCGGCTGGGTTTATGCTATTGCTGTAAATTCAGCCAGCGGGCTGTATGGTATTTATAAATCCATAAACAGCGGCGCTACATATAGTCAGGTCTTCTCAGGAACGACCCTGAATTTATTAGGATGGAATTCTAATGGGGGTGATTCCGGGGGACAGGGCTGGTACGATCTTTGCCTTGCCGTTTCTCCTTCAAATGCCAATACCTTGCTTGTCGGAGGCGTAAATTCATGGCGTTCAACAAATGGAGGAACTGCCTGGTCCATTGTCAATCATTGGTGGGGAGATGGTGTTCCGGCAGTTCATGCCGATAAACATAAATTATCATTCCGGAGCAATGGCGATTTATTCGAAACCAACGATGGGGGTGTTTATTTTTCAGGCAATAACGGAACAGGCTGGACAGACAAAACCAACGGAATCGTTATCAGCCAGATGTATAAACTTGGCGTTTCGCAAACAGTTTCAAATGAAACGATCACCGGATTACAGGATAATGGGACTAAACTTTTTTCAGGTGGAATCTGGGAAGATGTTAAAGGTGGTGATGGCATGGAATGTTTGATTGATTATACCAATGTTAATATCCAATATGGCACTTACGTTTACGGACAAATTGACCGGACAACAGATCATTGGAACAATGCCACCCAGATTCAGCCTTCCGGCGCAGGAAATGGAGCATGGGTTACACCATATATCATTGACCCGGTCAATCCTCTGACATTGTATGCAGGATACGCCGATATCTGGAAAACAACAAACAGGGGTACCAGCTGGACAAAGATTTCCACCATGAACAATTCCGATAAAATCCGGTCCATGGCCATTGCAACTTCAAACACCCAGGTTTTATATGTTGCCTCCCCGTACAAGATCTGGAAGACTGCAAACGGAGGGACTTCATGGACTGAAATTACCGGAACCTTACCTGTGGGCTCAGGAAGTATTACTTATATAGCCATAAAGAATGATGATGCAAACACTCTTTGGGTTACGATGAGTGGGTACAATGCAAATAAAGTGTATCAATCTGCAAACGGCGGAACTTCGTGGACCAATATTTCGACCGGATTACCCCAGATCCCGGCTTATGCGATAGTTCAAAATAATCAATCAACCACTGAAGTCCAGTTATATGCCGGCACCGAACTTGGTGTTTATTTCAAAAAAGGTTCTGATAACTGGATTGCCTTTAACACAGGTTTACCCAATGTGAAAATAGGCGAAATTGAAATTTACTATGCTGCCAGTCCGCAAAACAGTATTTTAAGAGCTGCAACATTCGGAAGAGGACTCTGGGAAACGCCTGTATATTATTCCTGCACTCTTCCGGCATCGCCTGTCGTTGGAACAATTACTCAGCCAACCTGCACTCTGGCAACAGGAAGTGTAGCTTTAACAGGTTTGCCGGCAACAGGAACCTGGACAATAAACCCCGGGGGCTATACCGGAACAGGAACCAGTACGATCATTTCAGGACTTACAACAGACACATATAATTTCACAGTAACAGATGGAACCTCAGGCTGTACTTCATTGCCATCAGCCGATGTGGTTATCAATGCCCAACCACCAACACCTTCTGCTCCGATAGTTGGACTAATTACCCAGCCAAGCTGTACGTTGGCAACAGGAAGTGTTGTGTTAAATGGTTTGCCGCCGACAGGAACCTGGACGATAACCCCGGGAGGTATTACCGGAACGGGAACAAGTACAACCATATCGGGACTTGTAACGGGAACGTATAACTTCACAGTAACAGATGGAACCTCGGGCTGTACTTCATTACCGTCAGCCGATGTTGTTATCAATGTCCAACCACCAACACCTTCTGCTCCGGTAGTTGGACTAATTGCTCAGCCAAGCTGTACATCGGCAACAGGCAGTGTTTTATTAAATGGTTTGCCTTCAACCGGAACCTGGACAATAAACCCGGGAGGTATTACCGGAACAGGAACCAGTACTACGATATCGGGACTTGCAACAGGCACCTATAACTTCACAGTAACAGATGGAACTTCAGGATGTACTTCAGTACCATCGGCCGATGTTGTTATTGACGCCCAACCGGAAACGCCACCTACGCCAACAATAACCGCGAATGGATTTATTTTAAGTTCTGACGCTGCATCCGGCAACCAATGGTATAATCAAAGCGGTTTGATAATTGGTGCAACCAACCAGAATTATACCGTCACTACCAACGGGGATTATTATGTTATTGTAACCTTAACTATATGCAGCTCACAACCATCCAACATAATATCGATTACAAATGTTGGTATTGGGCCTGTCGGGGACCCGGGATCAATCCAGGTTTACCCCAATCCTGCAAGGAATGAATTAATTATTGAACTAAAAGAGAACAGACAAAATATAAAATTTGAAATATTGAATTCAATAGGGCAGGTTGTTTTCAAAGGAACCCTGTTAGAAAAGACGGTTGTCCCAACAAACTGTTTTGCTCCGGGGATGTACCTGATAAAACTTGAGAATAACAAGATTTTTAGATTAATGAAGATTTAATAGAACAGCCGCATTCAATTCGTGAGCCAATTTATGAGATATTCGATCTTGCTTACACCCCTCCTTTTGTTATTTTCACTTGCTGTTCATGCACAGGCGGTGATCATCGATTGGCAGCAGTGCTATGGGGGAAGTGAATGGAAGTGAATCCGGACGGGGATTCTCAGTTTTATGGGATAATCCCGTGTTAATTTCTATGAAAAAATTTGTTTAGAAATGAATAATAAAACTTCTCAATTGGATGGTATTTGTGATCAGAGAGGAACACCGCTTCGATCTCTTGTAAGGCGCTGTCAATCTTTTCATTTGTGAGAAGGAAGATTTTTTGGTATTCAAGAATAAGATCAATCCGTTGTTGGTCATTCATAGTCAGGATCAATTGTTTCATTTGGATATATTCATCTTTTGTATTGTATTCAAGAATTTTAATTATCTCTTCTTTATCCAGTGACTGATCAGCATAAGCTGCGAAAAGAAGCAGAAATGCCAAATATTCATGATAGTTAAGCTTTTTCATGGTATTTGTTCAAGTTAATTTTTAACGTATTTTTTTCGAACCTTAAAAATAATACAATTCAAGAAATTTCAGTACCTAAAAGTTAAATCTGGTAGGGTAAATCTGTGAATGTTGTAATTCTTTAGAGGAAATATGTATTGCATTCCGAAAATAAAGGACTTACCTTTGGATTGTGAAAACCTATTCACATCTGTCCCGCCAGGTGCGGAGATACATTTATATCTTATAACATGGCTAGCACAAAAAAAGTAATTTCCGGGTTTGCAATCCTTGCAGCATTAATTTTGCTGATAGCCTGTGGAAGTAAAGATAATTCCACTCCTGCTCCCGCCAGAAACACGACTTATAGTCTGAAGGTAAAGGATGTCCTCGGGGTAACCGGTACAGTTACTTTCACCGAGACAAGCAGTACTTTAACTACCATAAGTATAGCGCTGACAGGTGCTCCTTCGGGCACTCATCCGGCAGAACTATGCATGAATTCGGCAGTTGAAGGAGGTACCGTTGTTGTAGAACTTAATCCTGTTGACGCTACCGGTAAAAGTTCAACAGCTGTACCTGCGATGCCTTACACCCAGCTGATTGCTTACGACGGATTTATAAAAGTCGTTAAAAGCAGCAGCGAACCCGGTATAATTCTTGCGATGGGCGATATTGGTGGTAATGTGATAACCGGTACAAATAAAACCTATAAACTGGATACTATAGGTGGATTCGGTGTATCCGGAACTGCATTATTTGAAAAAAGGGTAAATGGAAGTACCCTGGTAACCATTACGCTTACAGGAGCTATTGCCGGCGAGTTATATCCGGCAACAATTAACCTGGGTTCAATCGCCAACGTGGGTGGCGGTCCTGTTGTTGTGACACTAAGCAATGTAAATGGAACAACAGGTAAAAGCTATACTAACATCCGAAAACTTGATAGTGGAATTGTTATCACTTATGATAATTGGTTAGTATATGCTGGTTATATAAATATCTATCAAACTGCAGTAACTTATGGCAATATTATTTGCCATGGTAATATAGGCTCGAATTAGGCTGATTTCCTTTATTGATTATTTCTTATGTTGCTGTTCATCAGGCAGTCTTTTATGCCGAAGATAGATTTTAGCTTCAGCCGGGGTTCCTAAAAGTATTGCGAGCCATCGTGTTTTCTCATTCTGTTCCAGGATGATTTTAATGGTCATCGTGAGAGGAACTGACAGGAACATACCCACTGTTCCCAATATAAATCCCCAGAAGAGAAGAGACAGGAATACAACCAGTGTTGACAGGCCTAAACCTTTTCCCATGACCCTGGGCTCAACAAAGTTTCCAAGAACATTGTTGATAACCAGAAATGAGCCAAGAGTCCAGAATGCGCCACCTAATCCGAGTTGCACCAGGGCAAAGAGAACTGCCGGTACAGCGGCAATGATGGAGCCGATATTCGGAATATAATTCATAAGCCCTGCAATCAATGCCCATAGCAGAGGATAGTCGACTCCAATGATCAATAATGCTACATAGATAAGAATCCCTATTGATAAACATACTAAGGTTTTTATCCCAAGGTAGTGACGGATATTTTTTATTATGGTAGAAAAATAAGAAATGGATTCATCCGATCCGCTCAGAATTGCTTTTGCTTTAACAGAAAAACTGCCGGATTCCATAAGCATAAATAAAATGATAAGGAAAATCAGGAAGGTATTCCCCATCATATTTAACAATCCATTAACAGCGCTTGCGGTAAATTCCAGTATCCTGGCAGGTTGAATGAAATTTGATACCTGGTCTGGCCGGATCTTTAACCCTTTCTCATTTAAAACCTGAATAAAAGAGTTGCTTATTGCTGTAAGAGTAGACTCATATTTTGAAACATTGCTTGAAAAGGATGATACTGTTCCTCCGATCAGAAAAGCAAATCCGGAAAAAAGTATAATCAACCCCAAAATTACAATGATAAGTGCAAGCCATCTTGGTATCCTCTTTTTCTCAAGCCAGGAAATGGGTTGCGCACAAATGATACTTATGAATAACGCGAGTAAAAAGGTAGTGATGATAGATTTTGCATAAATCACCCCTGCAATAATGATTATTAATGCAGCGACTTTTATAACTGGTGAACCCTCCATTGACCCAATGCTCTTGCTGTTCATTTCAAAATAGTTTTACTGATCTTCAATATGTTTAATTAACCCAAAATTTCAAATTTTAGATTCTCTGAAACTCCTGATGATACAAAACTTCCTGGAAGGATGTCGCTTATGTAAGATTATACTTTCGGTTTCTTGATAAAGATATTGAGCCGGCTGTCCCTGCGCAATTGATACCTTTCTCTTGTTTCCGCTTCTTTGGTGAGATCGGCAATAAATAATGTTGTTCTTCCACCATCAAGGATGATGGGAAATAAACCTGTTAGCGAGCCCGTCAATAGTTTTGCATTGGGGATTTTTAAGCGGTTATGTTCAAGCATCATCCTGTATTCAAGAGTGGTTTTTTTCATTTTTCGTTTGTCCTGTTAGAAAATGTAAGTTCTGGTATTTCTACAAGATACGGATAATTATCGGATTTTGGAAGAATTACTTTTGGGCACAGATGGGCTTTGTGGTTTTTCTGCCCGTATACTCCTATCATCAGAAAACACAAAAAACCCCGGTCTCCTCATAACGTGAGGCTACAAAGATCTTTGTGCCGTTGGCATGACGGCTGAAGAGTTCATGTACCAAATGGGGGCGGTTGTTCTCGGCCGAAAGATGGGATAGGACCAGGAGCTGCATCCAGGAAGGTTTGTGGGTTGTAAAGAGGTCAAGGGCCTGGTCGTTCGACAGATGTCCTTCCATGCCCCTGATGCGACGTTTCAGATAAATGGGATAACGGCCGTTTTCGAGCATTTCCTCATCATAATTCGCCTCGAGGAAAGCTGCGTGGCATTGTGCGAAATGGTGTGCTACATGCTCGCAGCTTGAACCTATATCGGTGAAAACGCCGGCTGTTATGCCGTTCGCACTCACGATAAAACTATGGGGTTCGGAGGCATCATGCCATTTGGGAAATGGGTTTACATTGAGTTCGCCAACCTGGACCGGGATGCCGGCAGTAAAGGGTTTCACCAGTTCCGGATCGAGCATTAAGCGTCCACTGCGGTGGGTTGCAGCGGTAATGTATACGGGGATACGATGCTTTCGTGAGAGCACTTCAACGCCCCGGGTATGATCGGTATGCTCATGGGTGATGAATATCGCTTTAACGTTTTTAACCGGCAACCCCAGGCGGGTCATCCTGCGCTCGGTTTCACGGCAGGAGAGGCCGGCATCGATGAACACGGCTACTGTTTCGTTGCCGATGTAATAGCAGTTTCCGTTGCTGCCCGAATTGAGAGAGGCGAGGTAGAGTGGCATGATGCAAAGAAAGTGAAAATTAAGCAGGGTAGCGGCTGGTTCTCATCCGCAGACAAAAAAAATCCTTATATTCACGAAAAAAAATCGGTATGGTCAGGTACTGCTTATCCATTTTACTTCTTTCATGCCTGATATGTCTGGCCTCATGCAAGCGGCCCAATCCTTCAGAAACTGATCAATCCCAGGCAGCTTATTGGGGTAAAATTGAAGACATGGCGATTGCGGCGAGCAAAGCAAACCTCGACAGCATGCTTTATTATTCCAGCCTGCTTCATTCTAAAGCTGTAAAGGCAAAGGACCCAAGATGGGAGGCGAAATCCCTGGTACTCCTGGGTTACTGGAATTCACTGAAGGGGGAGACCGACACTTCAATTATACTGTTGCAGAAAGCGATAAAGCTGGGCGACTCCATACAGGACAGCGCTATTGTTGAACAGGCACACAACTATCTTGGATCCCGTTATCTCGGAACGGGCTTGTTCAGAAAGGCCGGGTCGGAATACCTTGCAGGACTAGCCTATGCGGAGAAGAAGCATGATACTTCTGAGATCGTAAAGTATTACAATAACCTGGGCAATGTAATGGAGAATCTCGACAATCTGGGCATGGCCCAGGAATATATGAACAAAGCCCTTACCCTTTCTGAAAAACACAGGGATACACTTACAATGGCTTCTTCGATGCGAAACCTGGCCTGGGTTATAAAGAAAAGCGGAGACTCCGTGCAGGCTTCCCGGTATTTCAGGTCCTCCCTTGCCTTATTTACCAAATTGAACAATCAACGATGGGTGGCAAAGCTTTATAGCGATCTGGGAATTTTTTACCGCTATCAGGCCCCTGATTCAGCCTATTATTATTACAAGAAAGCCATTGAAATATATACCTCGCTTGGCGATAATGGCACTGTGCTCATCACGGAATTTAACATGGCAAACCTTCTTTTTGACAAGGGAAAATACGGGGAAGCGGAAAAGATCTTTTCACGGATCTATAAGAAAACACTTGAGACGAACAACCTGATAGGTATGGCATATAGCAGCATAAGCCTTGCTTCCACCTATAACAAGCTTAAGGATTTCCCAAAAGCCGATTTTTTTATTCAAAAATCGGAAACGCTTGCAGCTCAATGGAACCAGCCTGATTTCACCAGGAATGTATACGCTTACAAGATTGAACTCCTGAAATCCCAGGGAAAATACAAGGAGGCTGTCCCTGTATACGAGAAGTATGTCAACCTGAAAGACAGCCTGAGTTCAGCTGAAAATAAAACGAGAATCCTTGAGCTGCAGAACCAGTTCAATTCCGAAAAGAAAGAATTTGAAATAACCACCTTAAAACAGCAAACCACAATCCAGCAGACCAAACTGCATAACCGCTCCCTTCTGATCATAAGCCTGGTGGCGCTTATTGTCGTCATCACTCTTTCCATGGGTGTGATCCTGCTTTTTTACAGGAGGGGCGTGATCGTCAATCAGAAGCTGACCATGCAGAGCGAGGAACTGAAAAAGGAAATTCAGAACCGGGAAAAGATCCAGAAGTACCTTACCGAAAGCGAAAGGCAGCTCCTGAAAATGAACGCTTCCAAAGACAAGTTTTTTTCCATTATCGCACATGACCTGAAAAGCCCGTTTAATACGATTTTCGGGTTTACCGACTTGTTAACCACAGATTTTCAGAATTTTAATAAGGACGAGATTAAGCGTTTCATCGAGAATATCAGCAATGCATCCAAACAGGCTTACGCTTTGCTTGAAAACCTGTTGGTTTGGGCTCAGACTCAGAACAAAAGCATAGAATTCAATCCCCAGGTTATCGATCTGGAAAAACAAGTCGGGGATGCCCTTGCCCTGGTTGAAACCCAGGCAAAAGCAAAACAGATTTCCATAACGTCTTTTATCAAAAAAACCCATTGGGGTATTGCCGATGTGAATCTGATCGGGACTATTCTCAGGAACCTGCTTTCAAATGCAATTAAATTCACGCCCCAGAATGGTTCGGTTGAAGTTTCGGCCCTGCTTCGCGACAAGCAGGTCTGGATTTCCGTGAATGATACCGGTGTGGGGATATCGAGAGAGCGTCTCCCACATATGTTCGAAATTGAAGGCATGAAACGGACTATGGGTACCGAGAAAGAGAAGGGGAGTGGACTGGGTCTGATCTTATGCAAGGAGTTTGCCGAGATGCAGGGTGGCAGGATCTGGGTTGAAAGTGAGCCAGGCAAGGGAAGTACCTTCACATTCTCCGTTCCTGCGGTAACTACCGGCAAATAACAGGCAGGATTGCTTTTTGCATCCGGGGCTCACTGCGATCATGCAGAGCGCACATAAAAGGATAAGGATCTTAGGGTAAGTATTCGTTTTCATAAAGCAGGGGACATAAACCCGCTTATATCCCAATACCTGCCTTTCAATAGCCAAAACCTGCCTTTCAATGAGAAACTATTACCGTTCATTCATTTCCGCAGCATCGTCCTGATATTTGCTTTACAATTGTATTATCCAATGGAAGAATTAATTCAAAACAAGATAGTTTACTGAAATTTAAATTTGCAGCTATGAAGAAGATCTTTTTACTTTTTTGCTTTATTTTCTGTTCTATCCTGATGAATGCGCAGGTATGGTATTTTGGAAATAAGGCCGGATTGGATTTTACCTCCGGGATAGTTTCTCCGGTCAGTAATGGACAGTTAATTAATACGGGCGAGGGATGTACCATGGCATATGATGACCATTGTAACCTGCTTTTTTATTCTGACGGGATTACTGTTTGGGATAGAAATAACGTAGTTATCAAAGATGGAAATAATAATTTCGTAACCGGTGCTGCCAATGGCTTATATGGTGATCCGAGCTCAACACAGTCGGCAATTGCTGTACCAAAACCAGGGACTAATTTTGATGAGTTTTATATTTTCACTACAGATAAAGGAGCCAATATAGACCAGGGCGCTCCTGCTTATAAAGGATTCCGTTATACAACAGTGAAACATTGCCTTTCAACCCCCGAGGTTGACCTTAAAAACATACAACTCTCACCCTTGAAATCCACCGAAAAAATATCTGTCACCAGCATCCCCGGTGGTGGTTTCTGGGTTCTTGTTCATGATTTCAATATGACTCCGGAGAATGGTTGCAACTATTATGCTTATAAAATTGATCCTGCGGGTAATTTACATACCACGACACCTGTAATCTCGAATATCGGGACCCAGCATCAGGGAGCTTATGCCAATGTTCAGGGGCAAATGAAGTTTTCTCATGACGGAACAAAAGTTGCTGTAGCAATCCCCCAGGCCAGGATTATTGAAATACTTGATTTTGACAACTCAGGAAATGCTCCAAACAGTGGCAAATTAACTAACCCCAGGAGAATAAAATTTCCGAAGGATTCATGCGTGGATTGCGAACTGTATGGCCTGGAGTTTTCTCCGAATAACCGGTATTTATTTATTGGAGGTGAGTATCACTGTGGGTGCGATAATGCCAAACACAGGATTTACCAGGTTGACCTGAATACATTTTTATTTCCTGATCTCCAGGCGACAAACTGCGGGTCTGATATACCTACAAAAACATTTTTCTTCGTTCCTGATATCCAAAGTATACCTCTGCAAATCAGGGTGATATATAATGGGATCAGTTCATTGGATATTGGCCAGTTTCAATTAGCCCGGGATCAGAAAATTTACGTAGCCAGTTGGACTGACCCTAACACATTCGGTGATTTAGTCGGCTGCATTGATAATCCTGATATATACCCGGCAACTTTTAATGCTGCCGCGGTTCAATTAAATACTCCCCAACAATGCCAGGCGGGGCTTCCCACACTACTCCAGGATCAGTTTAACTGTAATCCTTCGGCTCCTTCCTGTGATTCCTGTTTGACTCCTGTTAAATATCTTCATACCGGCATGTGGCAGGGGCCGGGGCAAAATGATCCATACTGGAGGTTGTCGCCTTCGGGTAATGCTGCGGTTATTGTCAATACTCCGTTAAATTATTCCTCACCTATGGGAGGTTCTCAATGGATTTCATCATCTTTTCCTCCTCCATCTGTCCAGGGAACATATAGTTATAAAATTCCTTTTTATATATACGACTCACTTTGTCCCCCGCCAAAAACATTTGAATTGGTTGGCTGCGTGCTTGCTAATAATGCTACAATATATCTCAAGCAAGGCAGTAATCAATATACGCTTGGAACCGCTAATTCTGTGATAAATCCTACCACCTTTACATTCAACCAGGGATTTACAGCAGGAAATTATGAACTGATTATTGATGTCAATAATCCCGCCGGTTCATTGCCTGTGATCGATGTTAAGGCCTGGGTCTGCTGCATCCCGGACTCCACACCCCAGATTATTCCTATACCATGCCCTTTTGAGGAAGGATCGAGCACATCATTTCCAAATACGATCATAAACTATAACTGCAGCCCTCCTGCTGTGTGTCCAGGGAATGAAGCCATGTATTCCTTGTCTCTTTCAGGCACATATACAGTTACAGCAGCGATATCCGGCTCAGCGAGTACGCGCATATTTGTTCTGTCAGCTATCCCAACCCCTGCCAGCGCAATGTCAGGCATCGTCGCCTGCGGTGACATATATAATCCGGCAGTATTCACGTACAGCGGTTTTTCTCCGTATTATATCGTGATCGATGATCTCTGGCCAGGAACGCATAACTTCGGCCTCTATGTAAGATGTGACGAAGTGCCGGATTGTGATTCCTGCCATTATCCTAATTTGCCAAAAGCTTATCTTCATACCGGGATCAGTACCGCATGGAACCTGACCAGTTCTCCAGGTGTTGGGACAGGCACTGCAGGCATCGTGACAAATCCCGGGTCCTATGGAATACCTGACCCCCTGCAAGGAACACATTGGATCGCAGGGACCGGGACTTCAATGCCTACAACAGGAGGTACGTATATATACGAAAATACATTTAACCTCGTTTCACCTGCAGGTTGTCCATGTGCTCCAAATCAGGTCCCCCAGCTTAAATTATGTATCCTGGCTGATAGTGCAATCGTTTATCTCAATGGAAATCAGGTCGGAACTGTATCATCCCTGACTACATCAACAAGGATCGTAACAGTACCTGGACAATATATGTCCTGTCCCGGATCAAATACCCTGAAGGTGAAAGTGATCAATCAGGCAGGAAGCTATCCCGTGGCTGATGTAAAAGCATGGGTCTGCTGTGCTGATACAATTCAGGAAATTCCATGTCCGTTTGCAATTTCGGGATATACAGCCTATCTCAATAAAATACTGTCTGCTGATGTTATGAGTACGGTAGCTCTTCCCGGAAAGGAAGCAATTTATTCGTTAAATCTCACATCTCCCACCCGTGTAACTATTAAATCAAATTCAAATTCAACAACCGAGGAAATATTACTACTTAACACTTTACCGAATTCCTGGCCAAACCCGGGGCAGGTTCAACACCAGAATATCATGGCATTCCTGCCGCAACTTGGATCTGCCGTTCCTTACTCCATGACCGCTGACATATACACCCCCGGACATTATTTTATCGTGGTTGATGATCAATCCAGTTCATGGAGCCATTTCTATAATTTCCAGGTAGATTGTGAACCTATTCCTGAATGTGATTCCCCTTGTAAAGACAGCGTTGATGTTTTTTATTCAGGTAAAACAAACGGAAACAATTACGATATCCACTGGGGTATGTGGGGTAACGGACAGGCAATCGTTGTTGCCAATCCTGCATTGTATGGATGGGCGCCGCCTCAAACCGGATCACAATGGATATCCAATGCAACATCGCCGGTAAATACTCCGACAATTATTTTGTTTACTCATCTGTTTACTATTCCGGATACATGTCAGAGTCCCTATTTAAGTTTATGCCTTATGGGGGATTATACTTCCGTTCTTCTGAATGGTACATGGATCGGTAACACAAATTCAACTTTGATACCGCTGAACATTGTCAATTCGAACCTGCTGAAACCGGGATTACCCAATGATATCTTGATTATCAATATGAACCCGCTTAATAAGTTTCCGGGAATAAATATCATCGGGGAAGTTTGCTGCAAGCAACCGGCCGGGATTAATGAAACACCCGTTGAGGAGGAGTCCTTTAAGATCTATCCGAATCCTGCCCGTGATCAGGTGATGCTTGAAAGCAGGATCGGGATAGACTATGTCTCTATTTATAATTCCATCGGTAACAAGATGTTCGAAACACGAGCCATCGGTGAGCTGACAAAAATAGATCTGAATAGCTTGCAGAACGGACTTTATTTCCTGATCATTCAGACAAAGAAAGGATTCTACACTAAAAAAATGATCATTTTGCATTAATTCCCTGACTCAGGAGATTATTGCAGTGGCCGGAATGTAAGCTTTGTCTTAACGGGACGTTTTGCTTTGGATTTGACTTCGTAGCTGTTGACTGCCGGTAAGGTTACTTCACCTATGCCGGGCCCGCTGAGGATCTCGTAATCCCAGGATTTACTGGTCCATAAGAGCGTGTTCTTCGTATCGGGGTATAGGCTGCAGCCTGGAACCGAACTGATACTCACCCATCTTCCGGGTGGGATGGTGACATCAAATGAAATGAAAATCTCTTCAACTTTATCCAGGTACCAATCGTCATCACCCGAAAGGTAGGTCGCAAATACCTGGGCGTTGTAATACGTTTCGTCCTTTCCATTATACGACAGCAGCTGTAAGTCAAGACGAAAATCAATTCTCAGATCGGTACGGGCAATGCTGGTGATCGCTGCCTGTTTAAATTCAGTGATCCTGTCAAAACTCCAGCCCGGTATCTGTTTTCCGATCAGGTCCGTTTTGATCCTTTCAATTCCGGGTTCAGTGAATGTTTTTGATGCAGGCTGATGGCCCTCTCCCGTATAAACAGTCTGTTCGGCGGTAGATCCGGGGCTAACCATGGAAAGCGCTTGATTCCTGAGAAAGGGGTTCACTATGATGGTTCTCAGAGCCGGGATTGAAAACACCACTACGGCCGTAACAATAAGCAGCAGAAATATCAAAAGAAGGAATTTCCTCATCAGCAGAAAGCGTATTTTTGCATTTCCTCATCCAAAGGTATTAATATTATTATTTATATGAAAACCCTTACAATTATTGCTATCATGAGCATTGCGGCAAGTATGATGTCCTGTGGAGGACCTGAGAAAGATGAAACTTCAAACCAGGATAAGTTCAAATACCTCACCGAACAGTTTGGCGATTCGAAGATCCTCAGATACCAGGTGCCGGGCTTCGACAGCCTCAGCCTGAAACAGAAAAAACTTATTTACTTCCTGAGCCAGGCAGCGCTTTGCGGCAGGGACATCACCTATGACCAGAACTGCAAATACAACCTGCTTGTCCGCAAGACTTGCGAAGCTGTTTACGTAGGTTTTAAAGGGGATCGCTCATCCGCAGACTTTATAAATTTTAGACTTTACCTCAAGGAGCTGTGGTTCAACAACGGGCTTCACCATCATTATTCCACAGATAAGACCCAGCCTGAGTTTTCGAAAGATTTCTTTGTGTCGGCATTAGAAGCCAGCGGGACAGGGAACCTTCCCCTGGCCAAAGGGCAAACAATAGAACAGTTCACCGAAGAGATTTCAAAGATCATCTTCGATCCTTCGGTAGCATCCAAACGGGTTTCCCTGGATCCCTCAAAAGACCTGGTGCTTGCTTCGGCCTGTAATTTCTACGAAGGGGTGAACCAGAAGGAAGCCGAGGAGTATTATACAAAACTTAAAGAGGCTGATGGCAAAGCTAAAAAGGATACAAGGATCTCCTATGGTTTGAATTCCAGGCTCGTTAAGGAGAACGGCAAAATTAAAGAGTTGCCCTGGATGGTGGGCGGATTATATTCCCCGGCCATTGAAAAGATCGTTTACTGGCTTAATCTGGCGCTTCCCCTCACTGAAACGCCCGGGCAGAAGGCTTCTGTGGAAAAGCTGATAGAGTATTATAAAACCGGAAGCCTGGTCGCCTGGGATGAGTACAATGTGCTATGGGTCAAGGACCTGGATGCCCTCGTGGATTTCGTGAACGGTTTCATCGAATCATACGGTGATCCTATGGCAATGAAAGCCACCTGGGAGTCGGTTGTGAATTTCAAGAACCTGGAGGCTACCAAGCGTACGATGATCATCAGCGGCAATGCGCTGTATTTTGAGACGAATTCACCTACCGATCCGCAATACAAAAAAAAGGAAGTGAAAGGTGTTACAGCCAAGGTGATCACGGTGGCCCAGCTTGGTGGGGAATGCGACCCGACTACGCCGATCGGGATTAATTTGCCGAATGCGAACTGGATCCGCAGCGAATACGGTTCCAAGTCGGTGACCATGGATAACATAACCTATGCATACGACCAGGCCTCTCTGGGCAATGGTTTCCTGGAAGAATTTGCGGCTTTGCCGGATGAGGTTGCGAAAATAAAGGAATACGGGTACGCGGCTTCAAGCCTCACAACCGACATGCATGAATGCCTCGGTCATGCTTCGGGCCAGCTGAAGCCCGGTGTTACCCATGATATGCTGAAGAACTACCATTCCTCTATCGAAGAATCCCGTGCCGACCTGTTTGCCTTGTATTACATCCTCGACACGAAAATGGAGGAACTGGGGCTGCTGAAATCGATGAAAGCGGGTGAAGCGGAATATGATGCTTTTATGCGGAACGGACTGATGACCCAGCTGGTGCGCATCAAGCCGGGCAAGGATATTGAAGAGTCGCATATGCGCGACCGCTCGCTGATCGCCCATTGGGTATACGAAAAAGGCAAGGATAAAAAGATCGTTGAGAAATTCAGCCGCGACGGGAAGACCTATTTCAGGGTGAACGATTACAAGGGCCTGCGTACGCTTTTTGGCCAGTTGCTGAACGAGATCCAGAGGATAACTTCCGAAGGGGATTATAAAGCAGCAAGGGAACTCATCGAGACTTATGCTGTGAAGGTAGACCATGACCTGCATAAGGAAGTCCTGGAGCGTTACAAAAAGCTGGATATCGCCCCTTATACAGGTTTCATCAATCCGGCCTATGAATTGGTGATGAAAAGTGATACAATTGAGAATGTCATCGTTTCCTATCCAGATGATTTTGCAACACAGATGATGGAGTATTCGAAAAAATATTCGTTCTTACAGGCGAGATAACAGAATGACCAAACTCATCATAATCTCTGTTGTCTCATGGATGCTGCTGCTGCCAGGAAATATACCGGTGGGTGCCACCAGTTATCCCCAGCATTACTTCCGCTCGCCTGTGGATTTCCCAATCGCTCTGGCCGGATCTTTCGGGGAACTGAGGAAGAACCACTTTCATTCGGGGATTGATATCCGCACGGGAGGCAAAACGGGAAAACCTGTGTTTGCCTCCGCCGACGGGTATATTGCCAGAGTGTTTGTCTCTCCTGCGGGATTCGGCAAAGCCTTGTATATTGCCCATGCCAACGGCTACACCACGGTTTACGGGCACCTGCTGAGATTCAACGGGGCTGTCGGGAACTGGATTGCCAGGCAGCAATACAGCCAGGAATCCTTTGCTCTGGATATGCAGGTCCCCAAGGGATTGCTTAAGGTAAAGAAGGGTGAGGTCATTGCCCTCTCAGGTAATTCAGGGGCTTCTGGCGGCCCCCATCTGCATTTCGAGGTTAGGGAATCGGCCAGCCAGGAGGTGATCAATCCCCTCGAGTTCGGCTTTGATGTGCCCGACAACACTCCGCCAAAGATCACAGCTGTAAAGATCTATCCGTTCGACGCCATAGCCATGGTGAATTACACAGATAAGGCCCTGATGCTTGGGGTTACAGGAGGAGGTGGAAAATATTCCATTAAAACTGCGGATACTGTAAAAGTCACCGGGAATATTATCTTCGGGCTGGAAACAACGGATTTCTCAGATAATTCGGGGATGAAAAACGGGGTGCCTTCAGTAGCCCTCACCATCGATAATGAGCAGGTGTATTCGCATCACCTTGAAAAGTTTGCCTTTGCCAATACCCGTTACGTGAACAGCCTTGTGGATTATCCGCTGATGATCCACAGCAACCGAAAGATACAACGCTCCTACATTGCCCCCAACAACAAAAACGATATCTACGGCAAGGTGAAGAACAACGGCATTATTAATTTCAGTGATAACAGGGCTCACAAGATTGTCTACATTGTGACAGATTTGTTTGGCAATGCTTCCTATCTTGTATTCTGGGTGAAAAGCCATCCGCCCGCAGGGCGTCGTACTGAAAACAAGATACAGCAAGGTGTTCAGATGATGCACTGCCTGGAGGAGAATCACTTTGCCAGGCCCGATATTGTTCTGGATATCCCGAAAGATGCCCTGTATGAGGACCTGGACTTCGAATATTATGCCGAACCCCAAGTCGCGGGTACATACGCCCGCCTCCACAGGATTCATAACGGGGATACTCCTTTGCATGTGAATTGCAGTCTTGCCATAAAACCGGGCAACCTGCCGAAAGAACTTATGGATAAGGCCGTTATTGTGGCTGTTGAACCAGGCCACAGATTTTATGCAAAAGGCGGTGTATGGGAGAAGGGTTTCCTGAAAACCCAGATCCGTGATTTCGGTGATTACAGCATTGCAGTCGATACTGAACCTCCGGTGATCAGGCCGGTGAATGTGAAAACCGGCAAGAACCTGAACGGACAGGGGAGTATTATGCTGAAGATCACCGATAACCTGGCAGGAATAAAGTCATACCGCGGGACCATGAATGGGAAGTGGATACTGATGGATTACGATGCCAAGAACAACTTGCTCACTTACCTCATCGATGAGCATATGCCAAAAGGCAAAAATAATTTTCTACTGGTAGTGACCGATGGAGTTGGCAACCAGAGCCGGTATGATGCGGTATTTTTAAGGTGAACCTGACATTTCCGGCTCCCGGGCTTATAAAAAATATTCTACTGTTCCTGTCTTTTTCATAGCTTTGGGTTTTGCATTCAAGCATTAACCCATGACAAGAGCCAGACTGATCATCCATTGCATACTGCTGGTCAGTATTGCAATGCTTTTTTCCTGTAAAAAGAAATCAGATAATCCGGGCGATAACCCCTCAAACGTTTACAGGGTAACCCAGCAAAGGGATTATGCAAATAATATAATGGAAACGAGATACGATTATACATACTCGGGGAACCTGCTTTCGGAGATCCTCATGTATGAACAGGGCACAACAACCAATGCCGGCGCAAAGCTTGCAGTTGAATACAATGGGGGGAATATTTCAAAGATTTCAGTATTCGTTGATACCAACGGAGTGTGGAGCATTATGGAGGAAGTGATTGTAAACAGCTATACAGGCAGTTTGCCGGCGGAAAGGATAATTAAGACCTATGATGACACCGGAACGCTTACAAACCAGATTCGCTATACGGATACCTACCTGAATGGCCAGGTAAGCGAAGAGAAGTCTTACTCAATGCAGAGCGGTTCATGGGAACTTGAGGACAGGGATACATATACATACAACGCCCAGGGACAATTACAGAAGATCGGGAGCTACTCGGGCAGCGGTGATCTGGGATCAACTACTACGTATACCTGGCAGAATAATCTTATTGTGAGTGAGCTTAGCATCAAAACCGACAGTTCAATGCTTCACAATGTTATATATGATTATTCAGGAACCAGGTTGATCAAGGCTTCCAGATCATTTTACGTGAACAATTCCTGGACGCCGACCGGCACCACCGACTATGTGTATGATGCCAATGGAAATCTTGTAAGTCAGACGGATAATTATGTGCCGGCCTCAGACGTTTTCAAGACGGAATTTGATTATACTGCTGCGCAGGGCAACTTCCGCCAGGTATTTACCGTGATGGGTGCTGCGGAATTGTGGAATGGTGCTCCCGACCCCATGCCGACAAAAAGTTCAGGTTTGCCTTCCGGTCAAATCAGATCTGCTTTTGGCCTGAGCCAATAGAAACGGCTTTAGTTATTCTGCCTGTTTTCCTTACAGATTTCTTGCTATTTTTGCATTATGCAGGAAACAATTCTAATTCTCGATTTCGGATCCCAGTATACCCAGCTTATTGCGCGCAGGGTCAGGGAACTGAATGTGTTTTGTGATATTCATCCCTATAATAATTTTCCGAAGGACCTTCCCGGCCTGAAAGGGGTGATCCTTTCGGGAAGCCCTTTCTCGGTGCGCGACCAGAACGCCCCCTTTCCCGATCTCTCGGGAATCAAAGGTGCAGTGCCGGTCCTTGGCGTCTGTTACGGCGCCCAGTACCTGGTGCATTTTTCGGGAGGGGAAGTCGCTCCTTCGAAAATACGCGAATACGGCCGGGCCAACCTGGGTTTCATCGACCAGAGGTGCCGTTTGGTAAGGGGCATGTCAACGGGTACACAGGTGTGGATGTCGCATGCCGACACTATTTTGAAAGCTCCTGCCTCGTTTAAGATCACAGGTTCTACTTCGGATGTGGAATACGCTGCGTTCAAGATAGAGGGCGAAGAATCGTATGGCATACAGTTTCATCCGGAGGTATACCATACCACTGAAGGACTGCATTTGTTGAAAAATTTTGTTGTGAATATCTGCGGCTGCAAACAGGACTGGACCCCCGACCTGTTTGTTGAGGCAACCGTTAGTGAGCTGAAGGCCAAACTCGGGAACGACAGGGTAGTGCTCGGCTTGAGCGGAGGTGTTGATTCTTCGGTCACAGCCATGCTGCTCAACAGGGCTATCAACAAAAATCTGTATTGCATTTTTGTTGATAATGGGTTACTGCGGAAGGACGAATTCCGCAAGGTGCTTGAGCGCTACGAAAAGCTGGACCTGAATGTGATCGGTGTTGATGCCACGGACCAATTCCTGGATGCGCTTAAAGGAGTTGCAGATCCCGAAAAGAAACGCAAGATCATCGGCAAGACCTTTATCGATGTGTTCGATCAGGAGGCCCATAAGATACAGGGCATAACCTGGCTTGCACAGGGGACGATCTACCCCGATGTAATCGAATCCAGATCTGTTAAAGGGCCTTCAGCTACCATTAAATCGCATCATAATGTTGGCGGATTACCGGAGCACCTGAAACTGAAAATTGTCGAACCTTTAAGTTTCCTGTTCAAGGATGAGGTCCGCCGGGTTGGCCTGAAACTGGGTTTGGATCCTGAATTCATCAACCGCCATCCTTTTCCCGGCCCCGGCCTGGCAGTGCGAATCATCGGCGATCTTACACGTGAAAAGATCCGCCTGCTGCAGGATGTGGATGATATTTATATTTCCGGACTGCGTAAGTACGATCTCTATCATAAGGTATGGCAGGCCTTTGCTATACTTCTTCCGGTACAGTCGGTTGGCGTGATGGGGGATGAGAGGACTTATGAAAATGTGGTAGCTTTACGTGCCGTGACTTCCACCGATGGAATGACTGCCGACTGGGCTCACCTTCCGCATGAATTTCTGGCGAAAGTCAGTAACGATATCATTAACAAGGTTAAAGGAGTGAACAGGGTGGTTTATGACATTTCGTCCAAACCGCCGGCGACGATTGAATGGGAGTAACCTTGAACCGGTAATCGATAACCGGATCATTTGTGCAGAATACCGGATCATGATAAATCTGAACAATGTCTAAATTCTTCTGCATTCTTGCGCTTATAACAGCCACACTGAGCCTGAACGCCCAAACCTACCAGGACCAGCTAAGGGCTATTCATTCTACTGTTATTGAACAGAAAGACGGGAAGTCCTTCTATGTTCATACTGTTAAAAAGGGGCAAACGCTGTACATGATTTCAAAGGCTTATGGGGTGGAGGTGAATGATATCATTGCTGAAAATCCCATTGTGAAAGAAGGCCTGAAGCCAGACCAGAAAATCCTTATCCCTTTCCCCGGCCAGAAACCTTCCTCCGGCAGCCAGAAGCCTGCTTCTGTCTCACCGGATCCCGGATCCCGGATCCCGGATTACGCAGAGGCAGCTATCCCCTGCGTCTCCGATACCACGGCCCGGCATAAAAAATACAAAGTGGTGCTGATGCTTCCCTTGTACCTCGGAGAAGTTGATGCGATGAACCCCGAAACTGCAACCCAGGAAGCCATCGACAACTGGAATCCTGTGAAGTACCTTCCATTCTACGAAGGCTTCAGGCTGGCCGTGGATTCGCTTCAGAAACAGGGCCTTAATATCACCATTCATGTGTACGATGTGGGCAAGGATACCCTGAAAACCCCGCAACTGCTGAAGAAAGCAGAGCTCAGGTCGGCCGACCTGATCATAGGCCTGCTCTTTAATAAAAACTTCCAGATTGTTGCAAAATTTGCCCATGAGAATAAAATCCCCATCATAAACCCCCTGAGCGAACGCAGCGATGTTGTTATTAACAATGACATGGTTTTCAAAGCCAATCCTTCACGGAACTCCCAGCTTGAAAGCCTTGCCGGGTTTATGCAGAAAAGCATGTACCGGGGTCAGATCATAATCATCAGGAACGGGCAGTTTAAGGATAAGGATATCGCTGACAAGTTGAAAAAGGAATGCCTGGATAGGAATCTGAATGTGTTCCTGGCCGAGGGTCAGGATGTCGCTATTGGAAGGCTCTCCAAGGGAAAGGAAAACGTGGTGGTTGCATTTGCCGATAACAATGCATACGCACTTGACCTCATGCGCAGGTTCTTTGAGCTCAGGAACGATTATACGCTGAGCCTTGTGGGCCTTACCGACTGGGAGAAGATCGAAGGCCTGGAAACTGATTTTCTAAACGGACTGAATACACACCTGGTTTCGCCTTACTTTGTTGATTATTCAGGTGCAGGAGTGAAAAAGCTGGTGCGCCGGTTCCAGGAACAGTATAAGGCCGATCCGGAGCCATTGGCATTCGAGGGTTTCGACATAGGGTTTTATTTCCTTTCGGCCCTGATGAAATTCGGAAAACAATTTCCCGATTGTATACAGGATTTTAACTTGAAAACATCCCAAACCAGCTTTGAGTTCCGCAGGGCAGACAATAATGCCGGTAACGGCTTCGAGAACCGGCACTGGTCGGTATACAAATATGAAAATTTTAAGCTGGTGAGGGTCGATTAATGTTGCCCCAGGGGTAATGCCAGCAGGGGCACATTCGTTGCAAAGAGGTTCTTCTTAGTGATATTCCGCGTAAATACCATGTAAACCAGTGAACGCTTATGCGGCTGGAAGGCAATAAGGTTAATGAGCTTGCCTTTCACGAACTGGTCTATGGTTTCCTGGTTTTCTCCCTCGATCTCAATCACATTGAAATGTATCCGGCCTTCAGCAGCCTCCTTTGAAAAACCCAACTGCAGTGCTTTCATTTTTACCTCTGCATCAGGCAATTTGGTTGAGTGGCAGAAATGAACTGCATGCACCTGGTTTTTAAACGGCATGAACAGCTCAAGCAGGGTTGCAAGCGTATGACGGTTGCCTTCCGAGAGGTCGGCGGCGAACATCACGTTATCAAAGCTTTTAAAGCCCTTCATGACAGGAATAGTAAACACAGGGACCTTTACATGATCGATGATAAATGTTGAGACTTTGCCCCATACGTTAAGGTTGTTGCCTCTACCCGTGGTGCCTATCACGATCATGTCGGGTTTGAATTCATTGTAGATCTCCATGAGCTCATGCTCCACCTCGCCTCCGTTCACATGGGTCGTGATCGTGACATTCCCTATATTCTTTTCTTTTATACGGGCCTCAAGCTTTTCATGAAGCTCTTTCATGCTGGCTTCAGATTGCTTGAAAATTTCCCTCATCAGCTGTTCGTTGTAAAGGGTAGTCATGTCGAGAGTGTCGGGGAAACTGGTATCGGTGAGAATGATCTGGTCAAAATAAGTATGGAACAGTTTTAGCTCGGCTCCATAGGTGGAGGCAAGTTCAAGGGCGTACTGACATGTGATGTCGGTATGCTGCGAAAAATCAACGGGGACTAATATTTTTTTCATGATGTAAAGTTAATAAATTCATCAGTTCTTTGCAATTTTTTTTATTCGAAAAAGTGGCTTCCAGGTGCATCAGCCTGGCCTGAATCATCTCCTCTGTGAATTCCTCTTCGAAGCAGCTCATAGCCTTTTCCCTCAGCGCTTCAGGGGTGTTGGCAATAATGCAGAGGGGTGCAAGGTTGGTGCCTGCAACCATCTGCTCGTTTACAAGGCAAAACCTCCCGTTATACAGTGCGTTCAGAAGTTTCAGCTTTAAGCCTGTAGGCTGAAAGGTAACCATGATGTGCAGGTGGGCGTCATGGATCAGTTCAAACATCTTTTCTTCGGCAGGATTTGAGAGTATACGGATGTTCTTTTTCCCTCTTGCCAGCATGCTCAGGGCTGGCGAAGGATTCTGACCGGCGACCACCAGCTCGGGCATTGAAGGGTCCCATACTTCTGCAATGAGATACCTTGCTGCCTCTTCGTTCTCGGGAACACTGAGTTTTCCATGATACAAGGCAAAATTGCCCCTGCCTTCCTTCATGAAAATCCCGTCTTCCTTATGAAAACTGGGCATGTATTCTATGCGTTTTGACGGGAAGATCTTTTTCAGGTATTTCTGGTCTTCTTCCGAAACAACCAGAATGAGATCGGCATGTCTCAGGTATTTCTGGAAATTTCTGAGGCGAAGGCTTTCAATAAAGAAAAACGTTTTCTTTTTTAGTCGTTTTTCGGCCCTGTACAGATGGAAATAATACTTATGCTCTATATTGCTTTCACGGTAGATCTTAAGGCGTTTTGCAAACTGCCGGTCCTTCAGGAAATGGCAGGTATGCAGTCCCTCAAACAGTATGGGATATTGGTCTTTTAAAAGGTTTTTTTCGAGGTCTGTTGATATCCTGCTACCGACAATATATGGTTTGATGCTCAGATGTGTTCTCAGGTCGTTCTTCCTGGGATAATAGTTTACAGTGAAACATAGTTCCTCAAGTTTTTTCTCGGGCTTGCGGTTATACTCGAAGCAATGCAGGTGGATTTTTATACCGGCCTCACTGAGGGTTTTGATCTTATAGTACACATCGATCACTCCTCCGTAATCGGGAGGATAGGGGATGTCGAAAGAGACAATATGCAGGTGCAGTTCCATCAGTTAGCTTTTAAATTCTCCAGCACTCCCATCAGTATCTTCTCTTCGTTTTCCCAACAAAGGTCTTCGGCTGCACGTACCAGGTTTTGCCTGTATAGCTCCATCCTTTCTGTATTCATCAGCATAGCATCGATGCGCCCTGCCAGGTAATGAGGATCATGGTTTTCAATTGTTTCTCCAATGAAATACTTATCCACAACGGCTTTCATCTCGGGAAAAGGGGAGATAAGCACCGGTACACCGGCCTGTATGTAATCCATGAATTTATTCGGCAATGCATAGTGGTAATTCAGGCTTACATCTTTTTCTATCGACAGGCCCAGGTTAGCCATCAGTGTTACCGGATGAAGCTCCTGGAAAGGCACCTGCCCCAGGAAAACGACTTTCCCTGCTACTTTCTGATCCGTTGCGAACTTTTTTATTTTTTTAAACACATCCCCTGTGCCGGCAATGACAAGCTTTGCATCGGTCCTCAGGAATTTCATGCACTGTATAGCTTCCTCCAGGCCGCGGTCAACATTCACCGCCCCCTGGTAAAGGATCACCTTCTGGCCGGGCTCAATTCCGAACTTCGCTTTGTCGGCAGGAGCTGTGACTTCGTGCCTGAAAGGAACATTCCTTATTACCGTCACCGGTAGGCTGTATTCCTGTTCATAAAGCCTGGCTATGCTCTGGTTCACTGCGATGACTGCATTGAGTTTGGGAAAAATATGATCTTCGATAGCTTTCCAGATGCGGGTAGTGAGTTTGCGCCCCACCAGTTCGGGAACCCCCCTGAAATATTCGTGGCAATCGTGCAGCAACCTGGCCTTACGCCCGCACAGTCTTTTAACTTTAAGGGCAGTATAACATCCAGCCAGGGTATCCAGGTCATTGGAAACGATAAGATCGGTATGCTTCCCCATCAGGAAAAAAAACAAACGGAGATTATAGTTGGCATAAAACAAAGGGCCTTTGTCGAAGCTCAGTTTCATACGGTGCATGCCATATGCCCGGGGAGCAAGGGGTAGGCTGTTTTTCCGTTGCCTTCCAACAAGCAGCACCTCGTACCCGGCCTTGCTTAGTGCCATGCAGGTTCTATGAACCCTCTGGTCGGTAGTAAGGTCGTTGGTAACCGAAACTATGGCTTTCTGCATCAGGTTATTGGTCCCGGGTTTACATAGCAAAGTTAATTTTTTTACTTTTGATGCATGCAAGTACTTGAGAACATCTCCTTAAAATCATATAACACCTTCGGTATTGAAGTAAAGGCAAAGTATTTTGCCGAACTTCATTCCGATAATGATATAGCCGCTTTTTTCAGCGCTCTTACGCCTGAGAGTATGCCCGTGCTTATCCTTGGAGGCGGCAGCAATGTGTTATTTACAAAGGATTTCGAAGGCAGCGTGGCCTGTATCCGGAGCAAAGGCATTGTGAAGCTGATGGAAGATGAAAAACATGTTTACCTGAAAATAGCTGCCGGTGAGGTATGGGACGACGTGGTGAAATATGCAGTGGACCATGGCCTTGGCGGTATAGAGAACCTGTCGCTTATTCCCGGGAATGCAGGAACCGGGCCTGTACAGAACATAGGCGCTTACGGGGTTGAGTTAAAAGATGTGTTGTATTCGGTGGAAGTAGCCGATGTGGTGGCTCAGCATTACCGGGCTTTCAGGCCGGCCGACTGTGAATTCGGGTACCGGACCAGCATTTTCAAGAAACAGGGAAAGGACCGCTTTGTCATCACCAGCCTCTGCCTTAAGCTCGATAAACAGCCTGTTCTGAAGCTTGACTACGGTGACATACGCAAGGAACTGGAGAAAGTGGGGATCAAAACTCCGACGATATCCGCTATAAGAGATATAATTATAAAAATTCGCAGCAGCAAGCTCCCCGATCCTTCAATACTCGGTAATGCCGGCAGTTTTTTTATGAATCCTGTTGTTTCTGCGGATGAGTATGCACGTTTAATCCAGGAGTTCCCGCATATGCCTTCCTTTAAAAGCGGTGATGAGGTAAAGGTCCCCGGGGCCTGGCTCATCGAACGCTGCGGCTTTAAAGGCAAACGTTTCGGCGATGCCGGCGTTCACAAGGATCAGCCTTTGGTCCTGGTCAATTACGGGAATGCAAGCGGGCAGGGGATACTGGCCCTGGCCGAAAACATCATAGCTTCCGTGAAAGAGAAATTCGGGATTATGCTTGAAATAGAGGTGAATGTGTTCTAACATACTTTTAATGCCCCGATAATATCCCTGGCCGAGGCAATGTTGTGGCGGTCGAGATATTCATTGATGCCTTCAATGATTTTGGGGGCTACCATGGGATCTATGAAATTGGCAGTTCCTACCTGGATAACCGAAGAGCCTGCCAGCATGAATTCTATAGCATCGGTGGCGTTCATGATGCCGCCAAGGCCGACAATGGGTATTTTCACTGCCTTGAAAACCTGCCATACCATGCGGAGTGCAACGGGCTTGATCGCAGGGCCGGATAAGCCGCCGGTTATGGTTGAGATCACCGGTCTTTGGGTTTCGGCATTGATGGCCATCCCAAGCAGGGTGTTGATGAGAGTAAGGACATCGGCGCCTCCATCCACAACGGCTTTGGCTATTTCGCTGATGCTGGTGACATTGGGTGAAAGTTTCACCATCAGCACTTTTTTATAAACGTCGCGCACGGCCCTGGTGACTTTGGTTGCGGTCGATGGCACGACTCCAAAAGCCATCCCTCCCTCCTTTACATTGGGGCAGGAGATATTCAGCTCTATAGCAGGTATACCTTCGAGCTCGTTGATCCTTTCGGCAACCATTACATATTCATCGATGGTTGAACCGGAAACGTTGACGATGATCTCTGTGTTGAAATTTTTGATCTTTGGGTAGATAACCTTGCAAAAATTATCGACGCCCTTGTTTTGCAGGCCAACTGAATTGAGCATCCCTGATGGCGTTTCAGCCATGCGGGGATATTTATTCCCCTCCCTGTTCGAACCGGTGACGGCCTTTACGAAAATACCTCCGAGCAGGCCAAGGTCATAAAAATCTTTGAACTCCTCACCATACCCGAAGCAGCCTGAGGCTGTGGTTACCGGGTTTTTGAAGGTCATTCCGGCGATATTTACTGATAAATCAGCCATTGGATTGCCATTTAAGCCTCGCGGCGTCAAACACCGGCCCCTCGATACAAGTCCTTTCATTTCCTTTATCGGTCTGTACGATACAGCACAAACAAACTCCGTATCCACAGGCCATGAAGTTTTCCAGTGAGACCTCGCAGGGAACTCCTTTCTCAGCTGCCAGTTTTGAAACCGCATGCATCATGGCATCGGGCCCGCAGCAGTAAATCCGGTCATAAGGGAGGGGAGTCTGTTTGAAAACTGAATGCTGCGTAACAAAGCCTTTTTCGCCCATGCTACCGTCATCGGTGCTGAGGAACACCTTGCCGTACTTCGAATATTCATCAATCTGGGATACTTCATCCCCAGACCTGAACCCAACAAGAAAATCGGGCCTTAAATTTTTTCTGTTGAGGTAGTCGCCCATGAACATCAGTGGAGCAACGCCCGCGCCTCCGCCTACCAGAAGGACCTTGTTTGAAGATGGCACAGAAAAGGCGTTTCCAAGGGGATAGACCAGGTTGAGGTTGTCTCCCGTTTGAAGCAATCCCATATGCCGTGAGCCTTCTCCCTTGACCTGCACAAGAAGCCTTAGGGTGTTCTTCGCGTAATCCACGAAGTGAATTGAAAAAGGCCTTCTCAGAAAAGTGGGAGGGGAATTGTGCACAAGCACCTGTACAAACTGTCCGGGCAGTATTTCGGGCAGGGGCAAAGCTGCCTGGAGTTCTAAAACAAAATGTCGTGTGTTGAGCCTGTTGTTTGTTACAACTTTAAAATCATGTGCAAATTTCTTCATCAATTATTCAGACTTCTTTTTCTTTGGGGCTTTTTTTTCAGGTTTTGCTTCGGCTGAAGGGTCACCAGAAGAAGTTCCTGCCCCCTCTGCCGTTGTTTCATCGTTGACCGGTTTTTCAGTATCCCCGGCTTCTTCAGTTTTTTCTCCTGCCGGCTCTGAGAAATCGAGCAGGTTCTGGGCAAGAAGGGTGTTATACCAGTTTATCATCTTGCGGATGTCTGACACATATACCCTCTCCTGGTCGAAATCGGGAACCATATCCTGGAAAAATTTCAGCAGGATGTCGTTGTCGGATTTGGGATCCACGGCAGCTTTACCTTCAAGTTTCTCAAATAATGCCTTGAAGACTTCTTTGAGGAGACGGTCCTCACCCGTAGTGAATACGCTGATCTCCTCAAGGGAGCTCATCTTTTCATGGCCGAAAGCGGGGAAACGTTTCTGGTCGGAAAGTGACTCTACGATCACCGCGTTCTTGCCCTGGGAAACTACTTTAAACAAACCGCTTTTACCCGAAATAGAAACAATTTTAGTGAGATCCATACAGAATTATTTTATGCAAAGATACAAAAAGCATCCTCAGATTATTCTGTAGTTTTTGTATTCACCAATGCGCCAGCCAACCAGGCTTTCGATAGTTTGCAAAGCTTTTTGAGCGGCAGGAAGTTTGTTTTTCCAGGGATTTGGATGAAAGTCCCAGTTTTTTAACTCAATGCGTTTTTTCATTACTTCCGGATGGTTCCCTGCGAACTTTTTCAGGCCGCCAATGATGTTATAATCGAATTCACTGGCAACGGGAACATTGTTTTGAACCCAAGGGTCGTCATGCCAGTGTTTATGGAATGATTTCTGCTTGGCCTGCTGGGAACCGGGCGACTTGACCCATCCGTAATGGTACATCCAGGCTTCCAGGAGCTTTACGTTCAGCTTCCTCCCTTCATTGCGGAACCCCTGGGCATCCCTGTACGACCTGGTGCCCGGCTGTTTCCTGATAATCCTGACTTCACGGCGGTACCAGTCGCGTGAAGTTGCAACAAAGTCATAGGATCCGAAAAAATGCAGGTAATTAAACAGCAGACCTTCCACCCGGGGATTGTCCTTCCACTGCTCCATACCCGCTTGGATTGCGGGCAGGTATTGCTCAGGGACCACCTCATCCGCCTGTATATAAAAAGCCCAGTCACTGTTGCCTGAAACTGCATCCAGGGCTTTATTTGTCTCAACGGCAAGCACACTGCCGCCTTCCCTGAGGGTGTCGTCCCAAACGGTATCAATAATGCGGACTTTTGCCGGATCAATTGCGGCTATCAGCTCCCGTGTTGCATCATCCGAATTGCCTGCCGCTACAACGAATTCATCACAAACAGGCAGAATGGAACGAATGGCTTCGGCAACGGGATAGTCGAATTTTACGGCATTCCTGACAAAGGTAAATCCGCTGACTTTCATTTCAGAAGGAAATAATACCGGTATAGTTCTCCGGGCTGATCTTTTTCAGCTCGTTTTTGACCTTTTTTCCCACTTTCAGGCTGTCGATGAACTCATGAAGCACAGCCTGGGTCACATGCCTGTTGCCCCTGGTAAGGTCTTTGAGCGCTTCATAGGGATTGGGATATTTTTCCCGCCTGAGTATGGTCTGAATGGCTTCGGAAACCACGGCCCAGTTATTATTGAGGTCAGAGTATAGCTTTGCCTCGTTAAGTATCAGTTTGTCCAGGCCTTTCAGTAGCGATTTGAACCCTATGACCGAATGGGCAAAAGGTACACCGATGTTCCTGATTACCGTAGAATCGGTAAGGTCCCTCTGCAGCCGGCTTATGGGGAGCTTGGCTGAGAGATATTCGAACAGGGCGTTGGCAATGCCCAGGTTACCTTCGGAGTTTTCAAAATCAATGGGATTTACCTTATGCGGCATGGTGGATGAACCTGTTTCGCCTTTCTTCACCTTCTGTTTGAAGTATTCCATAGAAATATATGCCCAGATATCACGGTCGAGGTCGATGAGTATGGTATTGATCCTTTTCAGGTTGTCGAAAAACGCCGACAGGTTGTCGTAATGTTCAATCTGAGTGGTAGTACATTGCCGCTTCAGGCCAAAGGTCTTTTCGAGGAACTGGCTGGCAAAGCTGTTCCAGTCGATTCCGGGATAGGCTGCTTTGTGGGCGTTGAAATTCCCTGTTGCTCCTCCGAATTTGCCTTCAAACCTGAGAGATACCAGCATGGCTATCTGGGCGCCAAGCCTCTCGGCAAAAACATAGAGTTCTTTGCCCACAGTGGTGGGAGAGGCCGGCTGCCCATGGGTATGGGCTATCATGGGAACGTCTTTCCATTCCTGGGAACGTGCATACAGAATATTGAAGATCTCCTCAAGCAGGGGAAGGTAAACCTCCACGAAGGCATCCCTTGTGGCCATGGGAAATGCAGTGTTGTTCACATCCTGGGAGGTCAGTCCGAAATGAACAAACTCGGAATATTCGGACAACCCAAGGTCCTGAAATTTTTCTTTCAGAAAATATTCAATGGCTTTGACATCATGGTTTGTCTCCTTTTCGATATCCTTGACCCTGGTCACGTCAGCATCGCTGAACTGCCGGCATATACGACGTAATTTTGGGAAGGCTTTCGTATCAATGCCCCTTAGTTCCGGTAGCGGAATCTTGCAGAGGGCAATGAAGTACTCGACTTCGACCACAACACGGTATTGAATGATGGCAGCTTCGGAAAAAAACACTGCCAGGTTCTCCGTGGCTTTCCTGTACCTTCCGTCGACAGGTGAAATTGCAAAAAGAGAAGAGTCCATGATAAATGAATTCAGATTAATTACCATACGAAAATACGAATTACTTAAACAAATCTGAGATTCTCTATTATCTTTGTGTCAACCAAAACATTCAAATCCTATGAAAAAAATTTTCACTCTTTTTCTTGCATGTCTGATTACATGCAGTTTTTCGGAAGTATTTGCCCAGGCCAAGCAATATATTTTGTTTGACCATTTCACAAATACGAGTTGTGCCCCCTGTGCCGCTCAGAATCCTTTCATGGAAGCCACATTCGCAGTGAACTTCGGCCGCTACCACCAGATTTCATATCATACCTGGTGGCCTGGACCTACGGATCCCATGTACACCTTCAACAAAAAGGATAACCATAAGCGCACTATTTATTATGGTGTAAACGGGGTCCCTGATATTTTTATGCTAGGCAGCACCAACCTGGGCAGTCCTACGGCAGTCACCCAGCAACTTATCAACAATGCCGCATATGTAGCTTCACCTTTACGCATCAGGGTCAGGGAAGTTTCAAGCGGCCTTACAAGAACCGCAACAATCAAAGTCTATACTGTTGGAACAGTACCTCCCTCAAGCAATTATAAGATATTCGGATGCGTAAACGAGGAGCATATTCATTATAATACGGCTCCTGGTTCTAACGGAGAAAAGGATTTTTACAATGTAATGAGAAAATTGCTTCCCGATTCCCTTGGGGCTGACTTTACTCCGGCACCGCTGGGAGACTCGGTAACAGTGACCTACTCCTTTACCCTGGATTATGCACATTGGGATACAACCCAGATCTATACCCTTGCCTTTGTACAGAATAACATCTCCAAACTGATCATTAACTCGGGATCTTCCATTGACCCCGACTGGGAACTCGTGCCAATCGATCCGGCCTTTAAAAAAGGAGCTCCGGGCACCCTGAAATCTTTCCATTATAAGGTATTTAACCTTGGTGGCAATGCCCAGAACTTCCGGTTTAAAATGGATGCCGGCCAGCCTTCCGACTGGGATGCCGAATATGTTCTGAACGGAACTGCCCATGCCGATTCGGTGGATGTTTCCATTCCCGGCAAAGCCGTTTGGGACCTGGTCGTAAATATTAATATTGGAACTACTCCATTCCTTGGAACACATACACTGAGTATGCAGTCCCTCGATCAAACCGAGTTTGCACCCAATGCACTCACGGCTTACCTGATCTCAGGTATCAATGAACTGGTCATTAATAATGATGCAGGATGGGGAGACGGCAGTGGCCTCACTCCCGTTTCATTCCAGCATAATTATCTCAGTGGCCTGGCCTTTGCAGGAGCCAGTGCATATGCAGTAACCGACCTTACAACCTTCAAACGCGGATATACCGAATCTTGCCTGAGTGACGTTCAGAATTATTATTATAATGTCGGATGGTCTTTCCCCGCACTTACCGATGATTTTGTTGCCATGATGACTTCCGAACTGAATGCCGGCAAGCGAATGTTGATCTCCGGACAGGATATCGGCTGGGATGTATACACAGCTTCTTCTTCCGGCGGACATACGACCGCTGCCACAAAATCCTTTTACAACAATTACCTGGGCGCTATTTTCAGTAATGATGGAGGTACCACTAATAACCAGTATATCGCCAATTCAAGCGATACTGTTTTCGGGGGGATACCCACTGCAAGCCTGGTCAATGTTTACGGAGGATCCAACTTTTTCCCCGATGAAATTACAAAGACAGGCCCGGGCATGGAAATATTTTATTATAATACAACCAAGACCAAAAAAGGCGGTGTAAGAGCATACGGCGCCAACTGGAAAACGGTATACCTGGCAGCAAGTCTCGAACAGATTTCCGATACCATGATACAGAAAGCCATCATTAAGCAGGCCCATATCTGGTTTGGAGGGATACCTACCGGGATTCAGACAACCAATGCAGGCAACAGGGAATACCTTGGACAGAATTACCCCAACCCGGCATCTGGCACCACAACTATATTGCTGAATAATATCGATACGGAAATGAATCTGCAGATCATCGACCCCCTGGGACGAATTGTACGTAATGAAACCGTTTCGGAAGGCTCGGCATACATTGTCATTCCGGTTTCATCACTTAATGCAGGAGTTTATTTCTACCGCCTGATCTCAAACGGCAGGGTGCTGGAAACAAAACGTATGCAGGTTGTCCGTTAGCGGATTACTTTTTTGGAATAATGAGCTTTGCGAATGAGTTGGAATAGGCAGTGAAAAAACCTATTCCTCCGTTGCTGATATTCCCTTCCACATTGGCAGGAGGGCCCGAAAAGAATGGGATCTGATACCCGGCTTGCTGCACCTGCTGTATGAAATCGTAGTATTCCTTTGTGATGCCGCTCATCTGCACCATCACCGTATCTCCGGGGTGAAGGGTTTCCCAGGTACGGCTGTTGTTGATGTAAAAGGCAGTGAGACCCCTGATGTAACTGCCGTTGAAATACTTGTCATCGGAGGTCGACCATTTCTGAATGGAGTCCGACATCAGCACACCATTACGGTAATACTTCAGCAGGTAAAAATTCATTTCATCGCCGGGTTCCTGTGCGTATATCTTGATCAGCCAATGCCCGTTTTTACCAAGATCGGGGTTGAACTCAGTTTGAATGGAATCGAGCCTGGCTACCTTCATGATCTTGCATGAGGATGTGTATTCTGCATTGTTCCCGATGACTTCGGGGAGTTTTATATCCAGACTGTATGTTTTTCCGATCACTCCCCTGAAATCTTTTGCGAGACCGTAAATGCCCGGATTATTGGGCAGATCTTCCTTCAGGGTATCCAGGAAGGAGCCGTCGGTGAGGGTGACAATTGCATGGCTCACCATGGGCGGGGGCTGGTTGTAAAAATAACTGGCCGATTTGCTCAGGATGACACTCTGCTGCATGCTGTCGTTTGTAATCCCGCCATCAACCACCAGTCGTACATAGGAGTTATCCAGGTTCACATTGATCCTCTCGGTACATCCGGTGGCCAATAAGAGGATGAGCAGGCTGAAGAGGAGCTTATTCATGATGTTTGAAATGGAAGTTAAAGGTTACAGAAGGGATGATGCCAAAAAGATAGATTTTTTCGGCATAAGTGATATTAGGGTCAATATTGTCCTGCACAAAATTAATAGACCAGGTATTGTGACGGTTGTATGCATTGTATACCGAAAAATTCAGGTCCCAGGAGAATTTCCGGTTTGGCTTTTGCTTGGAAGAAAAGGTCACGGCAAGATCGAGACGGTGATAATCCTGGTAGCGGTAAGCATTTCTTCCTGAGTAGATCGGGATGACCTTGCCTGCGATGGTGGCCCTTCCAGTGGGGAAAGTCACGGGCGCACCGGTTGCATAAACCCAGTTGGCGCTGATGCTCCATCGTTTGGCTAACTGGAAGTTCAGTACGACACTGATATTATTGGGTTTGTCGTAGGGAGCGGGGTAGGGATTAGGTTCAATATCGGGGATCATCCTGAATGACCTGGAATAGGTATAGCTTACCCATCCGCTGACAATCTTTTCGTTGAGCCTCACAAGGAATTCAATGCCGTATGAATAACCCCTTCCGGTTCTCACCTGGCCTTCAAGCGTGTCGACCAGCAGCAACTGGGCGAAGTTTTTGAAATCTATCACGTTCTGCATCCACTTATAATAGACCTCTACAGAAGTTTCTATGGTGTTGTGGCGGAAATTCCTGAAATAACCAAGGGCAACCTGGTCACCGATCTGGGGTTTGATATTGGGGCTTGCAGGGAACCATATATCAAGGGGTGTGCCTGCCGATGAATTCTGGGCAAGCTGGAGGTATTGGTAGGTACGCGCATAGCTTGCTTTTACTGAAGACTTCCCGTTGAAATCATACAACAGACCAATCCTGGGCTCAATGCCGCCATAGGTGTTATAAACAATCCAGGGCTTGTAAACCGTGGAGTCTATGACAATATGATTCGGTGTGTAGTGATAAACGGTTCCGGGCCCCAGGCTCTGGAAAAGCGAGAGCCTGATTCCGTATGTTGCGATAAAGTGAGGTCCTATCTTTTGTTCATTGGTGGCATAGATACCCGATTCGAGGGAATAGTTTTTCGGGACCTGTACGCTGGAGTATACTGTTTCACTTCCTATGCCGCTGGCCGTTCCGGGATTTATCATATGATAGGTTACAGCACCTCCGAAATGCAAGGTGTTATTCGTGTTAAGGTACCAGGAGAAATCTCCTTTCATGCCCAGGTCGCGCAGGTTGGCATTCCATTCAAAGGAACTCGACGATCCCGAAGGAGTCCCGAGAAGATAGCGGTAGTCGCTGTAAACGGTAGTGAAATTGAAAAAAAGTTTTTTCGAAAATACATGATTCCAGCGGAAAGTACCTGTACCATTGCCCCAGCGCATTTTTGCAAACTGATTGCTGAATACATCCCTTCCAAAATAACCCGATAAAAAGACTGTGTTATTGTCGTTGATCACATAATTGATCTTGGCATTGAGGTCGTAAAAATACAGGTGGTTGTTCTGAAGTGCTTTGTTGGATGAAAGCGGAAGAAAGAGATCAGCATAAGTGCGCCTTCCGGAAACTATAAATGAACTTCTTTCTTTCTTTATAGGACCCTCGATGGTCAGCCTGCTTGCTATGATACCGATGCCCCCGTTTACCTCGAAGCCCTTGGAGTCGCCTTCGTCCATCCTTACATCAAGTACAGAGGCAAGCCTGCCTCCATAATTAGCAGGTATATCGCCTTTATATAATTTTACATCCTTCACGGCATCATTGTTGAACACCGAGAAAAATCCCATGAGGTGGGATGCATTGTAAACCGTGGCTTCATCAAGCAATATGAGGTTCTGATCGGGTGCTCCCCCCCTTACACTATAGCCGCTCGATCCTTCACTCACGCTCTGAACTCCCGGAAGCAGCTGGATCGCCTTTATCACATCCACTTCACCCATAAGTGCCGGGATCTTCTGAATGGTATGGATATCCATCTTGAACACACTCATCTCGGGCTTGACCACGTTCTGGTCATACCGGTCGCTTTTGACTACCACCTCCTGTAATTCCTTCTGCTCAGTGGAAAGTTCTATCTTGAGAGTGAAATCCTTGTCAAGTGAGATTTCCTGTACTGAGGAGGTATATCCGATGAAAGAAAACATGATAGTATATTGCCCCTCGGGCAAGGTAAGTGAGAACCTGCCATACTGATCGGAGGTTGTTCCTGTCTTCAGTTCCTTAATAAATACAGTTGCTCCTACCAGGGATTCCCCGTCGCTTTTATCGGTGACCTTGCCTGAAATAGTGTGTTTTTTAGGATTATCAGGCAGAGCATATCCCGGCAAAGCCATCAGCAGTATAAAAAGGAAAAGAGAGGAGGTAAAATACTTCATCAGATGCGAGGAAATTATGGTCTAATAACGTTAAATTCTCCGTTTTCGTATAGCTTAATGATACGGGAAGGCCTCACAGAGGAAATGGCATCATGATATAAACCCACAGTATGATCAACCTGTTCCATGATGGACGGGTTTATGTCATGATAACTGTGCGGGTTTGCATCGCCTGAAAGATTGGCGGAAGTAGAGACAACAGGCCGCCCTGATTGCCTGATCATCTCCCTGCAAAATTCATGATCGGCTATGCGTATGGCAACAGAACCGTCCTCACCCAGCACATTATGGGCAAGGTTCCTGCCTTTGGGGTAAATGATCGTGAGAGGGGTAGTGATGCTCTTTAACAGGTCCCAGGTGATAAGAGGGATCTCTTCAACGTAAAGTGAAAGCTTGTTGGGACTGTCAAGCAGAACGATGAGGCTTTTTCTGCTCATACGTTTTTTAATCTTGTAAATTTTACTGACTGCATCAGCTCGGGTAGCATCACAGCCAATACCCCATATTGTATCGGTGGGGTATAATATTGTGCCACCCGAATTCAATGCGTCAAGGCATGCTATCACTTCCTGTTTGAATTCTTCGTTGTTCACTTAGATTCTGATAATAAAGTACAAAAATACCTATCTTTTCGGATTATATTAAAGCAGTAATGGAAATTGATCAGGGCTTATAGTGGCAGCGCATTCAAAATGATGAAGGGGGCATTCCTTTTTTCCGTGCAGGCCGCAGGGACGGCAGCTAAGTTCCTTCCTGCTCTGGATAATCCAATGTTTGTCGGAAAGAGGGCCGAACCCGAATTCGGGAACTGTACTGCAATATACGACGGCCGACGGGGCATTCACAGCCGATGCAAGATGCATGGGTGCCGAGTCATTGGTGTAATTCATCCGAGCATCCTTCATGAGTGCTGCAGATTCAAGGAAGCTCAGGCTTCCTGCCAGGACCTGTATGTTCTCTTTCCCTGATAACAATTTTATCTCTTCGCAAAGCGGGATATCGGATGGGGATCCAAGAAGGTAAATATGAATCCCGGCAGGCAGGGTCTGTATCAGTTCCACCCATTGCCCTGACGGGTACTGCTTCGTAAACCATAGTGAAGCCGGAGAAATGGTGACATATGGATTGGTCTTATAGGATAGTACTCTGGCTTCATTGGCGGGGGAGGGGTATAGTCGAGGCCTGGGCAAACTACCGAATTCATGCGCCCTCTGCACGGCCGGTATTAACGACCTGATGAGGGAGATATTCCGCTCAACTTCGTGCACACCTTTCCCGATCCGGTGCGGTATCCGTTCTGAGAAAAGAAATGAAAACGGGTTCTTGCTGAAACCGATAGTGTTTGAGGCCCCGGAAAATGCCGTCAGCAAACCAGTCAGAGCAAACCGCTGAATGTTGACGATGAGGTCATATTTCGTCTTTCGAACATCGTGAAGAATTCTCAGAAAATCCCGGTATTTTTCCGACTTGTCCCAAACGATGAGGCGGTTGATGAAGGGATGTTCCTTAAATAATCCTTCCATCCCTTTTTTTACCAATATATCTATTTCTGCGGATGGGAGAGCGTGGTGTAAGCCTTCGGGGACCGGCGTGGCAAGGATCACATCACCTATGGAGGCTGTTTGGATTACAAGTATTTTCATCACGCCATCACATTATAGTCCCTTAAGGCCTGATTTAACGAGGTCTTCAGGTCTGTGGATGCTTTGCGTTTACCGATGATCAAGGCACAACTTACCTGGAATTTTCCTGCGGGAAAGGCCTTTTCAAAACTCCCCGGAATGACCACCGACCGTGGAGGCACCACACCCTTATATTCAATGGGTTTATTCCCTGAAACATCGATAATGCGGGTCGATGAAGTCAGCACAACATTGGCACCCAGAACGGCTTCTTTGCATACTCTCATGCCTTCAACAATGATACATCTTGATCCTATGAAACAACCGTCCTCGATGATTACAGGTGCAGCCTGTACTGGTTCCAGTACGCCTCCGAGGCCAACTCCGCCGCTCAAATGAACATTCTTTCCGACCTGCGCGCAGGAACCTACCGTGGCCCAGGTGTCAACCATACTTCCATGGTCAATGTATGCACCTATGTTAATATAGGAAGGCATGAGGATCACACCTTCGGAAATGAATGACCCGTAACGGGCGACTGCATGTGGAACAACCCTTACACCCAGTGATTTATATCCTTTTTTCAAGGGGATCTTATCGTAGAACTCTAACGGTCCGGCCTCTGTTACAGTCATTTTCTGTATCGGGAAATACAGAATGACGGCTTTTTTCACCCAGGCGTTGATGATCCATCCTTCAATTACAGGCTCGGCAATACGAAGAAGCCCCTTGTCAAGGAGCCGGATCACCTCTCGTATTGCTTTCTGGGTTTCGGGCTTGCTGAGGAGTTCCCTTTTCTCCCAGGCCGATTCTATTGCTGAACGAAGCTGCTCTGACATGTTAAGGCGAAATTATGGGACAAAAGTACAAAAATAAATAGCTAAAATTCCGTACTTTTGCCAACGGAGAGAGACATGGGAAGGATCCTTGCAATAGATTACGGTCAAAAACGTACAGGGCTGGCAGTTTCTGATGAGCTTAAAATGATTGCAACGGCCATGGGCACTGTGCCTACAATGGAGGTCCTGCGGTATCTTAAAAACTATGTATCAGGGAATCCGGTTGAATGTTTTGTGGTGGGTGAGCCAAAGCGGATGGATAATTCCCCTTCAGAATCGGCCCGGTTCGTTGACCCTTTTGTGAAACAACTTATCAAGGCATTCCCTGGTATACGTGTTGAAAGAATGGATGAACGCTTTACCTCACTGATTGCAGGAAGGGTCATACTCGGGTCGGGCCTGAAGAAAATGGCACGTCGTGACAAAAGCCTTGTTGATACTGTGAGTGCCACAATTATCCTCCAGTCTTTTATGGAATCGGAAAGCATTAAAAAAGAACAGAAAAATTCATGATACTACCTGTTGTGGCATACGGCCATCCTGTTTTAAAGAAAAAAGCCCAGGAGATTGGCCCCGATTATCCCGACCTTAAACAGTTCATCAGCGACTTCTGGGAAACTATGTACGAGGCCGATGGGGTTGGGTTGGCTGCACCCCAGGTCAACCGCTCCATCCGGATATTTGCGATCGACGCATCTCCTTTTGTAAAAGATCATCCCGAAACAGACGGCTTAAAAAAAATGTTTATTAATGCTGAGATCTATAACGAAGAAGGAGACGAATGGATTTTCAACGAAGGCTGCCTGAGTTTTCCCGGCATGCGGGAGGATATTTCACGCAAACCCTTGATCCGGATCAGGTGGGTTGATGAGGATTTTCAGCCGCATGACCAGATGTTCGACGGGATAGTGGCCAGGGTCATTCAGCACGAATATGACCATATAGAAGGGATTCTGATGGTCGACAGGATAACCTCCTTAAAACGGGTCCTGCTGAAGAGAAGACTTAACGATATAACCAAAGGCAATGTTGATACTTCCTATAAAATGCTGTTCCCACAGCCTAAAAAACGAAAGATATAGATAATCCTATGAAAGCAAAGACACTGTTACTGCCACTTTTACTTTCTGTACTGATCTCCTGCGGCCCTTCAAGGACTAAGGAAGTTGACAGGATCCATACCCTGGAAAGCCGGTTGTTCTCACCAAAGGCAACTTCGATGGACAAAGAAGCGGCCGACAGCCTTCTGGCCCTGTATTCGGTTTTCATTAAAAATTTCCCGGCCGACTCCATGACGCAGAAATATATTTTCAAGGCAGGCACCATGTATATGAATTCAGGCAACGGAAAAGCTGCAATAGAAATGTTCGACCTCTACCGCTCCGGCTATCCCAATGATCCCAGGTCAGCAATGTGCCTGTTCTTTACAGCCTACGTCTATGAGAACCTGTTAAAGAACCTTGATAAGGCCCAGGAATTGTACATCCTCTTTATTGAAAAATACCCCCGAAATGATTTTGCCGATGACGCCCAAATGGCATTGAACAACCTGGGTAAAACCCCTGATCAGATGGTCAAAGAGTTTGAGCAGAGGAGGAAAGCAGATAGCGAAAAGATAGCCGATTCCCTGAAAAAAGCAGGTAAAAAGAAAAAGTAATTATTATTTTATAAAAGTCTTCACCAGGTAGTCCGATAATTCTGCCGCACTTACCCTTTCTACCAGTCTGCCATCAACGCTATACGAGATAGTTCCCTTTTCTTCTGAGATTACAATGGCAATGGCATCTGATTTTTCGGTAAGGCCAATTGCCGCTCTGTGCCTCAGCCCGTACCATGAAGGGATTGAGCTTTGTTTTGAAACCGGGAGTATGCAGCGGGCAGCCTTGATGGTATCACCTGCGATCACAACAGCCCCGTCGTGCAACGGGCCATTCTTGAAGAATATGGATTCAAGCATTATCTCCGATATCCTCGAATCCACGATCTGCCCTGTATCTACGAAAGACCCAAGCTGGCTTTCCCTGGCAATCACGATCAGTGCGCCGGTTTTGGTCTCAGCCATCTTCTGGCAGGCCATGACAATGGCATCGATACTGGCAACGAAAGGATCGTTTAATTTAAACTTCCAGAAAAGGAACCTGCGGTTGGAGTTATGGATGATACGTGTATTCCCCAGCATCAACAGGAACTGCCTGATCTCGGGCTGGAAAACCACCACCAGCGCAATTACCCCGACACTGATGAACTGTCCCAGTATCTCGCTTAAAAGCTGCATCTGGAATGCCTTCACAACCTTCCATATAAGATAAACAGCGATGATGCCGATGAAAATCCTGATTGCGGCTGTCCCTTTCACGAGATTGTATACTTCGAAAAGGAGAATCGCAAAGAGAATAATATCGACAAAGTCGACAATCCTGAGATTAAACAATCCGCTTATGGATAATATTTGGAACATTACTGTGAGTGTTTACTTTTCGTTTGAATACTGTTTCACTGTTTCGAGCAGTTTTACCGCTTCTGCCGCTTCTTTCACGTCATGGACCCTGAGGAGGCAGGCTCCTTTCATCAAGGCTATTGTTTGCAGCACACTGGTCCCGGTAAGTGCATTGCCGGGATTTATGCCAAGCACTTTATAGATCATCGATTTTCGGGACAGGCCGACCATTACCGGCACGTCGAGAGACTGCAGGCTTTCAAGGCCGGCAAGAAGCCGGTAGTTGTGTTCAATAGTCTTGCCGAACCCGAATCCCGGATCGGCGATGATATCCTGTATACCCTTCGACCTGGCTTCGGCAATCTGTTTTTCGAAAAAGTAACATACCTCGGCTATCACATCGGAATAGGAAGGATTATCCTGCATATTCCAGGGATCCCCTTTCATATGCATTATGATATATGGTACTTTGAGGGAGGCCACAGTCTCTGTCATGCCGGCATCAAACCTTCCCCCGTAAATATCGTTTATCATATCCGCACCCTGATCTACCGCAGCCCTGGCAATCAGAGGCCTGAATGTGTCTACTGATATGATGGCAGAAGGAAAATTATGCCGTATGGCTGTTATTGAAGGAAGCAGCCTCTCCAGTTCGCCGGTCTGGCAAACCTCACCTGCACCGGGCCTTGTTGAAACTGCACCAATATCGATGATAGCAGCACCTTCGCCGAGCATACGCTCAACCTGCTTCAGCTGGTCGTCGAGGGAAAGAAACATCCCTCCGTCGAAAAAGGAATCGGGCGTAATGTTCAATATGCCCATGACTGCAGGTACCGACAGGTCCAGAGGTTTGCCGTTGCAATTGAAAACGTTCAAGGAATTCTTTTTTGCAAAGTTATGTAAATTCGTGATGATGAGGTGCAAAGATGCAAGTGAAAGCGGCGGTGTGAAAAGGCTGGCGATCCCAATGTTAGCTTCTTTTCATAATTCCTCACCTGCCCGATTCACTCCTATTGGTGTTTTTTTTGTAATTTAGTCCACACAAACCTGCGGTCTGCGACCGGAAGCGCCTCCCAATGAGGTGAATTGCCGGCAAGCGCGGCAAACCTCATCTGCAAACACATGAGCGGAAATCAAAATACAGAAAAGGAATTTGAACATATCATCAGCATCTGCCGCGATATTTTTGTGACCAAGATGAAGGATTATGGCACGGCATGGCGCATCCTTCGCACTGCTTCCATCACCGACCAGATCTACATCAAGGCCCAGAGGATCCGCAGCATTGATGATAAAGGGGTTCAAAAAGTGGAAGAGGGGGTAAAGCCCGAATACATGGGAATTGTGAATTACTCGGTGATAGCCCTGATCCAACTTGAGCTGGGTACAGGCGACAGGCTTGAACTGGCTGCCGAAGAAGGTGAACGGCTTTACAACAGGTATATCTATGCCGCACGTGACCTCATGCTGAATAAAAACCACGATTATGACGAAGCATGGAGGAATATGAGGATAAGCTCCCTTAACGACATTATCCTGATGAAACTCTTGCGCATCAAGCAGATCGAGGATAACAAGGGTAAGACTTTCATATCCGAAGGCCTCGATGCCAACTATTATGATATTATTAATTACGCGATATTCGCACTGATCAGATTAGAGTATGAAAGTTCTTAGAAACTGTTTCCGCATACTTGTTGGACTGGTATTCATTTTCAGTGGTTTTGTAAAGGGAGTTGATCCGTTTGGGACAGCTTTCCGCATAGAGGATTATTTTATTGCTTTCGGCATCCCCTGGGCAGGTCAGTTTGCCCTGGGTATCGCCATACTGATGTGCATGCTTGAATTCACAATAGGTGTAAGCCTTCTGCTGAACCTTTGGATAAAAAAATATGCATGGCTGCTTCTTCTGGTCATGACCTACTTTACCGTCCTTACTTTCATTGATGCCATATGGAACCTGGTGCCCGATTGCGGCTGCTTCGGGGATGCCATCAAACTAACGAACATGCAGACATTTTTAAAGAACGTGGTGCTGATGCTTTTGGTGGTCCCAATCTTTATGTGGCGAAAGAAGTACCGTTCGGCCCTTCCTGTAACCCTTGATATTTCGCTGTTGTTCCTGGCCGCCCTTGCATTCACGTGGATGTCGGTATACAGCGCAAGGCATCTCCCTCTAATCGATTTCATGGCCTGGAAAAAGGGCAATAAGGTGAATAAGACGGAGAACCTTCCGGTTAAATTCTATGTGACCTATAAAAATAAAAAGACCGGAGAGAAAAAAGAGTACCTGGCTTCCAGTTACCCCTGGAACGACACTCTATGGATGTCGCATTGGGTATTCGACAGCCAGAGGGTGGAGGATCCCAATGCCGAAAAGACTGCAAGCCTCCTGGTTGAAGATATGCAGGGGAATGATGTCACTGCCTCCATTTTGCAAAATCCCGATTTTCAGTTCCTGCTTATAATCTATAACCTGCCGGAAACAAACTCAGATGCCATTCTACATTTCCTTCCATTCTATAAAAAGGCCCAGGCCGACGGTAAAACTTTTATATGTATTACTTCAGCCATGCCTGACGATGTCCGTAAATTCCGCATGGCACATGGTGCGGCTTTTGATTTTTACAATGCCGATGACGTGATCCTGAAAACCATAGTCAGGTCAAATCCCGGGCTGATCCTCCTTAAAGACGGCGTTGTAATCGATAAATGGGCATTCAGGGATTTTCCTGAATGGGCCGGGGTCAGGGAGAAATATTTTAAATGATACAATTTGTTTTCCAACGGCTTGGCTATGGGATCCTTGTTCTACTCGGGGTAGTGGTAGTGATTTTTTTCCTGTTCAATATTCTTCCCGGCGACCCTGCCCGTATGATGCTCGGGCAACGGGCCGACAGTGCCTCGGTGGCAGTAGTGAAGAAAGAGTTGGGAACCGATAAGCCTTTGTATATCCAGTTCGCTTCTTACCTGAACGACCTCAGCCCGCTCTCATTTCATACTCTAAATCAGTCCGGCAGCAGTTTTAATTACGATCCGGCTAAATATGGTATGCCTCTTTATTTTCTTTCCTCGAAAAAGTTCATGGTGGCAGTTAAATACCCTTGCCTGAGACAGAGCTATCAAACCCGCAGGAATGTATCGGAATTGTTATTCGAGAGTTTTATCAATACATTCATACTGGCTGTCGTGGCTATGATCTTTGCCCTGCTTGCGGGTATTGGCCTTGGTGTGGTATGCGCCTTGTACAAGAATTCATTTATAGACCGACTGTCACTGGTATTTTCTGTGCTGGGGATGTCCCTCCCTTCATTTTTCGCTGCCATTCTGAATGCCTGGATCTTTGCATTTGTACTGGTCCGATTTACGCATCTCAATATGGCAGGCAGCCTTTTTTCCGTGGATGACCTTGGCAGGGGGGAATATCTCGACCTGAAGAACCTGATCCTTCCGGCTCTGACCCTCGGCATCAGACCGCTGGCCATCATCGTGGAACTAACCCGAAATTCCTTGCTGGAAGTCATGTCGCAGGATTATATCCGCACCGCAAAGGCAAAGGGCCTGAGCTCACGCAGGATACTATTTAAGCATGCTCTTAAAAATGCTCTGAACCCGGTAATCACAGCAGCTACAGGCTGGCTGGCATCCCTCCTGGCCGGAGCTGTATTCGTGGAATATATTTTTGACTGGAAAGGGATAGGGCTTGTGATAGTGAACGCTTTGGATAAATATGACTTTCCTGTGATCATGGGAGCGGTGTTATTTATTTCGGTAATACTTATTATTATTAATATACTGGCGGATATCCTTTACGGTGTAATCGATCCGAGGGTGAGACTTAGAGCATGATAAACATAAACCAAACATATGAGACAAAAAATCGTTGCAGGTAACTGGAAGATGAACAAGACTTTCCTGGAAGCTGAAGAACTGGTTGCCCAGGTGGCAGAAGCCCTTGAAAAACGTAATCTGAGTAATACTGCAGTTGTGCTTTGCCCTCCGTTTCCTTATCTGGAGCTTGCCACTGATATTGCCAAGGAAGCAAAGTTCTCGGTAGGTGCACAGAATGTATATCCCGACGACAGCGGTGCCTTTACAGGCGAAGTGAGTCCGCCCATGCTGGCATCCATGGAAGTTGAATACTGCATTATCGGCCATTCCGAGCGCAGGAAATATTTTACTGAAAGCCATGAATTCCTGGCCCGCAAGCTGGATGCTTTGCTCAGGCATAAAATTATCCCTGTTTTCTGTTGCGGAGAGGTACTTCCCGAACGCGTGGCTAAAAAACATTTCAAGGTGGTTGAGAAACAGCTTAACGAATCCCTCTTCCATCTTAAAAAGAATGACATGGCTAAGGTGGTCATTGCCTATGAACCTGTATGGGCCATAGGCACGGGCATGAATGCCACACCTGAACAGGCCCAGGAGATGCATGCTTTCATACGCGGCTTGATCGAGAAGAAATATTCCAAAAAACTTGCCGAAGAGATTACCATCCTTTACGGTGGAAGCTGTAATGCGAAAAATGCAAAAGAGCTTTTCGTCAAGCCCGATGTGGACGGCGGCCTTATTGGAGGAGCTTCCCTGAAAGCAGAGGAGTTCATTGCAATTGTTGATTCACTCTGATGGAATACATTGAAGTAATCGTCAGCGGGATCTCAGGGGATAATGCTGAGATCCTGACTGCCGGTTTGATCGATTTGGGATTCGAAAGTTTTTCAGAGGAAAGCAGCGGATTGTTTTCTGCCTATATTCCCCTGGATGCATTTGACATCATGAAAGTCGCTAATTTTCTGGAAGAGAAGGCGGCAACACTGGGATTCACATATAAGGTCGAAAAGATTGCCGAACAGAACTGGAACGCGGTTTGGGAATCGGCATACCAGCCTGTAAGAATAGGTACTTGTTTCATCCGTGCCCCCTTTCATGAGCCCGACCCGGCAGCTGAACTGGACCTGGTGATCGAGCCTAAAATGTCTTTCGGCACTGCCCATCATGAGACAACACGCCTGATGATAGAGGCATTGCTGCAGATCAGGTTCGATGACAGTTTGGTGCTTGACATTGGAACCGGGACCGGTGTGCTTGGAATTATTGCTGCAAAATTGGGTGCAAAGCATGTTGTAGCAATAGATAATGATGAATGGTCCTTTCTCAATGCAAAGGAAAATGCCTCCCGAAATAATGTGCCGGGTATGCTCGTTATTCATGGAGATGCCGCTGATATTCCGGCCGGGGAATACGGATTTATCCTAGCCAATATCAACCGTAATGTCCTGCTTCGTGATATTCCGGTTTATCATAGTTTCCTGGGGGATGGAGGCTTGCTTCTCCTCAGCGGATTTTATGAGGAGGACCTGGGGCTTATCAGTGAAGCAGCTGAATCCCTGGGGATGAAACAAATTCACCATTTCACACTGAATCATTGGGTAGTGGTAAACTTTAAAAAATGCTGAAACACAAACCTTTATTTATATTTCTTGTTATGATTACCTTGCTTCTGCCTGCCCTCATGGGTCAGTCGCAGAACCAACGGACGACAAGGTTTACCGGGGATTCAACCAAATTCATAGGTGAACTGAACGGCTTATTGTTTGGCCTTTCAGAAAACGACCAGAAACTGGTTCAGCCGGTCATGGCAGGTTTCGTTCAGAAATGGAACCAGGAAGCCTATAATCCGGCCACGAAAAAATTTATTTATTTTCTCTGTAACGAGATGCTGAAAAAGAAGATCCGCATCTTCCCCGATTTCTTTAACTATATAAAGGCCCTGAATGTTTTCATGGATTCACACCAGTCTGAGTCCCTTTTTACACCATGGTCTGCCATATTGAAACAGCTGATCTCGGAAAAGAGTTCCAGAAATTTCAATAGTTTCCTGGAGATCACAACCACTCTTTTCGGTGAAGGGCTGATGTACAAATCCCAGTCAGTGCAATGGAAGGTTTATCCGGCAAATTATACAATCCGGCTTGACTCGGTTCCGGTGATTGAATTTTCCAAGGCCGACCTCATCTGCCATGTCAATAAGGACTCTATGGTGATCTACGGCACCCGGGGTGTCTTTTTCCCGCTATCGCTGCAATGGGCGGGACATGAAGGCAGGGTCGACTGGCATAGGGTTGGAATTGAACCTTCCCAGGTTTCTGCCGAGCTAGACTGTTATCAGATACAAGTGAGGTTTTCTAAGGTTGCCGCAGATTCGGTCCGCCTCTTCAATAAAAAGTATTTCTCCTCGCCCATCATCGGCCGGCTGATCGATAAGGTGCTGGTGGATGTGGATGAGGACAAGGCCTCATATCCCCGCTTCTATTCTTACGACAAAGAGATCAGTATAAAAAATCTGTTTAATAATATGGATTACATGGGAGGCTTTGCCATGGAAGGCGCCAGGGTGCTTGGCTCCGGAACGCATAAACGGGATGCAAAGATCGTCGTTAAAAAAGGGGAAGAGGATTTCATGGAGATCCGGGCACCGGCTTTTGTGATACATCCCGATAGGATCAATGCAAGCACAGCCTCAATTTCCATATACCATGAAACGGATTCGATTTACCATCCCGGCCTGGAGATGAAGTATCTCGATGGTACGAAAGAACTGACATTCACCAGGGATGAATCGATGAAATCCATCACTCCATGGTTCGATTCCTGGCATAAGATAGAGATTTATTGTGAACAGCTTAACTGGATACTGAACCAGCCGAAACTGAACTTTGAGATGATGAAAGGCCCTAATAAGGAAAGCAAGGCCATTTTCGAATCCACCAACTATTATTCCAGGAATCGTTACGACCGTCTTCAGGGGATTGATGAGATCAATATACTGAATGTCATCAAAAATTTTGCAGATAAAAAGAAATCCAGGGAGATCGAACTGGAGGAACTTACACGGTATATGTCGAAGCCCCAGGAACAGGTGGAGGTTCAGTTGCTGAACCTGGCAAACCGGGGTTTCCTGGTATACGATTATGAGGATAAGGTCGCGAGGGTCAAGGATAAACTTTACAACTATGTAAAGGCAAGGGACGGGAAGACCGATTATGACGAGATTTTTTTTAACTCCAATGTTACCAATGCAAGCAATGCCATCCTTGACCTGAATAACTTTGACCTGAAAATCCAGGGGGTGAAGAGTGTTTTTATCAGTGACTCCCAGCATGTGGCGATCTACCCGAAGGGAGAAGAACTTCTCGTGAAAAAGGATATGGATGTATTCTTTCATGGAAAGATCGAAGCCGGGCTCTTTGATTTTTACGGCAGGAACTGCTCGTTTGAATACAATAAATTCAGGCTTAATCTGCCTTCCGTTGATTCCATGGTGTTCTATGTTCAAAGCAAAACCTGGGACCCGAAGGCCGGAAGGTTCCCCCTGGTAAAAGTCAAAACGTCAATCCGCAATCTCAGCGGTGACCTGGAGATCGACCAGCCTGACAATAAAGCGGGCCTTAAATCGATAAAGGAATACCCGATCTTCCATAATAAAAATTCAGCGCAGGTATTCTGGGATAAAAAGTATATCCAGAAAGGCGTATACACCAAGGATAAGTTTTTCTTCGATGTGGATCCCTTTACTATCCAGAGCCTTGATGTGGTGCATACCGACAGCCTGAATTTCGGCGGAGGGCTGACATCAGCAGGCATCTTCCCGAAAATAATCCAGCCTTTAAGGGTCCGGCCCGATTATTCACTGGGTTTTGAAAAGTATACGGAGATTGAGGGCCTTCCCGTCTATGGCGGCAAGGGTACCTTCGTTTCTAAGATCGACCTTAGTGAGCTGGGCTTGCGGGGAGATGGTACACTACTGTTTCTGAACTCGACCTCGCATTCCGGATCCTTCCTGTTCCTGCCCGACTCCCTAAGGGCGTTTTCAAGGAGTTTCTCGATGACCGAGCAGCTTGCCGCGGTTGAATACCCGGCGGTCACTGCCGATTCGGTGAACCAGTTCTGGATGCCATACAAGGATTCCATGGTAGTGTCGTCTGTCAGGAAGGAAATGCATATGTACAATGACCAGTCAACCTTCGGTGGCATGCTGGCACTTACACCGGCCCAGTTGAGTGGTAACGGTACTGTGAAGATCAAGGATGCTGAAATGGATTCAAAAGGTTTCAGGTTCAAACGCAGGACCTTCGATGCCCTCATCGCGAATTTCCGTATCAAATCATATGACCTGAGCGACCTGACCATCTCGACAAAGAATTATCAGACCCATTTCGATTTTGATAAGAGGAGGGGAGAATTCCGCTCCAATGTCGGCATCTCGAAGGTCGAATTCCCTCTGAACAAATACGTATGTTCAATGGACCGTTTCGACTGGATGATCGACAACGAGGAGATCTCCCTGGCAAACGAACAGAGCAGGAAGGCTATCCCGGATTCCCTCAGCCTTGCCCAGCTGATCGATGTCGGCTACACCGGTTCTGAATTCATCTCTGTACACCCCCTTCAGGACTCCCTTAAATTCTTTGCCGCCCGGGCCAGGTATAATCTCCGGACAAATGTTATCAATGCCGAGGATGTCAGGATCATCAAGGTGGCCGATGCTGCAGTTTTTCCGGATTCCGGAAGTGTAAGGATTTTCAGGGATGCACAGATGCAGACCCTTACACATGCCATCATCATTGCCAATACAAAGTCGAAATATCATCAGTTTTACCAGTCGGAGGTTTCCATCGCCTCCAGGAAACGTTATACCGGCAGGGGTACGCTGGATTATGTGGACCGCAACGGTTACCGTGAGAAGATATCGTTCTCGGGGATAAGGGTGGACTCCAGCGGACAAACTATAGCCAACGGGATTGTGCCCGACTCGGCTTACTTTAAACTCAGTCCTGAATTTCAATTCAGGGGAGATGTCACCGTCGATGCCGCAAGAAAAGAACTTAATTTTGACGGAGGGTTCAAGGCTGTATCGGATTGTTTTCATAAGATCAAACCGGAGTGGATAAAATTCAATGCCAATATCAATCCATATAAAATTATGATCCCGCTTGAACCACAGCCTACGAATATGCTCAGCGAGAAGATGGCTCTTACACTGGCCTTCTCTCCTTCCGAAGCTTCGATTTATCCGGCCTTTTTTATACGAAGGAGCAGTTTCAGTGATTCCTCGATGGTGATCGCTTCCGGTATGATGACTTATAATGTGCCGGCCACTGAATTCAGGATCGCCGACACGGCGAAGCTCAGAGACCTATCCCTTCCTGGCAATTTTATTTCTCTCAACCAGACCCTTTGCAGAATGAGAGGTGACGGCAAACTGATGCTCGGAGTGAACGGAGGTCCACTGGCTTTGGAAGCATACGGGACCATGGACCATTACCTTCTCAACGATTCGACGCATGCGCATATAGCCCTGGCAATGGATTTCCCGTTTTCGGATGATGCGATGCAGAACCTGAGCACCCAGCTTGGAAGTATGAACCTGAACGGCTTGACCATCGACAAAACTCCTTTTAATGCCGCACTGCAGTTTATCCTGGAACCCAAGGAACTTGAACGCTTCAAAAATGAACTTTCTCTTACCGGCCGCCTCCGCAAGTTCCCTGAACAACTTGAAAGGACTATGTTCTTCGGCGACGTTAACCTTCACTGGGACAGTACTTCAAAGTCATGGCTTTCGTCGGGCCCCATTGGCATTGCTACTATAGGGAAGAACCAGGTCTACCGCTATGTAAACGGAATGATGGAGTTCACAAAGAAGAGGAACGGGGATGAGTTTACCTTTTACCTCCAGCTGACCGGCCAGGACTGGTATTTCTTCAACTACAGGAATAACGTCCTTCAGGCTCTTTCATCGGATCTCTCGTTTAACGATAAGATCATCAGCGCCCGCAAATCAAAAACCGAACAGAAGAAAGCCGACAAGCAGGCCAAAGGCTTCAGCTATACCATATCCACAGATAGGAAAAAAAGAGATTTTCTCAGAAAATTTGAAAAGACCGATGAATAATTAACTTTGCCACGATGATAATGATCCTTATCCAGGTGGTACTGGCATATCTTCTCGGCTCAATCCCTTCTGCAGTCTGGATTGGCAAAGCTATTTACGGTATTGACGTCCGGCAGCACGGTAGCGGGAATGCGGGGGCAACGAATGTGATCCGTGTCCTTGGCTATAAAGCAGGGGTCCCTGTCATGCTGTTCGATGTGTTCAAAGGATGGCTGGCAGTCTTTCTCACCAGCCTTTTCCCCGACCAGGGTTTGACCCCTGATCAGCTTGTATATATAGAGATCGGGGCGGCAGTGGCAGCAGCCCTGGGGCATGTTTTTCCGGTATTCGCAGGCTTTCGGGGAGGAAAAGGAGTGGGCACAATGGCCGGGGTGGGTATCGCACTCTTCCCATTCGCTCTGCTGATCGTCCTGGGGATCTTCATTGCCATACTGGCAATCACCCGTTATGTGTCGCTTTCTTCCTGCATTGCGGCATCGGCATTCCCTTTCATCGTGGTGTTTATAACCAGGGAGCATCATCCCGGTCTGGTCATATTGTCGGTGTTCGTCACTGTGTTCGTTCTGTTTACACACCGGGCCAACATCGTACGGCTTCTGAAAGGAGAGGAAAACAAATTCAATTTCAAAGGTGGTGGTAAAAAGTGATAATTTGGATTCCTGCTGTCTTTGCATAAAAAATTAAAAACTGTATATTTACACCCATATTCCAAAAAAATAAAATAGTATGAAATTCATCATTTCCAGTTCCTTGCTGTTAAAAAACCTTCAGGCAGTCATTGGCGTGATCAACAGCAACAATACATTGCCAATCCTTGATGATTTTTTATTCGACCTTAAAGAAGATCTCCTTACTGTCACGACATCGGATCTTGAAACCACGATGAGTGTGACGGTCAAGCCCGATAAATCGGAGGCCGAAGGTTCTGTTGCGATTCCAGCCAAAATACTTTTCGACACACTTAAAACTCTTCCCGATATTCCGGTTTCCTTTTCAATTGACTTGGGGACCCTGCTTGTTGAAATCTCGGCAGGAGAAGGTAAATATAAGCTTAGCGGGCACCGAAGCGAAGAATATCCCCGTACCCCGCCTCTGGAAGACCCTACCACTATCACAATCCCTTCAGGGGTGTTGTCCAAAGCAATTACAAAAACCATCTTTGCCACAGGAAACGATGAACTCAGGCTTGTACTTTCAGGTGTATTCTGTCAGCTTTCCCCTGACGACATCACCTTTGTGGCTACTGATGCCCATAAATTGGTTCGCTATACACGCCTGGACGTAAAAGCTGAAACCTCCGCGGCTTTCATCCTTCCCAAGAAACCTCTTAACCTGCTGAAAAACATTCTTGCAGCCCAGGATACCCCAGTGACTTTGGAATACAACCGCACCAATGCATTCTTCTCCTTCCTGAATATCAGCCTGATCTGCCGCCTCATCGACGGTAAATACCCGAACTATGAGGCCGTTATCCCCAAGGATAATCCCAACCATATGGTGATCGACCGGATGTCGCTGCTTAACTCCATCAAGCGTGTATCCATTTTTGCAAACCAGTCGACCCACCAGGTAAGGTTCAAAATTACCGGCAAGGAACTCCTGCTTACAGCCGAGGATGTTGATTTCTCGAATGAAGGGAAAGAAAGGCTTACCTGTTCTTACGACGGGGAGGACATGGAGATCGGGTTCAACTCAAAATTTCTCATGGAAATGCTTAGTAATGTTGACGCCGATGAGGTGAAAATGGAAATGTCGGGCCCGAACCGTGCCGGCCTCCTTCTCCCTGCCAACGTGGAGAACAAGGATGAGGATATTCTGATGCTGGTCATGCCGGTGATGCTGAATAAGTAATCCGGCCGGATCCTGTAAAATAAAAAAGCCGTCTGATCAGGACGGCTTTTTTTATGCATTCAAAGTAAGTACGGATTATCCCCTTTTTACATTGATTGCCTTTTTCCCTCTTTTATCTTCTGTAACATCAAAAGAAACTACATCATCCTGCTTGATTTTGTCGATCAGACCGCTGACGTGTACGAAAATTTCCTGCTGGTTAGAATCATCAACGATGAATCCGAAACCTTTTCTTTCATTGAAGAATTTAACTTTACCTGTAGACATAATAACAAATTTTAATTAATTAATCAGCAAAGGTACATATTTATTTTTTTAATTTTACAAAAAACATTTTTATGAAAGAGATCAGCCTCAACCTCGAAAATCTGAATGAAGTTTTTCCGGACGATTTTACACAGGAACAAATTGCTAAAGGAAAGACCTTGTTTCTTAAGAAACTTGCTCAGGAAGCACATTGCTTTTATGCCGGTAAGATCCAGACAGTGCCCAAAGCACCTGTTGTCGGATTTAACTGGTTCAACGTATGGTACACACCTGGCGTTTCTAAAGTTTCAACGAATATCAGGGACCGCAACGAATGTTCATTTGAACTCACCAACCGCGGGAACCTTGTAGCTGTGGTAAGTGATTCAACCAGGGTCCTGGGCGACGGGGACTGCACTCCTTCGGGTGGCCTGGGTGTGATGGAAGGCAAGGCTTTCCTGATGAAATACCTTGGAGGAGTGGATGGAGTTGCTTTATGTATTGACAGCAAGGATGAAAACGGAAAAAATGACCCTGAGCGGATCATACAGTTTGTGAAAATGGTACAGCACAGTTTCGGCGCCATAAACCTGGAGGATATTTCACAGCCGAACTGTTTCAGGGTACTGGATGTGTTAAGGGAAGAATGCGATATACCCGTCTGGCATGACGATGCCCAGGGCACTGCCTGTGTTACTCTTGCAGGAGTTATCAATGCATTGAAACTGGCCGGAAAAAAAATTGGAGATGTAAGGATTGTCCTCCATGGAGCAGGGGCTTCCAATACTACAATCGCCCGCCTTCTGATCAGCGACGGAGCAGATCCTGCTAAAATGATCATGTTTGACACCAAGGGGTCTCTCCATCTTGACCGCAAAGATATTGAAGCCGATAAACGGTTCTACCGTAAATGGGAATTATGCCAGACAACTAATCCTGGCAAGATTCCAACGATGGCAGAAGCCATGAAAGATTCCGATATACTGATCTCACTTTCAACCCCGGGGCCCGATGTTATCAAAAGGCCTTGGATACATAGTATGGCCCCTAAATCCATTGTGTTCTGCTGTGCCAATCCTGTTCCGGAAATTTATCCTTATGCCGCCAAGGAAGAAGGTGCCTATATCGTGGCTACCGGTCGGGGTGACTTCCCCAACCAGGTAAACAACTCAACAGGTTTCCCTGGCATCCTTAAAGGTGCTTTAATGGTGAGGGCACGCAAGATCACCGACACCATGGCTATCAGGGCAGCTCATTCCCTTGCCGATTATGCTGAACGCAGGGGGATCAATCCCGAAGATATTGTGCCGAATATGGAGGAAGCCGCAGTGTTCCCTCATGAAGCTGCCGATGTGGCCATGCAGGCTATTGCCGACGGTGTGGCACGAATCACGATGACCTGGGAAGAAGCTTTTGAAAAAGCGAAGAAAGATATCGAACATTCACGCAGCATGACGCGTTCCTTAATGGATAATGGCTTTATTGAAATGCCTCCCATAGCTATGATCAAGGATGCCTTGAGCTGGGCTGTTGAACAAGTTAAATAACCGGGACTCGTAAATCGGTTCACGGATCACGGATCACGGTTTGCGAAGCACCAGCAACCTTACCCCGTGCGGAAGCACGTTCATTTCAAAATGCGTCTCTACAAGGCCCAGGTCTTTCTGAGGCCAGACATCACGCATCATCCATTTGCCTTTCAGGCCAAGATCATTGAGTTTGACATTAACCGGAAGTGGATATTCCGTGAGATTGAACAACCCGATTGCTTTTGAGCCGTCTTCAAGGTCCCTGATCCAGATCTGGCATTCATCGGTCTTCCATGCCTGCCTTGCCTGTTTGCCTGAAGGATCCTGGTTGATGGCAAGCACTTCATCGTTGGTGAGAAGATTCAGAGTGAAATCATCAAGTTGAGTAAGGTCGCAGCCAATCAGAAGGGGAGCTGCAAGCAGTGACCACAAACTCATATGCGTATACTGCTCATTGGGAGTGAGCCTGGTATAATGCAGTTTGGGCCCCCAGCCCACCCAACCGACAACCAGCATGTCGGGATCGTTCCACCTGCCAGGAGCTGAAAATGGCGAACATTTATCCTGCGAAAACCCTATCCCTGAAAGGCTCTCCCAACTGTCTTCAATATCTCCGGTGGTCCTCCACGAGTTGCCGTCCACTTCATTACCCCATTTCCATACATCACCCATCCCGTACTGGCAAAGGCTGTAATGGATATCGCGATTGACTTTACGGATGTACCTGCGCATTTCCCTGTAAGGGAATTTTAACTGATGATCATTGGGATTCGGAGCAATTCCTCCGTAAGAACACCAGTCATATTTCAGGTAGTCAATTCCCCAGTCGGCATAATGTTGTGCATCCTTCTCCTCAAAGCTGTAACTGCCTTCATATCCCCCGCAGGTCCTGGGTCCTGGTGAAGAATATATGCCAACCTTCAAGCCAAGTGAATGTATATAATTGCACATCTCCTTCATATTCGGGAATTTGAAATTAGGAATAATATTCCCGTTCTTGTCATGGGTGTCTTCCCAGCCGTCATCAATATTGATATAGGTCCAGCCGTGGCTGATCAGGCCGCTTGAAACAAATGCATCCCCGGCCTGCCTCACTTTTTTATCGCTTACGGTCAATCCCCACACATTCCAGCTGTTCCAGCCCAGGGGAGGGGTAAGGGAGATAAGGTCCCCGCATTTGATGGTAAGATTCCGCCCTGCAGTTCCAACTGAGTTAGTAACTTTTAGTTTCACGGTATATTCTCCTTTTTTTGAGAGCATACCGGTGATCAACCCGTCATCGGCATGCAAGTGCAAACCCTCGGGTAGTCCTTCGGCACTGTAAGTTAGGGGGGGCTCACCAGTTGCAGCAATCTTATACAATAAGGGTGACCACGGTCTTATACCGAATACTAAAGCTCCGTTGATCCTTGGGGTTTTGCCTGGTTTTGGAGTAAGGATGTAAGGCATCTCAAGACGTTCCTTTACTTCCTTGCCTGAAGATTTCTCCCTGTAACTGAAATATACTGTGGCAGGCACGGCAAGGTCCTTGATAATATTGACAGTAAATACTGTGCGGATCCCCGGTGGCATGTTAAGCACCGTTTCCTGTTTGAACAACAGGCTCCCGTTATCGCAGCGGTTAGCATGGATAGTAAGCGTCCCCTTAAATTCTTCCTTCTGTGAAATGTTATAAACGGCAAACTGTCTGCTGATCAGGGTATCACCGACAAATTTGAAACCACTCTGACCGAAATCGAATTTTATATGATCCGGCAGATCAACCATACTGATCTCAAAGGGTTTTGAGAACATGCCACCGGCGCCGCCCCGGTCGTATGCCCTCACCGCGATAATATTCTCCTGGTCCCAGTGTACCCGGGGATCATTAGCCGCGAGTGTATACCTTCTTTCGGTATCCCATTGGCTCGGTCCCTTGAAAAAATCAGGCCGGGGTTGAATCTTTGGCAATATGTTTTTTCCGTTCTCCCCAATGAGTTCTCCGTTCAGGAAAACCTGGTCGTAATCGTCAATCTTTCCGAGTTTGAACTGAATACTGTCTTTGATATAGGCATCGTCGATCAGAATGTGGGGAATTACAACTCTCATCCTGTACCATGCAAAACCATCAAGGTTTTTGTACCCCTGGTGTTCCCAGATATCAGTAGGGTTTATTAACTCCCATTTGGAATCATCAAAAGTGGCTCCGGTCCAGGCGGGGTCATCCCCACTATGGAATCTCCAGGGGACAGTCAGGTCAATTTTCCTGTCTGATGGGGTCCGTTGACAGGCGAAAACAAGTATCAAGCCAGCAAATAAAGCGAGGGTTAACTTCTTCATGGTATTGGATTTTGATAGGGTAAGACCATAATGTTTTTCAAAAATAGGAATTTTTACAAACTTTAAATCAAAACGATCTAAGTATTTGTTAATTTTGCAATTGAATACCAAATTAATGAATTCTTAATCTGCGGATGAGGACGATGTTCAAAAATATGATTTCCATTCTGCTCCTTCTGCCCCTGTTGGCCGGAACGCTTGGGATTTCAGCCAGGGAACATCGTTGTGCTTCCAGCAATAAAGCCAGTATTAAACTCTTCCCTGAGCTTACAGGGCAGGTGGCCTCATGCTGCTGCTCGTCAGAATCCCCGTCTTCTGCTTCATCCGGGGGTACTGGCAGCGAAACTTTTGATGCACCGGATTGCTGCAAGACAATCCAGCTATACTTTAAAGCCAGCTTTCAAACTACCCAGGCCCAGGCAGAGACCTCCCTGGCTCCGATACATCTGCTTTCAGGTCTGATCCTGCCTCCGGATTTAAAGTTTCAGAAAGCCTTTGTTTATAATGCCTTTTCTTTTTACGTTGATACCGGACCTCCTTTGACAGGCCGCCAGCGTATTATTTCCTTCCACCAGTCTAAAATTCCCTGCCACTCATTTCTCCTTAGCTGAGACGGGCAGGTATTTCTTTTTTATTATTTCTGATAAAGATTTGCCCGACCGGCCTTGAATTCCGGGGATGTCTGATTATCACATTCCGCTCATCCGCAGTCATAGACATAATCTTTAACACAGAAAAATGAAAATAAGATCAATTATAAAAATACCTGTACTGTTTCTGCTGTCAATCCTGTTCATTCAGAATGTGAGTTCACAGGCCCTTTCGGGTTACGTTTACGAAAGAACAACCGACGGGAAACAAGAGGCCCTCACAGGTGTCAATGTTTACTGGGCAGGGACCACTAAGGGCACATTCACCGACGAGAATGGAAAATTCCGCCTTTCCCGAAGTGGAAACGGGAATTCAAGGCTTGTCGTAAGCCTGCTTGGTTACCGCCGTGATACACTGGCAGTGCCAAAAGAAAAATTAAAACTTGAGATCGGGATGGAGGCCGGGGACCGGCAGCTGTCGGAGGTTGAAATTAAAGGCAGGCAGGATAATTCCTATGTTTCCAGGATGAAGACCCAGGCTACAACGGTAATCAACATTGGCGAGCTTCAGCGGGCCGCCTGCTGTAACCTGGCCGAAAGCTTTGAAACCAATGCCTCTGTGGATGTTTCATACAGCGATGCAGTTTCGGGAGCAAGGCAGATTCAGCTGCTTGGGCTAAGCGGCATTTACAGCCAGATCATGACCGAAAATGTGCCGCTTATCAGGGGACTGGCAACACCCTACGGGCTGAACTATGTCCCTGGCCCCTGGATGGAATCAATACAGGTGGCTAAGGGCACTTCATCGGTTGTACAGGGCTATGAATCCATAACGGGGCAGATCAATGTTGAGTATAAGAAACCCGAGAGCAGCGAAAAATTCTACCTGAACCTATATGGCAACAGCAATCTCCGCTTTGAAGCCAATGCCAACGGATCGGTGAAGATCACCGATAAACTGAGCACGTCCCTGCTGGTTCATGCTGATGACTTCAGGCATCCCTTCGACAGGAACGGCGATGGGTTTATGGATATGCCAAAACTCATGAATGTTAACGTGTTTAACCGCTGGGATTTTATCAGTCCTGGAAAATGGGTCTCCCGTCTGGGTATAAAATACCTGTACGAGGAACGCAACGGGGGGCAGATGGACTTTGTGAAAAGTGCATGGAACACCGATACAACAGGCATTACCAATGATTCAAAGAAGTATGGCATTGGAGTCAAAACCAACCGCTTCGAAACATTCTGGAAAAACGGAGTTTTCTTTAAAGGTTTGGCCCAGTCAAGCCTTGGCTTGATACTCTCGTTCATCAACCACGAGCAGGATGCGTTCTATGGTATCGATCTTTATCATGGCCATGAGCAGAATTTCAACGCCAACCTGATCTATACCGCACAATTCAATGGCGAAAAGCATAAGATCTCGGCCGGAGGAAGTTATTTCATTGACGCTTATTCCGAGAATTTCGTCCAGACCAGGCTGGCCTATCGTTACCAGTATCTGCCGGATACAGTAGCACCGATCTATGCCGACAAATTTACCCTTGTGAATGATTCCGTCTACACCTATGTTATGGACCGTTCGGAATGGGCTGCCGGTGGTTTTATGGAATATACTTTCAACCTGAAAGATAAATTCACCCTCATTGCCGGTGTGCGTGGCGATTACAACAACCGCTGGGGATTTTTGTTTACACCCAGGCTTCATATGAGGGTGACGCTGGCGAAGGGCCTTGCCCTTCGCGGTTCTGTGGGCAAGGGTTACCGTTCTCCCAATCTTCTGGCCGAAAATTCCCCAATGCTGATCAGCCAGAGGGTTCTTTATTTTGCCCCCGGCCTGACAAATGAAGAAGCCTGGAATTTCGGGCTCAGCCTTACCTGGGACTTTACACTATTCAGCCGTAAAGCTGAACTCACTATTGACGGATACCGCACAAGCTTCGTAAAGCAAACGGTAGTGGACCAGGACAGCCTTCCCACTGCGGTGTTCTTCTATAACCTCAACGGGCAGTCGTATGCGAACGTTGCCCAGGCACAGTTCAGCTTCCAACCGGTCAAACAGTTTACTGTTCTTGCCGCTTTCCGATACAATGATGTGAAAGTGACAGAGGGTAACCAGCTCCGGCAGAAGGCCCTTGTGAACCAGTACAAAGCCCTGCTTACCCTGAGCTATTCAACACGTTTTGACAAATGGAAGTTCGATCTTACAGGGCAGTTGAACGGGCCTTCACGTATCCCTGATACAAAGAAGATGCCTGCTGTGCTTCAGCTTCCGGAAAAATCTCCGGTTTGGTTTAACCTGCTCGCCCAGGTTACAAAAAAATTCAGGAACTTTGAAATTTACATCGGGGGTGAGAACCTGCTTAACGTAAGGCAGGAAAATCCGATTGTAGAGTATTTCAAACCGTATCACACCCATTTTGACGCTTCCATGGCATGGGGGCCGGTGGTTGGGATCACGGGCTATGCGGGAATAAGGCTTACAATAAAATAATAACCGATAACAAATCAAAATAAAATGAAAAAAGGAATCGTAACTCTATGCAGCATAATGCTGTTCGCTTTTATGCTGGCATCTGCCTCGGCTTTCAGTCAGGAAAAAAAGCCTGAAACAATTAAAATCAAAACCTCTGCGGTCTGCGATATGTGCAAGGACCGTATTGAACAGGGAATGGCCTTTGAAAAGGGTGTGAAGAACGTGGTTCTGGATGTCGACACAAAGATTGTATCCATCACTTACAACCCGTCCAAAACAACTCCCGATGACCTCCGTAAGGCTATCTCAAAATTGGGTTATGATGCGGATAATGTCGTTGCCGACAAAGCTGCGTATGCCAAGCTGCCGGCCTGCTGCAAAAAGGACGCGGTACATAAACATAAATAGACAAAAGGTTATTTTTTCCTGGCAACCTTCTTAACAGATTTTGCAGCCGTTTTGGCCTTCATGTCCTTGATGTGGGCATGTGCAGCGGCAAGACGTGCAATGGGAACACGGAACGGTGAACAGCTCACATAGCTGAATCCCAGCTGGTAGCAGAATTCAACAGATGAAGGTTCTCCTCCATGCTCTCCGCAGATACCGATCTTCAGGTCCCTGCGAACACTGCGTCCCTTTTCAACTGCGATCTTCATCAGCTGGCCTACACCTTCGCGGTCAAGTATGTTGAAGGGGTCTACGGGCAGGATCTTCTTGTCGAGATAATCGGGAAGGAAACTCCCAATATCGTCCCGGCTGAAACCGAAGCTCATCTGCGTAAGGTCGTTGGTACCGAAGGAGAAGAACTGTGAAATGCCTGCGATTTTGTCGGCAGTCAGCGCAGCTCTTGGGATCTCAATCATAGTGCCAACAAGATGAGGGATCTCCTTCATCTTGAACTTGGCACAAACCTCCCTGTATACGGTGTCAACGATGGCAAACTGGTCTTTCAACTCGGTATCCACGCAGGTTACAGGGATCATAATTTCAGGGAAAGGTTTTTTCTTGCCTTTCAGCAGTTCTGCTGTAGCTTCAAAAACCGCCCTGACCTGCATTTCGGTGATCTCCGGATACGTGATACCTAGTCGAACGCCGCGATGGCCCATCATCGGATTGGTTTCGTGAAGCGCATTTGCACGCTTGTCAAACTCCTGCATGGAGATCTTCAGGCTGTCGGCAATTTGCTTCCTGCCTTCAGGGTTCTGCGGGATGAACTCATGCAGTGGCGGATCCAGGGTTCGGATGGTAACAGGATATCCGTCCATGGCAGCCATAGTCTGCTTGATATCTTCTTTTACATAAGGGAACAGCTCGTTTAAAGCCTTTCGCCTTTCTTCCACGGTCTTGGAAGCGATCATTTTGCGGAGGATAAAAAGGGGCTTCTCTGCATTCTTCCCGTAGAACATATGTTCGGTACGGAACAGCCCGATACCTTCGGCTCCGAATGCACGTGCCTTGGCGGCATCATCGGGAGTGTCGGCATTGGTGCGGACTTTCATTGTACGGGTTGCATCACATAGTTTCATGAATTTCTGGAAATCGGGATTCTCTTCTGCAGCCTTGATCATATTGATCGCGCCGTTGTATATATATCCCTTGGAACCGTTCAGTGAAATGAAGTCGCCTTCTTTCAGTGTGATGTTGTCGATCTTCATGGTCTTCTTCGATGCGTCGATCTTCAGGGTGCCTGCACCTACAATGCAGCATTTGCCCCATCCGCGTGCTACGAGAGCTGCATGGGAGGTCATACCGCCGCGGGCAGTAAGAATAGCCTGTGCAGAACGCATACCTTCGATGTCTTCGGGATTGGTCTCTTCACGGACAAGTATCACGGTCTTGCCTTTCTTCGCCCATGCCACAGCTTCTTCCGAAGTAAATACGATCTGGCCACAAGCACCGCCGGGGCCTGCAGGCAAACCTTTTGCAACTGGTTTCACCTTCTTCTCAGCCGCAGGGTCAAGCACAGGGTGCAACAGTTCGTCAAGCTGTGAAGGCTCAACACGGAGTACTGCTTCTTCCCTGGTGATCAGCTTTTCGGCATACATCTCAATGGCCATTTTTACAGCAGCGGGGCCGTTACGTTTGCCAACGCGGCATTGTAGCATATACAGCTTCCCGTCCTGGATAGTGAACTCAATGTCAAGCATGTTGCGGTAATGCTTCTCAAGTCTTTTCTGGATGAGATCAAGCTCTTTGTAAACTACCTTCATTGAAGTTTCAAGCGAAGGCAGGTGTCGTGTATGCTCGTTTTTACCGATTTCATTAATGGGGTTCGGTGTGCGGATACCTGCAACAACATCTTCTCCCTGTGCATTAGGCAGCCATTCACCGTAGAAATATTTCTCACCTGTAGCCGGGTTACGCGTAAAGGCCACTCCGGTGGCCGATGTGTCGCCCATATTGCCGAATACCATAGACTGTACGTTAACAGCAGTGCCCCAAGAATCGGGAATGCCTTCAAAACGACGGTAGGAGATGGCACGTCTTCCGTTCCAGCTCTGGAATACCGCTCCAACTGCTCCCCACAACTGCTCCATGGGATCTTCGGGGAAAGGTTTGCCGAGAACTTCCTTTACTTTCTTCTTATAAATCTCGATGAGTTTCCTGAGATCATCAGAGGTGAGATCAGTATCGTTCTTAGCCTTCTTTGCTTCCTTCATCCTGTGAAGTTCGCGCTCGAGCTGTACCCTCACACCCATGCCTTCCTTAGGCTCAATGCCGGCAGCTTTTTCCATTACCACATCAGAATACATCTGGATGAGGCGGCGCTGGGAGTCATACACGAACCTGGGGTTCTTTGTCTTCTTGATCAGAGCTTCGCGTGTGATGTCGTTCAAACCTACGTTCAAAACGGTTTCCATCATGCCTGGCATGGAGGCACGGGCACCCGAACGTACCGATACAAGCAAGGGATTTGTCTTGTCGCCGAAAATAGCGCCCATTTCCTTCTCGGTCCTTTTAAGGGCGTCAAGCACCTGTTTTTTTAATTCCTTAGGGTAGTTTCTCTTGTTTTCGTAGTAAGCTGTGCATACTTCTGTGGAAAGGGTGAAGCCTGCTGGAACCGGCAGTCCTATATTCACCATTTCGGCAAGATTTGCTCCCTTGCCGCCGAGCAGATTCTTCATATCGGAATCTCCTTCGGCACTCTTGCCGCCGAAGTAATACACGTACTTCTTTTCTTTCACTGATTTAGCCATAGTTTTATAAATTTAAAAGGATTTTTTCCCACAAAATTTGAACCGGCAAAATTACAACAAATTTCGACTTAAGGAATTAATCCTCAGGGAAAATTCATGGTAATTTATTGTCTGCGGATGAGGTTACGGTCCGGGTCAGCGTTACACCCTGTGCAAGCTCCTAATATTCTAGCTTCCCGATGTTCTCCATGTTCCATAGTATCCACTCCTGCCTCGACTGTATATATCTTGTGGGAAACCGTGGATCCCACTTCTGCGGATTAGGAAGAATTGAGGCAAGCAGGGCCGATTCTGAACGCGTAAGCGTATATGCATGCTTATTGAAGTATGTCCTTGAGGCCGCTTCAGCACCATAAATGCCTTTGCCTGTCTCTATTACATTCAGATACACTTCCATGATACGCTTCTTGCTCCAGAGAAATTCTATCAGGAAAGTAAAGTAGACTTCAAGCCCTTTCCTGACCCATGAACGCTGGGGCCAGAGGAAAACATTTTTTGCTGTCTGTTGTGAAATTGTACTGGCCCCGCGAATCTTTTTGCCTTGATGCTCACTGTTATATTCTTGTGCCTTGTCAATGGCATCAAGATCAAAGCCGCTATGTTCCAGGAAACGGTTATCTTCTGAAGCAACTACCGCAAGCTGAAGGGAAGTAGAAATGCTGTCGATGGAGACCCAGTCCTTTTTTAACTTCAGGGCCTGGCCCGAGAAATTTTGCTCACCAAGCCGTATGACCATCAGTGGAGTGACGGGAGGATTCACAAATTTGTACAAGATTGCACAGAAAGTGGATGTGCCGGTAAAAGCAAGGAAAATGTACAGCACCCACTTCTGTACCCTTTTAATAGCCTTCCACATTCTTTATAAAAATGAATTTTGAATATTGATCAACGAACTTTGAATATTGAACCATCACGTTCATCACGCCATCACGATTTTCCTCACGTCCTTATTTATTATACTTCGCCTTCCACGCCCAGTAAAGGTTTTTCTTACCGTCCTTTACCAGGTTGTAAAGCGAGCCTCCCCAGTAATTTCTCATGCCTATACCACCGGCCTTCTCAACTACAGATTCACAAAGTATAACATCCCTGCTTGTCATATTAAATACAACAACATAATACCCTGCCATTTCACTGCTTTTGTTCATAAAATCTGCTATAAGTACTATTCCCAATCCTTCCTTTTCTTTCAGATCATACTGCACTATGAAATTTTTAATATCCCCGTTATTGAATTTGTTTTCATTCCCGTCCTTCATTTTCTCTGAATCAGTCGCGGCATTCAGAGCTGTAACCATGTTTATGTCCGGCACAAGGCTCGACACCATGAACATGCCCCTGAAATCGTATTTGGTGGCTTCATTGAGGACCAGGGAATTCCATGCGGGAAAATATTTATCGCGGACTTCAGCCGGGGGGATGGGCCCGGCATCCTTAAATTGTGTGAAATCACCCGCAAGTTTAACATGAGAATAATCGATACCAAGCCAGGTGACAGGTCCCGTCTTATCAGAGAAAAAGTCTTGAACAGTCTGAGCCTGACATGCCATACCCAGGCAGGCTATACATAACACGATGATATGTTTCATGGCTGTTTTTTGATTTAAAATTACTTCTTTACTTTCTTGCATGCAAAGATTTTTATTAACAGCTTTCGATTTGACGACCCGGCTAACGGCATTACAATATTCATTATATATTAGGGTGACCTGCCTGTGATTCTTGGTAGCATCGGGGGCTTTTCGTACTTTTGCCGTGAAATTTCTATAAAACAAAATGAGCAACTACATCGGCATCAGGCACGAGGACAAGTACGAACATGAGCGTCGTGCCCCACTTACTCCAAAACATGTTGCACGGCTTGTTAAGCAGAAAAAGCTTGATATAGTCGTAGAGACATCCGCCAAAAGAATATTCACCGATACAGAATACGTTGAAGCAGGCGCCACAATCTGCGATAACCTGAACGACTGCTCTGTAATTTTCGGGGTTAAAGAGATCCCCGAAAATTATTTTGAACCGGAAAAGACCTACGTGTTCTTCGCCCATGTTATCAAGGGGCAAAAGTACAACATGCCCATGCTGAAGCGCATGATGGAACTGAAATGTAACCTCATTGAGTATGAGAAGATCGTGGATGAGCAGGGCAAACGCCTCATTTTCTTCGGGCGTTATGCAGGCATGGCGGGGATGATCAATTCCTTCTGGTCTCTCGGGCTCCGTCTGAAGGATTTTGGGTACCAGACCGAGCTTCTTAAAATCAAACAGTCTCATCATTATGCTTCCCTAAAGGAAGCAAAGGATGCAATCTCCTATGTTGGGGAACTGATCGCCGAAAACGGGATCAATCCTAAATTCCGCCCCTTTGTTGTTGCTTTTACCGGCTACGGCAACGTATCCCAGGGTGCCCAGGAGATCTGCGGACTTCTTCCGGTGAAGGAAATTTCAGCTGAGAAGCTGCTGGAACTCCACAAAAGAAAACATGTCCCAAACAACATTGTGTTCAAGGTTGTTTTCAGGGAAGAGGACCTGTATGAAAACATTTACGGACATCCCTTCGATCTCCACGAATACATGCACAATCCACAGGATTTCCGCAGCAAGTTTGAGCAGTATATCCCATACATTTCACTCTTGATCAATTGCATATACTGGGATAAGCGTTTTCCTAGGCTTGTTACAAAAGAATATCTTGAAGCGCTTTTTACAAAAGGGAACCCCAAGCTGACGGTTATCGGTGACATAAGCTGCGATGTTGAAGGTTCTGTGGAATGCACTTTGCATCCAACTGCGATCTCAGATCCGGTTTTTATTTACGATCCCGTGAAGGGCACAGCCATTCCCGGGCATAAAGGTGAAGGCATGCTCGTTATGGCTGTTGATATACTTCCCGCTGAATTGCCAAGGGATGCCTCCGACGGTTTTGCCGATGCACTTGTCAATTTTGTCAAGCCTATTGCCGACGCCGATTTTGATGAACCATTCGAGGACCTTGATCTCCCACGCGCCATCAAGAAAGGGCTTATCCTTCACAAGGGCGAACTCACGCCGGAATTTAAATATCTTGAAGAGTTTCTGAATGACTAAAAAAGTACTGATCCTCGGTGCCGGGCTGGTAGCCAGGCCAATCGTCAAACACCTGTTATCACAGGGTTTTTGCGTTACTGTAGCATCCAACACGCCGGATCGTGCCGCCCGGATGATCAATAACCACCCTTCCGGCATGACCTTGAATTGGGAGGCCACTGATGAAACCGCACTGGATGCTTTGATCGGTGAGCATGACCTTACGGTCAGCCTTCTGCCGTATACATTTCATGTAATGGTGGCACGTCACTGTATTGCCCATAAAAAGAACATGGTGACAACCTCCTACGTGAAACCGGAGATGCGTGAACTGGATGGACAAGCAAGGCAAGCCGGGATCATTATCCTGAATGAGATCGGCCTTGACCCCGGGATCGACCATATGTCGGCCATGCGCATCATCGACCATATTCATATGAAAGAAGGCGCTGTCCTGGAATTCTACAGCATATGCGGGGCGCTGCCAGCTCCTGAAGCTGCAGGGAATCCTTTTAAGTACAAGTTTTCATGGAGCCCAAAAGGGGTTGTCATGGCCGGCAACAATGATGCATTGTATCTTCGCCACGGCAAAATCGTGAGCGTACCAACAAAAGAACTATTCAACGATCCTTTTACCGTTGATTTTCCGGAAGTCGGACGACTTGAAGTCTATCCTAACCGCGATTCCCTCGCATACAGGGACATTTACGGCATTCCTGAAGCCCAGACGGTTTATCGCGGAACATTCCGTTTCAAAGGATGGTGCGAAAGCCTGAATATCATCAAACAGTTAGGCCTGATCTCCTATGAGAATTCCGACATGTCGGGCATGAGCTATGCTGGCCTGATCGGGAAACAGCTGAAGAACCTGGGATACAAACCGGGTATTGCTAACCGGAATATACGCTTTGATGTGGCCGGCTGTCTCGGGATCCCGATTGATTCTCATGCCCTTGATGCCATGGATTGGCTTGGATTGTTTGAAGACAAACCGATGAACCGTAAAACAGACAGCACATTTGAAGTTGTATCTGACCTTATGATCAGTAAAATGGGTCTCGGGGATAAGGAAAGGGATATGGTTGTATTGCAACATTCTTTCCTTGCAGCATATTCCGATGGGCGGAAGGAGGTGATCCGCTCCCGCATGCTTGATTTCGGATCCCCGGCAACCGATACTTCTATTGCCCGCACAGTTGCCCTTCCTGCAGCCATCGGTGTTGAAATGATTCTCAAAGGGGAAATCCGTGAAAAAGGCGTTCATATCCCGGTTATCCCGTCAATTTACGAACCTGTACTGAATGCGCTGGAAGCACTTGGTATAAAGATGACGGAGGAATTCGGTCTTCCCGTTTCGGAAAATATCAAATGAAAAACGCCGTTCACCTGCATCCACAATCCGGTATCCAGTAACGAGTCATCAAATTTAATAGTATGTCGGAATTCATTGCCATAGTCATCCTCATCATAGTTATTTATGCTGTTATAACTATGCGTAAAAAACCTGGAAGTTCTGCAGGCAGCAATGAAAATAAGAATAGCGGAGGAAGCTCTGATGTGCCTCCCCCCGGCCAGGGCCCGTTTCAGCCGCCTTCATCCGGCGGCTACAGCAAATGGGTAGGTGGTGGACTTGGATGGGTGTTCGGCGGGCCTATCGGAGGGATCCTTGGATTTGCACTCGGCTCTATGTTCGAAGGCATGAATAAGGGAAACTATGCATACCGGGGTACCCCCAGAGGCGATTTTTCAATGAGCCTGCTTGTGTTATCAGCCGCGGTCATGAAAGCCGATAATAAAGTAGTGAAATCGGAGCTCGATTATGTACGGAGCTTCTTCATCCGCCAGTTTGGCGAAGAAGAAGGTTCACGGATGATGCTGATGCTCCGGGAAATACTGAAGCAGGAAATACAACTGCAGGAGGTAAGTTCACAGATCGGGCAATATATGGATTATTCTTCTAAACTTACCCTTCTTCATTTTCTCTTTGGAATTGCCGCTGCCGATGGGGAATATCACCCCGATGAGGTTTCTGTGATCGAAACCATCTCCGGCTTTATGGGCATCAGCCACCAGGACTTTACTTCTGTAAAAGCTATGTTTGTAAAAGATACAAACTGGGCCTATACGGTGCTTGAAATAATCCCTGATGCCAGTGATGACGAGGTAAAGAAAGCATATCGGGACATGGCTAAAAAACACCACCCTGATATGGTCGCACAACTGGGCGATGATATCAAACGGGCCGCAACAGAAAAATTCCAGAAAATAAATGCTGCCTATGAGGAGATCAGGAAACAAAGGGGTATGATCTGATAAACCCCTGGCATCTGCCTATCTCTTAATCGTATCGAGTTCTTCAAACGAAAGGTCCATCAGTTCGTAATCCTTCCATCCCGGGAAATCAAAATGCCACCATTCACTTGGGTAGACAGTGAAACCGTATTTTGCCATTGCCGTTATCAGAAGGTGCCTGTTCAGTTTTGCCTCATCCGGGATCTGCTGATACCCTGAGCTTGCTTTGGCAGTGAAGTCATCATAAGGTGTTGGCATTACAAGCTCCTTTCCTGTTTTAAGGTCAACAAGGCTAACGTCAACCGCACATCCGCGGTTATGCCTTGACCCGGTGACCGGAGAAGCAACAAAGGCAGTGTCATGAATGATATCCCAGAAAAGCAGGGTTGCAGCATAAGGGCGGTATGCATCGAAGACCTTGAGCCCCAGGCCACGCTTTGATAGTTCACTCTGAACCCCGGTAAGTGCCCTGGCTACTTTCAGCCTTGCATAAGCGCGGGCTGAGGTATAAACCTTTTTATGAGTAAAATTATTACTCGTTGCATACCGTATATCCAGAACTATCCCTGCCACAGTTTTCTGGAGATCCACCAGCCGTTTCAGGCTGTCATTTTTGATAAGGCCTGAATAAACCTCCGTGCTTGAGATGATGTTCAGGGTGTACGGATTTCTTTTGGTTTTCTGGGCGTTCAGGCTGAAGGTAAACAGTATGAGAACGAAAAGGGTTGTGATGCGGGTGGGTTTCATGAATTCATTTTTGTTTTTAATAACTTCGCGGACTGAGGAGTTAATTTTTCTCAAAGTTCTGAAAAATTCATTCATTTACAATCTATGGCTGAACTTTTGTTTACCCCCTGCCGGCTTGGCCCGCTTACTCTCAGAAACCGTTCCATACGTTCGGCAGCCTTTGAAGGTATGTGCCCCGGACACCTGGTTTCGGATGACCTTATTCAGTATCACAAAGCTGTAGCCGAAGGAGGAATAGGAATGACAACGGTGGCCTATGCTGCAGTTTCTCAAAGCGGGCTTTCATTTGACCACCAGCTATGGCTTAGAAAGGAAGCAGTGCCCAAACTTAAAACGCTCACAGAGGCTATACATAAAGGGGGAGCTGCAGCTGCCATTCAGATCGGCCACTGCGGTCAGATGGCGAAAACTTCGGTAAGTGGAGAATGTATCTCCCCATCCGGAAGGTTTAACTTATATGGCCCGACCTGGCCCAGGGCCATGAATAAAAATGACATTAAGAATGTGGTTGCAGATTTCAGGCAGGCAGTAAACCTGGCCGGAGAGAGTGGCTTCGATGCAGTAGAAGTACATGCGGGCCATGGTTATCTGATAAGCCAGTTTCTCTCTCAGCACACCAACAAGCGAAAGGATGAATACGGGGGGAACTTTGAAAACCGCAGTCATTTCATGAAGGAAGTAATTTCAGAAATCATGGATGTCGCCGGTCCCGGTATTGCCGTCCTTGTCAAAATGAACCTTCGCGACGGATTCAAGGGAGGAATGGAACTTGACGAATCCATTGAGGTGGCGAAGATCCTCGAAAACATTGGAGTTCATGCGCTTGTCCTGAGTGGCGGTTTTGTAAGCAGGGCACCGATGTATGTTATGAGGGGCAGGATGCCGGTAAAGGTAATGGCTTTTTACATGCATGAGAAATGGATGAAATTCGGTGTAAAGTGGTTTGGCAACCTGCTAATGAAACCTGAACCATTCACAGAAGCCTATTTTCTAACCGATGCCCGGCGAATAAGGGAATCTGTAACATTGCCTCTGGTATATGTAGGAGGTATGGTTTCTAAAACCGGAATAGAAAAGGTCCTCGGGGAGGGTTTCGAATTTGTTCAGATAGCCCGCGCCCTCATCCACGACCCGGCATTTATCAACAAAATAAAAACCGGAGAGCTTTCGGTCTCCGGTTGTAATCATGCAAACTATTGTATTGCAGTTATGTATTCGGGTAAAATGGCCTGCTATCAGAATGAAAAAGACCGTTCTGCCCCCTGGCTTAAATACCTTGAAGGATAATAAGCCTTAGAGGGTTTTAACAATCTTCTGCACTTTACCGCTGTTGCCTATCCTTAAAAAGTAAATCCCTTCAGATAATGTACTTAAATCAATTGAAGCAGGGCTGCCCGAAATTGTGACCGGTCCCAGTACCCTCGAACTGTTAATATTGTAAATGCTGACTTCAACTTCGGATGTCTTTAAGGATTCCGAAAGTACGGTGAGTTTTGATCTGACAGGGTTCGGATAAAAAGTAAAAGCCTCTGCAGCCTGATCATTCACCCCCAATGCTGCGTCCTGGTTCACTGTTACCATTTGATCGGGAAGGCCACTCACTGCTATTGTGATCATCGCTATGCGCTGGCTGCCGGTTGAATTGACAGTATAAGTTGCTGCGATTGTACCATTCCCTGTTCCTGAAGGAGTTACCGTACACCAAGTCTGGTCACTTACGGAGGTCCAGTTTGTGTTTGACGTTACACTAAAATTTACTGAACCTGCAGCCTGTGTTACATTCTGGGATGATGGTGTAACAGTGAGTGTTGGTGCTGCACCTGCCTGCGTGATAGTGACGGTTTGAGTGGCTGCTCCCGACGCAGTTACCGTTATCGTTGCAGAACGCTGGCTTGTTGAAGTGTTCTCGGAATACGTTGCACTGATCGTACCGTTTCCCGATCCTGAAGGAGTGCAGGTACACCATACCATATTGCAACCTGCATTCCAGCTGGTATTTGAACTTACCGTGAAACTTGTGCTTCCTGCAGCAGCTCCTACATTCTGATTCGCCGGGGCAACAGAGAGGGTGTTGGAGGGATTTGTCGCTACAAAAGAGGCTACCATTCCCATCGCTGCATGAGGAGTGCAAACGTAATCGTATGTTCCGGCAGCAGTAACAGTGTAAGAATACGTTGTGTTTGATGAATTGATCAGATGATCCCAGGAGGTTGCACCTGCCGGGATAGTTGAAGAAGTCGTTGTATGTGATCCGGATACCCAGACCCACTTTACTGTATCACCAACCGTGACATTCAGACTGGAGGGATTAAAAAAGAAGTTCCCCACCTGGACCTGGTGAACGGTAGCGATAGCTTTGGTTGCTGTAAACAATCCTGCCAGAAGTATCATGGCAGTGAAAGTGTATATCTTGCTTTTCATAAAATGCTTTAATAATTAATTTAGACTAATTAAATGCAAAGATACAATATAAAATGTCTCTTGTCAAGAATTATTCTAAATAAGTTATAAAGAAATTATAAAGGTATTTGGATTAACTTATCATCTCGTATCTGCCAGTAACGCCTTTGGCCAGGATATGGCCTGGTTTCTGGCGGGATAGTGAACAAAACAAAGTGAATCCAATCTCCATTGGGGGCATCGGGATCGTCATACGCACAGAGTCAGGAGATGTCAGGGATATAATAATGATTATTTTTGGGTTAAATTAATCCACCTTCATTATGAAAACAATAAAAAAAACTGTTATTTCCTTTTTCATTTTTTTATTGCTGATAACAATTTTCAGATTCCCGGCTTTCTCCCATGAAAAGAATAAGCAGGACAGGGAAACAGAGCCTCTGGTTTTGGAAAAACTTGAACAATGGAAAGATCTGAAATTTGGCCTGCTGATGCATTGGGGAACCTATTCCCAGTGGGGAATAGTTGAATCCTGGTCGCTTTGCAGCGAGGATGAACCCTGGTGTACCCGTAAAATGAAAAGTTACGTGGATTATTGCAAAGCGTATGTTGAACTGAAAAATACCTTCAACCCCGTAAAATTCGACCCCGACAAATGGGCTGCTGCAGCAAAATATGCAGGAATGAGATATGTTATTTTCACGACAAAGCATCACGATGGATTCTGTATGTTTGATACGAAGCAAACTGATTATAAAATAACCGCTATGGATTGCCCTTTCCACAGAAATGCCAAAGCCAATGTGGCTAAGGAGATTTTTAATGCCTTCAGGAAACAGGGTTTCTGGACAGGAGCTTATTTTTCCAAGCCCGACTGGCATTCGAATGACTATTGGGCTGAGGAATGGGCGACTCCGGACCGCAATGTGAATTACAGTATAAAAAAGTACCCTGAACGCTGGCACGGGTTTTGTGATTTCACCTATAAGCAGGTAAACGAGCTTACTACACAATATGGGAAACTGGATATTTTATGGCTTGATGGCGGATGGGTGTGTACGCAAAATAACCAGGATATCAATATGCCGGAAATAGCCGCGATGGCAAGGAAAAACCAGCCCGGTATGATCATTGTGGACCGGGCCGTAGGAGGGAGGTATGAGAATTACCGCACCCCGGAGCAGGAAATACCTGAAAAACCGGTGGAATACCCCTGGGAAACCTGCATGACTATGGCAGGCTCCTGGTCTTATGTGCCTGGTGATGTGTATAAACCGGCAAACAGGATCATTCATATGCTGGCCGATATCGTCTGCAAAGGGGGGAACTATCTTCTCAATATTGGCCCCTCGCCCGAAGGGACCTTGGCTGATACTGCTTATGCACGTCTTCTGGAGATCGGCGACTGGATGAAGATCAATGGGGAGGCTATTTATAATTCAAGGCCTGTCAACCCCCCGAAATATAAGAACATCTGCTTTACTTCAAACCCTGATGGTTCAATTTACTGCCTGTATCTTGCAAGGCCTGATGAAAAAGTCATGCCTGCCAGCCTTTTTGTTGATGGTTTTCAGCCATCAAAAGGATCTGTCATAGCACTGCTGGGTAAATCCGGTATATTAAAATGGAAGCAGGAAGATACTGGATTCAGGATTTTAATTTCGTCTGCGGATCAAAAATCCCCGCCATGCCGGCATGCCTGGGTTTTCAAGGTAAAAATGAACAATGTGGATAAAAGGCCTTGAAGGTCGCGATGGCGTGATGACTTCACAATTCGACATTCGTTGATCAATATTCGATATTCATTTTGATTATATCAGTCCCACCCAATCCGTATCATTTGTTTTAAAACCTTCCCTCAGGTAAGTATAGATTTCAGGCGAAAGCGGTCCTTTTTCAAAGGCTTCAACCCCGATTTTAAGATGACCGATAGATGAGGTTCCAAGTATGCATGTGTCCACGCCTTCTGTAAATGCGGTAAAGCGAAGTGCCAGTTCATCCCAGTTCAGGCCTTGGGCATCCGGGTTCATTTTTTTCCACCTGTGCCAGTATTCTTCACTGTAATGTCCGACCGGTGGACTGGTATGCCTCCAGGGTGCATTTGCAATGGGGCGCTTTGCTATCACTCCCATTCCTGTTTTTTTTGCACCGGGAAGATAATTTGAAATTCCTCTCTGGTCGCAGAAATTTATGGAAGTTTGCAGGCTTGCAAAACGTTTGCTTTCAATTGCATAGCCCAGAGCTTCGTTTTCACCTGAGTATGCAGCAGCCCGGATCTTACCTTGCTCTCTTGCTTTCTCCAGTGCAGCTGTGGCTTCACCTTTCTCAAGCACCTCCAGGCTGCATGAATGGAGGTGCACGATATCCAGGTAATCGGTCCGCATCAGTTTCAGTGCCTCATCCACATTCGCAATCACAGTCTCATAAGACCAGTCGGGATGCCATTGATCGTTATACCCGACCTTGGTGGAAAGAATAAATTCACTTCTTCTGTGAGCAATATACCGGCCGATGTTTTTCTCAGAGAAACCGTATGCCCGGGCTGTATCAATGAGGTTGATCCCAAGATCCAGGACTGTGTTGAGCAAGGATTCGTATGCTTTCCCCTCAGCATTCCCATCACCTATATGTCCGGCGCCAAATCCTACACACGAAACCCTGAATCCTGTATTCCCGAAATTTCTGTACTCCATATGTTTCTCAGTCGTGAAATCTCCAGCTGATCCCGAATTTAAATGATGCATCCTGGTTTGGATAATGCGGAGATGCCCAATACTTTTTGCCCTCAAAGAATGAACCCCAGTTAGTGTATGCCACGAAGAATCTTGCCCTTTGGATCTTGATATTGATAAACACATCCATATACAGAAAGTTCCCTACCTGCTTCTGATCCTGCAGATAGTAGGACCTGAGTGCTGGCATATAACTGTCGGCATAATACATAGTATTGTAGTAAAAGTTGAGGCCGGGCTGAAGCAGGGCGGCGCCTTTAAACAATGGCTGGGAGTAAAATATGCTCAGATTCCCCATAAAGGCAGGAAGCCTTAGCACGGTTGTGCCCTGTACAGTCTGGTATGCAAGTTGGGTCCGGATCTTGAACCTCCACAGGTTGACATCAGTATTGAAATAAACATACAGGTAACCGAACTCGTTTTTGAACTGTTTGGGAAGCGAGCTGGAATCAAGGTATACATAATTTGTAATACGGTTAAAGGTAAGACCGGCGTTGAGGAATTTGAATTTATAATCAAAACCTCCCGAGATCAGACCCTGCTTATTAAACGTTGTATCCCAGAGGAAGTTGTTACCGAGATAATGGTTGTAGTACCACCCGGGTTGCTGATAGGAATAAATTCCCGACAAGGTGATTGTGCCCGCGTTCTTATCCTGTTTTCCCAGAATAGTACTGAGATTAACTCTCAGGCTGAAGTCCCCCTCATTATAATCTCCCAGTACATAATCCCCATGGGCTTCCAGCAGCAGGCTTGAAAATGGCTGGAAATAAAGTGCGGCTTTTGGAATGTATTGGATAAAATAACGGTGGTGGAAGAAAACGCTATCCCTGTATGAAAGATGAATGTATTGCTGTCTGATGCCTGCCTCAATCTGGAAAAGCCTGAGTTTCCTGTCTTTTCTGAACGTTGGATTGGACCAGGTCAGCTCATTGACTATCCTGTCGATCGTTATGGAGTCCCTTGTGCTGATGGAATCGAGGTATATATTTTTATAGAAACCAGTATCGGGTATGCCATCCATGTAGTTCTGCACCTGGCGGTTAAAATAAAATGAATAAGATAAGCGACCCAGATCCACATGTCTGTCATTCAGGAAGGCTGTATCTTTTTCGTCTTTGGCATGTCTGGAAAGGTTGAAATAATGTTTTGTATAGAATCCCGTTTCCTTCATCCTGTTCTCAGCCGATTGCAGGTTAACCGGTATGGTTTGGCGGTTCTTCTCAATGCTTTGTTCAAAGAGGCTGTCATTCGCAAGGCCCCCGTTCTCAAAATTCCTGAGACGGTTGAAAATAAAGTTTGTAATGAAACCGTAGCGTTTATCTTTCGTGAAATACTGCAGGGTAAGTGCGAAATTAATATCGTTTGTCCTTTGTCTGATATATGCACCGGGGGCGTTCATCACATGAAAGTCGAATCCCAGGTTAAGGCTTCGGTAAAGATTGCGGCTAAAAATGGCATGGAATGTGTTTTCCTTCTTAGGCCCCTGGAAATATGCAACTTCAGTGAAGGTTTTAAAGATTTTATAATACTTTACACTATCGTTGAGATACAAATAGGAGTCGAAGGTGTGAATGCCGAAGTCCCAGCCACTGGCTCTCATGAAAGGGTAGGGGACGAGATTCCTGTAAATGGAGCTTATATTGCCAAGGTTGGCTGCAAACCTGTCTTGTTTAAAGCGGGGGTCATAATTCTGGAAACCTGCAATGGCCGTGTCATAGGCATGAGTATTCAGTTGGCCAATTTTCTCAAAATCGTTATAAAAGAAGGAAACGATGGTTGAATCGCGGGTAGCTTTGGGTTTCTTAAGCTTTTTAGTGAAGCCGGTAGAATCGGCAGGGCTGACGAGAGCAATAAGGTTGTTGCTCAGAATTAAAAGTGAACAGAAAAGCGCAATGAATTTCAGTGCCCGCATGGGATTACAAGATTCGGCGGTAAAGTTAAGGATTTCGGCCGGGGGGGCAAAAAAAATTCCCGGTCTATAAGGACCGGGAATTAGAAAGGATCGGCGACGACATACTCTTCCGCTTGGTATAGCAGTACCATCTGCGCAAGTGGGCTTAACGATTCTGTTCGGAAAGGGAAGAAGTGATCACCACTGCTATAGTCACCGTAAGATCTTAAATATTTTATGACATATATTTGAAAGAAAATACACAGTTCTTCTTAAGAACAACACGTAGACGAAAGCTTACGGGTAATTAGTACTACTCGGCTCTGACATTACTGCCTTTAGACCTGTAGCCTATCAACGTCGTAATCTACAACGACCCTTAAAGGAAGCCTAATCTTGGTCTGAGTTTCGCACTTAGATGCTTTCAGCGCTTATCTCATCCGGACATAGCTACTCTGCGATGCAGTTGGCACCACAACAGATGCACTAGCGGTCTGTCCAACTCGGTCCTCTCGTACTAGAGTCAGGTGACCTCAAGCTTCCAACGCCCATAACAGATAGGGACCGAACTGTCTCGCGACG
>JAPLDK010000028.1 GCA_026391775.1 Bacteroidota bacterium
ACCCGGGGACAAGGAGGAATTTGATTTCGTTTACACATGGGCAAGGGATTATAATGAAACTACCCCCCGGGGTTCAATAGGCAAGCTGGGAATACTGGTCGATACCATCAGGAACTCTTTTATCCGAAACCGGCTTCCGAACGGGAATACGTTTTATGGTATTAACGAACAGGCGAGGCAAGCGGAAATAATTTTGAAAGTATATCCAAACCCCGCATCAAATCAATTTTCGCTTCTGCTTAGTTCCGATCCGATGCCAAATACCACCGCAACCATCATAAACTCACAGGGACTTCCGGTTATAAATCCCCGGCTTTTAACAAACAAAATGAATTCATACGATGTTTCAGGTCTGTCTCCGGGGCTTTATTTTATCCAGGTTCAAAGCGATAAAGGTTTTGCAACAGTGAAACTATTGATTATAAGGTAAGTCCGCGGGATTGTAACTACCCTGCCCGGCAGTCCGCTCCATATTCCGGATCCTGGCCGGATCATTCTTCGTGAATTCTTTCATCTTCCTTATTATCTTTGGAAGAAAATCCCTTTAATCGTAAACCCTCCTTCGAAAATCATCAATTGTGGCCCTAACCATCCAACAACTACTTCTTAAACACTGGGGTTTCTCTTCCTTTAGGCCGCTACAGGAAGATATCATCAATTCTGTATTAGCTGGCAACGATACCCTGGCCCTCCTGCCAACAGGAGGGGGCAAATCGCTTTGCTACCAGGTTCCGGCCCTTGCAATGGAGGGCATGTGCCTGGTTATCTCCCCTCTTATTTCCCTGATGAAGGACCAGGTCGACAGCCTGAAAAGCAAGGGGATTGCCGCAGCAGCCGTTCATTCAGGCATGCATCCCGATGAACAGGAAAGGGTGCTGAGCAATGCACGTTTCGGCGCGATCAAACTTCTTTACATTTCCCCTGAGCGGCTTGCCACCGAACGGATCAGGGAACTGCTGCGAAAAACCAAAATTAACCTGCTGGCTGTGGACGAAGCACATTGTGTTTCCCAATGGGGCTACGACTTCCGCCCTCCATACTTAAAAATAGCAGAGATCAGGCCATTCATACAGGGTACGCCTTTGCTTGCCCTTACTGCTACGGCAACTCTCAAAGTAGTGAAGGACATTCAGGAGAAGCTGCAGTTCCGGCGTGAGCACCTGATGAGGAAAAGCTTTGAGCGCAAGAACCTTACTTATGTGGTTTTTAAGGAAGAAGACAAGCCGGGCCGCCTGCTGAAGATCCTGAACAATTTCAAGGGCAGCGGCATTATCTACGTCAGAAACCGCAGGGAAACAAAGCTGATTGCCGAGTTCCTGAAGAAGAACAATATCAGCGCCGATTACTACCATGCCGGGCTGATACAGAAAGTACGTGACCAGAAGCAGAATGCATGGATAAGCGAAAAGGTAAGGATCATAGTTGCCACCAACGCCTTCGGGATGGGTATCGACAAGCCTAATGTAAGGGTGGTGGTACACATGGATCTGCCCGAATGCGTTGAATCCTATTTCCAGGAAGCCGGGCGGGCAGGAAGGGATGAAAAACAGGCTTATGCTGTGCTGCTTTACGAAAATGCCGACCTGCTTGAAGCCAGGAAGAATCTCTCACAAAGTTTTCCTGAGGTCAGCACCATAAAAGCCGTTTATCAGGCTCTTGGAAACTTTTTCCAGCTCCCGGCAGGCAGCGGAAGGGATTCAAGGTTTGACATGGACCTGGCCGCTTTTGCTTCCGAATATAAATTCCAGACCGTCATTGCCTACAACTCACTGAAATTCCTCGAAAAAGAAGGCTATATCATGCTTTCGGATGCCATTCACCGCCCATCAAGGATCTATGTGAAAGCCGACAAAGAAACCCTATACCGTTTCCAGGTTGAAAATGAATTTTATGATCTGCTTTTAAAGACCATACTACGTTCCTATACCGGTGTACTCACCGAATTTGTGGGCTTTAGCGAGGTCGAACTGGCCAGGCGGGCAGGCTTAAGCACTGAAGACCTGCTGAAACATTTGAAACGGCTGGAGAAGCTGAAGATCATCGACTATACGCCGGCATCCGACAAGCCTCAGCTGGTATACCTCGACGACCGCCTCGACGGTAAGGACATCCGGATCTCCCCAGTGTATTACCAGGACCGCCTTAAGGAAGCGGAGCTGAGACTGGAAGCCATGATACATTATGCCGAATCATCAAATAAATGCCGCAGCCAGCAACTGCTTGAATATTTTGGCGAAAAAACATCCAAACGTTGCGGTCGCTGCGATATTTGCCTTGAAAGGAACAAACTCGGGCTGAATGAAATGGAATTCGATGAGATCGCCTGCATCATCAAACCCATACTAAAAAGCAGTGGGGCCATGATAGATCAGATAGTGACGGCAGCATCATCTTTTCATGAAGATAAAGTGATCCTGGTTGTACGCTGGCTGATGGATAACAGGAAAATTGTGAAAGACGGGGAAGGAAAATATAAATGGCGAAATAGAGAAATAGAGAAATAGAGAAATTTTCGCTACCTCCCTGCTTCCTTTCTTACGTCAAAACACACAAACGGCACCGAGATCTCAAGTTGACCCGTTTCATCAGCTTCCCGGTCAAGGATCAGAGCGGTTTCTGAAAAAATCTTCTCATGTTTTTCTTCTGGAAGAAACTTCCTCCAGGGAGGCAGAAAAAAATTCTTTATCAGGTAATGATCGAAAAAAGCATGTGCCCCGGTAAAACGGTATTTGAAGCCGTCGAGCTGTACCGATCTGATATGAAAACCGTTTCCCAGTATAATCTTATTCAGGTAATCAACAGGTTTGCGCTTGTCGAAAATATGAGCATCCATGGCATCAATACATTCCGTCAGGCCCAGCCCGTTCAACACCGACCTCAGGGCCTCGTAAAACTCGGTCATGGTATGTGGGAGGTTCATTGCAAGGACCATCTGCGCCCCGGGTCTGCAAACCCTGAAACATTCCTTCAGAACCAGGTCCTGGTCTTCGACATTATTCAAACCATTGTTTGAAATTATCAGGTCGAAATAATCATTTTCAAAGGGCATGGACTCCGCCATTCCTTTGACTGCAAAAGCATTGTCAGCGCCTCTCAAATCAATCTTCGCCTGAAGCATCTCCAGCGCATCATCCGAGGGATCCAGTCCGTGCACTTCGCTGCCCGTACCCAGTCGGCCCGCAAGTTCCAGCATTGGAAAGCCGCTTCCGCAACCAATATCAAGTACCCTGATATTTTTCCTGTATTTCACCGTATCGAGCAGCAGCATCCCAAAGGGCGCCGACCAAAACGGGAGTTCATCGTACCGAAGTGCTTTTTCGGAAACAGGCATGGGAGTGTGTTTTGAGGTGAAAATACAAAGGTAAGAAATGTACATCGTAAATCCTTTTTCCGACCTTTGCACCATGATACTCCCCTATTCATTCTACTCCCGCAATGACGTTGTGCTCATAGCCCGTGAGCTGATTGGCAAAGTGCTTGTAAGCCGGGTTAACGGGATAACGACATCCGGCATCATATATGAAACAGAAGCTTACAATGGTATAGTTGATTCTGCTTCACACGCTTTCGGCGGAAGACGGACTGCCAGGACAGAGATCATGTACAGTGATGGCGGTACCGCTTACATCTACCTCTGTTATGGGGTGCACTCGCTGTTCAATGTTGTGACTAACAGGAAGGACATTCCGCATGCGGTACTGATCAGGGCTATCAAACCCCTTGATAATTCAGACATTATGCTGGAACGGACAGGCAAGCCAAAGCTTACAAAAAATATTGGCGACGGACCGGGAAAGGTAGCAGCCCTGCTTGGAATTCATTTTTCGCAAACCGGCAGAAGCCTGCTCCGGAAACCGGCAAACAACAGTCGGAATGGCTTATGGATCGAAGACAGGGGGATACTTGTTGATCCTTCTGAGATATGGTCCGGTCCCCGTATAGGCGTGGAATATGCCGGAAAAGACGCAATGCTGCCTTACAGGTTCAGAACAGAAATGCAATAAATTCAGATTTCCCCGAACACAAAGTCTTGAACTTATTTTGAACCGAGAATCCTGAATCCGAGAGACACCAGGAACATGCCGTTTTTAGTATCGAACTGTTCGGAATTAACTGACTTGATCAATTGGTTTAATCCGTATGAATAACGGATATCAAAACTCATGAACAGAAAATCAATGCCCGAGCCACCAAGCACATACCAATTGGCTTTGGCAAGATTGGCAGTAGTAATCGGGCCGGCAAATGAGTTCAAATCCTTTACTTTCGAATTCACAATAAACGAGACTTCGGGGCCAACTTCTATTCTCCAGGTAATGATATCTGAATGGATAATTTTAAAACCAAGAAGAACGGGGATATCGAGGCTCCCCATGGTAATTTTTTGTTTCCAACCCGTAGCCGAAACATTTCCGGAGGAATCAAATACAGCACCGCTCATGGTATAAAGTAATTCAGGGGCAACATAAAGCCGTTTACCAATGTGTGTAAACAAACCAAAGTGAAATCCGCTGTTGAACTGCGATTTGACATTATTAAGGTTTGTCGACAATTTGTTTGCATTATAGCCAATTTTCACACCAAGGGCAAACTGACCGAATGATAATTCAGTCGATAGCATTGCAATTGCAAAAATCAGGAGGATCTTTTTCATAAGATTAAAATTAGTTTTGAACTGTGAATTACAGAATAAAAGTAAGTATTTTTTTTTAAATTAAAGATTGTTAAAAAAAAAACCACCCCAATAAGGTGGTTTTTTTCGTGAAGTAATTGCTTAAGCTGTTTACTTAACCTTCTTTACAAGTTCTGCGCCTGCCTTGAATTTTACGACTTTCTTTGCAGGGATCTTGATTTCTTTGCCATTCTGGGGGTTACGGCCTTTGCGGGCAGCACGCTTTGAAACGGCAAATGAGCCAAATCCAACTAAAGCAACTCTTTCACCCTTGCCAAGAGCCTTGGTTGTGGAAGTGATAACAGCTTCCAGAGCCCTTTTAGCTTCTGCCTTGGTAATTTTTGCATCCTTTGCAACTGCTTCGATTAACTGAGCCTTGTTCATTTTTTCAGGTTTTAAATTAATACTTAATTTTGATAATCCCTGCAAATATAAGGCCTCTGTAGAATTTGTCAAGTCCTTTTTGTTGAAAACCATTGAAAATGTTGAAAAATCGAAGCTTTTGTTAATAACTCCATCATGGAAACGTATGAATAGCGGGGATTTCAGATGATATTCCTACCGAAACCCCTTAGAAACTCTTCAGTTTTCATAGGTTTACGGCCCGCAAGCTGCAGTTCATATATAATAATATCTCCATCTGAAGCAGATATCTTAAGAAAATAGCGGCCGTCGGTAGAAAGCATTCCGGGGTAACCAACAGGAGCCTGATTCTCAATGCCGGCCCTGAAAATCTTCATCGCTGCCAACGTGCCGTCATTCAGCTTTATTTCAGTAAATGCCGCTGGTACCGGGCTTAAGCCCCTTATCATATTATATATGTCTGCGGATGGCATGTTCCAGTCTATCTCGCAGGTTTCAGTGTAAATCTTAGGAGCGGGTTTCAGGGGGATATCAGGATCAATAAGGTCTTCCTGATTGATTGTTTGTACATTCCCCGAAATAATGCTGTCAATAGTCCGTATGACCAGTGCAGCGCCGGCTACTTTCATCCTCTCGTGCAGTTCCCCCGCTGTTTCATGAGGGCCAATGGAAAGACTTTCCCGGTATATGATATTCCCGGTATCGATTTTATGCTGGAGGAAGAACGTAGTGAGCCCGGTCACGGTTTCCCCGTTGATGACAGCCCAGTTGATAGGGGCGGCTCCCCTGTATTGAGGAAGGAGCGAGGCATGCAGGTTAATAGTGCCCAGACCGGGCATCTCCCACACAGCCTGCGGCATCATCCTGAATGCAACCACAATCTGCAGATCAGGGTTAATGCCTTTCAACTCAGCAAGGAAAGCCGGATCAGACATTCGTTCCGGTTGAAGCACTGTAATACCTCTATCCACAGCATATTGCTTGACCGGGGAGGCCCTCAGTTTCATTCCCCTTCCCGCCGGTTTGTCGGGAGCAGTCACAACCCCGGCAACATGATATCCGCTCTCAACAATTGCCTTTAAAGATTCGAGGGCAATTTGGGGCGTACCGAAGAAAACGATGCGGACTGTAGACTTCATGGATAAAAAAATGCCTGATTTCTCAGGCAAAATAACTTAAAAAAAAGGAGAAATGAGAATTATTTCTTTTCCTTTATCTTCCCTTCAGCAAAGGTGATATATCTCTCAATATCCCTTCCTTCATTGGAACGGGGATACTCATCCTTCACCTTTTTATACATCTTCAGGGCGTTTTCAAAATCAGAAAGTTCGGTGTACCCCATTGCAGCTCTCATGAGGAAATATGGGGAAATGAATTCATTTTTCCCCATCTCTGCTGCTTCAATATAACAACCAACACCTTTCTTGATATCATTCGTTTCAACATAAGCATCGCCTAAAGACCCTTTTGCAAGCGGAGCAATGATTTTATCATCGGCACTGAATTTCTTCAGCTGAGTGATCGCATTTTCAAACTGCCCGAGTTTCAGGTAGCACATCCCGGCATAATAATGCGACAGGTTGGCGCTTTTCGTCATCCCGTATTCATCAATGATCGCAAGGAAACCCAGATACTGCCCGTCACCGTTCAGAGCTTTCTTCAGGGAATCCTGTTCAAAATATTTCTGGGCCATGAACATCTGCCCTTCTGCTTCCTTCTGCCTGGGAGCAATGTAAAATCTTTTAAATCCGAAGAAACCAAGGGTAGCAACAATAATTACTCCGATCACAATCAGAATGATCTTCTGGTTCTTCTCGATAAATTGTTCGGTTTTTCCGAATGCCTCTTCTACAGCAACAATTCGTTCTTCAGTCTTGTCTGCCTGTTTATCAAGCTTTTGTGCCATTTTTTTGAAAAATTTGAGTGTGCAAAGTTACATTTTTTCCCTTTATCCCCTACTACTGATTCATTTTTTACCTTTGAAATGAATATTTTAGCTGTTTCCAACATGAATACAGATATTGAAAATCTTGATAATACAAGAAAATTAAAACTGTTTGACCACCTCAGGGAGTTTCTGACCGAAGAGAGAAAAGCCAGGTTTTCAGAGGTCATTGCCTTGCGCACCCGGTACATTACTATCATCCTTGAAGACATTTACCAGCCCCATAATGCAAGCGCTGTCCTCCGCAGCTGTGACTGCTTCGGTATACAGGACGTGCATATCATTGAGAACAAAAATAAATATGAAGTGAATCCTGATGTCGCGCTGGGTTCCGCCAAATGGCTTACATTATATAAATATAACAGGACCGCTTCAAATACTGAGGAATGCATCCGGACGCTGAAAGACAAAGGGTACCGGATTGTGGCCACAACTCCTCATAAGAATGATTTCGCACCCGACACCCTGCCCCTCGACAGCAGGTTCGCACTTCTCTTCGGAACCGAACTGCAAGGCCTGTCTGAAAAAGCTGTCGGCCTGGCCGACCAGTTTATCAGGATCCCTATGTATGGGTTTACCGAAAGCTTTAATATCAGCGTTTCTGCAGCAATCCTCCTGCACTCCCTTACAAAGCGCATGAGGGACTCAGGGTCAGGCTGGGCCCTGGATGAAGATGAGAAAAACAATGTCCTGCTGCAGTGGGCAGCCAGCTCCGTTAACAAGTCGGATGTGATCATTCGCGATTTTCTGAAGAAAAATCCGGGCTGAACCTGTTTTAGAAAGATGATTTTGCTAACTTTGCTTTTTCTGAAAAACTAAATACGAGCACATATGGGAAAAGGTGATAAAAAATCAAGAAGAGGAAAGATCATCATTGGATCTTTTGGCGTAAGACGTCCCCGCAAAAAGAAAAAAGGAATTGTTCCACCTCCTGAACCAAAGGAAATAAAGGTCAAAGCCAAGGTAGTTGAAGAACCGCCAAAGGCTGTTGCAGTTGAAGCCGTTGTGGAAGAAAAGAAAGCCCCAAAGAAGGCAGCTGTCAAAAAAATTGTTGAAAAAAAAGAGGAAGCTGAAAGCAAGCCAAAGGCTCCTAGAGCAAAGAAGAAGGCTGAACCCAAAGAGGAAAGCCCGGCAGCCGATGTACCTGCCGAAGCCCCAAAGGAATAAACCCCGAGGACAGGTGCGCCCTCAGGTTTGCTAATTTTTAATAATTTCGTCCGGGTGTTTTTCAGCACCCGGACTTTTTTATGGAACTTATCAGGAAATATTTCCCTTCACTTACCGGGAAGCAATCCGGGCAATTTGCCCGTTTACTTGAACTTTATCCTGAATGGAACAGCCGGATCAATGTAATCAGCCGTAAAGACATTGAACATCTTGAGGAAAGGCATATTTTGCACTCAATGAGCCTGGCCATGATCATCCGGTTCAGCCCCGGATCATGGATACTGGATGCTGGTACTGGCGGCGGCTTGCCAGGCATACCCCTCGCAATCCTGTTCCCCGGTTCTGAGTTTGTTTTGGTAGATTCCATTGGAAAAAAGATTCATGTGGTTGATTCAATAATTACAGAACTGGGCCTTGCCAATACAAGGACAATGAACTGCAGGTACGAGGATCTCAGACAGCCATATGATTTCATCCTCGGACGTGCTGTGACCAATATAGCTGATTTCAGTGCAATCCTGAAGAAACTTATCAGCAAAAAAAGCAACAATAGTCTTGAAAACGGTTTTCTGTACTTCAAGGGAGGGGATTTCGAGGAGGATCTTTCAAACCTGCAGGCAAAATGGAATGTGTATGCCCTCTCCGGATTTTTCTCAGAGGAGTACTTTTTGACAAAAAAGATACTCCATCTATACGATTGCCGCTGATCGTGACTCGTGAACCGGATCAGGGTTTATGATTTCAACAAATCTTGTTAGGTTGGTGCTTTTTTCGTTATTTAGCAAAAAATTAAAAAATCACGATTATGGCTGAAGCAAAAAAGTATGTACCCTTTGTGTCTGCAGAAACGCATATGAAGGAATTCACATTGCGGGCGCTTGTCGTAGGCTTGTTCTTTGCTGTTATCCTGGGGGCAGCGAATGCTTACCTGGGTCTGAAGGCTGGTATGACCATTGCTGCGACTTACCCTGCTGCTGTTCTTGGAATGGCGATCCTCCGTTTAATGCGGGGAACTATTTTGGAAGAGAATTTCACCCGTACTGTCGGTTCCATTGGTGAATCCGTAGCTGCCGGCGCAATATTCACACTGCCTGCCTTCTTTGTTTCAGGCATATGGCCGGATTTCTTCACAATGGGTCACTACATTACATCATCGCTGATCCTGATCGCAGGCGGGATACTGGGCATCATGTTCGTGGCCCTTCTTCGCCGCGTCATGGTTGAAGATGCCGAACTACCTTTCCCCGAATCGGTTGCTGCTGCAGAAATTCATAAAGCCGGACAAGGTGGTTCAGGCGGGTCCAAGTTCCTGTTTGGAGCTATGGGGCTTGGCGCACTTATCAAATTACTTGGAGAACTTAAGTTTTTCCTCTACCTCTGGGAAAAATTCGTTTTCTGGGGGAAACAGACTATTTCAGGCACTGTATTCACAGGCAAGGGAGGAATGATGCTGAGCTCGCCCGGAGTGAGCCCTGCATATATGGGTGTTGGTTACATCATCGGACCTAAACTTGGCGCACTTAACTTCAGCGGCGGATTGTTGGCCTGGGGGCTGATGGTTCCCATGATCATGTACTTTATTTTACCCGGTATGGATTTCCAGGCATGGGCCGCTTTCCTGATGGGAAAGGATGCAACCCTTACCCTGGAACAGGCTATGACCAAGGTCAATGACCCGGCTTACCAGATGCTTCAGATCTGGAAATTCATTGTAAGGCCTATTGCTATCGGTGGTATGCTTGTTAGCGCCGGCTTTACATTATATAAGATGAGAAAGAGCCTGATCACGGGTGTTGGCAGGTCCATCACCGATGTTAAAAAAGCTGCCCAGGGCATGGGACAGGCTGCACCCCGTACCGAGAAAGACCTTAGTTTTGGAGCTATCATAGTAGGCATACTCGCCGTCGCTGTACTGACGTTCTGCATTACCTATTTTATTTTTGAAACCAACATCCTCATAGCCGCTGTGGCTTCAACCGTCATGATAATCCTGGCATTCTTTTTTGCAGCTGTTTCAGGTTACCTTGTAGGCATCATGGGATCCAGCAATAACCCTATCAGCGGACTTACGCTTACTGCACTTGTAGTAACAGCGCTGATCCTGGTAGGCCTCGGCGTACAGGGAAATGCAGGTGTTGCAACAGTATTAGGCGTTGCAGCTATCGTTTGCGTTTCTGCAGCCGTGGCCGGTGAAATGCTTCAGGACCTTAAAGCAGGGCATATCCTGGGCGGTACTCCCTGGAGAATGCAAATCGGTGACATCATCGGTGTGATCCTTGCAGGCGCTGTAATGTTTGTTGTGCTTGCTTACCTTAACGAAGGAGATATCGCCAGCGGCAAGAACCTGGGTTACCAGGGCGGTTTCGGAAGCCGTAACCTTTCGGCCCCTCAGGCCGGCCTGATGGCTATCCTTTCACGCGGCATAGTCGAAGGTGCTATGGCATGGCCCCTGATCATCTCGGGCATGCTTATGGGAGTTGCCTTCATACTTATGCAGGTCCGCAGCCCGATGTTGGTAAGCGTGGGCATGTATCTCCCCCTGGAAACGACCTTTGCCATTTTTGTTGGCGGACTTATCAAGGGAGGCGTAGACTATTTTACAGGTAAACGCAAGCTTAACGAAGCACAGAAGATACGCGTCGAAAATACAGGCGTATTGCTGGCATCCGGCATGATAGCAGGTGAAGCCCTTATGGGGCTGGTGATTGCCATCTTCGCGGCATTCGAGTTCTTCCTCTACGATCATTTTGTGTTCTTCAGAAACCCGAGCTACATAATCAGCCTGGTGATCATTGCGATCATCGCATTCGTGCTGATCCAGATACCTCTGAAGAATGCAGGCAAGCCCGACGAACCAGCTCCCCCTGCTGCCGGAATGTAATTCATGAAATAAATTTTATGAGGCTGTCACATTGTTGTGACAGCCTCTTTTATCCACCCAATGGAACTGTCATTTTTCAAAAGGAGAAAGATCCTTAAACAAACCAATACCCTTGATCTTCATCCCATTTGCCTTATGGGATCAGCGAAAAGGGATGAAGACTGCATTAACATCCTTTTTCCCCGCTTTAAAAACAGCCTGGCAAACAAACTTTTTCAACCCCGTTGGAAGGACGAGTTTATTAAAATTAAACTGGATGCCTTCGGCTCAGCCGTGTGGAGGCTCATCGACGGCATTCTCAGCACTGGTGAGATCTGCGAGAAACTGAAGGAACAATTCCCCGAAAAACTCACACCTCTTGAGGAAACCGAGGAGAGGGTAAGCCAATTCCTGTCATTGCTTTATCAGCAAAGGTTCATAAGTTTCAGGGAGATCCTAAAAGATCCCATTTTGCATACAGCAATATAGGCTGGAAGTTCCAGGGGTTTGCAACATTCTTCTGGTCATCAAATTACGTTGGTGCGGTCAAAGCTCTCTCGCACAGTACGAACCTTCAGAATTTCGGGGTTTCCGATTACTCCTCGAACTGCTCAAATGCGTTTGCGGTGAGATGTATGAAGGATTGAACTGAACACTTGTACGCTCTACGCTCATGGTGAAGGTTAATCAATAAAATTTAACATTCATCAGAGTGAACCATTTATCAAAAGTATTCGTCAATCTCATATTTTCATACATTTGAATGCTAAAACTGTTTTACTTAATGAAAATTATTACGGTTCCAACGACATTGACCGAGCTCTGGGAAACCAGAGAAATTGATTTTACCGAGATGATGAAAATCGTTGCAGATATCGGGAAAGGCATTCTGGCAATCGATGCCGAAATGCACGCTGACCTGGAACAATTTTTATTGCAACATGGATCGGTTCAGCAGGATTTATGGGGGGCCAATATCTATCCTTTCAAAGAGCGAAATGACAGGTTAGAGTATACTTCATTCATCAATATCAGGCCATCTCAGGGTAACCGTTCTATGGAGATCCAGGTTGAAGCCCTGAAAAAACAGGTTGAAGCAATCGTTAATCGTTTAATTTTATAAATCTCTGATTCTTTCGGATGTATCCCCTAATATATCACAGAAACCTCACCACCCATAAATGGTATTCATATCCCCGCCATCAGCAGTTGCTTATGATTGCCAATGAAATGAACCGGGCGCAGAATGCATTATTAAAACAAGATCAGGACAGCGCAATTCACGCCTGGGAAAGGGTTTTTGAGTTGACCGATCTTACTGTCAGCGATCCTAAAAATCCACAACTTATGAAGGAATTGCTAAGGTTCAGGGAGCTTCTCGGTGAAGTGTTCACCAAACCTGATACCAATATTAATAAACTTCTGATGGATACTCTGGTGAGCCTTGATCCGCAAGCGTATAATATGCTGAATTGACAGACAGAGAAGGGGTACTACAAATTTAGCTATCTTTGTGCCCTCAATCAATGTAAAATCCTTTTAATATGAGTAAAGATATTTTAAACCTCGAACCCACTCTGCTGTGGAAGAACTTCTACAGCCTTACACAGATCCCCCGACCCTCAAAACATGAAGATAAAGTGAGGGATTTCCTTGTCCAGTTCGGCAAGAACCTTGGCCTTGAAACCATCAAAGATGAAGTGGGCAACGTGATCATCCGCAAACCTGCCACACCGGGCATGGAAAACCGAAAAGGCGTAGTACTGCAGGGACATATGGATATGGTTCCCCAAAAGAACAACGATACTCAGCATGATTTTGAAAAAGACCCAATCGAGACTTACATCGACAATGGCTGGGTAAAAGCAAAAGGCACAACCCTGGGAGCCGATAATGGCCTCGGAGTAGCTGCGGCCATGGCCGTTCTTGAAGCTAAGGGTATACAGCACGGCCCTATCGAAGCGTTTATCACCACGGATGAAGAAACCGGAATGACCGGCGCTATGGGGATCAAAGCAGGTGTACTCAAAGGTGACATCCTCCTGAACCTTGACACCGAAGAAGAAGGTGAACTCTATATCGGTTGCGCAGGCGGAACAAACGGCAACTTCTCATTCCGCTTTAAAACCGCAAACCTGCCTTCAGCAGTCGAAGCATTCAAACTTAATGTCACAGGCATGAAAGGCGGTCACAGCGGTGTTGACATCCATCTTGAAAGAGGAAATTCCATAAAAGTATTGACCCGCGTCCTCTGGGAAGGTAGTAAGCATTTCGGCTTGAGGCTGGCCTCTCTTGAAGGCGGAAGCCTGAGAAATGCCATCCCGAGGGAAGCAAGTGCATGGATCGTCATCCCGGTAGAGCATAAAGACGCTTTCATCGCAGTGGTTGCCGGGCTGGAAAAAATTATCAGGAAAGAACTTGCAGCCGTGGAGCCTACCATGAAAATCATTCTCACTCCAGCCGAAAAACCTGCATCACTGATTGATGAAGTGAGCCAGGGAAATATTATCAACGCCCTTTACGCCTGCCCAAACGGTATGATACGAATGAGCAATGAAATGCCGGGGCTCGTTGAGACCTCTATAAATATTGGGGTCCTCAAAACAAACAATAATATGGTCGTAGGACAAACCCTCCTCCGCAGTTCCGTTGACTCGGCAAAGACCGACCTCCAGAACATGGTGGATGCAGTATTTACCATGGCCGGAGCGGATATCAGTTTTGATGGTGATTACCCGGGCTGGAAACCAAATCCCGATTCTGCCATACTGAAACTGATGCTTGAACTCTATAAAAAAATGTTTGGTAAAGAACCACTGGTAAAAGCTATCCATGCAGGCCTTGAATGCGGAATCCTTGGCGGAACATATCCAAACTGGGATATGATCTCGGTTGGTCCGACCATTGTTTCACCCCATTCCCCGGATGAAAAAACAGAGATCGCCTCAGCACAGAAGTTTTGGGATTACCTGATTGAAACATTAAAAAATATTCCCATAAAATAATTTCCTTGGGGATTTCAAAAAAAGTCGTAATTTTGCAGCCCTAAAATAAGAATACAATGGCACAACCAACATTCCACCCTTCGAATACGAAAAGAAAGAACAAGCATGGTTTCCGTGAAAGAATGTCTTCTGCAAACGGGCGCAAAGTACTTGCTTCAAGAAGGGCAAAAGGCAGGAAAAAACTGACTGTATCGGACGAACAAAACGACAAGAAATAATTTTCACGGTTTTGGAAATACCCTTAACCCGGTTCTGACGTTATAAAAAGAAGATAATTCCACATTATCTTCTTTTTTTTATTTTTGACATTCAATTCGTTAAAGATCAAAGCATGAAAAACCCGAACTTTAAGCAAGCATGGCCTTACCTGGTCGCCGTTGTAATTTTTCTCGTCATCACAATGTCCTTTCTCTCTCCGCTTATTGAAGGGAAGCAGATCCTCCAGAGCGATATCATTCACTGGAAGGGTGCTGCCAAGGAAATTACCGATTACAGGGATAAAACCGGTCAGGAACCCTTGTGGACCAATTCGATGTTCGGGGGCATGCCGGCATATCAGATCTCAACGCGTTACACAGGTAATGTGCTCGGCTTCCTCGATACTATCCTGACCCTCGGGCTGCCTCATCCGGCCAATATGGTATTCCTTTATTTTATAGGTTTTTTCATTCTTCTGCTTGTACTGGGGCTTAATCCCTGGCTGTCGGTGGCAGGAGCAATTGCTTATGCATTTTCATCATACTTTTTTATCATCATTGAGGCAGGACATAATTCACAGGCGCATGCCATAGGTTATATCGCACCGGTACTGGCCGGGATGATACTTGCCCTGCGAAAGAAATACCTCTGGGGATTTATCGTCACCGCTGTTTTCCTCTCCCTGGAAGTTAAACAAAACCACCTTCAGATCACATACTACCTGGCTCTTACTGCCTTGATACTTGGTTTGATAGAACTTGTCTACGCTTTCAGGAACAAAACTTTTACAGCTTATCTCAAATCAGTTTCATTGCTGCTGGTCGCACTTGTATTCGCTGTTCTGACAAATCTTTCATTACTCTGGACCACATACGAATACGGCAATTATACCATCCGTGGCAAGTCAGACCTTACCACCCAGAAAGCAAACCGCACTTCGGGCCTCGACAAATCATATGCAACCCAGTGGAGTTACGGTATAGGAGAAACCATGACCCTGATGATCCCTGATTTTTACGGTGGCTCATCCAATGATTCCCCCGGTATGAACTCCAATATTGCCAAAGTCCTGCATACAAACAATATCCCGGATGAGAACATCCGGCAATTCACAGGACAGTCAGGATTGATGTACTGGGGAGGCCAGCCCTGGACATCCCCCGTTTATATAGGCGCAATCATTATTTTCCTTTTCTTCCTCGGACTGATGATCGTGAAGGGCCCTCTGAAATGGTGGCTGCTTGCGGCAACCATACTTTCGATAGCGCTTTCATGGGGGCATAACTTTATGGGGCTTACAGATTTGTTCCTGAATTACTTCCCCGGATACAACAAATTCAGGGCGGTCACTATGATCCTTATCATTGCTGAGCTCACCATGCCTTTGCTCGGGTTTCTGGCCATTAAAGTAATTTTTGACGAAATGTCAACCGCCGGTAAACTGAACAAAGCTTTGTACATTTCATTCGGCATTGCCGGCGGACTGGCAGTTGTTTTTGCAGTTGTGCCTGATATGTTTCTGAATTTTACCGGGCCCAATGACGCCTCGCTTTCAAAATCCTTCCCCGACTGGCTTATGCAGGCAATCCGGGATGACCGTAAGGCCGTCTGCAGGGCAGACGCTTTCCGGTCCTTCATTTTTATCACTCTTACAGCCGGCACCCTTTGGTTGGTCATCAACAAAAAACTGAAAAAGGAATATGCTTATATCGGCCTCATTGTGTTTGTCCTGGGCGATATGTTTACCATCGCAAAAAGATACCTGAACAACGACAGCTTTACTTCCAAATCCAGGATCGAAACACCCTTTGAGCCTTCAACTGCCGATCAGCAGATCCTTTTGGATAAAGATCCGGATTACAGGGTACTTAACATGACTGTTGATCCGATGAGGGACGCCAGTACTTCCTATTTCCATAAGTCCCTGGGCGGATATCATGGTGCAAAGCTCAGGCGTTACCAGGAGCTTTTCGATACCCATGTGGAAAAGAACAATATGGCGGTGATAAATATGCTTAATACCCGTTATGTGATTATTCCCGACCAGAACAAACAACCCATCGCCCAGCAAAATCAGCAGGCCCTGGGCAATGCATGGTTTGTTGGTGAGTACAAACTGGTCGACAATGCCGACCTGGAGCTTGCCGCCCTGAACGGGTTTGATCCCTCCAAAACAGCGATAGTAGATACTAAGTTCCGGGAAGATCTTAAATCGTGGGTTCCGGGAAAAGACACTCTGGACTTCATCAGGCTAACAGATTACCTGCCCAACGACCTGAAATATAAGTATAAGAGCAAAAATGCCGGGCTTGTGGTATTTTCCGAAATATATTATCCGAAAGGATGGAATGCTTATGTTGACGGAACACTTACCCCCCATTTCCGCGCAAACTATGTTTTAAGGTCTATGGTCTTGCCGGCCGGCGAGCATACTGTGGAATTCAAATTTGAGCCCAGGGCTTTTTATATAGGGGAAAAAGTAAGCCTGATATCTTCCATTGTGCTTATCCTTCTGGTTGTTGCCGGAATTGTTATTGGAGCAAAAGACATGTTTGCCCGAAAGGCATGAAACGCGTCCTGATTATAACCTATTACTGGCCTCCAAGCGGAGGAGCCGGTGTTCAGCGCTGGCTGAAATTTGTTAAGTACCTCCGCCGGTTCAACTGGGAGCCTGTGATCTATACTCCCGAAAATCCTGAATTTCCAGAGACCGACCATTCCCTGGCAAAAGATGTCCCGGAAAACCTCGAAGTGATCAAACAACCCATCTGGGAGCCTTACGATACCTACAAGAAACTCCTTGGCCGGAAAAAGGAGGAGAAGATCAACGCGGCTTTCCTTTCCGAAAAAAAGAAAAACTCCATTCTTGAGAATCTCTCGGTATGGATAAGGGGTAATTTTTTCATTCCTGACGCCCGGAAATTCTGGATCAGGCCATCCATTAAATTTTTGCTGAATTATCTTGAAAAGAACCCGGTGTCGGCTGTTATTTCTACCGGTCCTCCTCATAGCATGCACCTGATCGCCATGGAAATATCAAACAGGATGAATCTTTCCTGGCTGGCCGACTTCAGGGATCCCTGGACGAACATTGACTTTTACAAGGACCTTAAGCTGACTGCCCGGGCCGATGCGTTCCATAAGAAACTTGAAAAACAGGTTTTAAGCAGGGCGGATGTGGTGACGGTTATAAGCCGGTCCATGGCTGAAGACTGCCGTAACCTTTATGAACGCAGGTATGAGGTGATCACTAACGGGTACGATGCCCAGGATACCGATCACGGTGATCCGGCAGAAATAGATAAAAAATTCTCAATCGCACATATCGGTACCCTGGTAAGCACGCGTAACCCCGAAACACTTTGGATCGCTTTACAGGAGCTCATTGCCGAAAATCCGGCATTTGCAGGGGACCTTGAGATCAAACTGGTAGGCAAGGTGGATTACAAGGTAATGGAAGCTATTGAACAGCGCGGCCTCACTTCTTTTGTCAGGAAGATCGATTATATGCCCCATGACAAGGTTGTGAAATGCCAGCAGCAGTCAAGGGTGCTCCTGCTGATCATCAACAACACCCCGAATGCGAAAATGATACTTACCGGAAAATTCTTTGAATACCTGGCTGCCAGGCGCCCAATTCTCTGCCTTGGCCCGGCCGACGGGGACGCCGCAGCGATCCTGTTCGAAACAAATGCCGGGTTGCTCGCCGGATTCGGGGATGCCGGCACTATGAAAAACAACATCCGCTATCTTTATAATAAATATCTTGACGGACTGCTTATTTCCGAAAGTCACAACATTGAACAGTATTCAAGGCTGGAACTTACAGGAAAGATAGCCGCCCTGCTTGACCGGCTTGCCGGCTGATCAGGAGATCCTTTTACCGTCGGCCGAAAATTTTACCACTGCTTTCTTTTTCCACCTGCCTGTGAGAAAATAAATGAATGACAGGGTTGCGCCAAAAAACCAGCCGATGGGGATCGACCAATAGACGCCATAGATCCCGATGGATGGGTAGGCCGATAAAAAATAGGCGACGGGTATCCTGATCAGCCATAAGGAAAACAATGAAATGAACATCGGTATCAATGTATCCCCCGCACCTCTCAGGACGCCGTTCAGGACGAACATGGTTGAGAAAAGTATGTAAAAAGAGCCTATTACAGCGAGATAACCCCTGCCTAATTCAATGACGACAGGGTCATTTGTAAACAAACGCATAAGGTATTTTCCAAAAAGCACCGTGACAAACGAGACTGCAAGCGAGACAATGGCCGTCATGGCCAGGGTTGACCTAAGGCCGGCGATTACCCTTCCCGGTTTGTTGGCGCCCAGGTTTTGTCCGACAAAGGTGCTGAGAGCCATGGAAAAGCTCATGGCGGGCATGGCGGCGAAATTATCAATCCTGCCGGCCGCGCTATAAGCGGCATTGGCATCAATCCCGAAACGGTTGACTATACCGTAAAGAGCTACCATTCCGGCAGCAACGAAGGTTTGCTGAAGGCCCGTGGGCAATCCTATTTTGATCCCCTTTTTAAAAATTTCCGGATCGAATTTCAGTTCGGCAAAGGAAAAATTGATGACCTTGTGGTAACGGTTCAGGTAGATGATCTGGGCAATGAATGCGGCGCCTTCCGAAATGACGGTTGCAACGGCCACGCTCCAGACGCCCCAGCCAAGGATGGGGACAAAAATTATATCGAGGATGATGTTGAGCACCACGGAACCTATGAGAAAATACAGGGGCGTTTTAGAATCTCCGAGACCGCGAAGTATGGCGCTCGTGCCGTTATAGCCAAACAGGAATACCAGCCCGGCAAGGAAAATGTTCAGGAAGAGCTTTGCCTGGGGGATGATCGAAGGATCCATGCCGATCAGGCGGAAGATCCAGCCAGAGAGCATAATGCCGACCACACTCATGACGATTGATGTAATAAATATAAAGATGTACAGGGTATTGATGGCTTTTTTCACCCTCACCATATCCTTTGCTCCGAAATACTGGGAGACTATGATGGTGAACCCCATTGTGATGCCGATGAACAGTGATATCAGGAGAAACGTGATGGGCATGGAGGTGCCCACGGCTGCAAGAGCACCCTTCCCGATATATTTACCCACGATGATACTATCGACAAGGTTATAAAATTGCTGGAATACATTGCCGAGCAGCATGGGAATGGCAAACTTCAATATCAGTTTACCTTCATTGCCTGTGCTTAAGTCTTTCAATGGGTGGGTTTGCGGGCAGCGAAGGTAGACAGAATATCCCGATTATTTGTATCTTTGCGCTGCAACAGTTCGTTCTGTCGCTGCGGCAACGCAGAGGAAAGTCGGGACAACACAGAGCACCATGCTTCCTAACAGGAAGGAGCCGGTTCAATGCCGGCGACGGAAAGTGCCACAGAAAAAAACCGCCGAAAGGTAAGGGTGAAAATGTGAGGTAAGAGCTCACGTCCGGAGCAAGCGATTGCTGCGGAGGGTAAACCCCATGGGTTGAAAGGCCATGTATACCGGTTGCCAAGGATTGCTCGTCCGATGCCGGGGGGTAGGCCGCTGAAGCCGGGAGGTGACTTCCGGATCAGATAAATGACAGAAGCCGGTTTACCGGAACAGAATCCCGCTTACAGAACTGCTGCTTTTTATTCATTGTTGATATCATATTCAGGGTATGAAAATTGTTTCCGTCGTAGGCGCAAGGCCCCAGTTCATAAAAGCTGCGGCAGTTTCAAGAGTATTGCGTGCCAAACCGGGCCTGCAGGAGATCCTGGTCCATACAGGCCAGCATTATGACGAGAACATGTCGGATATTTTCTTTCGCCAGCTCGATATTCCCCAACCGGATTACAACCTCGAAGTGGGTTCGGGGAGCCATGCATACCAGACCGGGATGATGCTGAAAGGCATTGAAGATGTTCTTTTGAAGGAAAAACCCGATCATACCCTGGTGTACGGTGATACCAATTCCACTGTTGCTGGTGCCCTGGCTGCCACCAAACTCCATATTCCCGTTGCCCATGTGGAAGCCGGACTAAGGAGCTTTAACAGGCTGATGCCGGAGGAGATCAACCGTATAGTTACCGACAGGATCTCCGATATCCTCTTTGCCCCTACCCTCACTGCCATCAACAATCTTAAGAATGAAGGGCTTGAAAAGAATACTGTCTTCAGCGGGGATGTGATGTACGATTCCGTCCTGTTTTACAGGGAAATGGTGGTTTCAGGGGGAAAAAAATACATGACTGCCGGGCTGCCTGCTTCCTACTTTCTTGCAACCATTCACAGGGCAGAGAATACCGACAATCCTGAAAACCTCAGGAATATTTTCCTGGCATTCTCGCAGATTGGACAAGCCGTAGTACTACCGGTCCACCCCCGTACCGCCCGCCTTCTGAAAACCGAAGTCAGCATTCCCGCCAATGTGATCATCATTGACCCTGTTGGCTACCTGGAGATGCTTTGGCTTACCATGAACGCCGAAAAAGTGCTCACCGATTCCGGAGGGCTTCAGAAAGAAGCCTATTTCCTTGGCCGGCAGTGCATTACAGTGAGAACCGAGACCGAATGGGTGGAAACCCTGCACGACAACTGGAATATCGTTACCGGGCAGGATCCCGATAAGATACTCGAGGCCGTCAGGTCGGCGAAACCCCAGGCCTCCCAACGACAGGATTTCGGGACGGGATCATCCGCAGGAATCATTGCAGAAACACTGCTCAGGCTGCGATAACTGGATAACCGGATAGCTGGATTACTAGATCTCTGGTTATCTAAGATCGGCAGCACGAAGCGCTGCATTATCCAGCATCCATTTTTCCACCGAAAATTGTTAATAAAATACCTTATTTTATTGATGTTTTCGTACGATTTTAATCGTTAATATTTCGTATCTTTGTTGATTATTAATTCCCATATAAGATACTGATTATGACTGACATAGAAAAAGAAACCGCGAGCCAGAATTATACTGCTGAAAATATCACGGTTCTTGAAGGGTTGGAAGCGGTCCGCAAACGCCCTGCGATGTACATTGGCGACGTGAATGTTCGCGGACTTCATCATCTTGTTTACGAGGTTGTTGACAACTCTATTGACGAGGCATTGGCCGGGTATTGCAACAAGATAGATGTAATAATTCATATCGATAATTCGATTACCGTAACAGATAACGGCCGCGGTATCCCAACCGACTTTCATGAGAAAGAACAGAAATCGGCTCTCGAGGTGGTCATGACCGTGTTGCATGCCGGTGGTAAATTTGATAAAGACTCCTATAAGGTATCCGGTGGATTACACGGGGTAGGTGTATCGGTGGTAAATGCCCTGTCATCAAGGCTCAAAGTCACAGTTCACAGGAACGGCAAGATCTTTGAGCAGGAATATGCCATGGGAAAACCCCTGCATGATATAACAGTAACCGGTGAAACAGACAGTAATGGAACCATCGTTAATTTTTTACCCGATTCCTCCATCTTTATAACCAGCAGATACGATTACGCCATTCTGGCTTCCCGTTTAAGGGAGCTGGCTTATCTGAACAAGGGGATTACCCTTACTATCCTGGATGAGCGTGAAAAGGACGATAAGGGGAACATACTTCAGGAGGTCTTCTTTTCAAGTACTGGTCTCACCGATTTCATCAATTATCTTGATGCTAACCGCGAAAAGCTCATCCCTGAGCCCATCTCAATGGAAGGCGAGCGTTCGGGTATCCCAATTGAGATCGCGATGCAGTACAACACATCATTTGCCGAAAACATCCATTCCTACGTTAACAATATCAATACTCATGAAGGCGGGACCCATCTCTCCGGTTTCCGCAGAGCATTGACCCGTACCCTGAAATCCTATGCCGACAAGACCGGCATGCTGGCAAAACTGAAGTTCGACATTAACGGCGATGACTTCCGTGAAGGCCTTACATGCATTATTTCGGTGAAAGTGCAGGAGCCCCAATTCGAAGGTCAGACCAAGACCAAACTTGGGAACAATGAGGTTATGGGTGTTGTGGACCAGCTTGCAAGCGAACTGCTCTCGTATTACCTTGAGGAGCATCCCAAGGAAGCCAGGACCATTGTTAACAAGGTAATACTTGCAGCTACCGCAAGGCATGCGGCCCGCAAAGCAAGGGAACTTGTCCAGAGGAAAGGTGTGCTCGGAGGCGCAGGATTACCGGGTAAACTGGCCGACTGTTCCGAGAGCGATCCTGCCCAGTGCGAGATTTACCTGGTTGAGGGAGATTCTGCAGGCGGCACCGCCAAACAGGGCCGCGACAGGCGTTTCCAGGCTATTCTGCCTCTCAGGGGTAAAATCCTGAACGTAGAAAAAGCTATGGCATATAAAATTTTCGACAGCGAAGAGATCAAGAATATTTTCACTGCGCTCGGTGTCACCATAGGCACAGAAGATGACAGTAAGGCACTAAATCTCGAAAAACTCCGTTATCATAAAATAATAATAATGACGGATGCCGATGTTGACGGAAGCCATATCGCTACCCTTATCCTTACCTTCTTCTTCAGGTATATGAAAGAACTGATAGAAAACGGACATGTGTACATTGCAACTCCCCCGCTTTATCTGGTGAAAAAGGGAAACAAACAGGAGTATTGCTGGACCGAAGAAGAACGAATCAGGATTATCGCAGAATTTTCAGGGAACGGGAAGGAATCCGGCGTTCACCTTCAGCGGTATAAAGGCTTGGGTGAGATGAATGCCGAACAGCTCTGGTCTACTACGATGGACCCTCAGTTCAGGACACTCAGGCAGGTGACGATCGAAAATGGCACTGAAGCTGACCGTATCTTTTCGATGCTGATGGGAGATGACGTTCCTCCCAGGCGCGAATTCATCGAGAAAAATGCCAAATACGCCAACATTGATGCTTAGTATACCGATTATTTTTTGGCACTTATAAATCTATAGGTAGTTTTACCTGAATCTAATCTCACTTCTATGGCTTCCCGGAAGTATTTACTCATTTTCGCCGGCATTCTTATTGTCGCAATCGTTGTTTACCTCATCATTCCCAAGGGAAATAAGGAACAGCAGATCATCACCAAAGTCAAAAAAGGGAACTTCCCTATTGAGGTTTCCGTTACAGGAGAGCTTATCGCCAAAAGCTCTGAGAAGATTTTTGGCCCTTCATGTTTAAGACAAATTGGTATCTGGCAGGTGAAGATGCAGGATATCATCCCCGATGGCACGGTTGTGGATTCCGGTCAGTATGTAGCCGCTCTCGACCGTACCGAGATTGCAGGTAAAATCAAGGATGAGGAAACAAATACCGAGAAACTGCAATCCCAGCTCACAAAAACCCGTCTCGACACCTCTCTGGAACTCAGAAACGCCAGGGATGAACTGATCAACCTGCATTTTGGGCTGGAAGAAAAGAGGATCACCCTTGAACAGTCAAAATACGAACCCCCTGCAACCATCCGTCAGGTCGAGATCGAACTTGATAAAGCCACCAGGGCACTTGACCAGGCTGAGAAGAATTATAAGCTGAGGTATGAGAAGGCCGTTGCCAATATGCAGGAAGTCAATGCCTCCTACAGCCAGGCAAAAAGAAAACTGGACGATATGCAGGAAGGCCTGAAACAGTTCACTGTAAAAGCCCCCAAAGCAGGCATGGTTATTTACAAGAGGAACTGGGACGGCAGCAAACTTGGTGTTGGAGGCATGATCAATGCATGGGATAACGTGGTTGCCGAATTGCCAAACCTAAAGGAGATGATCTCGAAAACTTACGTGAACGAAATCGATATCAGTAAAGTGAAAGTGGGGCAGCAGGTTAAAATCGGTATTGACGCCTTCCCCGAAAAGAAATTTACGGGTAAGGTGATAGAAGTTGCCAATATAGGCGAACAACTCCAGAACAGTAACGCAAAGGTATACGAGGTGAGGATCATCATCAATGAATTTGATTCCATCCTCAGGCCCGCCATGACAACCAAAAACACAATTGAAACGAGCGTTATCGACAAAGTACTCTTTACCCCTATTGAGTCCATTTTCAATACCGACAGTGTCACCTTTGTCTATAAGAAAGACGGAGGTTCCGTTGTACGCCAGCAGGTTATTGTCGGCGAAAGCAATGAAAATGAAATCGTGATCAGGGAAGGTCTTAAAGAAAAAGAAGAGGTCATGCTTGTACCACCCGAAAAAGCTGACAAGTTAGAGCTGGTCCTTCTGGATAAAAAGATACTTGATAAGTATAAGCCAAAACAGAATAAACCGGCCCAGCCAAAAAACGATACCGCAAAAAAGATCCTACCCCGGGGAGCACCTGCTATCATGATAAAGAACTAATAAGAAAGCCGTGTTTGAACGCTATCAATATATCTTCAATATAGCACTTGAAGCGGTCTTTCTGAATAAGTTCCGCTCAATGCTTACGGCCCTCGGCATAATTTTTGGCGTCGCCGCTGTTATCTCGATGATGGCGATCGGCAACGGAGCCCAGAAAGAGATCCTCGACCAGATGAAACTGGTTGGGGTGAACAATATCATTATCACACCAAAAATTGAAAAAAATAAAGGAAGTTCCAGCCAGAACAGTTCCCAAAGCTCTTCCACAGACAAAAACAAGGGTAAGTTTTCCCCCGGGCTTTCACTGAAAGATGCCGAGAGCATCAGGAACATGATCCCTACAGTACAGAGAGTGAGCCCTGTAGTCATTTATGAAGCCGATGTTATAAGGGGTGCAGTCAGATATTCCACGAAGATCAGTGGGGTTACACCCGATTTCTTTGAACTTTTCAACATAGACCTTCAGCAGGGAGATATGTTCAACACCGAACAGTTGAGGGATGGGAAAGCTGTTTGCATTATTGGTTCAACCATTCAGTCGAAATTCTTCCCTAACGGGAGTGTTATTGGACAGGAAATCAAATGCGGCAGGCTGTGGTTGAAAGTTATCGGCGTACTGAGAAAAAAAGAAGTGAACCAGTCAACAATGGAAAACCTGGGCATTTCCGACTATAACAATTCGGTGTTCGCACCTATCCAGACCATGATGAGAAGGGTCAAGGACCGTACCATGGTCACTGCTGCCTCACTTCATGGTTCGAATTATGCAGATTTCGGGGATATGGTGTTCATGTCGAGCACCGAGGGTGAGGAAGTTGCTAAAAACCAGGTCGATAAAATCGTTGTCCAGGTAAAGCAAAGCAGCCAGATCACCCCCACCACAGATCTGTTGAAAAGAATGCTGCTCCGCAGACACCAGAAGCTGGAAGATTTTGAGATCAAAGTCCCGGAGTTGCTTCTTAAACAGGAGCAGCGAACCAAAGACATTTTTAATATAGTCCTGGGAGCAATTGCAGGTATCTCACTTCTTGTGGGAGGTATCGGTATCATGAATATCATGCTTGCATCGGTCATGGAAAGAATAAAGGAGATCGGGATCCGCCGGGCAATCGGCGCAACAAAACGCGATATTGCTTTACAATTCCTGATGGAAGCCACCCTCCTCAGCATTACCGGTGGGCTCGTCGGGATTGTGCTCGGGATCATCTTTTCCAAACTCATCATGCAGTTTACCAGCATCCTTACCATCATTTCTCCCATATCGATCATTATTTCGTTTGGAGTCTCGGCATCGGTCGGGATAATTTTTGGTTATATGCCCGCTAAGCGGGCTTCGGTCGCAGATCCTGTGGATTCACTCAGACACGAATAAAAACCCGTTTTAACTATGAAGGCATTGCTTTCTTTCCTGATGATATCGCTGTCGCTCAGTTTCCTGCCCCCGGAACAGGCAGGCGCTCAAACTATCAATCATCCACTCACACTTCAGGATGCCCTTGAAATCGCCAAACAACAGTCGGCCGACGCCCTTAACGCCAAACAACTTTTCCGCTCAAGCTTTTGGGAATACCGTACGTTCAGGGCAACTTACCTGCCGAATTTATACGTTGACGGAACCATACCCGAAATCCAGAGTGCGTTCCAGAAATATGTTTACCCTGACGGTACCGTCAGCTATGTGCATCAGCAAAATACGACCTATACTGCCAATGCCTACCTGAACCAGAAGATAGGTATCACAGGCGGTAATGTATTCCTCAGAAGCGGTTTACAGCGCCTCGATAACCATACCGACTCAACCGTCGTTTCCTATTTGTCGACCCCTATCAATATAGGATACACCCAGCCGCTGTTTCAGTATAATCCGTACCGCTGGGACCGGAAAATCCAGCCACTTAAATTCGACCAGGCAAAAAAGAGGTATCTCGAGGACCTTGAGCAACTTTCAATAACCTCCACGAATTATTTTTTCGGATTGCTCCAGGCTCAGATCGATAAAAAGATCGCTTTGACCAACCTGAAAAACTCCGACACCCTCTACCGCATCGCAAAAGGCAGATACCAGCTGGGGAAGATCGCCGAGAATGACCTTCTTCAGCTTGAACTGAATTATCTGAAAGCCCAGGCAGCGATTGAGAATGCAAACCTGGCGGTTGACAATGCTATGTTTCGGTTAAAATCCTTTCTCAGGATCAAGGATACCACCAATATAGTACTGGTACCACCTGCGGATATTAAATTCTTTACTATTGACCCGGTGTCTGCAGTTCAGCAGGCAAACCGGAATACTTCTACAGCCCTTGATTTTCAGAAACGATTGCTGGAAGCGGCAAGGGATGTAAGCAGGGCAAAGACTGAAGGCAGGTTTGATGCCAACCTCACTGCTATCTTCGGACTTACCCAGAGTGCCCCCAACATCCCGGATGCCTATTACAAACCGCTTGATCAGCAGCAGGTTGGATTACAGTTTACGGTTCCGATTGTCGATTGGGGAGTAGCCAGGGGAAAGATCAAAATGGCCCAGTCACAGCAGGAAATTGTGAAAAATTCGGTCGAACAGGAACTGATTGACTTCCAGAGAAATATATACCTTAAAGTGGTCCAGTTTAATATGCAGGAACGGCAGCTGATGATCGCAGCCAAATCCGATACAGTTGCAAGTAAAAGCTATGATGTCACAAAGGGCCGGTACCTGATAGGTAAAATTAACAGTATCCTTGACCTGAATAATGCCCAGATTGAAACCGATAACGCACAGAAAAACTATTACAATGCCCTGGAAACATACTGGCGAGGTTATTTCGAAATAAGGAAGCTCACTCTCTTTGATTTCCGCAAGAATGAACTTCTTCAGTTCAATATCAAGGAAATTAAATTATAGTTAATTCCTCATTTATTAATACTGTTTCTAAATAATTGTCGTATCTTTGCAGTAAGAAACAGTAATTACTTTAAATAGATTTGTTATGGCAGTATTAGTAGGAAAAAAAGCTCCTCATTTTGAAGCTGATGCCGTTGTCAATGGCGGTGAATTTGTAGAAAAATTTTCTCTTGATCAGTATCTGGGAAAGAAGCACGTTGTGTTCTTTTTCTATCCCCTCGACTTTACTTTCGTTTGTCCCACCGAGATCCTGGCTTTCCAGGAAAAACTTGCAGAATTTGAGAAACGAAATGTAGCTGTTATTGGTTGTTCCGTCGACTCCAAGTTCTCACACTGGGCCTGGTTAAACACTGAAAAGAAGAATGGCGGGATCAAGGGGGTTAAGTTCCCTATAGTTTCAGATCTTTCCAAGACTATCTCGGCAAACTATGATGTTCTTGCCGGAGAATATCTCTATACCGAAGATGGCACTATGGAATTTGAAGGCGGCCCTGTTGCATTCCGCGGCCTCTTCCTGATCGACAAACAGGGTATTGTCCGCCATCAGCTGGTCAACGATCTGCCTCTCGGACGCAGTGTTGATGAAGCTATCCGTATGGTTGATGCATTACAGTTCTTCGAAGAGAACGGTGAAGTCTGCCCGGCCAACTGGCATAAGGGTGATGAAGGTATGAAGGCCTCCTCAGAAGGTGTTGCCGACTACCTCTCAAAGCACTGATCAAGGCTGTTCCATGTCTTTGGCCTTGTTCCAGTATACATCCATTTCGGCCAGGCTCATTTCATGAAGAGATTTCCCCAGCTTCTTCGCATTTTCTTCAAGGAATTGGAAACGGCGGATGAATTTCCTGTTTGTCCTTTCCAGGGCGTCTTCAGGATTAACCTCGATGAACCTGGCGTAATTGATCAGTGCAAACAGCAGATCGCCCAGTTCATCTTCTTTTTTGGCGTGATTTGTATTTTTCTGAACGTTTTCGCGCAGTTCCTGCAGCTCTTCCTGTACCTTTTCCCATACCTGCTCCGGTTTTTCCCAGTCAAACCCGACTCCGCTGGCCTTTTCCTGGATCCTGTATGCTTTCACCATGGCCGGCAGGGACTGAGGCACACCGGATAATACAGATTTAATACCCTTTTCCTTCAGTTTGATCTTTTCCCAGTTGTCGTGAACCTCTTTTGCATCTTTTACAACAACATCCCCGAAAATATGAGGATGCCGGTTAATAAGCTTCTCTATGATATTATTCAGCACATCGAGGATATCAAAAGCCCCTGATTCAGAAGCTATCCTGGAGTAAAATACCAGGTGAAGCATGAGGTCGCCCAGTTCCTTCTTGATAGATTCAAGGTCTTTCTCAATGATGGATTCGGATAATTCGTAAGTTTCTTCAATGGTGAGGTATCTCAGGCTTTCCAGGGTCTGCTTTTTATCCCAGGGACATTTGGCCCTGAGTTCGTCCATGATCTCCAGTAATCGCCCGAAGGCGGCAATCTTTTCCTTCATTATTGATATTTTAGCAAAAATAAGCATTTCAGCATTAGCGGCTGAACTCCAATGTTCCATAATTTTGCAAAGAAGCAAACACTGAAAATGTTTAAGCCGGGTAAGCATACCTTTTTATGGAGACCTTTGTTGATGATCATACCACTGATGATCATTTTCACTTGTCCGTTTAGCTCAAAGGCCCAGCATGAACACAAGCTGTTTACTTCAAACATTATCCTTGAAACCAAAATCCATTATGGTTTTCTCTACGCCCAGCATCTTGAATTACAGCTGTTTAATTCACATTTCCCTGCTTTTGAATTAAGTATTGAAAAGCTGACTTACGGAAGACAACGATGGGAAAGGGCATACAATTATCCGATTCTCGGAATGACTTTCTTTTACAGCCCACTGGGCGGTAATCCTATCCTGGGAAGTTCTTTTGCGCTGATGCCTTTCATCAATTTCCCGTTGTATAAAGACAAAGCCTTTACCTTCGGGTTTCGCTTTGCTCTCGGCCTTGGTTATCTCACAAAAAAATTCGACAGAATCAGCAACTATAAGGATATTGCTATCGGTTCACATATCAATGCAGCCATCAACCTGATGCTGGAGGCCCGTTACCGGCTGAGCGAATATTTCACCCTGACTGCCGGGGTCAGCCTTCAGCATTTCTCGAATGGTTCTCTTAAAACTCCGAATTACGGGCTAAATGCCCCGCTTTTCAATATTGGCCTCGCATTCAGGCCGGTGAGGGATAATAAGGATATTGGTGACCGCTATATCGCGCCAACTGAGCCATTTTCAACCACAATCAGAAATTCCATTGAATTCAACATTGGTGGTGCACTCGGATATAAAAACATGAAATCGGAACTCGGGCAGAACTTTCTAGTCTACCATCTTTTCGAGAATACCTTCTTCCAGGTAAGCAGAAAGAGCAAATTTGGCATAGGGCTTGACCTTTCCTATGATGAATCGCACAAGAAACTGCTTGAGATGTCCGGTATAACTGCCACCAGCCCTTTTGATATAATGCGGCCCGGTGTGAACGCAGCTTACGAACTAATGTTAGGGAAACTTGGTTTTATCATGAACCTTGGTATCTACCTCTCCGGCAAGGAGAAAAGTAACGGCCCGCTTTATGAGAAGCTCTGTTTCCAGTACAAATTCAGTAAAGATTTCTTTGCCCATGTCCTGCTTAAGGTCCATTTCGGCAGGGCCGACTACATCGGCTGGGGCCTTGGTTATTCATTTGATGTATTTTATGGTAAAAAGACGATCAAATAAAACTTTAAGATACTGGTTCATATTTATCCTGGCAGCCTTATCGGGATCAATCTCAACAGTATCCTGCACCAAGGGGGGCAAGTGTTTCAGCAATTCGGGAACGGTCATTATGCAGGAAAGGCCTGTTTCCGCTTTTGACAGTATTGATCTTGGGGATAACGTGAACCTTATCCTTACACAGGATTCGGTTGACAAGATTACGGTGGAAGCCGGAAGCAACATCATATCGGGGATCACAACCGAAATACATAACAAGCAGTTGTCAATCCGCAACCTCAACACTTGTAACTGGGTGAGAAGTTATAATAAACCCCTGAACGTTCATGTATCTGTGCACAGGCTCTGGAAGATCTATTACAATGCCGCCGGAAATGTTACTTCGACAAATACTCTGACCGGGGACTCAATCAAGACGGAGGTCTGGGGTGGCTGCGGGACTATTGATCTGAACCTGAGTTACAACAAAGGCTGGTTCATCATGAACATGGGGACGGCTGATTATAACTTTCACGGCCGCTGTGACATTGCCGATTTCTATTTGAATGATATGGGGCTGATCCAGGCGAAAGATCTCACAACCAGGTATTGTTCCGTAACCAACAGGGGAACAAATAACTGCTATATTAACGTGAAAGTTAGCCTCTGGGCGATTATATCAAATATCGGAAGTGTTTACTATACCGGTGATCCGACAACTGTCGGGGGGAAGATAACAGGAAGCGGGGTGCTGGAACCCTTCGTTCCCTAATAGGCACGGGCAAAGATAACCCTCTGCTCCGAAGGTTTCCCTGAATAAACGCAGCGTCCGTTTTCCTTTACATTATTCAATGGGATGACCCGGATTGTAGCCTTGGTGGCTTCCTTTATCTTTTCTTCGGTCTCAGCCGTACCATCCCAGTGAGCCGAAATAAAGCCGCCTTTATTCTCGATGGTATCCACAAACTCATCCCAGGTATTTACAGTAAAGGTATTCTGTTCCCTGAATGATAAAGCCCTGTCGAACATGTTTTTCTGGATCTGGTCGAGAAGATGTACCACCTTTTCCTCAATATCGGTGATCTGAAGAATTTCCTTCTCAAGAGTGTCACGACGGGCGATCTCAACCGTATTGTTCTCTATATCACGGGGGCCAATGGTAATCCTTAAAGGCACACCTTTAAATTCATATTCCGAAAATTTCCAACCTGGTTTATGAGTGTCCCTGTCGTCATATTTTACAGATACACCGCGGCTTTCCAAAGCTTTTTTTATTGGGGTAACCACTTTTGAAATCGCATTCAGCTGTTCCGGATTCTTAAATACCGGAACAATGGCGACCTGTATTGGAGCGAGCTTTGGAGGCAGTACCAGCCCGTTGTCATCGGAATGAGCCATAACGAGTGCTCCCATCAACCGGGTTGAAACACCCCATGAAGTGGCCCACACATAATCAAGCTGGTTCTCACGGTTAAGGAACTTCACATCAAATGCCTTTGCAAAATTCTGCCCGAGGAAATGCGATGTACCTGCCTGAAGAGCTTTGCCGTCCTGCATAAGTGCCTCAATTGCATATGTTTCCAAAGCGCCTGCAAAACGTTCACCGGGTGATTTGACACCCCTCAGAACTGGAATCGCCATCCAGTTCTCAGCAAAATCTGAATAAACGCCAAGCATGGTTTCCGCTTCCTGTATTGCTTCTTCCTTTGTGGCATGGGCTGTATGGCCTTCCTGCCAGAGAAATTCAGCTGTGCGAAGGAACAGACGGGTACGCATTTCCCATCGCACAACATTGGCCCACTGGTTATAAAGAATTGGGAGGTCCCGGTATGATTTAATCCAGTTCCTGTATGTATCCCAGATGATCGTTTCCGAAGTCGGACGGATGATCAATTCCTCTTCCAGTTTGGCATCCTCATCAACAACAATGCTTTTACCGTCGGGGGATTTCTTTAGCCTGTAATGGGTGACCACGGCGCATTCTTTTGCAAAACCTTCAACATGGCTGGCTTCCTTGCTGAAGAACGACTTTGGAATGAAGATCGGGAAGTAAACATTCGAATGCCCGGTTTCTTTGAATTTTTTATCCAAAATCGATTGTATCTTCTCCCAGATAGCAAAACCGTATGGTTTTATTACCATACAACCTCTAACTGCAGAATTTTCGGCCAAATCGGCCTTGATTACCAGATCATTATACCATTGTGAATAATTCTCTGCTCGGGTTGGGAAATCTTTAGCCATTTAATACTTTGGTATGATATTTGCTGTTTCCTATTGCTTGCAAAAGCCCCGTAAAAGTAATAAAAATTGAAACATAAAGGAAACAACGCCATGAAAAGAGTAGCATTTATCGCAGTGATCATCAGCCTTCTGATGAGTGCCTGTAAGACCCAGCAGCAGGCCGTTTCCGTAAATAACGACGATGTATATTCCACGCCTGCCAGGCAAAAGAGCAAGCCTGCCACATCGCCTAATTTCAACCAGGATCTGACCTCGGCCCTTGCTGGGGATCAGACAGCTGTGACTCACGACAGCCTTACCAAGGCTGCCACACTGGATTACAGTGACGTTTCCTATGCCGACAGGTTGCAAAAGTTCCAGCATCCTCAAAGCAACAAAAGTTATTTTGACAACACGACCTCCGATACCACTGTTGTATATTCCAACAACCCGAATGTCTCCTTCAACCTGGGTTTTGGAGGTGGTTTTTATGACCCATCATTTTCGATGGGTTTCGGCTGGGGCTATCCGTCATATGGCTGGGGCTATCCGTCATATGGCTGGGGTTACGGCTGGGGCTACCCATATTATTGGGATTACCCCTACTGGTGGTATTATAATTCCTATCCTTACTGTTATTGTTGTTATTATCCTTATGGTGAAGGCAATGGTTATTATAATTCATATTACGGACCAAGGCAGAGTGTTGTAACAAACACAGCCTATTTACGCAATAGTCGCAGTGATGTCACTAATACTACTCCTTCCACGAGGAACGAACGCGGGGTACCTGTAACGGCGAATGATCGTTCAGCCCCTCCAGCTTCAGTTCGGACTTCCGGGCAACCTGCTCCTGCAACCAGGACAGTCGGCCCGGTGTATACCCGCACCGGAACACAACCCGCTCCGGGTGTCCGCAGCATTGACCCGGTAACTACACAGCGCAAACCACCGGCATCACAGGAACGTTACCATTATGCCCGTCCGGCAAATGAACGCCAGGGAACCTACAGCAGAAACACAGGCAATAACAATGCTTACCGTGAAACAAAGCAGCAGCCTGCACCAAGATACACCCAACCCAGTGCCACGCCTGTTCAGCGTCAGGGACAGGTCCAGAATTACACGCCTGGCAATTACAGGCAGGCACGTTCAAGCCAGGAATATATTAATCCAAGGATCCAGGCTCAGAATTCAGCAGGCAGGCCGGCAACCACTTCCGGCCCCCGTGGAGGATCATCGGTTGAGCAAAGGGGATATTCATCCCCGGGCAACTCCGCCGGATCAAGAAGCACCACACCCGGTTCGGGAACACGGCAATACAGCTCACCCAGGAATTATTCCCCGGGGAATTCATCGCCTTCCAGAGGTTATTCACCCAACTACTCATCACCTTCACGTTCTGCCCCCAGTTATTCATCTCCATCAGGCGGAAGCCGTTCCGGCGGCGGTGGCGGTGGCTACAGCGGCGGTGGTGGCGGTGGCCGTTCCGGTGGTGGCGGTGGCGGCGGAAGCCCTAGAAAATAAAACAACCAAATATTCCATTAGCTATAAATACTATGAATATGAAAAAGCTGACAGCCATTTTCATCACACTGCTAATTACCCAGTCTGCCTTTACCCAGTCCACATCAGATGTACTCAGGTATTCAAGAATCTACTATGGCGGGACTGCCAGGTTCATTGGAACCGGGGGGGCGTTCGGCGCATTGGGTGCTGATTTCTCGGCCCTGGCCGTGAACCCTGCCGGGATCGGGCTTTATCAGGGTTCTGAGTTCTCGATGACCGTCGCACCTTCTTTTGAAGGCGTAAGAACCGATTACCTTAATCAGATGAACACCACCAATGTGGTTAATGTAGGAATGGGCAATATGGGTTTTGTCTTCACTTTCAAACCTGAAACAGGCAAAGCCGGACCATTTTACAACTTCAACGTGGCCTTCGGAATGAACAGGCAGAATGACTTCAATTCTTCTTTCTCAATTTCAGGTCCGAATCACAACAGCTCATTATTAAATGTGTATACCAACAAACTAAACAGTACACCCGGGGCAGTTCCTTCCGATTATCCTTTTGATATCGGCCCTGCTTATGATGCATGGCTGATTTACTATGATAGTACTGCAAGAAAATATACAAGCGACATGTCGCATGGCGGAGCCTGGCAATCGAAACAGGTAAGGACTTTCGGGTCAATCAATGAATTCGATATTACCCTGGGCGGGAATATCAGCGATAAGCTTTATTTCGGACTTACATTCGGTGTGCCCTTTATCCGCTATTATGAAAACTCAACTTATATCGAACAGGATAATGGCGACTCCATCAATTTTTTTAAGTCCATGTACTATGATTATCACCTAGAAACGCATGGAACAGGTTTTGTTATAAAAGGCGGGGTGATATACAGACCCTTCAACTGGGTGCGAATTGGCGTTGCGGTACACTCTCCCACATGGTATGCCAGTATGCATGATCACTGGTATTCAACCACTACTGCAAATTTCACAGACTCGCTCAAATGGGACAATACCCAGAATTCTCCCGTTGGAGATTACAATTACTATATGCGGACACCCTGGAGGGCTATCGGCAGCCTTGCCTTTATCATTGGAAAATTCGGCCTGGTAAGTGCAGAGTATGAATACGTCAACTACTCCCAGGCTAAGCTCAACTCATCAGGCTATGGTTATACCACTGAAAATAATGAAATAAAAACCAGTTTTCAGTCATGGGGCAACATCCGGGTGGGAACTGAATGGAAGATAGCCGATTTCAGTATAAGGGCCGGAGGGGCCTATTACAGCAATCCATATACCACTGCGGGAGTTGATGGAGCAAGATATACACTATCAGGAGGCTTTGGTTACAGGGTGAAGCATTTTTATGCCGACCTGACCTACCAGTGGGCACAGTCAAAAGAACAATACTACCTGTATAATTATGCAGGAATGGTTCCATCAACAAACACTTATACAACAAGTACAGTCCTGACTACAATTGGCTTCAGGTTTTAAGGACGATCTTGTTTGATCCTGTTAATTCCAGCCTTGGCCTTCTGGCTAAGGCTGCTTTTATATTCGGCCGGTTTACATTCAAGGCACACATGAAAAGCACTGTCGGCCCTGACCAGATCTCCTTTATTCTCATAGATAAGGCCCATCTGCAAGGCAGAAGCAGCCGCGAAGTACCAGGGCTCGTTCTTCCCTCTCTGAATGGTAACCCTGTAATAAGACAGGGCTTTTTCAGGATTGCCTGATTCATGGTAAATCCTTCCAAGACGGTAAGAATACTCAATCATGTCCTTCCTGGTAAATAAAAAAGATTTGGTTGGCCGGTTCAGAAGTTCGGCCAGAGCCTTGTCATAATAGCCTCCATCAAAAAGCAGGCGGGCCCTGAGCATTATAAGATTAGGAAGTTGTTTTGACTGCGCTTCATGCAATGCCTGCTTGTCTTCCTCCCCATTGGCATATCCGCTGCTGATCACTTTTGCCATTGCCTGGCGATAGCCGCTGGTATCGCCTTTTATAAACTGCAGCCAGCCAACTTTCTGCCAGGCTGATTTGATGTAATGGCCCCCCCTGAAATGTCCAAGAAAGTACTTATAATCTGTCATAGCTGTAGTATCCAGACTGTTCAGTTTTGCATTCCCTTCCATGAAATCAAGAAAATAAAACGGAAAGGATGCAGCATCATGCGGCCTTTGCTTGAGTATTTCCAGGGCTTTCTCACTCATCCCGTTTTTCATCATGATGCTGGCCCTGGCAAAAATAATGAGCGGGCTTTGAGTATTATTGTTTTTCGCAAAAAGTTCAACGACTTTCAGGGCTTCGCTTTTATTCTTCCCAAGGTTAACACTGACCATCGCCATGTATAGCAATGCCTGGGGCTTGAACTGATTATAGAGCCTGTCGTTCCCGCTGTAATCTGCAACAGATTTTAATTCCCGGAGACCCTGGCTTACAGTGCCGCTGATCCCCATCAGATTAGCTATCCATTTGTAGCTGTCGGGTACAATCCCGCCTAAAAAATGTGTAATTCCGAGGCCTATGTTGTTCGGTATAAAATCGGGAAATCGCAAGGCGTTCTCGCTAAAATATTGATTTGCCTTGCGAACCCTGAGTGCGGCCTGTGTATATTCTCCGAATTTCATCTGCACAAAAGCCCATTGAAGGTTGGATTCACCAAGGCAGAAATTGAAATAAGGCGAGGTCTCGTAACCTTTCTCAAGTGCATCGATCCGGGCCTGAAATCTGGGTTTGATCTGATCGTACTGAATATGATCTTCACTGATAAATAGTGTAAGGTAATCAATATAATTTTCAAGATAGGCAGGAATTAGATTTCCAGGGTCGGATGATTTTTCGGAGGCTATCAACTGGCGGGCATCCTGAAAATGAAGATTCAGAATTGCCTGGTAAGCTTTCTGGCAATCCTGAGAGTATTTGAACTGAGCATATGAAGAAAAAGAGGAAAACAGAAAGGCCCAGCTAAGCAGGAACATTATGCTAAACCAGGCCTTTGGTCTTTTATGATGAAGGCACATCAGCGCACACTTTTCACTATTTCATCGTCTACAAGAATCCTTCCGCAATATTCACAAACAATGATCTTTTTATGCATACGGATGTCAAGTTGGTGCTGGGGAGGTATCTTGTTAAAGCATCCGCCGCAGGCATCACGTTCGATCTGAACAACGGCGAGTCCATTCCTTGCATTCTTGCGAATCCTTGTATAAGCAGTTAAAAGCCTTTCCTCTATGTATTTGCGGTTCTTCTCGGAATTCGTAATAAGATCCTGCTCTTCTTTCTCCGTTTCTGCAATGATGTCATCCAGCTCATTCTTCTTGATATCAAGGTCGTTCTTGCGATCGGCCAGAAGTTTCTGATAGCGCTCAATCTCTTCCGACTTGATCTCAAGAGAAGCCTGGAATTCCTTTATACGCTTTTCGGCAAGCTGGATTTCCAGATTCTGGAATTCAATTTCTTTGGTAAGAGAATCATATTCCCGGTTATTCCTGACATTCATCTGCTGATCTTCGTATTTCTTGATCAGAGTATTACAATCCTTGATGAAGATTTTTTTCTCAGCAATTGACTTTTCAACTGCAACAGTCTCCTGGATGTAGTTATCAACGCGGGTTTCCAGCCCGGCAATTTCATCTTCCAGATCCTGTACTTCAAGCGGGAGTTCCCCCCTGATTATTCTGATCTTGTCAACCTGGGAATCAATCTGCTGAAGACTGTATAAAGCAATGAGCTTCTTCTCAATCGACACCTCAACTTTATCATCACTGCCGTGGCTCTTAACTTTAGTCTGAACCTTTTCGGCAGGCTTTTCTTCCTTAGCCGGGGCTGCCTTCTTTTTGGTTTCTTTCTTTTCGGTTTCCTTTGGTGCAGGTGTTTCCTTTACGGCCGGCTTCTTAACCATCTTTGAGGGTTTTGAAGTTGCTATAGGTTCTCCTTTTGTCTTTGCCATATCAAACGTTATAAATAATTAACAGGATTTGTATTCAGTCCTGAAGAAAGGACTGCAAAGGTAGGAAATTTTTCAATTAATTTCTCAGTCAGCAGGTCTTTTATCCATTGTTCACTTTCATAATGCCCGATGTCGGCAAGCAGTATCCCTCCGTTTACATTAAAAAAATCATGGTACTTAACATCTGCTGTAAGAAACACATCCGCTCCCGCTCTCAAGGCGTCAGGAATAAGAAAACTGCCTGATCCACTGCAAATTGCAACCTTCCTGATCTCCCTGTCAGGAAAGTTGGAATGCCGGATCATCTTAATATTCAGCTTATGTTTGACCGACTTAAGGAAGTCCCCGGCACTCACCGGCTTTTCCAGTTCACCAATCATTCCTGCACCGCAGGCAGGAAAGGAGTTTGATAAGGAATAAATATCGTAAGCAACCTCCTCGTACGGGTGAGCTTCCAGTAATGCCTTAATCAGTTTGTTTTTGATATGATCAGGAAAAACGATTTCTATCCTGGTTTCATCTTCAACATGAATGGAATTCTGTTTCCCGACAAATGGGCTGGCCTCTGATGAAGCCCTGAATGTGCCCTGTCCGCTTATATTATAGCTGCAAAAATCATATTTACCAATCATACCGGCACCTGCCTCAAACAATGCATGGCGTACCTTTTCTGTATAATCGAGAGGGCAAAAAGTGACAATTTTGGAAAGCATCCCTGTTTTTTCCCTGAGTATTTTAGCATTGGAAATGCCCAGTCGCCTGCACAGGAATTCATTGAGCCCTCCCAGGGCATTATCAAGGTTCGTGTGGATGGCATAAACCGCAATATCATGTTTGATTAGGCTGACAAGGAGGTCGGACTCCATTTTCCCCGGTTCAATTTTTTTCAGTCCGCGAAAAATAAAGGGATGATGCGAAATGATCAGGTTGCAATCCCTGCTTACAGCTTCATCAATAGTACCAGGTGTTATATCAAGACAGATAAGTGCTGCACTTATTTCCTGTTCCGGGCCACCGGTCAGCAATCCCGTATTATCATAGTCCTCCTGGAAAGCAAGAGGAGCAAAGCTCTCAAGGAAGGATGTCAGTTCTTTAAGTTTCATCATATCAGGAATTAAATGTTCAAAAATAAGAAATTCAGGGATTTACAGAGGATTTCATGTTAGTAAGTTGTTTACAAGTTTTCGTTACAAAAAGGATACAACGCTTGTTTATTTTCAATATTTGAACTTCGAAAAAACCTGGTCAGGTTATCATGCAAACACCGAGAATTTTTATTGTTGATAGGAATCCAATTCATAACAGTCTTATCAAGTACCACCTGAATATCAATAAATTCAGCCAGATCCAGAACTTCCCGAACGGACAGGAATGTTTGTACAGGATCGAAAAAAACATGGTACCCGATATTATTATCACCGATTATGATATCGGCAATTATACAGGTATTGACTTCCTGAGAAAGGTCAGGGACAAATATCCGGATGTAAGGGTACTCTACTTTTCCTCACTTGCAGATCCTGTTCTGGCAATGAAACTATTGGAAGCCGGGGCCTCTGATTTCATTGTCAAGACAAGTAAACTGGAGGCCGGGATATCAGAGCTTCTTAAGAATTTAAGGTATATTCTCAAAGAGGCTAATCAATTTTAAAGCCTTACCTACCATAACATTCATTTTTTTCTTAATTTCCCGCACTGAAATGCAGTTGTTTCAGTATATATTATATCCTTTTTCCCTACTCTACGGTTTCGTGATGCAGGTAAGGAACCTGTTGTTTGACCTGAAAATATTACCATCGGTTCGCTTTGATAAGGCGATTATTTCGGTCGGGAACCTTTCCATGGGAGGTACAGGCAAGACCCCTCATATCGAATATCTTATCCGTCTTCTTGACCCATCCTGCTCAGTTGCCACCCTGAGCCGGGGATATGGACGGGAAAGCAAGGGGTTTATTATTGGTTCAAGGCGGTCAAATGTAAAGTATATAGGTGATGAACCTCTTCAACTTATCCGGAAATTCAGCAATATCAAGGTTGCCGTTGATGAAAACAGGAAGCGGGGGATCATCAGCCTGATCAGCAAATATGAAAACCTGGACGTTATCCTGCTTGACGATGCCTTTCAGCACAGGTATGTCAGACCGGGGCTGTCGATCCTCCTGACTTCCTCTTCCAGACTATTTTGCGATGACCATGTTGTACCATCCGGGACGCTTAGGGAATTCCGTCAGGGGGCAAAGAGGGCCGATATCATTGTTGTGACAAAAACTCCGAAGATATTTTCTCCTATTTCAAGGAGAAGGATGATTGAAGAAATTTCACCCCGGAAGCACCAGCAGGTCTTTTTCTCATACATCACATATGGCAAACCTGTTCCTTTATTAGAGAACTCTCCTGCCGTGTTCCCGGTCAAACTGATCAATATACTTCTGCTGACCGGTATTGCTGAACACGGACTTCTGCAGGAGCATGTTGAAAGATTGTGTTCAGATATAGTTCTGATGAGATTCCGCGATCATCATGCATTCACCGGGACCGATATTGCAGAGATCGAGTCAAAATTCAATGATATCCCCAGTCAGAAAAAAGTCATCATTACCACCGAAAAGGATGCAATGAGGCTCAGGACTTCCGAACTTTCCCCGCTGTTAAAACACCTTCCCGTTTTTTATCTTCCGATCAGCATTGAATTTCACGGGAAGGACAAGGAAATTTTCGACAAGCAGGTATGGAGCTTTGTACATCGGTATAAAAGAAGCCTCTGAAATAGCTAACTTTGTCGGTTGTATGAGGCTATGTATCACAACCCTGCTACTGTTTTTTCTTTTTGCCTGTTCTTCTGACGGGAGGAAGGTGAATTACAAGGTCATCCCGCCTTCAAGACTTAAAACCATCATTGAAGAAAGCCACTCCGCAGTCAGCCTTCAAAAACAAAAAAAACACAGGAAGAACCCGGGTAAGGTTGTTGTCGTGACCTATTACAGACAGCCCGATTCAATCCGTTTGCATAACATTGAAATCCTGAGGGCATCAGGGATACAGCCTGATTTTTCGGAACCCCTGAACAAGGCCCTGCTTCTGAGTAAGGGGAGCGACACCCTCTTTCGGTCGGCAATAACGCTGAGCCGCGACAGGGTCCTGAAAATCGGGTTTGACAATGACATTTTCGATTATACTGACCAGTTTTATACAAACGGTATCCGGTTCGATTATGTGGCTCCCGCATTCAGTGATAATCCTGTAAAGCACATTCTGCTGCCATACTGGGGGAAGGCAAAGAATTACTACGGTCTCTCGGTTGTACAGAATTTATATACTCCATCCACAACAAAGGTAGGGGGCATCCTTTACGGTGACCGGCCCTACTCGGCATACCTTTATTTCGGAAGTTTCAAGATCACTAATGATGAGTTGCATCACTTCCGCCAGACTTCCGAGCTGGATCTGGGAGTCATTGGACCGCCTTCATTGGGAGGTACTGTACAGGATCTTTTTCATAAGTATATACCCTATAATAACGAGCCGCTGGGATGGGATTACCAGATATGCACTGATGCTGTGATCAATTACAATTTTGCCCTGGAAAAAGGTGTCATCAACACCAGACACGTACAGCTTATTCTTACGGGGTCAGGGGCGATAGGCACCTTGTACACAAACTTCGGAGGGGGAGTAAACCTGAGGCTGGGATGGTTCAACGATTATTTCTCTGACCTGGGGATAAGGAAAAGACGTGTACTGAAAGCCAAGGGGGACAGGGTTACCCAGTGTTTTTTCACGATCAGAAGTGCAGCCAGGCTGGTTGCCTATGATGCCACCCTGGAGGGGGGCATGATCAATCACAACAGCTCATATACCATTCCTGCGTCAGCCATTTCAAATTTTGTCTCGCAATCGTCAATTGGCTTCACTGTTACCTATGGTGCTGTGGGGATTGAGTTGGAACAGAACGTGCTCAGCCCGGAGTTCAGCCATAGGTGGTGGCATGCATGGGGGCATGTGGGACTGCTTTTTGCGTTGTGATTGTTGAAAACTAATTCTCAGGGAATCGGCCGACGTCTTTGACTTTCATAGTATTTTTGGTGGATGGAAGACAGAGGGAGCGATCAGAAGAAGGGAAATATGGCGGAAGGTCAGACAAATAAGGACCAGGCCAGGGGATTGCGCAGGAGAAACAACCCTGCAACGGTATCGGAGGCTTTTTTTGAGCATGGCAAAGTACCTCCCCAGGCAGTGGACCTGGAGGAGGCGGTTTTGGGTGCTATGATGCTTGAAAACGACAAGCTTGCAGAGGTTATTGAGATACTAAAGCCCGAAGTCTTTTACAAAGAGCAGCACCAGAAGATATATTCAGCCATATACAGACTGTATGGCAGCAACCAGCCTGTTGACATACTCACCGTCACCGAAGACCTCAGGCAAGCCGGAGAGCTGGAGATCGTGGGAGGCGCGTATTACATCACAAACCTCACCAACAGGGTTGCATCTGCCGCGAATATTGAGTTCCATACCAGGATCATATTGCAGAAGTATATACAGAGGGAGCTGATCAGGATTTCTTCGGAGATCATAAAGGATGCCTATGAGGATTCAGCCGATGTGTTTGACCTCCTTGACAAAGCCGAGACCGGATTATTTTCCATCAGCGAAAGCAGTATCGGCAAGACATACATGGATATGCAATCCATCATCAAAGAAGCTATTCGTGAGATTACCGCCGCCCGGGGCCACGAAGGGTCACTTCGGGGAGTGGGATCGGGATTTACAGAGCTTGACCGGATCACTTCAGGTTGGCAGAAGTCGGATCTGATCATTATTGCCTCTCGTCCGGGTATGGGCAAAACTGCTTTTGCCCTAACCATGGCCAGGAATGCGGCAATTGATTTTAAAAAACCTGTGGCTGTATTCTCATTGGAAATGTCGGCAGTGCAGCTGGTTACCCGTCTGATCTCTTCCGAAACAGAAATTCCCCAGGAAAAGCTGAGAAAGGGGAGCATGGAAGAATACGAATGGAAACAGCTTAACGTCAGGATCGGGAACCTTCTCGATGCACCAATATATCTTGATGATACTGCTGCACTTTCAATCTTCGACCTCCGGGCCAAGTCAAGAAGGCTTAAGGCCAGGCACGACGTCCAGCTGATCGTTGTGGACTATCTGCAGCTGATGCAGGGGAGCCATGAGGCCAAGGGGAACCGGGAACAGGAGATCAGCAGCATTTCCAGGGGGTTAAAGAGCCTGGCCAAAGAACTTAACGTACCCGTGATCGCCCTTTCCCAGCTCAGCCGTGCACCTGAGAAACGCTCTGCAGCAGCAAAACCTATACTTTCCGACCTTCGCGAATCAGGCTCCATCGAGCAGGATGCCGATATGGTCATGTTCATTTACCGACCTGAATACTACAAGATCGATGTGGATGAACACGGGGATTCGACATCCGGCATGGCTGAAGTGAGCATTGCAAAGAACCGTAACGGCCCCCTGAAGGATATTCCTTTGAAGTTTATTTCCAAATTTGCCAAGTTCACCGATATTGAGCAGGAGTATAATGCGGCTAATACTATTTCGGCCAATACATCGTTTGATGGTTCAGTGCGGACCCGCACCATCATGTCGAAAATGAATGACAATGACCAGCCGGATATGCCGTTTTAAAAACAAGCTGATACTTTTCGCTTTTCTTCTTCTGTTATCTGTCCCTGTTAAGGCAGCTTACCTCCTGTTACCAATGGATGAAGCTCAAAAGAACCATCTCAAAGCGTACGGCATTGCATTCTGGGTTTTAGAGAAGGAAGTGGAGGTGGACTGGCTCCTGAATTACCGCGGAGGAAGTTTTCTAATTCAGTACAGCAAGCAGATTGAGAACGAATGCAATATTCGGGGAGTGACCTTCCAGGCCCTGGCTGATGCCCAGGTTGATGCCATAATGCAGGAAATTGCAGATCCTCAGATAAATATGGAAAGGATCAAACTTCACAAGGCTCCAAAAATTGCGGTTTATTCACCTAAGAACAAAAGGCCCTGGGATGATGCGGTTACGCTTGTTCTTACCTATGCCGAGATCCCTTATAAAATTATATATGACGAAGAAGTCCTTACAGGCCTGCTGCCCCTGTATGACTGGCTCCATATGCACCATGAGGATTTTACCGGGCAGTATGGCAAGTTCTGGGCAGCCTATAAAAATTTTCCATGGTACCAGGAAGATGTTCAGCTGCAGGAAGAATCGGCACATAAGTTCGGCTATCCTAAAGTTTCACAAATGAAACTGGCTGTAGCTCAGAAGATACGGGATTTTGTTGCCGGTGGGGGGTACTTGTTTTCGATGTGTTCGGCTCCCGACAGCTACGATGTTGCCCTGTCGGCCGAAGGCCTTGACATTTGCGACGTCATGTTCGACGGGGACCCGATGGACCAGTTGGCCGACAGTAAACTGGATTTCCAGAAATGCTTTGCCTTCCAGGATTTCAGGCTGGTTCACAATCCTTATGAATACGAGATTTCATCAATCGACGTTACAGACACCAGGCCTAAAAACCTAAACTGGAATAATGATTTTTTCTCTCTTTTCGAATTCTCTGCCAAATGGGATCCAGTACCCACGATGCTTTGTCAGGATCACGAAACCCTGATCCACGGGTTTATGGGTCAGACCACTGCATTTAACGAAAAATACGTTAAGCCCAGTGTCCTTATCCTCGGTGAAAACAAATCGCTAGGGGAAGCCAGGTATATTCACGGAGATTTCGGGAAAGGCACATGGACCTTCCTGGGAGGCCATGACCCCGAAGACTACCAGCACCTCGTTGGCGACCCCCCTACCGATCTTAACCTGCATCCCAATTCACCGGGATACCGGCTGATACTAAATAATGTATTGTTTCCTGCTGCGAAAAAAGAGAAGAGAAAGACGTGAGCCAGCGAGATCAGAAGCTCAGTTTTTTCCTGTTAATCCACCATTCAAAGATACTTCCTTCAAAATTATACGTGACCCGGTCATTGCATTTGGCCTGGTTCACGTACTCTATGGTACCTGTTGTTACCTGCAGGGAAGGTGTTGACAGCTGCATGACGCCTGAACGTATCCAGGGGCAGTAAAGGTTGTCAACCAGGGGTTCGCTTATCTGAAATGAAAAGCCATAATTGCTGGACGATAAACCAATGGCTGAACCGGAAATAGTAAGTGGCATCAGGCTGTCGGGCAGGATCTTAAGGATTGGAGGGATGCTGTATTCCAGGTTTGAGTTCCACCTGGTTGAGAGAAGCGAATCTTTTGTTATCAGCAGGCCATTTATAAAAGAAACATAGGTTGTGATACTTCCTGAGGATAAGCCATGGTTCACAAGGCTATCCTTTCCAATGAACTGCCGGGAATCCTCGGAATATTTCCGGAAAGTAATGATTGCGACAGTCCCGGCAGAAAAAAAATCTCCGTTGAGATTAATGATAATATTTCCGTTTCTGAGCACGGTGTCGGCACAATATTTATTTTGATAAAAAACAGAAAACCGCCTAACAACACTATTGTATGTAATAATGGCCTTGTCGATGGTGCCAACACCCTGGTGCATTATTGTTGTATCGAGATTCGCCTTGAGAAGGAGTCCGAAAGTATGAAACAACCCCCGTTCCGTAAAAACTATATCATCGGCAACATTCAGATTGGGACTAAGATCAAAGGAAGAATTTTTCTTTTTACATCCGGCGGCAGCCGTAAGCAGTATAATTGCAGTTAAAACTATGCCTTTGGCAAGGCTCGCTCTATTTAGAGGTTTGATCATTTTTTACGTTTGTAATTCTCATAAGAGAAGGCAAACCCAAGCCCTTCGTCAAATGGAAAATCCTCTTTTGATATCAGGTTCCACCCGGCAAAGTTTATCTCCGGAAAGAAAACATCTCCCTCATAGGGTTTATGTACCCTTGTGAGGTAAAGGCAGTGAGCCAGTGGAAGGAACTGCCTGTAAACGGAAGCACCACCAATAATAAAATTTTCTTCAGCCGGGCTACATTTGGCTACTGCATCTTCAATTGAATAAGCCATGACACAGCCTTCAATGATTTCACCGGGGATATCAGTAATTACAAGGCTTCTGCGGTTATGCAAAGGACGTTTAGGCAAAGAATAATAGGTGCGTTTTCCCATTATAATGGTATGCCCTCCTGTGATCTGTTTAAAACGTTTCAGGTCCTCGGGAATATGCCAGAGAAGGTCGTTATCCTTCCCAATGGCCAGGTTCTCGGCAATTGCCACAATGATTGAAAGCATGGTACAAAATTAAACAGAAATTTCACCCTTGATATGCGGGTGTGACTGATAATCGCTCAAAGTAAAATCTTCAAATCTGAAATTAAGGATGTTGTTCACCTCAGGGTTGATGTTCATTTTTGGAAGGGGGAACGGCTTCCTGGTAAGCTGAAGATTTACCTGTTCAATATGGTTGAGGTAGATATGGGCATCGCCAAGTGTGTGAACAAATTCTCCCGGTTTCAGCCCTGTGACCTGGGCCAACATCATAAGCAGCATCGCATAGGAAGCAATGTTGAATGGCACGCCAAGGAAGATGTCGCAGGAACGCTGGTACATCTGGCACGAAAGTTTCCCGTTCGCGACATAGAACTGGAACATGAGGTGGCAAGGCGGCAGGGCCATAAGGTCAAGCTCACCAACATTCCAGGCGCTTACAATATGCCTGCGTGAATCGGGGTTCTTTTTAATTGACTCAACAACCTGTTTTATCTGGTCGATATGAGTGCCGTCATGTTTGGGCCAGAACCGCCACTGATAGCCATAAACAGGGCCAAGCTCACCATCGGGTTTTGCCCATTCGTCCCAGATTGTTACCTTGTTCTCGTGAAGGTACTTTATGTTTGTTGAGCCCTGGAGGAACCATAAAAGTTCATGGAGAATTGAGCGAAGGTGAAGTTTCTTGGTAGTCATCATGGGAAAGCCGTCGGCCAGGTTAAACCGCATCTGGTAACCAAATACACTCAATGTGCCGGTACCCGTTCGGTCTTCCTTTTTCACTCCGTTCTTTAATACAAAATCAAGCAGGTCAAGATATTGTTGCATGTGTTATTTCCTGGTCTTGTTACGGCGGTTCAACTCATCCCTGATCCGGGAAGCCTTTTCATACTCCTCATTTTCGATGGCAGCCTGTAAAATCTCCTTGAGTTCGGCCACAGACTGGCCTGAGAATTCCTGTTTTGATGATACCTTTGGAAGTGATTCCGGGTTCAGGGCAGCTGGTGTATCAGTATCCTCTTCTACCATGATGGAGGCGGCTTTCATGATATCCTCATAAGTATATATCGGGCAACTGAACCTGAGTGCAAGAGCAATGGCGTCAGATGTACGGGAATCCACTTCCTCCACCCTGCTGCCATCACTGCAGACCAGCTGGGCATAAAAGACACCCTCCTGGAATTTGTTTATTATAATCTCACGGACTTCAATGCCGAAAGCATCTGCAAAATATTTAAAAAGGTCGTGGGTCAGGGGCCTGGGTGTTTTGATTTTTTCCAGTTCAATAGCAATTGCCTGGGCTTCAAAACCTCCGATAATTATCGGGAGCCTGCGCTTCCCGTCTTTCTCACCAAGGATCAGAGCATAGGCCCCAGTCTGAGACTGGCTGTATGACATACCAATGATTTCGAGGCGGATCTTCTCCATCAGGCCGATTTGGATTCGTAGTACAAAATTACATCTAATCTTCCGGATTTTAAATAAATTCATAATGAAAAAAGTATCTTTTAATTGGATTGTTTAAAAAACCTTTATAAATTTGGGGTCTCAACATGTAATTTTTTTCATATGAAAAGATTGGCTATATTATTTGCGGCCCTGATGCTGCCTTTTTCGATGTTTGCTTCAGAAGCAGACCTCAAAATACCCTCTCTCACATCAGATCAAAACCATTTGCTGATGTTTGGGTTTGTTATTATTTTGTTGGGTATGTTATTCGGTTACTACCAGTTTACCAAGGTAAGAAGGCTGAAGGCCCACCAGTCCATGCTGGATGTGGCAAAGATCATTTTTGAAACCTGCAAGACTTACCTTTGGCAGCAGGGGAAATTTCTTGTGATATTATTTGTGATCATTGGTCTTTGTATCGCATTTTATTTTGGTTTTCTTCAGGCCATGCCATTTGGCGGAGTCATCCTGATCCTTTCCTGGACCGTTATTGGTATACTGGGTTCTTACAGTGTGGCATGGTTCGGTATCAGGATGAATACCCTGGCCAACAGCCGTATGGCTTTTGCTTCACTGGAAAGGAAGCCGATCAAATTACTGAATATCCCTCTTGATGCAGGGATGAGCATAGGTGTTATGCTTATCTGTGTTGAGCTGATCATGATGCTTATAATTTTATTGTTTGTTCCGAGGGATTACGCCGGCGCCAGTTTCATTGGTTTTGCCATCGGTGAATCCCTGGGGGCATCTGCGCTTCGTATTGCCGGCGGTATATTTACCAAGATCGCCGATATAGGATCCGATCTGATGAAGGTAGTTTTCAAAATCAAGGAAGACGATCCCAGGAATCCCGGAGTTATAGCCGATTGTACAGGTGATAATGCTGGCGACAGTGTCGGGCCGACGGCCGACGGTTTTGAAACCTACGGTGTGACCGGTGTTGCCCTTATCTCTTTCATCGTGTTAGCTGTGGGAGACGTAGAAAACCAGAAACAACTGCTGACCTGGATTTTCGTAATGCGTATTTTGATGGTCATCACTTCGATCACTGCTTTTTACATCAACAAAGTCATTTCACAAGCTAAGTACGGGCATAAGGACGATATTGATTTTGAGCGTCCGCTGACCAATCTTGTATGGATAACATCAATCTTATCAATCCTTGTCACTTTCGGAGCAAGTTATATGATGATAGGTGATCTCAGAAATAACCTCTGGCTCACACTTTCCATTATAATCAGTTGCGGAACACTTGGTGCAGCTTTAATTCCGGAATTTACCAAGATTTTTACCAGTCCTAAGTCCAGACATGTCAACGAAGTTGTTACAGCCTCCCGTGAAGGAGGAGCTTCTCTTAACATCCTTTCAGGTCTTGTGGCTGGGAATTTCAGCGCATTCTGGCAGGGTATGGTTTTCCTTGTTTTGATGTTTATTGCATATGTAACGAGTAAGTACGGACTGGATGCTTTTATGATCTACCCGGCAATTTTTTCATTCGGCCTTGTCGCATTCGGATTCCTTGGAATGGGGCCGGTAACGATAGCCGTTGACAGTTATGGCCCGGTGACCGACAATGCCCAGAGTGTTTACGAGCTTTCCCTGATTGAAGAGAATAAAGAAGAAGCATCCAGGGAGATTGAGAAAGAATTCGGATTTAAACCCGATTTTGAAAATGCCAAGCATTACCTTGAAGCCAACGATGGTGCAGGTAATACCTTTAAAGCAACAGCCAAACCTGTACTTATTGGAACCGCTGTGGTAGGTGCCACAACAATGATCTTCTCCCTGATCCTTCTTATCAGGAACAAATTCGGGATTGCCCCGGAAGCTATTCTGAATGTTCTTAACCCTTATACGATCCTTGGATTTCTAATGGGTGGTGCAGTGATCTACTGGTTCACCGGAGCTTCTATTCAGGCTGTAACTACAGGCGCTTACCGTGCAGTAGAATATATCAAGAAGAACATCCGGCTTGATGAAAATGCCGAGAAAAAGGCATCGGTGGAAACTTCCAAGGAAGTGGTCAAAATTTGTACTCAATATGCCCAAACAGGTATGTTCAATATCTTTATTGCAATTTTCTCCTTTGCGCTTGCCATAGCTTTTTTATCGGGGTATCAGGATACCAATTTCCTGGCAGGCAATCCTCTGCGTTATCCTGCAGCCTCATTTTTTGTAAGCTACCTTGTGTCAATTGCTTTCTTCGGATTATTTCAGGCAATGTTCATGGCCAATGCCGGGGGTGCCTGGGATAATGCCAAGAAAGTCGTGGAAGTCGATCTGAAAGAAAAGGGGACTCCCCTGCACGATGCTGCTGTGGTTGGTGATACTGTTGGAGATCCGTTTAAAGACACTTCATCGGTTGCCTTAAATCCTATCATTAAATTCACTACTTTATTCGGGCTTCTGGCTATGGAAATTGCAATTTCGGAAAGCTTCTTCAGCCTTGCGCCCTATATAGGTGCCGTTTTCTTTGCTATTGCATTGTATTTTGTCTACCGTTCCTTCTATAATATGAGAATAAGGAAATAAGGCAATTGCTTCAAAAGAAGGTACAATTGATTCATTAAAA
>JAPLDK010000050.1 GCA_026391775.1 Bacteroidota bacterium
GTATGCCTGATCTTCGCTGCCGAGAAAGGTAAAAATGGTTCGGCAACAATAGTTAATTCGGCGCAGATCTGGAGAGAAACATTAAGGATTGTTGCAACCCTGTCTTTATCTGCCGGATAAAGCTTCCAGGGTTCGTTATCGGTGAGGTATTTATTTCCAAGTCTTGCGAGGTTCATCATTTCGGCAAGGGCTTCACGGAAACGGTACCCATACAGGCTGGTTGCGATCCTTGAAGGGAAAAGCTTCATTTCAGCAAATGCTGCAAGATCATCCGGCATAAATACTCCTGCCTGCGGGACTTTGCCATCAAAATATTTATGGGTAAGGACGATTGTGCGGTTCACAAAGTTCCCGAGAATGGCAACCAGTTCATTATTGTTTTTTGCCTGGAAATCCTTCCAGGTAAAATCATTGTCTTTGGTCTCGGGTGCATTGGAAGTGAGCACATAGCGCAACACATCCTGCTTGCCCGGGAAATCCAGTAAATATTCATGCAGCCAGACTGCCCAGTTCCTGGATGTCGAGATTTTGTCGCTTTCAAGGTTTAAAAATTCATTGGCCGGCACATTATCCGGGAGGATGTATGTGCCCTCTGCTTTGAGCATGGCAGGGAAAATGATGCAATGGAAAACGATATTGTCTTTTCCGATAAAATGAACCAGTTTCGTTTCCGGATCCTTCCAGTATTTTTCCCAGTCGGGCCTCAGCTCCCGGGTTGCAGAGATATACCCGATGGGTGCGTCAAACCAAACATACAAAACCTTGCCTTCGGCTCCTTCAACGGGAACTTTCACGCCCCAGTCGAGGTCGCGGGTCACGGCACGGGGCTGGAGCCCCTGTTCTATCCATGATTTGCACTGTCCGTAAACATTGGTTTTCCAGTCATCCTTATGCCCTTCAAGTATCCATTCCCTCAGCCAGGGTTCGTATTGATCCAGAGGAAGGAACCAATGCCTTGTGTCCTTCAGAACAGGTGCATTGCCGCTGAGTACCGATTTCGGATTGATCAGGTCGGTGGCATTCAGGGATGACCCGCATTTTTCACACTGATCTCCATATGCTTTTTCAAACCCGCAGTTCGGGCAGGTTCCCGTGATATACCGGTCGGCAAGGAAATGGCCGGTTGCTTCATCGTAGTATTGCTGCGAGACTTTTTCGATGAACTGGCCGGCTTCATACATCTTTTTGAAGAATGCCGACGCAGTTTCATGATGCATGGGATTGGATGTGCGTGAATAGATATCAAAAGAAATCCCAAACTCCTCAAATGACCGTTTTATGATATTATGGTATTTATCCACGATCTGCTGGGGTGAAACGCCTTGCTGTAAAGCTTTGATGGTTATTGGAACTCCGTGTTCATCAGAGCCCCCGATAAAGATCACATCCTCGCCGTTCATACGTAAAAAGCGTACAAAAATATCGGCAGGAATGTAAACCCCGGCCAGGTGCCCGATATGAATAGGCCCGTTGGCATAAGGGAGCGCAGAAGTTACAGTATAACGTTTATACTCCGGTCTTTCCATAATCAGCATAACAAAGAGCAAAGATACGAATCAATTTTTTACATTTGTGAATATGATTCAGCCACCATACCTGAAACGAGGCGACAAGATCGCCATCCTGTCACCGGCAAGGGCCGTTTCCTTCGATGAGGTGCATCCGGCCATGAAACTGTTCCAGAAATGGGGGCTTGAAGTGATTCTCGGATCATACGTCTTCAACAGTGAAAACCAGTTCGCAGGCAATGACGCCCAAAGGATGAAGGACTTCCAGGTGATGCTGGATGATGTTTCCATTCGGGCGATCATTTGTTCCCGGGGAGGATACGGTTCAGTGAGGATTATTGACAAGCTGGATTTCAGCAGGTTCCTGAGATACCCGAAATGGATCGTGGGGTACAGTGATATTACGGTGATACATTCACATATACACAGGCATTTCGGGGTTGAAACCATGCATGCCACTATGCCCCTTAACATGCCTGAGAACCTGCTTGGCACTAAATCAGTTGAAACACTCAGGAAAGCCTTGTTCGGCGAAGAAATCATTTATGCCAAACGTCTTGGGCCCCTCGACCGTACAGGCGCAGGGGAAGGTATCCTTGCAGGAGGCAACCTTTCGATATTATACAGCCTTATGGGATCGCATTCACAGATCGAAACCAAAGGCAAAATACTGTTTATTGAGGATGTTGATGAATATCTCTATCATATAGACCGAATGATGATGAACCTGAAGCGGGCGGGCATGCTGAAAGAGCTTAAAGGCCTTATCGTCGGCAGCATGCACGATATGAAGGACAACACCATCCCCTTTGGAAAAACAACCCAGCAAATCATTGACGAAGCTGTTAAAGAATACAAGTACCCGGTTTGTTTTGATTTCCCTGCAGGCCATGGTCCGGAAAATGTGGCGCTGATACTTGGACGAAGGGTGAAGCTGATTGTGGATGAGGAGGTGGAACTGGGGTTCTGAAAGGAATATTCAAAATTTATCAAATGTCCAAATCATACGATCTGGGGAGAAAAGGTGAAGCTCTTGCAGCGGAATTCCTCGCTGCAAAGGGGTTTAAAATCCTGGCCAGGAATTTCCGCGCGGGAAAAGCAGAAATTGACATTGTGGCTTCAGACAAAGGGACTCTTGTAATTGCTGAAGTGAAAACCCGGAACACCCGTTATTTTGGCGAACCGGAAGTATGGGTTAACCCGGCAAAGCAAAAACTTCTGATCAAAGCAGCCAATGCCTATGTAAAATTCAAAGCGTTCAAAGGAGAAGTACGGTTCGACGTGGTCTCGGTGATCATAGATGAAAAAGGAACGGAGATCGTGCATATCCCCGACGCATTCTATCCCACGCTATAAGGATGCAGGATAGGGCGCCTCGCGCCGGCACCAGATAACCGGATATATGGTTATCTGGGATCGCTGAGCACATCGAAGCAATCCGGTTATCTCGTATCCCTTTATCCCCGCTTATTTTCTTCCGAAATCCGCCGGGATCTCTCCCCAGTATTCAGTTTCCCATTTCAGGACGGGGTTCTTCCAACTGTTGTTTCTGAGCCAGTTAAGCGCACGATCCACGAGATTGAATAATTCCCTGTTTTTATCCGATTGCTCCAGCTTGGTGTTTGTCGCCCTTTTCTTCAGCCAGGCAATGGCCGTGCGGGAATCGGAGTACACCGGCCAGTCGGAATTCAGTTGTTTCAGGTATGCCAGGGCATGTACAATGGCAAGAAATTCACCTATGTTCACAGTCCCTTCAGGGTACGGCCCGATCCGGAACAGTTCGGCGCCCGAAGCGGTGTCAACACCTCGGTACTCTAATACACCAGGGTTGCCGCGGCAGGCTGCATCAACACAAATACTGTCGGCGATGGGCTCTCCTACCAGGGGATTGCTGCAGATTATTTTTTTAGGTACCTGAAGGCCTTTCTCCATATACTTTCGTGGATCGTCGCTGAGGGCACTGCGGGCAAGGTCGGCCGTGGGAAATCCCTTGAACCTTGCCCCGTTAAATCCGGCCACCTGCTCCCTGCATGCTTCCCACCCCTCGTAGATCCCCGGATTCCGGCCATTCCAGACTACGTAATATTTTGACTTTGCCATCGTTTCTTTATCAGCCCAAAAATATGATTAATTTTGGACACTCACTATTGACCGTGAACACTGATCCATGAAGCGTAAACCGGATCATGGTTCACAGTTCACAGATACAATGGCTTCAATCAGACGTCTTGCCTCACAAACGGCAGTCTATGGTATCCCAACGATCTTAGGCCGCTTCCTTCAGTACCTGATGGTATACCTGCTTACAAGGGTATTTTCCCTGGCGCAATACGGTACCATCAGCGTGTTCTATGCCTATGCCTCATTCCTGATGGTAGTCCTCACTTACGGCATGGAAACGGCCTTTTTCCGCTTTAGCGAAAAAGAAGAGGATAAGGACTCTGTGTTCAGTACAGGACTGATTTCCCTGCTGGTCACTTCAGGTTCGTTTATCTTCCTTGCAAGCATCTTCTCAGGAACCATCGCCGGATGGATTGATTACGCCGGCCAAGCGAAATATGTGATCTGGTTTGCCTGGATACTCGGCCTTGATGCCCTTGTCGCCATTCCGTTTGCCAGGCTGCGATCACAAAACAAAGCCGCGAGGTTTGCAAGCCTAAAAATGATCAATATCCTCACTAATATAGGGCTGACACTCTTTTTCATCCTGCTTTGCCCATATGTATGGAACAGCTATCCTTCGCTTCATGGCTTGATAGGATTGATTTATCGTCCCGACTGGGGTATAGAGTATGTATTCATTTCAAATCTTGCAGCAAGTATAATTACCCTGGTCCTTGTTCTTCCCATGATCATGAATATGAGATGGAAGTTGCATAACGAACTGTGGAAACGTATGCTGGTTTATGCATTCCCCTTATTATTTGCAGGGCTTGCAGGAATGGTCAATGAAACCTTAGACAGGCTTATGCTGCGGTACCTTTTGCCCCTTTCGAAAGATTTAAGTGAAGCCCAGGTAGGAATTTATAGTGCCTGTTATAAAATATCCATACTGATCACTTTATTTGTACAAGCCTACCGCTTTGCTGCGGAACCTTTCTTTTTTGCTCATGCCAAAGAGAAGGATTCCAGGCAAACTTATGCACGGATCATGGATTATTTTATGATAGCGATTCTTTCGACGTTCCTGGTGACGATGCTATTTCTCGATGATGTTTTCCTGCATCTCATCGACAAAAAATACTGGCTGGGGAAAGGTGTTATTCCCATTCTGATGCTTGCAAACATTTTCCTCGGAGTGTATTACAACCTCTCCATCTGGTACAAGCTTACAGGGAAGACGATCTGGGGGGCCTGGCTTTCGTTGATAGGAGCGGTAATCACCCTTGCACTGAACTTCTGGTGGATCCCCCTCAGCCCCGACCATCTCATCCACGGATATATCGGATCGGCCTGGGCCACCTTTATCTGCTACGGTTCCATGATGGTGATCGCTTACATTCTGGGACAGAAATTCTATCCCATTCCTTATAACCTTAAGAAATTTGCCGGCTACCTTGTTTTTGCCCTGCTACTCTATTTTATCAGTGCAAATGTTCATATTTCCCAGGCATTTCCCAGGATAGCATTTAACACAGGATTGCTGCTGGTGTTTCTGCTCACTGCATTATTCCTTGAAAAGCCGCGCCTCACAAAGGCCTCCGATTGAGATTTTTATTACCTTTGCGCATCAAAATTCCCTATGAGAATCAGGATAGTAAACAATTCCCACCATCCTTTGCCTGCATATGAAACCACTGCTTCGGCCGGGATGGACCTCAGAGCTTTTATCCCCGATGATATAGTTCTGAAACCGCTCGAAAGAGCCTTGGTCCCTACCGGATTATTTATTGAACTTCCCCTGGGGTTTGAAGCTCAGGTAAGGCCACGCAGCGGTCTGGCCATAAAAAAAGGCGTAACGGTTCTGAATACTCCCGGCACAATCGATGCCGATTACCGCGGCGAGATCAAGGTCATTCTAATTAATTTGTCGAATGAGGATTTCGTGGTGAAGGACGGCGACAGGGTAGCGCAGATGATCATCGGTGCCCATGAACAGGCCGAATGGATACAGGTGGACGAATTAGAAGAAACAAGCCGCGGGGCAGGAGGATTTGGCTCGACGGGACATAAATAAGTAGCGAGGTAGCGTTCGGCATAGCCGAAATGAGCACTCAAATGAAATAAGCAATTGGTGCGAATAAATGGTGAAATGACGAAATTCAGAGGATTTATAATTTCAAATATTTTTCTGCTGTTGACTTTGCAGGCTCTGTGCGGGCCGGATGTGGCAATGATCCCAGGCGAGGAACCGGATTCGGGTAAGGCAAAACACAGCAAACGGCATTCGGGGGATGATAAATCTCTCATCGATGTTGAAAACACGGCCATGCTTATCGATGCCAAGAAGGAAGTATTGATCGGAAATACCGACAAAGCCCTGCAGATGTTCACATACTATACTGAGCATTACCCCAACGATCCTGCAGGAAAATTTGAACTGGCCAGGCTGCTTGCAACAAGTGAGAAATATAACGCAGCCTATGACCTCCTGAAGGATGCCATCCGCCTTGATCCAAATAATAAATACTACCAGATATTCCTGGCCGAAGTTTGCCAGCAATGTAAAAAAGAGAAAGAAGCAATCGGCATTTATGAGAATCTGGTAAAAAAATATCCAGGAGAACTCGATTACTATTTCCAGCTTGCAGCCCTGTACCTTAATGCTGGCGATGAAAAAAAAGCTGCAGAAACTTACGACCAGATCGAGGGAAAGGCCGGGATAAATGAAGAGATCTCCCTTCAGAAGGAAAAAATTTACCTTCATCTTGGCAATATTGAAAAGGCCGAAAACGAGCTTAGAAGCCTGGTCAGTGCATTCCCCGATGATTCACGGTACCTGTCGATGCTCGCCGAATTTTATATGGGGAACAATCAGCAGAACAAAGCCCTTGAGATCTATAAACGGGTTGTTGAAAAAGATCCGGGCAATCCCTACATTCATATGTCACTGGCCGATTATTACCGGAAGACAGGGAATAAGGAAAAAGCATTTGAGGAACTTAAACTGGGCTTTGCCAATCCGAACCTGGATATAGATACCAAGGTGACGATACTGCTCTCTTTTTATACCATCAACCAGATCTACGATCAGCTCAAGGAACAGGCTTTTGAACTTTCACGTATCATGATCACGATACATCCCGATAATCCGAAGGCTTGGTCAATTTACGGAGACCTCCTTTCACAGGATAAAAAGTATACAGAAGCCAAGGATGCTTTTTTAAAAGTGATCAGCCTTGATTCGAGCAAGTACGTTGTTTGGGAAGAACTTCTCCGCCTGGAACTCCAGCTTACCGAATACCAGGTATTGTATGATCACGGCAAAAAGGCCCTTGAACTTTTTCCCGACCAGAATATCCTTTACCTGTTCACCGGCCTGGGGGCTGTCCAGCTGAAAAAATATGACGAAGCAATAAAAATCCTGGATCACGGGGTCAGGCTGGTGGTGAATAATGATGACCTTATCGCCCAGTTTTATATGTATATAGGCGATGCCTGGCATTCACTGAAGAATACAGAGGAATCGGATAAAGCGTATGAGAAATCATTAAAAGCAAAAGACAATAACGCCTATGTCCTGAATAATTTTGCCTATTACCTCTCGCTCAGGGGAAAAGACCTTGAAAGGGCAGAGAAAATGGCAAAAAAAGCTGTTGAACTCGATACTGCAAATTCTTCTTTCGAGGACACATATGGTTGGGTCCTGTATAAACTGGGAAAGATCAGCGAGGCAAAAAAATGGATAGGAAAAGCCCTGGAAGACAAAGAAAGCGTAAGCAGCGAGGTCCTGGAACATTACGGAGATGTGCTTTACAGACTGGGTGAACCGGAGAAAGCGCTGGAATACTGGAATAAGGCCAAGTCTAAAGGGGAGGGCTCTGAACTGCTGAACAGGAAAATCAGCGAAAAAAAATTAATTGAACAGAATGGGAAAGAATAACGGCTTCAGCAAGGGATATTTCATGGGGCTTGTCGCCCTTGTCATTATGTTTTCCGTTTCATGCAGCCCCGCCAGGAAGGCGATAAGGGCTCCGATTAAGGAAGAAGGATCTGAATACCTGTTTAAGAAACTCAAGGAGCATGAGCTGAAATACACATATTTCATGGGTAAATTCTCGGCCGAATACAAAAACCAGAAGAAAAGCACATCCTTCAACGGTCAGATAAGGATTAAAAAGGACAGTGTTATCTGGCTTTCACTGACTCCCGGCCTCGGTATTGAAGCCATGCGCCTGATCATTACCCAGGATTCGGTGAAAATGATAAACAAGCTCAACAATACTTTTTACCTGGGAGATTATGAGGCGGTGAATCACTTTCTGAACACTAATATTGACTTTGACATTCTCCAGGCCTATCTGCTTGGGAATGACCTGCAATTTTACGAAGACGGAAAATTCAGGGTCACCATAGAAAATAACAGCTACAAGCTTTCAACAGCAGCCAGGATGAAACTTAAAAAATATGTGAGGAACAGCCAGGAAAATGCCAGGGCATTCATTCAAAATATCTGGCTTGATTCGGAAACTTTTAAAATCACTGAAGCGGACGTTAAGGAAATATCAAACGAAAAGATCAAAGTGGAAGCCGGTTACGGTGACTTTGAGAATATCGACGGACAGCTTTTCCCCAAAGCCCTGGATGTGACCATCTGGGCTGATAATACAATAAAAGTGAAGGCTTCCTTTTCAAGGATCACTGTGGATTCACCAATGCAGTTCCCCTTCAGGATACCAACAGGATATACACAGGTCAAATAACCAATTCTTTCAAACGGGATGAAACTAAAAGCCCCATGCCGGAAATCAGTGTTCATCGGTTTACAACTGATCCTGGTATTTCTTTTAGCAGTTGCGGCATTCGGTCAGGGGGACAGGGAAAAACTTCAGAAAACCAAGAAACAGCTTGAGGACGAGATCCGCTACACAACCGAATTGCTTGAGAGGACCAAGCAATCGAAGCAAGTTTCGATGGAAAAACTGAAGATACTTAACCAGAGGATACGGAGCCGTGAGGCTCTTATAGCCACCATCAACCGCGAGCTTGGACAAATCGATATGAACATACAGGTCGAGAATGTCGAACTCGACAGGATGTCGAAACAACTCAAAACCCTGAAAACCGATTATGCCAGGATGATATATCATGCCTATCGTACAATGAACGGCAGGAACAAGCTGATGTTCATTTTCTCGGCAAAGGATTTCAACCAGGCCTGGCAACGGATCAAATACTACCAGCAATATTCTGAATACCGGCGCAGGCAGGCTGAGCGGATTGAAAGTACGACTCATGTTATAAACGACCAGAGAAAGGACCTGGAAGCCAAAAAGCAGGAAAAACTAAGCTTGTTTGAGTCCCAGCAAAAGGAAAAGGTGAAGCTGGACCTGGAAAAACAGGAAAAGGCCAATACTGTCAAAGAGCTCTCAAGTAAAGAGAAACAGCTTATGGCTACCCTCAAAACGAAACAGAAGGCTGCAGCAAGGCTACAGTACGAGATTGAAAAACTTATCTCTTCCGAGATCAGGGCATCGGAAGAAAGAATGCATAAGACTGAAGGCAATGAGAAAAAACCAACGGGCCGCATAGTCTCAGGACCGGCTACATATGAAATGACACCACGGGAAAGGGAACTTTCCAGTTCTTTTGCCTCAAACAGGGGAAGGCTGCCCTGGCCATGTGAAAAAGGCTTCATCTCCGGAACTTTCGGTGAGCATCCGCATCCCGTGCTGGAAAGGGTAAAGGTGAAAAATAATGGGGTGGATATAACCACTGAACCAAACTCCCAGGTAAAAGCGGTTTTCAACGGCAAGGTCAGCAAAGTGATGTCGTTCCCCAACCTTAACAACGTAGTCATTGTGAGGCACGGAGAATATCTAACTGTATATTCAAACCTGGATGTGGTCAGTGTTAGAGAAGGCCAGGACGTAAGCACCCGCCAGGCCATTGGCAAAGTTCATTACAATTCTGAGGAACAAAAAACCGAACTGCATTTTGAGATCTGGAAAGGCAAAATGATCCAGAATCCCGAAAACTGGCTGGCCGGCCGATAAACCCTATAGGGATATGCATCATATTGGAGAATTTGCTGCCCTGCTTACTGCCGTCTTCTGGACTGTCACTGCGATCACCTTTGAAGCAGCAAGCCGGAAGATCGGCTCTATGGTAGTGAATATCCTGAGGTTGATCATCGGGTTTATCTTTCTGACCATCTTTGTATTTTTTTACCGCGGATATCTTTTTCCCGTCGACGCCAGCCTGCATAACTGGCTCTGGCTTTCACTGTCGGGACTCATCGGGTTTACCTTCGGAGACCTTTGCCTGTTTCAGTCATTCGTCCTGATAGGAGCCAGGGTATCCATGCTTATCATGGCCTTAGCGCCACCTATGACGGCATTGTTTGCATGGATGGTTCTTGGAGAGAAACTAAGCCTTCAAAGCTGGATTGGCATGGCCGTGACAATGAATGGCATTGCTTTGGTCGTGCTCAGGAGAAGCGTAGAAGGAGAAAAGAGCGGCTTACTGAACATTCTGAAATTTTCCTATCCCCTCTGGGGCTTGCTGCTTGCTTTCGGAGGAGCAGTGGGCCAGTCGGTCGGACTGGTCCTGAGCAAAGTCGGCATGCAGGGATATGATACTTTTGCTTCAACACAGATCAGGGTGATGGCAGGGACTGCAGGCTTTGCAGTGATCTATTCGTTTATGGGAAAATGGAAAGACGTTTTCCGGGGAACTACCAGGCCCAGGCCAATGGCCATTCTGTCAATTGGTGCGTTTTTCGGCCCTTTCCTTGGGGTCTCATTCTCCTTGATTGCTATTAAATACGCCGATACGGGAATAGCATCAACGATCATGGCCATAGTCCCGGTGCTCATCATCGCGCCATCCATGATACTTTATAAAGAAAAAATAAGCCTGAAAGAAATCATAGGTGCCCTCCTGGCTGTTGGCGGAGTAGCAATTTTCTTTTTATAATTGCATTGGCAATGGAATCAAGTAGCACAACTGGCATTCATGACCACAATCCCGGACTCAGGTTTTACCTTGGGGCCGCCATTATCATTCTGTCTTTTTTTATGGTCCCAACCGGGCTTCTTGTAACCCATCACATGCATAATCATGCCTTGAAAGCCCTTATCCTGGGCTTCTTCTGGGTCAACGGACCTTTATGGAAGATAATCGGTATCGGCATCATGGGAAAGGTGTCGTACTATTACATCATTGAACACCTCAAGATCCATTATAAGAAAATTATCATTCTTAAACCGGTAAGCAAGAGAAGGTATTATATAGGCCTGTTCATGTTTACCCTGCCTTTTGTACCATCCTATGTGATGGCATATGCCCCCCATTTGCTGCCTGAGCTTGCATCATGGAGGGTATATGTCAACATCTTTTTTGACCTCATATTCCTTTGCAGCCTGTTCGTGCTGGGAGGAGATTTCTGGGATAAATTAAGAGCTCTGTTCAATTATACGGCCAAAGCTAATTTCCCTGACGAGCCTTCGACCGACTAAGGTTACAGGTTTAACCGCAGGTTGACAAAGAATTCCCTCCCCGGAGCCGGCTGGTACGAATTGTAATCAACGCCGTTATTGGGTTCTGTAAAACCAAAATACTGGGTGTCAAAGATGTTCTTTACATACAGGCTAAGGTCACCCCTCAGCCATCCGAGTTTCCATTTATAATGCAGGTCAACATTCCAGAGATTATAACCGTTTACCCAGGAACTGCGCACACTGCCCGGCTGGTAATAAGTCTGGCCAATAGTATAATGGTTGTAAATGGAATCATCTACCTGTATGCAGTATTTCGACTGCCACTGGCTTGCTATTGCGACGCTGAAATTCTTAAGGAAAGAATAGGTGATTTCAGCATACAGCATATTCCTCGGGCTGTTTGGCATCCAGTGAGTCCATTGGTTAGCGGCGGTGTCCGGGGGATTATAGGTGAAATTGGAATAGGTATAAGCAGCATCAATGATCAGGTTTTTAACCGGCGAATACGACACAAAGGTCTCTATCCCCCATTTAGTGCTCTTTCCCATATTTCCGAAGAAAGCGGTATTGTTGCCTCTTGTGGGAACACTGTAACGGTAAAATTCATTGTTAGACCAGACGTCGAAGAAAGTCACATCGTAATGGAACACTTTCCCTACATCACCTCTTACACCAAGGTCAATTCCTTGTGAAGTCGAAGGTTTGATCAGGTTGTTAAAACCACCATAAGCCTGGGGATTGTTATACAGTTCATCATTTGAAGGGGTGAGGAAGCCGGTACCAAAGCTGGCAAAAACATTAAAAGACCTCATGATGTCATAGGCAAGTCCGACACGCCAGGTTGGTTTGTCGTATGTTTTGTTACCGTTGGGACTCAACGAATCCGGAACCGGGATATTGCTCTGCAGACTGCTGTAAACATTATCATAACGAAGGTTTACAAGAGCATGCAGTTTAGGAGTGATATCGAGCTTGTCGATCAGGAATATACCTATGCTTCTCTGCTTGATGATCTGGTTGATCAGGATCTGGTCGAGGTCGAAACATTCACGGCTCCAGTAGGAATCAACCCTGTTTGAATCCCTCTGGTATTCCCCAGGAACAGCAAACATATGCTCGGTAATAGTCTGGGTCTGATAGTCTGCGCCAAGGCTAAGGAGGTTCTTAACAGTTCTCTTCCCAAGGTGAAGATTATACTGGGCCGTTGCACCCATGTTGACATATGGTTTGTAATCATCGCCGTTATTGGAGGTTTCCCTGTAATAGTTTGACCGGGCAAAAACTTTAGCAGTAATGTCCTGGTTACTGGAGATATCGAATTTACCGATGAGAGCTCCTGTAAGACGTTTGGTCTCATGGAATTCATTGTAAGGCACGGCATCAGTATTGGCAGCCCTCGGGCCGAAAGTCTCATACCGGTAAAGGTTTATTCCTTCGGAGTTCTGGTTAAAGTAATTAGTATAGGTCAGGACCTGTGTGATCTGGATCTTTTCTGAAGGTTTCCAGTTGATCTTCTCACTGAAATTATCTCCCATGAATGACTGGTGCTCACGGTAACCGTGTCCCTGCATATGGGAATACGATACCCTGTAATTCACTTTATCCTGGGTTCCGTCGACCTGTCCGAGGATCTTCCAGAAACCATAGGAACCTGCAGAACCCATCAGGGTTGAGTTTACTGGTTTGCTTCCCCCGTTATCGGTGAGGATATTGACCACTCCGCCGGTTGCATTTGCGCCGTATAATGAAGCAGCCAGGCCACGTAAGACCTCAACATTCTTTACTACGCTCCAGTCAACATCATACAGGTCGGGACAATATCCACCCGGGTCATTCACCGGAATACCGTCTATCAGGACCTGTATCCCCCTGAATCCGCTTTCTGATAGAATACCCTGGCCGCGGATATAAAGATGAACCCTGGAACCATCGGTTCCGTTCTCGACTTTCACTCCAGGAACAAGGCGTAAGGCCTCATCGGGGGCAATAGTCTTGCTGAACTCCTGCAACTGGACTTTGTTGATAACAGAGATAGGAGCCGGAAGTTCTTTCAACGGAGTAACGGTGCGCATGGCGCTCACGATCACTTCGTCGAGTTTTACAGTGTCCCGGGTGAACAGGACTTTGTCATTTTGGTTTTTCTGGCCCATGCCCTGGAAAGCAAATGCGATCAGCAGGAAAAGGCCCGTTAGTAGTCTTGTCTTCATAGTAATATCTTTAACAATCTGGTATGTAAAATATGTGTAAATTATTTATGCAGAAATGATCAGAATCCCTTCGCGGAAGCCTGGAACAGCATCGGACAGGTTAATGTAAAATAAACCAGGAAGGAAGAGAAAGTTCAGGATCTCTCCGGTGGTGGAGAAAATGGGATGACCGGGTTACCCGCAAAATTTTCACTCAGTAAAGGGTAACACATTTTTTTTGTTGTCTGCGGAAGATTACGCTCTATGGTAACCGGCAGTGCTATACTTACAAGGTGCTGAAGAAGATTCGCCGCTTTTTTCTTCTGATGCATGCTTTTCATGCCTGCAATAAGGTTCTCTTCTTTCGTGTCGCGGATGCAGAAGAAAGTGACGGTTTTGCCTTTGTAAACCTCCCTTGCGACATCATACAGATTCCCGTGATAAACGATCTCATGCTTATCGACACGCCTGAAAGCGGGATCGGCAGGAGGATTGTAAACTGAAAACACCGAGAGCTCATGGTCAAGGCAACCATGTTCCAGCAAGCTGGCGACCTCCCTTTTAATCAGGTAGCGGTCAAACTCATACACAATATAATAGCCGACTGCATTGAAGAGCATTGCAAAAAGAACAAAAACCGGGAGTATTTTTTTCATTACCTGCTGATCACCAGTTTTCCGGAAAATGTTCCAATTTTTCTGTGAATGCTCACTATATAGATTCCGGAAGGAAGCCCTGCAAAGTTAATCGATTTTATCATCCTGCCTGAAACCATAACATTTTTTTCTTCAAAAACCTGTTTCTGCTGCATGTCCTCTATGGTAATTCCGATATTTTCCTTAAAGGGCGAGAAAATTTCAAGGGTAACACCCCCTGAGGAAGGATTAGGGTAAATGTTCAGTGAGAAATTTCCCGGTTCTTCTCCGATCCCGAGACAGTTTTTAAAGGTTAACCAAACCGAATCGGTTTTATAGCAACCTGCGATGTTCCAGGTTCTCAGGCGGAAGAGCTTTGTGCCTATTCCTCCTGCAATTGCGGTATCAATGATCACGGTTGAGGTTGTCAGGTTGCCAGGGGTCCACAGGTAAGCATGAACATTGGTCGTATCGGCTGTAAGCCTGATGGTTTGCCAATGGCAAACGGGATCTTTGGGGAATACACTGATCTCAGCGATCGGCAATCCGGCTATGGTAAGGTTCTTAGACTTTATGCTGCGGCCATACGTACTATAAGCTGTTAGATTCAGCCTGACCAATCCCTGTATGATATCCCCGCTGCCGGGAGTGTAAACCGGTTCAAGTACGGTTGGGTTGCTGAAACTGCCGTCCCCGTATGTTGACCACCTGAGAGAGTCGTATTGCAGGGCTGTCGCATGAAGTGAATAGTTGGCGCCGGCACAAATGGTGTCATCCGGCCCTATACTGATATCCGGAACAACAGGAACCGGGAAAATAATGTAATCAAGCCCTACCCTGTCCGATCCCCAGCTTGCAGCCATATCTTTCTGGTAAATCCATTTATAGGTATGTGTCCCTTTAGAAACAGGGAACGCTGCCCTGGTCCAGGGATTCCCACCCGACCACTGGGATTGTATGACGTTGTCAATATAGAATTTGAGGAAATCATAATCCAGTTCGGTGGATGTCTTAAACCAGAAACTAATGCTGTCGTCCGAAGCTGAAGTGTAAGTGACAAACATCTGCGAGAACTGGTCATCGGTAATGGGTTTCGACGAGGCACTGTATATGCCTTCATAGGGATTAAAGGTTGTAATATCCCAGAATGCATTTCCGGCGAAATGCCAGGGAAACTTGAAAAATGTGTTGGTTTCCCAGTCTTCCACCACTGCACCTATGATCTTATAAAAACCTGCATGGCGGATGTATTTACCACTTTGAGCAGTATAATAAAGCCTTGCACCGGTGGAAGTGGGAGCTGAATCGCTGACTGTAACGGTATAATGCAGGTTCACGAATTGGGACGGACTGATAGTATCCGCAAAAACCGAGTCGTTGAGTATGGTAAGATAAGGAGAGTCGGTACGGAGCTTGCCATAGGTTCCGGGGCAGGGATAATCGCCTCCGTTTGAAAGCATCACGACAACATCAACGGTTTCACCGGGGTCGAACCTCCCGTTATTGTTCCCTCCGCTTGCATCATGGATTGTCATGTTGACAATTCCCAGGCCGGGGGCATGTGAACTTACGGTAAAATGACTGTTCCATGAAGTGTCGGCATTGCTGACGTTCACGTTAAATTTCACTTTTTCGTTATACGGGATGGTATCATTAACCTTGAAAGCAAAGCCGGACTGTACCGTTTCCGTTGCGCCTGCAACAAGTCCGGGATAGGATTCCAGGGAATCGGTCATCATGATATAAGGTGAAGGTGAAGTGACTTTGACTGTCATGTTGTTTGAAGGCAGGTCGCCGATATTTTTCAATCCAAGGGTAAGATGGAGGGAGTCCCCGAAGTTAAGCCCTGTGGGACTGCCGGTGGTTATGGAAGAAAACTCGTTGGTATAATACATAACCCAGGGCTGACCTGGAGTTGGGCCAAGGTTAAAAGGAGAGGTCCATGTCATGGTTTGTCCTCCCGGCAGTCTGTTATCGGTCCAAACAGGATACACTTTCATATTCAGTGACTGTATGCCGATATAATCACCAAAGTAATTAAAGGCAAGGCCGGGGACTGGAGAGGGGGTGAATGAAACATCGCTTATCCTGAAATCAGTAAAACTGTTGCCTCCGTCGTAAGAATATGAAACCCAGGTCTCAGCTTCGGTTGACGACACATTCCTGTCGTCATAATAGATAACACAGATCCCCCCGGTCACTGCATCGACAGTGATCCATGGGAAAAAATGCTGTTTTCCAAGGCCGGGAGCATCCTGGTTTACTTTTACAGGGCTGGACCAGGTATTTCCGTTGTCCGCTGACTTTATCAGATATACATCGATATCGCTTCCGGTATTGATCCCAGGCGTTCCAACATTGGCCCAGACCACATACAGGGCTCCATGGTTTGGGCTATTGCTCAGGTCGACGGCCATGGAGGGAAAAGAATTCACCCGCATCGCCTTTGAAGTCATGCTGCTGCGTATGCCTTTGATATTTGAGATGATGCGGTGTGAGGGTTGCCAGGTACCGCCACCGTCAAAAGTGCTGGCAAATCCGATTGCAGTTTCATCACTGGGCCAGGCATCATAAATGCTCCATGCCAGATACACTTCTCCGGCGGGTCCTGTGGCAATGTTCACACCATGATTTAAATTCAGGGCATTCACTTCATGGCTCACACCAACGGGGGATGACCAGTGAAGACCGCCGTCATTGCTTCTTGAACACTGGATCTGGATCGTATCAGGGGAGCCTGTAATGAAATTGGTCCAGGCAACATATACATTGCCCTGGAAAGCACTGGAAGGGGAGTTGTCGACCCATAAATGGTTTTTATCCAGGATGCCGTAAATATTGACAGGGCCCGCTGCAACCTGCACATCATGCCAGGTGTTCCCCTGGTCTGTGCTGTAGGCAACATTTTGTCCGAGGGTATTGCTGATCTTACCGATATACCATCTTCCGTCCCTGCTGATCCCGGTTGCGGGATCACCGTTGTTCTGCTTTCCGGCACCATTATAAGAGCCTCCCCAGCTAAGTCCGTTATCGAAGGAATGATAAGAATCGGCTCCGAAAAGATTGTACGCAGATCCCTGGCCCCAGTCGCTGGAATTGTTTGAGATCAGCACATTATCCTCATCCATCGGATTAATAAATACTGAATTTTCGCTTTGGGTCAACACGGTGCTTGTGGTGACAGGTACATCGGGGGAATCCTGGGGGGGCAGGCCGGCAGCACGGATGTATGATGACCCGGATTTTGGAGCTACCCAGGGGAAGGCTTTCTGAGGTTTAACATAACCCAGCCTGACCATTTCTTTCCAGTAACCGATATTATCAACATATGGGATAACGATTCCTTTTCCCGCCGGTGTGATCTCGGGAAGACTTGACAACCTCTGGGCATACGAAAACAAACTGAAAACAACGAATGTAACTGCAAGTATATATAGCTTTTTCATTTTATTGAATCTCAATAAGTACAAAGGTACGGAACATTTTTGCGCAGGAATGAGTATCTTTGAAAAAAGAACATCACGAATTCAGCACATATGCTACTTGAAATCATAATTTTATTCTTTCTTTTCCTCGTAAACGGCCTATTCGTTATGACCGAGATAGCACTGGTTTCATCGAGGAAATCCCGGCTCGAGATGGATGCACAGTCGGGGCATAAAGGAGCACGGATAGCGCTGGAACAGGTGAGCAAACCTGCCCGCATTCTTTCCACATTCCAGATAGCCATCACTCTGATAGGTATACTTACGGGAGTTTTCAGCGGGGCCGGGATCTCCGAAGGGATGGCTGTATTGCTGGTCTCTGCTGGTGTTTCAATTTCCATTGCAAAGTCACTTGCCCTCACTATTGTGGTTATCCTGGTGACCCTGATATCCATGCTAATAGGCGAACTTGTTCCCAAGCGCATCGGACTGATCAACCCCGAAGGCATATCCAAGGTGATGATACCCTTTATTGTTGCCATAACGTATGTCCTGAAGCCGGTTACCTGGTTACTTTCTAAACTCAGCGACCTGATCATTGGATTTCTTGGGATAAAGACATCCGCAGACTCAAAAGTTACTGAAGAAGAAATCAGGGCTATGGTGCAGGAAGGTACTGATGATGGTGAAGTACAGGAGATAGAACAGGATATAGTGGAAAGGGTGTTTCACCTGGGCGACCAGAAAATTGCTTCGCTCATGACGCATTATTCAGATATTATATGGCTGGATGTCAACGAAAGTCTGGCGGAGATCTGGAAAATAATGAGGGAAGAGGTACATTCTGTTTACCCTGTTTGCCAGGATGACCTTGACAATGTTCTTGGGGTGGTCCATATAAAAGACCTTTTTTTACATTCCCAGCCGGATGCGGATCTCAACCTGAAAGATTACATTAAACCTGCACAACTTGTTCTGGAGACCCTTACAGCATATGAGTCCCTGGAACTATTCAAGGAACACAAAATTCATTACGGGCTGGTTGTTGATGAATACGGCTCCATCGTAGGAATGGTAACCCTGAATGATATTCTTGAAGCAATTGTAGGGGATTTCAACGAACCCGACCCTGATGAACCCCAGATCAACCTGAGGGATGACGGGAGCTGGCTGGCCGACGGACAGATGTCGTTCTACGAATTTGCCTACGAATTCAACCTCCAGGGCTTCGATAAATCCAGGATCAAGTTCAATACCCTAGCGGGGCTGGCTATCAGCATTCTCAAACGAATCCCAAAGCCGGGTGAGAAATTCTGCTTCATGGGATATGAGTTCGAGATCGTTGATCTGGACGGCAACCGTATCGACAAATTTATCATAAAAAAAGTGGCAAAGGATTAAGCTTTGCCACTTTTTTATCAGTTCCTATGATCTTTATTTCTGGATGACGAGCTTCCTGATAAAGGAGCCGCATTCGCTTTGGATCCTGATGTAATAGATCCCGTCGGATTTTCCGGTGAAGTCAATGATCCTGCTGAACTTTCCATTGATCTGCAGGTCTTTTTCAGAAAACATTGAGGAGCCCAGTGAATTGAATACAGTGATGTCGACTGAAACAGCCGAACGTGTACTGAATCCGATAGTGAATTTGCCATTGGTCGGATTCGGGTAAACCTCAAAGCCAAGGGCGTTGAGGTCATTGATACCGGCCGGAGCATAAAGGACAACAGTCTTTTCTTCCGAAACAACCGCGTCGCCGCAATCATTCATTGCTTTCACGCTGATCTTCACAGTACCTGAGTACTTGTTGGTCCAGAGGGCTGTGCCGGTAGTCTGAGCGCCTGTGATAGTGCCGGCTGCAATGGGATCAATCACCCAGTCATAACCGCTGGCATTCGAACCACCTGCTGTTGTAAATTCTGATGAAGGAGTCTTATTGGTATTCACGCTGTCGACACCGATCGGTTTGGAGGCTACACCGGGCAATGGTTTCACGGTAACTGCAAGTTCATCGGAGAATGCGCCTGTGCCGCAATTGTTGCTGGCCTGTACTTTCACAGTGACAGCGCCTGAGAATGTATTGCTGAAATTCAGGGTTGCAGTAATGGTGGTTCCGGTAATAACACCTGCATTATCGGGTGTAATTACCCAGGAATACAAAGCAGCATAGGGAACGGCTGTTGTTGTATATTCAACAGCTGTTGCTCCCTGGCACACTTCGGCATTTCCTGCAGGGACAGCAGCCTTATCAGGAGTTGATGCAATAACGACATCCATGGTCTTTGTATCTGTACAACCGCCGGTCGACAATATGTTCAGAGTCACAGTATAAGTACCTGCCAATGAATAAGCATGAACCGGGTTTTGAACAGTTGAAGTATTGCTGCTTCCTGATGAAGGATCACCAAAATTCCATGACCATCCGGTAATGGTAGAACCCGGATGGGTCGACTGATCTGTGAATGAAGTTTCTAAGCCTGCACATGCTTCAGTGGCTGTAAATGCTGCAACAGGTTTTTCATACACGTGGATAAAGGAGGTCTTGGTCGTAGTGCTCGGGCTGAACCCTGTTTTTGAAACGGTCAGAGTTACATCATAGTTACCGGGTACAGTGTAACCAATACCTGAAGGATCTTTAACGGTGGATGTTCCGGGGTTACCTCCCTGGAAGGTCCATTCCCAGGCGGTAGGTGTACCACCTGAAAGGTCGGTAAAGTTCACGGAAGAACCGGCGCAGATATTAGTACTGCTTGCAGTGAAATCGGCATTGAGAGTCTCTGAAGCCACCAGGATGTAAGCAGTGTAGCGGTTATAATCCTGTTTTGTGGCAACAAGCATAATCTGTGTTCCAACCGGGAGCACAGGGATCGTCATGGTTACAGGACCTGATGCGCTCCCGTATGCTGTTGCAATGATTTCATTGTTGACACTGAGAGCAAGGAAAGCACTGTCATTCCCAGAGATATCGATAGTTGTAGTACCATAGTTTATGGTTGCAGGGTGAGTGATGGTCAGATTCATGGGAACAGTATCGGTCAGCTGAAGGAAAGCATCGCCATGCATATGGAACAGGCGGTAAGTGATCTGCTTGTTCCCTGTGTTATAGGGCCAGCTTGACGCTTTCAGGAAATATTTTCCGGCAGCATTTCCAAAGGCGGGAAGGATGCCTCTGGGAACCACAGGTGTGCCGTAAGATGGCATGAACTGGGGCCACATATTGTCAAAAACGCCCCAGAGGAAAGCATCATTTACAAATGAATATGACGTTTCGGTAGGGCAAACCATGCCAAGTGCTCCTGCGTCATGACCATTCTTGTATAGGCGCTGGAAAACTTCCTGGAAACATTCGGTAGGGCAACCGGAAGGATTATGGAATGCACCGGTTTCGCAATTGATCGAGAAAACAAAGGGTAGAAGTGTATTGGTCAATTGATTGATATTCGTAGTGCTGTATGCAGGTTCTCCCCAGAGGGTGTAAGCACCGTGATCCCTGTGAAGCAGGATAAATGCACCGGCGTTGATGGCATTATTGATCTTTACTGCGGTCCCACCTGTAAATCCACCGAGAGTACCCGGATTGGTGGGGATGTAGTTCAGCCCTGAAGGGCCGAAATAATTCATAACTGTATTTGTATTCGTTGCCGTTGACCAGGGACCATTTGTATAATTGCTGGCAGGTGATCCCAAGGCATTGATCCTCTGTACATGTTTTCCAAGCACATTTTTCCAGAACCCTCCAACGAGTTCAGAACAAAGCTGGAACCAGCGGTCATCCTGCCAGCCGAGGGCTGAAATAGGATGCATATAATACCCGGTATCGGTGGGACGGTTCCTCTCAAAATTCATGATACGGCCAACCATCTTGTGAAGCTGGGAAGAGTCATTGGCACAGATCCTTGCAAAAACGATGTCAGGCATTTCGTCGCCTGTAACATCAGCATAGTAGTTGTCGGAAGCAAAATTGGGATATCCTGCATCGTGCGGGTACAGATGGGACGTGATATTTTTATTTGCATCGCTGCCATAATCGCCTAAGAGCAGACAGGCAACCGGTTTGATGGTCCAGTTGTTATAGGCATTATCGATAAAGGTTTGGATGGCGCTTTCTGTATTACCTCCAACCTCTGTGAGTGAAAAAACCTTTGTGAGGATACCCTGCTGGTTACGGAAGTTTTTCAGGGTATCAGCCCAACGGAGAAAATCAGGCCCGTTCGGGCTGATGATGATATATTCACATTCGTCGGTGGAGGGAGATTTTGAGTTTCTCAGCTGCCGCATTCTTTCCGGGTAGTTAATTGAAGGAAGGGAGGAAAAATTCAGGATATTGTCGCCCATGATCGGATCCCAGTAAGGGCTGCGGAAAGCATCATTGCCAAAGGTCCCGTTGCCTCCCTGGAAAGTGATGTTGATTTTAATGTTCCTGTAGATCTTAAGGTCCTTTGTAACCGGGTTGTATTGGAACGGAGTGATACCAAGCATAACCACGTCGGAACCGCGGATCTGGTCAACGCCTGAGATCTGAACCGGGCTTGCAGGATAAAAAGCATTGGTGCTGTATACTACCTGGTCTTTGCTGTAAACCATGTCTTTCTGGGTATCCATGGGGATCTCCGGAGCCCATGCAAGGTCGACCCCATGTATGGTTTCCACCTCAAAATCCACTATCCTCAGTTGAGGTGTGGAACCCTGGGGAATTGCAATGTAATGACCGGTACCGGGAAGATCCGGTTTGCCGGCATCATTAAAAAGAAAAACTCCCGGAAGGTTTACTTTTTGTAATGATTGTCCGTTAATGACAACAGGATCGATGGAAAAGTTCTGGATGGAATATACAACCTGTACAACATCCGGTTTTGACACAGAGACATTAAAGCCATGGTTACTCCAACTGTTGCTGTATGTGTAATTCTCTGCATTCAGAGAAGATGCTGCAAACAGCAGGACGGTTAACACAAATAAAATTCTTTTCATAAGATGTAAGTATTTGATTTACACTAATTAGTATAATTTCACTACAAAGATAATAAAGATTTTATAAAGAATTACCTAACAATTAGTTTTATTCTTGCCTTAGCATTAAAGCCCTCGACTTCAAGGGAATAAACCCCGGTGGGTAGCTGAGGGAGGCTAAGTGTAAGGGGTTCCGGATCAGAAAGATACATATTTTCCCAGTTCCTGACGACCTGTCCGTAGGTATTGATTAAACATATCCTGACTTTTGATGCTAGGGTGGATCCGGTCTTCAGTGTTACTTTACCGGTACAGGGATTTGGGTACGCAGTCAGGCTTAAGTCGTTTTGTTTATCCTGAATTCCAACTTGGATATTCTCCGTGAAAACCCAGAGAACGGGATCGCCGAGCAGGTTACAATCATAGTGGCACCAGCGCTGGGCTCCCGGTTCAAATTCATTGGGAACTGTTACAAAAGGAGCGGTTTTTATCTTGGACATGAGATGGGCCGAGCCAAATTCGTGGATCTGGTCAGCGACGGTATCGTTATAAAGGGCACTTACGAATTCCCTGTTCAGGTGGGCCGAGGGGCCTTCGGTAGTCCCCTGGTCAAACCATCCGTATCTTGAATTGAAAACGCCGCCGGCGAGGAAATTCTGAATGAGCAGCATTCTCTCGGCAATACAGTCGTTGTTGTCGAAAGCCCCGCAGTCACATCCGTGCGTATACAATAATGTAAAATCGTGGGTTATGCCGTTCACGGCATAGAAATTTGAATTAATGATATCGGGTATATAAAGTTTCATTACGTATGACTCACTAGCATGCCCGGCATGATAAATAAATGAGGGCCCCTGGTTTATTCTGGCAAATAGATCGACTGGTTGCCATTCGTATAAGACGGGGCCAACCGGACTGATCAGGGTATCGTACAGCCTGTCGATATTATTCACGGATGATGGAATGCCATGAGTAAAATAATCATTGTCGACATGATCGTTGACCAGGAGTTCAAGGTAGTCCTGCCCAAAAGTCATGGTTGACAGATCCATGAATTCCGCTGCCAGGAGGGGTTTGGCCTGTTCATTGGGCTTCTGATGGGTCCTGTACCAGATCACCTTATGCAGGATGTTCGTTTGTTCCTGGATTGTTCCGAATGGAAGCCTGCCAACCGAAACATCGGGAAGCAAATCGGGATCATCGGCCAGTTCGGCGTAAATCCCGTTAGCGTTTGCATCGTAATTTCCGTCCATTCCCGAGTAGTACAGATCGGAAGGGATGTCATAGGCGGTATAATAACTTCCGCCTGAAAGGACCGAACAGTAAAACTGACGGTGGGGAATAATATCAACATCTCCCCCGAGCAAGGTATATTCAATACCATTCTGCTGGTATTCCTGAAGGATGAAGTTACGGATCTTATCCTGCACATCAATCCCGCTCATGGCGGAGGTAATATCTTCAACGGTATGGATCTGGGAACTGATGCCCAGGGAATCATACATGGCTGTGAATGCTGTAAAACCTGAAATAAACGACTGCCCTGTAATGATGAGGAGCTGGTATCCGGAAGCAGCACTTTTTTTCTGAGGATACATCACAAGTGATTCAGGATTCTGGGCAAATTGCCTTACCCTGTTCATTACTTTATCGGAAGGAGAAAGATTTTTCAGTGCATCCTGGGATGTGGCCGATTTTTCGGTGGTAATTGTAATGGTTACCTCTGAAAAGTATCCGGCTTTACGAAGCGATGGATAATACACCAGGGGAGTAAAAGTGCAGAGTGCAAATGCATACCCGTTCATGTACGAAGTATTCAGATTTCCAGTATTCACAAGCGGATAAGCCGAAGAAGAATTGTAAACTGTTTCATTTTTAAGGAATTTCCCATTGTCTCCTTTTGATATGGGGCTGATGTCCTGCTGTGGCTGGATCAGAAAGTTCCCCTGAAGTTCCACGAAACCGGAGCCCTGCATATGAATTTCTCTTGCAGATTCACCCGGTGGCAGAACCAGGGAAACGGCCTGCCAGGGCATCATAGGTTCGCCGGCATTGCCCGAAAGTACCGAGTTGCCAAAGGAAAGTGTTTGGTAGTTACCGTTACTTTTTATTATGACTTTACCCAAGTGGTAAGTTTTAGTAATAGTCCCGGAAAATGAAGGCAGGCTAAGGATACATGCCAGGGTAAAAAGGAAAATTTTTCTCATGACAGAAAATTTAAAAAAGAGGCCGCCATTTTGTGACGGCCTCCGGGCGTTCTAATATTATTTTCAGATTAGTTGATCAGGATCTTCCTCGACAGCTTCGTATCGCCGTTTTGAACCGTGAGAAAATACTCACCGGCAGGAAGGCCATGTACCCTGATTGTTTTGGTAAGATTATTGGTGACTGTTACATTGCTTTCGCTATAAACGGTGCTGCCGGCTGAATTCATGATTTTGAGTTCGCCAACAAATGAGTTCGCTACATTGAATGTAAGCTTAAAAGTCCCGTTGCTTGGGTTAGGGGAAACAACAACCTGGTTTCCGGCCTGTTCTTTGATAGCAAGGCCATGATTAACATAAATAAAACCCGATCTGGTCACAGTGTCAATTTCTCCGCCTCTGTTGATGATGAGCTGTACATCAAAGTTGCCTGGTACTGTATAAATAACAATAGGATTGGTGTCATTTGAAATATCGGGTGTTGCCCCGGGGAAATGCCATTCATAGGTCTGGTTCACGTTAACATAACCGCCACTGACACTGCTTGTGAACTGAACGGTTTCGTTAGGATTGATGGTGTCTTTATCTGATGTGAAATCAACAGCAAGAGGAATAACCCCACTCTTGATGGTCTGGATTTCTTCGCGTTTCTTAATCCCTCCGCTGGATCCTTGTGAAGCATCCATATTCTGGACTGTGGCCACAAATTCACAGTTTTCCAGTACGTATGCAGCATCCAAATCAAAAGATAAATTGAACGTCTGTGTGTTGCCGGATGAAAAATCAATTGTAGTCCCGTTCTGATCGGGAATCATCATATGGTTAACAAAATGCAGCCAATGCTGGCCTTGCCAGTTCTTGGAAATATTGGATTCGGTAACGAAGAAAATAAGTTTGAGGGAAGTGGCAGTAACAGTACCAACCTTTATAACTGTAACGGTTGCATCATAATGAAGGCCTGAATTGGTAAAAGTCATTGACATGTCGATCGGAGAATCAACGCCGATCCTGGCATTATACTTTGGTAAATATTGGGCATAAACAGATGTTGTGTGGCTACCGCCTATATAAGCCGTAACACCGTCAAAGCTAGCAGTAGGGGCACTGGTAACACCAAAAAGGCTTAGACGTGCAAGTGAGCCTGCCCAAACATAGGGATCGCCGGTTGAAGGAATATTGCAGTGATTTTCTACTACTGCCACAAATTTTCCGTTAGCAAGCAAGTCTTCAGCGCCCATTGCAGCGCCCGGGCAGTAAGTACAGGTGGTGCTGGTTGCAATTTCCAGACAAACCATTTTACGGGGAACGTTCTGGGAAATAACCACAGATACCAGCGCGAAAATGGCAAAGAAAGTAAATAATGCTCTTTTCATATAAACTTTTGTTTGGTTAATAATCAGGATGTAAAGTTTTTTACCTTACAAAGATAAGGTATAATATTTTAGAAAAACAAAGGAGTGAAAAAATGTCAATAATTTTTATTCATTCTTAATAGAGTGAGTATCAAACTTTATCAGAGCCTGGAAAGTGCAAAAGCATATGCTCCCAGGGAAACTGCAGCGGAAGTTCCAAGCCTTGATATCCCGACGCCGATTTTCTTGCCGGGGTCATATTGAACTGTCGTTTCTGAGAATGGAATCTGTATCCTTCCAGAGCCTGAGTAAAGGAATTTCTTCAATTCTTCCTGATCTTCAAGATTATAAACTTCCACTTCAAGCCTGGGTAGGGGATGCCCGCTCATAGTGGCAAAGGGCAGATTCATTTCCTCGACCAGTTTTGGGAGAAATAAGGGATAAGCCCCTGATAAGCCACCACCAATAACCACAAGGCCGTCGACTAAAGTGATGGCATTGGCAATGGTATCGGCGGCATCTGCTGCAAAAGACCTGAACGCCTTGACTGCCGCTTCTTTATTGCCGGGTTTCTGTCCCAGTCCAATCGCGCAAATTTCCTTCGGTTCCGGAACAGAACCTATATTCAGACCGCTAAGGTTCGCGAATTCACGCTTCAAGCCCCTGATGCTCACACTTTCTTCGGCATCCCAGTTTTTGTAAGTCCGGTTGCGTGAACGGTTGATCTCACCTCCCGCAGAATTATCCCCGAAAAGCAATCCATGGCGTGTCACAATTCCACCTCCGAAACCTGTCCCGAAAGTAACCCCCAGCAGGTTCCTGTATTCTTTTGGATTACCCGATGCACGAAGCTTTGCATTGATCTGGGGAAGCAGGCCAAACATCGCTTCGCCATAAGCGAACAGGTCCCCGTCGTTGAGGATGAAGACCGGGATGCCGAACTGCTCCTGAAGCATAGGCCCCAGGGCAACGCCACCGCGGAAGAACGGAAGGTTCTGAAGATCGCCGATGATCCCGTTTTCATAATCGGCAGGCCCGGGAAACGCAAAACAAATAGCCGACGCTTTATCATGAAGCTTGCTCTGGACAAGCTGGAATCCCTTGATTATAGTCCTGAGGATATCTTCCAGGGAATTGGCCTTTGAAGGAAGGGTTATCGGCTCAACAATCTCTTTAACGGATTGCACCGCCGAGAACACCAGATTGGTTCCACCGGCGTCGAGGGTCATGACGATGCGTTTGTCGGTTTGATAGTTCATATTTCGCTACTTATTAATGCGCTAAGAGCCAATTCGCTCCGGTATTCATATCTACTTCCACCGGGACATCGAGCAATAAGGCGTTCTTCATCCCGGTTTCAACAATTTTTTTAACATCTTCAACCTCCGCTTGGTGTACATCAAAAACAAGTTCGTCGTGCACCTGAAGTATCATGCGGGATCTGAGTCCGCGTTTTTCAAACTCGTCAAAGATACGGATCATGGCGATCTTGATCATATCGGCAGCCGTTCCCTGCACCGGTGCGTTGATTGCATTGCGCTCGGCAAAGCCCCTGACATTTGCATTGTTTGAATGAATATCCCTGAGGTAACGCCTGCGTTTCATGAGGGTTTCCACATAGCCGTTGGCCCTGGCAAAAGCAATGGTATTGTCCATATACTCCCTGATGCCGGGATATTGTTCAAAGTACTGCCTGATCACGTCCGATGCCTCTTTTCGCGACATACCCGATCTCTCAGATAACCCAAAAGAGGAGATCCCGTAAATGATACCGAAATTGACCATCTTAGCGTTACGGCGCATATCTTTGCTTACTTCCGAAGGTTTGAGGTTATATATTTTTGCTGCCGTTGCCTGGTGAATGTCCTCCCCCTTCCTGAAGGCTTCAATCATATTTTTATCCCCACTCATCGAAGCAATGATCCTGAGCTCGATCTGGGAGTAGTCGGCGCTCAATAAGGTATAATTTTCGTTCCTTGGAACAAATGCTTTTCGGATCTCACGGCCTTTTTCGGTCCGTATGGGAATATTCTGGAGGTTGGGATTGTTGGAGCTGAGCCTGCCTGTCGCTGCAACAGCCTGGTTGTACGAGGTATGTATGCGGTTATCACGGGCACTCACCAGCCCCGGAAGTACATCCACATACGTCGACTTAAGCTTTGTAAGCGACCTGTATTCAAGTATCTTGCTGATGATGGGATGTTTTGCCTCCAGTTTGGTAAGTACATCCTCACTGGTCGAATACTGCTTGGTTTTTGTCTGCTTGGGTTTTTCAACAATCTTCAGCCTGTCGTAGAGGATCTCCCCAAGCTGTTTCGGGGAAGAAATATTAAAGGTTGTCCCTGCATCTTTATAGATCTCCTCCTGTGTTATAAGTACCTCCTTTTCAAGTTCCCCCGAATACTCGTTAAGCACCGAAGCATCTATCCTCACACCTTCCTTTTCCATGGAAGCAAGTACAGGGATAAGCGGGATCTCGATCTCGTCGAACAATTTGCGGGTATCGCTTCCGGCCAGCAAAGGTTCAAACACATTTTTCAGTTGCAAGGTCACATCCGCATCTTCTGCTGCATATTCCTTGACCGTTTCCGTATCGACAGTACGCATGCTGAGCTGGCCCGAACCTTTCTTCCCGATCAGGGACTCAATAGGCACCGGCTTGTATTTCAGGTAGATCTCCGAAAGGAAATCCATATTATGCCTCATATCCGGCTGGATCAGGTAATGAGCCAGCATAGTGTCGAACATTGGGGTTTTAACATCAATGCCGTACCACTTAAGGATGGCGAGGTCGAACTTCATGTTCTGGCCAACCTTCTCAATCATCGGATCTTCCAGCACCTCTTTGAATTCCTGCACGATCAGTTCGGTTTCATGATAGTTCTCAGGGAAAGGAATATAATATGCTTCATGCAGCTTCACCGAGAACGACATCCCCACCAGCTCCGAATTGTTGGGATCAACACCTGTGGTCTCCGTGTCAAAGCAGAATGTTTTATGATTTTTTAGTATGCTGATGAGGGAGCGGCGGGTTTCCGGTGTGGTGACAAGGTGATACGTGTGGGGGGTGGAGGAGATGTCGTGATGAATTTCGTGAGGGAGGTCGTGATGAATTTCGTGAGGGATTTCGTGAGGGAGAACGTGAGGAAGATCGCTGAAGAGATCGGGATGAATTTCTCCGCGTCCTTCCTTTCCTTCTGCCTTGCGACCTTCCTCACGTTTTTCGTCACGTTCTTCTTTACGACCTTCCTCACGTCCTAAAGTCTCCGCCCACTTAAACACCCGTTCCCCCAGTGCCCGGAATTCCAGCTCATCGAACAATCGTTTCAGACGCAGTTCATCGGGTGATTCCATGATGAGTTTGTCAGGCTCGAAAGCAATGGGGACGTCGAGTATTATGGTAGCCAGATTTTTCGACATCAGAGCCTGGTCCTTGAACTCTATGACTTTCTGCCGAAGCTTCTCGTTTGCAACTTTCCCGGGATGCTCAACCAGATTTTCCACCGAGCCGAACTCAGCCAGCAGCTTGCGGGCCGTGACTTCCCCTACGCCGGGGATACCCGGTATGTTATCCGAAGCATCTCCCCATAAACCCAGCATATCGATGACCTGTTCCGGCCGGCTGATCCCGAATTTCTCACACACTTCCTTAACGCCCAGGATCTCCACATCGCCTCCGAATTTACCCGGCTTGTATATCAGGGTGGTACCGCTTACGAGCTGCCCGAAGTCCTTATCCGAAGTCATCGCCTGCTTGGCGAGGGTGCCAATCACGTCATCCGCCTCAAAGCCATCCACAAACAGAACAGGAATTTTAAATCCGTGAAGAAGTTCGTGAATATAGGGAAGTGATGAAATGATATCCTCGGGGGTTTCCTCGCGGTGGGCTTTGTAAAACTCGTAGCCCTCATGCCTTACGGTAGGGGCAATGGTATCGAATGCCACACCGATGTGAGTGGGTTTTTCTTTTCGCAACACATCGAACAGGGTGTTAGCAAATCCGAAGACAGCCGAAGTGTTAACGCCTTTGGAACTCACCCTGGGATTATTCTTGAACGCATAATATGCCCTGTAGATCAGGGCCATAGCATCAAGAAGGAACAGTTTCTTGTTGGACAAGATATGGATTTTCGGCAAAGATAAAGGAATTCGGCATAAAAAATTTCCCAACAAAACCTTGTTTATATTTTCTTTTTGCGGATGTCGTTTTCCCATATTTAAACATATACTTTTATGCCTGTCAAAACATCTTCCATGATAAAAAAGAAATCTGCAGAAAAGAAGATCTTCGTGTTGGATACTTCAGTTATCCTTTATAACCATGACGCGATCAGTAGTTTTGAAGACAACGACGTGGCAATACCCATAACGGTGCTCGAAGAACTTGATGACTTCAAGAAAGGCAACGATACCATCAATTTTGAAGCCAGGGAGTTTATCCGCATCATGGATAAGCTTTCCAGCCGTTCCACGTTAACCAAATGGATTTCGCTCGGCGGATCCAAGGGAGGCAAGTTCAAGGTTGTGATGAACGAACAAAGCGATCTTGACGCCAATACCGTTTTCGGAGAGATGAAACCCGATCACTGGATCCTGAATGCGGCTCTGGTGATGATGAAGGAGAACCCGGGTAAGAAAGTGGTCCTGGTTTCCAAGGATATCAACCTCCGCCTGAAGGCAAAGGCCCTGAATATTTCTTCAGAAGACTTTCTCACAGGTAAGGTGAAGGATGTGGAAGGACTGTATGCGGGGAAAACCACAGTTGAGGGCCTCGACAAGACCATCATCGACCTGATGTATGAAACCGGTTTCTGCCTTCCCGAGGATATAGGGATCAGGAATCCCATCCCCAACCATTATTTCATACTGAAGAATGGGAAAAGCTCGGTTCTGGCGTTTTACAATCCTGTAACCGAGAGGATTGAAAAGATAGAAAAACATTCCTGTTATAAGATCACCCCCCGCAATGCCGAACAGGTTTTTGCCTTTCATGCTATCCTGAATCCTGATGTCAAACTGGTTACCCTCCAGGGCATTGCAGGTACAGGCAAGACCCTGCTCGCGCTTTCGGGGTCTCTCGAACAGAAGAAGTATTTCAAGCAGATCTACCTGGCCCGTCCCATCGTCCCATTGAGTAATAAAGATATTGGTTACCTCCCGGGCGATATCAAATCAAAGCTTGATCCGTATATGCAGCCTCTTTGGGATAACCTGAAGTTCATTCAGAACCAATACAACGAGAAGGACAAGGAATACAAAGTGATCCAGGAAGCCGTGGAAAACGAAAAGCTGGTGATCACGCCCCTGGCTTATATTCGCGGACGCAGTATCTCGAATGTTTGTTTTATCGTGGATGAGGCGCAGAATCTCACGCCTCATGAAATAAAGACCATCATTACCCGTGCCGGGGAAAACACCAAGATCATTTTCACCGGGGATATTCATCAGATCGATACGCCGTACCTGGATGCGCAGTCGAATGGGTTGTCGACGCTTATCGACAAGATAAAGCATCATCCGCTGTATGCCCATATCAAGCTGGAGAAAGGTGAGCGCTCCGATCTTGCGAATCTCGCGAATGAGATGCTGTAATTCGGGGCAAGGTTCTTTCTTCCACTACGAAACTAATACGACCCACCATCGTCTGGGCTGGTATTTTCCTGTGAATGCCTTAGCAAATTTACGGCAGCAGAACAGGAAAATACCAGCTCAGGCGAAGAAACTTCTATTGCTCTTCGTATACAACCGTGAGCATCGTTTGCCCCACGGCTTTGAGGGTTGAAGCATCGATGGATGCGAGGTTATCGTGGGTTGTATGCCAGTAAGGATAGAAGCCCGAATCGGTGGTCTTGTCGAGGTGGATGAGGTCGACAACAGGTATGTTAAGATATTTCATGATGAAAATATGGTCGTCGGTAACCATACCGCCTTTTTCATAGAGGAAGTATGAGGAATATCCAATGCGGTTAGCGGCATCCCATACCTTTTTCTGAACATCGGCGGCATATTGCTGTGAGATCCCTTCAAGCAGGAAAGTCGCCCCAGGGGCACCTACCATATCGAGAAGAATACCATACCTTGCCGAATACTCCTGTTTATGCGGGTTCTGAGCCCAATACTGTGAACCCAGACCCCACCATTTATCCGTACCTGCACTTTCATCCTGGGGAGGACCGTAATCCTCAAGGTCGAAAAGTACTATATCAATCCCGATGGCTGGTTCCTTAAGGCTGAACTGCCTTGCTGCTTCCATCAATATACCCACTCCGCTGGCCCCGTCATTGGCGGCATCCACAGGCTTGCGGCGGTTTTTCGGATCGGGATCATGATCGGCCCAGGGACGGGATTCCCAATGGGAGCAAAGAATAATGCGGTTTTTCAATTCGGGCTTCCATGATGCTATTATGTTTTTCCCTTCCAGCATTTTTCCGTTGAACGCCGCCATCCTGCACTTCTGGACGATAACATCCTTACACCACGACTTCAGCCTGCCGCTTATGTATTCAGCACATTTTTCATGCGCCGGGGTACCGGGAACACGGGGCCCGAAAGCCAGCTGGGCAACAACGTAAGCATAAGCCGAATCCTTGTTAAATGAAGGTATTTCAACCTTTGGCTTGTTGAGCTGTGAAGAGTCTGTTGCCCCGGCTGTACCCTTTTGAGAAGAGTTGTTGCAGGAAGCGAGGATTACCGGGACAATTAAAATAAGAAAACGTTTCATGAGCGGGGATTAAAAAACAGCTAATTTTTAATTCTTTTTCTAGTAATCCATACGGCCAGCGAACCGATATACAGCAATCCGCCCAGCCACGACATCCACTTCGCGATATAATCACCATGCAGGGTATAGAACGTCATCTTGTCATTCGCATTCACCGTAGCCTTGATCACTGCCGGGACCCAGTACTTCGTTTGCTCATGAGCATCTCCCCTCTGGTCTATCCAGGCAGAGATCCCGGTATTTGCCGAGCGGAGAATGCTCCGTCGTGTTTCGATTGCGCGGAGATGTGCAAAGGTAAAATGCTGGCGGTGACCGGCAGTGTTTCCCCACCAGCCATCGTTGGTGATAATGCACATCACCTGCGCCCCGTTCCTGACGAATTCGGCAAAGAACTCACCAAAGATCGATTCGTAACAGATACAGGCTGCCACTGGAGGCATATTCACGACATTAAACACTTTGCGTACCGAATCGGTCCCCAGGCTTCCGACTATCCCCCCAAGATCAATTGCATATTTTTCAAGCCATTTAAATCCATTGTAGGAGGGTAAAACTTCAACCCCCGGGGTGAGTTTTGATTTATGATATGTTTGTAAGGCCGGATAGCGATTTACCATGATAGCCGCATTGTACCTGTTGTACCAGGCATTTTCCTCGGTGAACTTCCGGGCGGTATGCGGAATCTTCTCACCCGGCCTGAAGGCATAGTAGGTTGATCCTCCGACAATGATATTCAGGTTTGGGTATTTCGAAATAATGTTCCTGACCAGCCCAACACTTTCAAAATTCTCCATATTATTCTCCCACATCTCCTGTTGCAATGCCGACTCGGGAGTTACCAGGATGTTGGTGGTTGAATCAACGGCAGATCCTGCAAGACTCATGATCCTTCCCACGACCTTTAAAGGAGGCAAGACATATTGTTCGGAATACGGATCTATATTGGGTTGGACAATGACGGCGTTTACGGGCCTGGGTTTTTCATGGTAGGTGTAGTATATTGTATATGAGAGTGCGATGGGGAGGATTATTGTGATGAACGTGATGAGCGTGATGGCATGATGAGATTGCGGTGATGCAAAGATGCGAGCTGAATCAAGACTTAACCGAACCAGTGAATAAATTAGAATATTCACCACCAGCACCCAGAGCGTTCCCCCAAATGCACCGGTATATTCGTACCATTGAACCCAATGGGAATATGATGCAAAGCCGTTGCCGAGGTTTAGCCAGGGCCAGTTGAGGTCCCAGTTCAGATGAAGGTATTCGAACATGATCCAGAAACAAATCAGGGCCAGGTAAGCTGCTGGCCTGTTGTTCAGCCTCCGTTTTGTCCCATGGAAAAATGACAGGAAAACCGACATGAACAGAGAGTTAAATACTACTGCCATGATTGCACCTTGTAGGGTTGAATTGACTATCCACCACGTAGTCAGCCCATTCCAAAGGAGGAAACCGGGATACGAATAGAAAAACACCGAAAACCGGTTAAAACGCTCAGGGTTGGCGCTGATGAGATCCTCCATCCGCAGTAAAGGAATAAATGCTATGAACAGTAAAACCGGAAATCCCCTCTCGGGCCAGGCCAGCGAAAGAAGAATTCCGGAAGCAAGGGAAAGCAAAATAAGCCTTAATTTCAGGTGCTTCATGGGAATGAAATAAGAAGAGCAAAGGTAGATAACCATTTCCAACCTGCAAAAATCAGAACGTTCGTGTTTTGGAATTATTTATAACTTTACAGGTTCTGCCAAGAATTAAGCAAATGAAACCCGAAAACCTTCTCAATACAACCGATATACTCGAGCATTTTTCTGAAGGCTTCCTGTTGTTAGACCCCAGAGGTAAGATCATTTTCTGGAATAAGGCCCTGGAGGATATCACAGGGATGAAACGGGAAGAAGCCCTCAACAGGCATCATTATGAAGTGATGTTTGAATTTGTTGTGCCTGAAAGGAAAACTCCCCAGACCCTTGAAATGTTCAAATCAACATTGGAGGAGGCTCTTAGAACAGGAGGACATCCTGTGGTCGATGCCATTTCCGAAATAAAAATTGTAACTAAGAGAAGTGAACGTAAAACCATTCTTCAGACTGCTTTTATGTTTAAAAACGGAGATGGATTTAGCCTGGGTGCGATCATAAGGGATATTTCTGAAAGGAAACAGATTGAAGAGGAACTCCGTCAAAAGGAAAACCGCTACCGCCTGATCTTTGAATCGGCCCATGATTCCATTTTCCTGATGGATGGGGATGTTTTTATTGACTGCAATCCCAAAACCCTTGTAACATTCGGATGCAGCCGTGAAGATATTATTGGAAAGCCTCCATACTTATTCTCCCCTGATCTGCAGTCTGATGGTAGAAAATCAAAGGAGAAAGCACTTGAAAAAATTAATCTGGCGCTAAGTGGCAAATCCCAGACTTTTGAATGGATGCATAAACGTCTTGACGGCTATACCTTCGATGCGGAAGTAAGCCTGAACTCCGTAAACCTTGAAGGGAAGACATACATTCAGGCCATGGTCAGGGATGTTAGCAAGAGGAATAAAGCAAACAAACAACTCCGCAAATTCAGCCAATGCCTTCTGAATTTCAAAGCCGACTCGAAACAGAATATTCAGTCGATGACTGAAGTTTTCGGAGAGATCATTGGAGCTGATGCCACTTTGTATAACAGGCTTGAGGGGGAGTTGCTTCATAGTATAGGAAAATGGGGCATTCCGCCCGATTATGACCCTTTGGACAAGGCTGACGGGCATCTGTGTTATGATGTCATTCAAAGGCAGACAAGAGAGATGTTCCTTGTCAGGAACCTGGAATCAACTCCATATTTAAAGACGGATCCTAACGTCAAAAAGTACGGATTGAAGACCTATATGGGTTACCCTGTAATGTTCGGGGATAAAACTGCAGGGTCTCTATGTGCCGTTTTCACCCATGATTTTAATCCGGATGAAGCCGATAAACTCATTCTTTCAATGGTAGCCTCAGCCTTAGGAATGGAAGAGGAGCGGCTGACTGAATACAGGAAACTTCAGGAGAGTGAGAAAAAATTCCAGGACATGTTCAGGATATTCAGGCTTTTGGCAGATAGTATGCCGGATATGTTATGGGCCAAGGATCTTGAGAAACGGTTTTTATTTGCCAACAAATCTCATATTGAGAATTTATTGAACGCCGCAGACAACGAGGAACCTGTTGGGAAAACGGATATGTTTTTTGCCGAAAGGGAAAGGCTCAGTCATTCGGAAAACCCGCATTATCATTCTTTTGGAGAACTCTGTTCCGATTCTGACGATGTCATCCTGAATATCCGAAAACCGGAAAAATTTGTTGAATCGGGCTATATTAAAGGCAAGTATTTAATCCTGGATGTATACAAGGCTCCTATTCTCGATGAACAGGGTAAAATGATAGGTACGGTTGGAACCGCCCGCGAGGTGACCAGGGAAAAGGAAGTTGAACAAAAGATCAGGAAATATACCGAAGAACTCCAGGAACTGAACAGTGCCAAGGATAAGTTCTTTTCAATCATTTCACATGATCTCAAAGGACCCTTCAATGCCATCCTTGGTTTTTCGGAGATACTTACAAGGGAATGGAATGATTTTTCGGACGAAGAACGACAGCATTTTGTCCGCAACATACACTCATCGGCGCAGAATACATTTAAACTTCTTGAAAACCTGCTGGCCTGGTCTATCGCACAGAGCGGCAGACAGAACTTCAATCCATTCCCGGTCGACCTCAGCGTGGTTACCAACGATATGGTGATCCTGCTTCGCGACCAGGCGGAGAAGAAACAGATCAAGATATTCACAGGGGTGAATTTCGGAACTGTTGTTTTGGCAGATGAGCAGATGGTAAGGACTGTTATGCGGAACCTTATTTCGAATGCCATTAAATTTACTCCCGAGGGCGGACAGGTTAAGATTTATACCGAAGTGCTTAAGGAGGAGGCAGAATTTAAGGAGATGATCAGGGTCTGTATTACCGATACAGGTGTTGGCATATCCGTTGAAAACATTGATAAATTATTCCGGATCGATCAACAGGTCAGGTCATCAGGTACGGCAAATGAGAAAGGCACAGGCCTGGGCCTTATCCTCTGCAAAGAGCTGATTGATAAGCATGGCGGTAAGATTTACGTTGAAAGCCAGGTGGGTAAGGGGAGTAAGTTCTGTGTTACGCTGCCGAAAGTCTAGAAACTTCTGAACCCAATAATCTCTCTGACTTCTTTGATCGTTTGTGAAGCTGAAGCACGTGCCTTCTCAGCTCCGAAGCGTGCGACTTTGCTGATGTATGCTTCGTCGGATGAGATCCTGAGAATTTCTTCCCGTATTGGGGTTGTGAATTTGATAATATCTTCGGACAGCTGCTTTTTCAGGTCGCCGTAACGGATCTGGCAGGTTTTATAAAGTCCGTCGAAATGTTCGAAGGTTTCCTTTGACGAGAAATACTCCATCAGGTCAAAAAGGTTCTGAACCGCCTGGGCTTTGGGCGAATCAGGTATTGTTGGGCCCGTATCGGTTGTTGCTCTCATGACTTTTCTGCGAATGACTTCAGGGGGATCAATTAAAAAGATCGCTGAACTCTCATTATCGGACTTTGACATTTTCATTGAACCATCCAGCCCGGGTATCTTTACAAGCTCTTCCCCGAAATTATACGCCTGGGGCTCAGGGAAGAACTCCACTTTATACATGCGGTTGAAACGGTTCGCAAAAGTCCTGGTCATTTCCAAATGCTGTTCCTGGTCCTTGCCCACGGGCACTTTATGTGCCTTATGGATGATGATATCCGCAGCCATCAAAGTAGGATAGGTGAGCAGGCCTGCATTCACATTCTGCGGCTGGGTGCGGATCTTGTCCTTGAAAGAAGTGCAACGCTCCAGTTCCCCTATATAAGCGTTCATGTTAAGAAGGAGGTAAAGCTCTGCTGTTTCAGGAAGGTCACTCTGGATGTACAAGGTGGCTTTCTCAGGGTCAAGTCCAGCAGCAAGGAATTCCGCCAGCACGGTTTTTACGTTTCCATGAAGGTCGGCGGGCGTAGGATGAGTGGTGAGGGAGTGGTAATCGGCAATGAAGAAATAACAGGAATTCTCCTGTTGCATCCTGACGAAATTCTTCAGTGCACCAAAATAGTTTCCCAGGTGCAGGTTGCCGGTTGGTCTGATTCCACTAACGACTGTTTGGTTCATGGTTCACGGTTCACGGTTCACATTTTAATCTCATCCCCATTCTTATTATAGAAATGGTATTCGAGAAAATGATATGAGTTCTGTGGTTCGAGAGTCAGTTTAACACCGTATTTCCGCTTCCATTTCCCGAGTTCATTAAAAAACACTCCTTTGGTGAGGTAAGCATGTATATATGGATGCACTATCAGTGTGAGGTTCTTTTCGTTCTGTTCGCGAACCAGATAGCTGAGGTTGTTCTCTATCTCGTCGGTGAGCAGGATGCTTGGACGGATCTCCCCGCTGCCATCGCAGGTGGGACATCTCTCGAGGATCTGCACGTTCATTTCAGGACGCACCCTCTGGCGGGTGATCTGTACCAGGCCGAACTTGCTGGGAGGCAGGATGCTGTGCTTGGCACGGTCTTTCTTCATTTCCTCTCTCAGCCTGTCATACAGCTTGCGCCTGTTCTGGCCCAGTGTCATATCTATAAAGTCGATCACGATGATACCGCCCATATCGCGGAGCCTGAGTTGCCGTGCAACTTCTCCTGCCGCTTCCAGGTTGGTTTCGAGCGCATTCATTTCCTGGTTCTGGTCCTGGTTTACCCTATGTCCGCTGTTAATATCAATCACATGCAGGGCCTCGGTATGTTCTATCACCAGGTAGGTCCCGCTTTTGATCGTAATTGTTTTTCCGAACGAACCCTTGATCTGTTTATCAATGCCGTACTGTTCGAAAATGGATGTCTTTCCCGAATGAAGCTTTACGATCCCAATCTTATCGGGGAAGATCTTGCCTATATACGCCCTGATCTCTTCATACAGCGTGGTATCATTCACCACAATATTATTAAAGGATTCGCTAAGGGCATCCCTGAGGATGGCCGAAGTGCGGTCGATCTCACCAATGATCTTCATCGGGGGCTTGGCTGCAGCGAGTTTCTGTGTGATAGACTCCCAGCGTTTGTATAACGCCCTGAGGTCGGCATCCAGGTCGGCAACCAGCTTGTTCTCGGCCACCGTTCGTATGATCACCCCGCAGTTTTTCGGCTTGATACTGGTAATCAGTCGTTTTAACCGGTTACGTTCTTCCGCAGACTTAATCTTTTGAGAAACAGAAATTTTATCGGAGAACGGGATCAATACCAGGTATCTTCCTGCAAAAGCAAGTTCCGATGAAACCCTGGGGCCTTTGGTCGAAATTGGTTCCTTGGCGATCTGGATCAGGATGTTCTGTCCTGATTTCAGCACATGGTTTATCCTGCCCGTTTTAATGATCTCGGGTTCAAAGGTGAATTCACCAATGTTCGGGTTTTGTGTGTTGCCGCTCTGTGCCAGCCGTATATATTTAAGCAGGGATTGCACCTGGGGCCCGAGGTCGAGGTAGTGAAGGAACGCATCCTTCTCATAGCCTACATCTATGAATGCGGCATTCAGGCCTGGCATGATCTTCTTGATCCTGCCCAAATAAATATCACCTACGGAATACTCGTTGTTTGACTTTTCCTTATTTAGCTCAACGAGGAGCTTATCTTCCAGAAGGGCGATTTCGACTTCCGATGAAGTCGAGTTGATAATGAGTTCCTTGTTCACTTATTATTATATATTGATTACAAAGGCCGGATGAGATCCGGGAATTGTAATGAACATAGGAATTGTAGCAGGGAAGGCCCATGCGTCAGGCATGGGTTACTTCTTCTTGTGCCGGTTCTTACGCAAGCGTTTTTTACGCTTGTGCGTGGCCATCTTATGTCTTTTACGTTTCTTTCCGCTCGGCATTTTCCTGTTCTTAAATTTGCTTACTTGACCCTTACGTGATTCTTAACCTTGTTCACAAAGGTCTTGGCAGGTTTAAAGGCAGGAATATTATGGGCGGGAATAATCAAGGTAGTATTCTTTGAAATATTTCTTCCTGTTTTCTCTGCACGTTTCTTGATAATGAAACTGCCGAATCCCCTGAGGTAAACATTCTGGCCAGTTACCATAGAATTTTTAATGGTTTCCATAAAGGCTTCAACAGAAGCCTGGACAGCGACCTTCTCTATTCCGGTCTTGTTAGCAATTTCTGCTACAATTTCTGCTTTTGTCATTGTAAATTTGAATTAGTAGTTATATATGATTAATACTGAATATCTTTGGATTAACCCGGAACGGGGATGCAAATATAGAACATTTTTAGTAAAACAAGGACTTGGCAGAAAAAAAATTACATTTCGTCGTGGAAATGTGGTAGTTCGTCGGCGGATCGCTCGTATCATACCATCACGATTTTATAGTACTTTTGTATGCGGATGACCGATTTCCTTGATAAATTACTTTCGTGGTACGAGGCGAATGCCCGGGATTTTCCCTTCAGGCGGACGAAGGATCCATACCTGATCTGGCTTTCGGAGGTCATTATGCAGCAAACCCGCATAGATCAGGGGGTGCCGTATTACAATAAATTCGTAAAAGCCTTTCCTTCAGTGCAGTCACTCGCCGGCGCCGGCGAGGAGGAGGTGCTTAAACAATGGCAGGGGCTGGGATATTACACCCGGGCCAGAAACCTGCATTCAACAGCAAATGAAATTACAGAGAAGTATGGGGGCAAATTCCCTGAAACCTATGAAGGCCTAAGATCTTTAAAAGGAATCGGCGATTATACCGCAGCCGCGATAGCTTCCGTATGCTTCGGCCTGCCCCATCCCGTCATGGATGGAAATGTGATCAGGTTTGTTACAAGGCATTTTGGAATTACCGGTGCTGTGGATGAAGCAGGGACGAAGAAAGAGATACTGGAAGTGCTGAGTGAACTTATGGGATATTGTGATGAACGAAATCACGCCATCACGCCATCATGGCCCGGTACCTTCAACCAGGCCATGATCGAATTCGGCGCCACGTATTGCGTGCCACGGAATCCGAACTGCCAGGATTGTATTTTCAACGCGAGCTGCTATGCTCTGCAATACGGGATGGTTGACAGTCTTCCTGAAAAGAAACAGCAGCAGCCCCTCAGGCCAAGGTATTTTCATTATCTGGTTATCCGGGTCAGGGGAAGGAAAGGACTTTACTTCCGTAAGCGGACCGAAAACGACATCTGGAAAGGATTATATGAATTTCCTTTACTGGAAACGTCCAAACCGGTTTCCCTCCCGAGGCTGATGAATTCCCTTGAATGGAAACAATACTTCGGGAAAACCCCTGTTAAGATCCTCTCACAAACCGGTTCCATAAACCATCTGCTGAGCCATCAGAAAATCATTGCAACATTCTACAGCATGGAAATTGAACAACCCTCAGAAAAATTCGGGGCTCTCATCCACCCGAAGAATATTCATGAATTACCGGTAGCAAGGATTCTCGAAAAATATATAGAGGATCATCTCGCCAGCATATTGTAAGCCTTTGGGTCTGGGCTTATCATACAATTCATTCATCCCGCATCCAGTACCCAGCTATCCAGCTATTCAGCATCATTCTCTTCCTTTGGCAGCACCGTAACCAGCAAATCAACCAGCACATTCTTTCCAAAGGGTTTGGCCAGGAAATACGAGGCTCCGCCGTTCATGATCTTTTCTTTCATCCCGGCCATAGTGAAACCTGTCACGGCAATGATGGGAATATCGGCATAACCGGGTATTTTCTTAATCACTTTTGTTGCCTCGATACCGTCCATACCGGGACCCAGGTTGATGTCCATGAGAATGACATCATATGGGGTCTCTGCAGCCATTTTAATTGCAGATTCGGCATTGGAGGCTATATCAAGGTCATATTTCCCGCTAAGGTAGATTTTGACAAGCTCGGCATTGATCTTATTATCTTCCACAAGCAGTATGCTGAAGCGGCCTGAGGTCCCTGAACGAGGGGCTCTCCTGATCACCTGGTCCAGGGGAATGCTCTCCCCGTCTTTCGTTTGGACCTCAGGTTTCAGTGATTGCTCAACAAGCGGCAGTATATCCATCACCTTCTCCTGGCTTTCCTCATCGGGTTTTATTTTTGCAACAAGCATCACCGAATCGAGCACTTTCAGCATCTGTTCGCCCGATTCATGAATGTATTTGGACATTTCTTCCGGATCCCCTTCCTGCTTATCCTGCATCATCAGTTCGCTGAACCCCATAATGCTGTTTACAGGCGACCTGAAATACTGGTTCATGAAGGCTATGAGGGATGATTTCAGGCGGTCCGATTCCTCCAGCCTGACCCTGGAAATGTTTGATTCATCCTGAGCGGCTTTCCGTCTTTCCACTTCCTCTTCCAGGTCCCGGGTGCGTTCATCGACCATGTACCTCAGTATTCTCTCCCTTGACTTCCTTATCCTTGTGATGATGTACAGCCATAAGAGCAGGATCAGCACAAGGACAACAGGGAAGATAAACCAGGATGTTTTGTAAAAATACGGCCGTATTTTGAGCACAAATAAGCGTTGTTCCTTAGTCCACTGCCCGTTATGCCCCAAAGCCATCGCCTTGAACACATAACTGCCCGGAGGGACATGAGTATAGTATGCCTGCCGCCTGTTTCCTGCATTGACCCAGAAGTGGTCGAATCCCACCAGCATGTATTTAAACTGGATCTTCTCAGGGCTCAGGAAGGAAGGCGAAGTATAATCAAATTCAATATCTACCGTGCCCGGATCAAGGACGAGCGGTGCCCGCGGATCGTATTCCTTAGTATTGACCAGCATGTGTGTGAGCAACACGGAAAGCCTGGCCGTAAACGGAGAGGTGTTATCTGCATCAAGCATTGCCAAGCCGCGGGGAGTGGGTATCCAAAGATGGTTACGCGAATCGATGCATCCGGCGGGAAATACACGACCACTGCATTCCGAAGTAAGCATGCCTTCCGGCTTTCCGAAGACCACCGGACGGAGAATATCATTTTTATTATCGTGGTATGAGATCAGTTCGTTCCTGAAAAGCGAGAATATTCCCTTGTTCGAAGTCATCCAGAACCGGCCCGAGTAATCTTCGAGGATTTGCAGGATGCCATCAGCATACAGTCCGTCATCGGTATTGAAAATATAGGCCGAATCATTTTCCAGTAACACAAGCCCGCCGTGGGCGCAACCTGCCCAGACCATCCCCTCCTTATCTTCATAAAGCGCAGGGATCACATTATCGGGCAAGCCCGTTTCGGTAGTCAGCCAGCTGATCTTCCCCTTGTCAATAATATCGATTCCACCGCCATTTGTGCCTGCCAGCATTCTCCCTTTGCTGTCCTCAAGCAGGCACAGGACCTGTTCGTTCGACATGCCTGCTTTCGCGTTGAACCATTCGATCTTACCGTTGTACAGAACGTTGATCCCTGCATTGGCTGTGCCCGCCCAGAGTTTCCCGCTCCTGTCAACATACAGTGCGCGGATGACATCCGATGCAAGGCCATCCGCAGTCGTCATATGAATAATTTTATCCTTTCTGTAGCCATAGATCCCCGCTCCGTCGGTGCCGACCCACAGCATTCCCGAACTGTCGTAAGCGAGGGTGTTCACGGGAATCGGGGGCAGTCCGATTTTTTTCTCCAGTTTTTCGATGCCTGCGGATGAGATCGCGTTGACGGCACCTTTACCGGTTCCCAGGAATACGATCCCGCCGGGGCCCTTGATCACAGGGCCTATCGTATGGTCGCTCAACCCATCATCCTCGGTATACAGTTTAATGATCCTGGGGTGTAGAGCATTCAGCCCTGAACCATCGGTGCCCACCCAGATCGTATGTTCGCGGTCCTCGAAAATACTGGTGATGATGTTTCCTGATAAGCCTTCGGATGAAGTGATACCGCTGATCCTGCCTTCTTTCGCAAGATAGAGACCGCTGTTTGTCCCCACCCAGATCCCACCCTCCGAATCCCTGAAAAGGCTAAGAATATTCTGGCTGAATATTTTCCCGAAAGCCGCGTAACGGCTGAATTTACCCTGGCTGAAAATGTTGATCCCGCCGCCGTTCGTGCCTACCCAGAGGTTCCCGTTCATATCGAAACATAGGGAACGGATATCGTTATGCGAAAGCCCTTCCCGGGTGGAATACACTTTGATATTCCCGTTTTTCAGGTGGCATAAGCCGAAGCGGGTGCCTATCCACAGCGAGCTGTCACGGTCGGAGAGCAGGGTTTGGATGAAAGTATTCGGCAGACCGTTCTTATCGGTGATAAACGTCATCTGCCCGTCAAAAGCAAGATGCCCCAGGCCAATGCCGTCGGTTCCGAACCATAAGCCTTTGCCGGGGTCGTCGGCCAGGGAAAGAACGCATTTGATCCAGTTCAGTTCCCGGTCGAAAAGGCGGTTGAACTGAAGTTTTTTATAACTGAGGATGTCGCCGTGGTAAAATCCCACCACCATGGAAGAGTCGCGGAAGATATAGAGGCTTTGCACATCCTTATCGACGAAATTCGGGGTATTTGATGGGTTGAAGGTGAAAAAGCTGTTGCCGTCGAACCGCACAAGCCCTTCTTCGGTGGCAAGCCAGATGAAGCCGTCGGGGGTCTGGGCGATGGCGCGGATGCTGTTCACGGGCAGGCCGTTGTCGGAG
>JAPLDK010000054.1 GCA_026391775.1 Bacteroidota bacterium
GATCTGTTTCATGCTGCAAGATAAGTACATCTTGCAGAATATCAGACGATTACACTTAAAACTTATGAACTAATTTATTAACAATCAGAGAGTTATAAATAAAAAAAAGAGAGTGTCTCGACTTTTGAGACACCCTCTTTTTATTTCACAACCCCACTCAATTAATTCAAGCGATAACACTTTTGATGGCATCCATCAATTCCTGCTTAGAGAATGGCTTGGAAAGAAATCCGTTGAATCCCGCTGTTAAAAACTCCTTTTGATCAGATTCGGTAACAGACCCGGTAACTGCAATAACAGGTGTGTTTTTATTGCTTCCATGAACTTTCATCTCATTTAACACTTCAACCCCATTCATTCCTATACCAAGGCTGATATCTAATAGAATCAAGTCATACCTGTTTTGACGAGCTTTAGCAATCGCTGCTTCTCCTGAATTGGCAATATCAGAACTGGCCATTTCCCGGAGGTGATATACCAGTAAGTCACAGTTAATCTCATTGTCATCGACAATAAGAATTCGTAAATGGTTCTCAGTGAAAGACACAGTCTGCATTTTAAACAATTTCAATCCTGTCGTGAGAGTAAGTGATTATTTCGATTAAGGGATTGTAAATTTAAAGGTACTACCACTGCCAAGTTCGCTATCTACCGAAATTTTCCCACCGTGTTTTTCGACAAATTCTTTACATAAGATCAACCCCAACCCGGTACCCTTTTCCTTTTCGGTTCCTAAATTTGTGGTTTTCCTGTCGATTCTAAATATATTCTCCATGTCCTCTTTGGCAATGCCCACTCCAGTATCCCTAATCGAAACTTCAAGCTGGTTGTTCTGGTGTATTATGGATACTACAACACTCCCGTTTTTAGGCGTGAATTTAATCGCATTTGTGAAAAGATTCCGTAAAATTGTTTCTATCATATTCTTATCGGCAAAGACAGGACAATGATCCATGATGCTGGAAGATACAAATATTTCTTTCTTTTTAGCCTGATTTTTTATCAGTTCGATAACATCCCGAACAATACTTCGAAGATCAATTACTTCCGGTTGAAAATCGATAGTGCCAGTTTGGGTACGAGCCCATAGAAGCAGGTTTTCCAACAGAGTAAAGGCATGTTTTGATGAGGTATCTATAATGTTTAAGTATTTCAGGATTTCATTGTTATCAAACTCCTGAAAATTAGTTAACAATATATCGGTAAATCCTAGAATTGTATTAAACGGATTCTTCAGATCATGTGCGATAATGGAAAAAAATTTGTCTTTTGTAGCATTGAGCTCTTTTAACTCTTCGGCTTGTTTTATAAGCTGCAATTCAGCCAATTTACGGTCTGTGATATCTCTGGTTATTGACAAAATGAGCGGTTTGTTGTTGATGCTTATTATTGAAGCTGAAATTAGAACTGTTCCTAATGAACCTATTTTACAACGTATCAGGGTTTCAAGATTTTCCACCATCCCATTAGTTTGAAGAGCCTTGGTCAGTTTAATTCTATCTTCAGGAACCGAATATAGTTCCATTTCCAGTAAGGTTGAACCCACCGCTTCTTCCTTGGTAAAACCTGACAGTTTGGAAAACCCAAAGTTAATATCAACAACCGTTCCATCCATTTGAGTAAGCACAATTGCATCTGGAATTGTTCTAAAAACGGCTTTATATTTTTCTTCGCTTTCCTTGAGTGCCTTCTCCGACCTTTTTCGCGGAGTGATATCCCGATATATTCCATATCCTCCAATAAAGAGATCACCAACAGTAATGGGTGTTGCAATAATTGAAACATCAACGGGAGTCCCATCTTTTCGGTATCTTATCGATTCATGTTCAATAGTTGTGCCCAAGTGTGCCACATTATTGGTAATTTCTACAGCTTCATCGTGATATTGATCCTGCGCGATTAAATTGTCAATTTTCTTACTAATTACCTCTTCTTTTGTAAATCCAAAAAGTTCAAGAAATTTTGTATTAACACGAACAAGCAGACCTTGCCAGTCAGAAACAGATATAGCTTCAGGAGAGCTATCAAATAATTTATCCATAAAGGCTTTTTCCCTTTGATAATCCTGTTCCGACAATTTTCGATCTGTGATATCGATTAATGAAGCGAGAATATGATGTAAAGTCCCATCTTCATTACGTTGACAGGTCACAGAAAGAGTTGAATAGAGTATCGAGCCATCTTTGCGTATAAAGCGTTTATCAAGATCATATGAATTTCGCTCACCCGACAGCACTTGATTAAACAGTTCAACATCCGCAGCCAAATCATCAGGATGGGTCAGATCAGCCCATGTATATTGTTGTAATTCTTCCTTGGTGTATCCAAACATCTGACAAAGCCGAGCGTTAACTTCAATCCAATTCTTTTCTGGGGAAGTAACGCACATTCCCACTGAACCTAATTCGAAATAGTTTTTAAACGCTTCATGGCTATGCTGTAACTCTTGTTCCGAATGCATCCGCTGGGTTATATCGGTGTCAGCCCCACGATATCCAATTAGATTACCATTTTCATCAAGGATTGGTGAACCACTGGTTTCTAAGATTACAGTCTGACCATTTTTACGGGTATTGGGATTAATAAAATTTCGAAACGGTTCTTTATGCGCAAATACTGAAAATGCGGATGTTTTCAGGTCATCACGAATTTCAGGAGCAAAGAAGTCATAGAAATACTTATGCCCTACTACTTCATCGGGTGAATATCCAAGAATTTTGATAATCTTATCGCTACAATACGTATACAAGCCTGATGAATCAACTTCCCAAATAAAATCTGAGGAATTTTCAACGATTTGCCTGCAACGGAGTTCGTTTTCTTTCAGTGCCCTTTCTATCCACTTACCTTCAGTAAGGTCATGGACAGTCCCCAGTAAATGGGTACAAATGCCCGCCTCATTATAGACGGGTGCTACACTCACCTCACCTATCAACCGACCTGATGGGTAGTCGGATGTCTCCTGCCACTGGACTATGGAATGAGCTTCAACGGCTTGCTTATACTTTTCTAAAACCATGCTCAGCGAAGGCTCAGGGATGATCTCGTTCACCAATTTACCAACGATCCTCTCCAGGGGGATTCCAGTAATTCTGATAAATGCATTGTTGACAGAGGAAAAACGGTAATGCTCATGTGGTTCAACAGTTAATTGAAAGATGACATCTTCGACAATATTTAAAATTGAAGTCAAATATTGTTCATTTTCCAGTAAGTTTACTTCAACTGGTTTTCGCTGGGTTATGACTTTTTCGTATGATTTTTTTAATGCATCATTCTCCTTACGTAATTCTTGTAATTCTTTTACAAGTTCTTTCTTAGTTTTATCAAAGTCATTCATAGTCTCTTCAATTAATTCAGATAATGATATACTTCTTCCTATTCTCATAATGTCTAACCTTAGCCATCACATTAATATTTCCCCATAAAGAGAGAAGTGGAGATGCTGGGAAATTTGGAGGATAGGGATGTAAAACAATAGAATTTCCCGACGGTGATCTTGAAGAGGCAACCACTTACCCTTTGGCTATTGGGTATAAAAGACAAAGTAAAGATAGTGAAAAATCAGATAGTGTTCTTTAACAAACAGATTTAGATAATCTTCTGTCAATGGAGAAGAACAGGGTCAAGAGGATCATTACTATTAGTGATTCCGGGGCTGGTGATTCATGGAAAGATATGCCACTCAATACACGATGGTTAATTCGCTACAGTAATATCTGAAAAGCCTATGAAAGATATTAAGGTAATTTAGATGAAAAAGGATGGAAAAGGAGTATATTTGATCCAATCATTACCTTAATCAAAGATGCTTTCAAAGATTTTAAACAAACACACCCTTTTGGATCTTTTATTCTATCTTGGATTTTCGTTGTTGATATGGAATACGTGTCGCACTTTACTTGGCGATTACCTTGCCATGCTTTTGTCGACGATGCCTGGTATCATCTATACAGTTTACACTTTCATTAAAGAAAAACAATACAGTGTGACTGGATTATTTATTCTTGCTACCATGATTATTAACTGCATTCTGAACTTGGATTCAAGAACCGCGCACCAGATGTTGTGGAATTATGTGTATCTGAATTTAGGCCTGGTAGTTTTCTGGTGTCTGACCATGCTTGCGAAAAGACCCATGGCCATGTATTTTTTTATTGACTATGCTTATCTCCATGGAGTTCCGAAAGAACATACCAGGCTGGTTTACCGTCAAATGCCCTACATCAGATATTTTATGTTTTTAACAAGCTTTCTGGCTCTTCGTGACTTCTCAGATATCTTATTGAGGATTCACCTTATCCATTTTTATGATGTGAAAGGCTTCAACAAAATCAGTATTATTACCCAGGTTTGGAGCACGATAACAACGATCATGTTCATCTATGGAATTATTTTGATCATTAAAAAAATTCAAATTCATAAGACTGACTTATTACAGGAAAAGCACCAGCCGTAATTAATGTTTCACTAATCAAAAATCAGCACCATGAAAGATCAAAAAAAACGGGTAACTCCACCCCTTCCAATTGGACCCGCCAAAGGTGGCAAGCCAGGACCAGCAATGGAAATGACAGACAAAATCAAAGCGCTTTATCAGGAGCACCATAAGAAATTCCATCTCGATGAAAATGGTGAGTGGAAGAAGAAGTTAAAAGAGAAGGGATTTCAATTTATGAAGAAACATATGAAATAGTTTTTTTTATCATATCAAATGTTCCTGGCGGGTTGTTGAATACAACCCGCCCTTGGAGGCTTTTTGTTAACCAGCAATAGTTTTCATTATGGATAAGGCAGAAAAATCAAAGCCTTCGGGATCGGCAGGTAATCTTGAGGACTTGAACCGCATGTTGAAGATCACACGTCCGCGATACTGGATATCCCTTGCTGCTCTGGGACTGCTGACAGTTGTAGCTGTTTTCTGGGGGATATTCGGAAGCATTCCGCAGCGAATTGACGGGCTCGGTGAAATAGTCAGCGGAAAAGGCCTTCACGGGATCATAGCACTCTATCCCGGTGGTATAGAACAGGTCAATATAGAATTAGGGGAAAAAGTAAAAGAAGGCGAAATCCTGCTTCATCTTGTCCAGCCCCAACTCAGGCATCAGCTGATTGAACTGAACGCTGAACTGGATGTGCTGAAGTTGCAGGATTCATTACTCCAGACAAGGGATACAAAAGATTATCCTTATAAAATGAGGTTTTACAACCTGGAGGAGGAGCGACTCAACAGAGAACTTAATCAAATTCAGGACCAGATCTCGTTTTTTGAACTGAAGATGCAGCAGCAACAGGATCTATGGGATAAAGGACTTGCTACAAGGGAAAACTTCGTGAATGCTAAAAATCAATTGTCAGACGCGAAAAACCAGCACATCCAGACCGAACAAATGGTCAAGTCCAATGAGCTGGATCAGCAATCCTGGAAATATGAGCGTCAATACAAGCAGGAAGATTACCTGGGTCAGATCCAGATCCTGAAGAAAAAAATTGCTGATCTGCAGGATGATTATGACCGGCAAACAATCATCCGCAGTCCTGTTGATGGAATGATCATAGACAAGTCGGTTACAAGCGGTGACTTCGTAAATGCGGGCACCCGTATGATGGTGGTTGAAGATATGGAAAACGAGAAAAATCATTTGCTGGACCTCTTTATCCCGTTTAACTCAAACGCTGTTGTGGAGCCGGGAATGCAAACCATGATAGAACCATTTACCGTAAATCATAATCTCTACGGATGGTTGATGGGTGAGGTTGTGGAGGTAAATCATTTTGTATCCAATACAACCTCCATCATTGACGAATTAAATAACCCCGACCTTGTTGCCCTGATCGAACAGCAGGGTCCTACATACAGAGTCAAGATCAGACTTATAGCCGATTCCTCGACAATAAGCGGATTTAAATGGTCGAATAAAGCGGGACCTCCATACACCATCAATACCGGGACGCTTTGCAGGGCTTCCGTCGTTGTAAAGCAGAAACCTCCTATCGACTATATCATACCCATTTTCAAATCATATTTCGAATAATCCTCATGACTAATCAATCGAGAGCTTCTCATGGGCAATGAGCATGTGAAAAAAAAGGTTCCGGTCATTCTCCAGATCGGGGAAAATGAATCAGGTCCCGCTGCACTCACAATGGTTTTTTCATATTACCATTGTTATCCTGACAAGAATGCACTGAACCAGGAATGCGGCGTTTCGGACAATTCGAATATACCTGCTTTCCGTCTGATGAAGGTTGCAATCGCCCATGCCTTTAAATCGGAAGTGCGCAATTGCAGCCTGGCTGAACTGAAGTTACTCCCAATGCCCGTAATTATTGGAATTAGTGGAGGATATTACAGCGTTTTAACCGGCTATGACAGGGAATTCTACCTGCTGAACAACACCCATGAAGGGCAACAGAAAATCACCGGACAGGAACTGGAAAAATTATATGATGGAACGGCCCTGGTCATTACACCCGGCCCTGATTTCAAACCTGATAATCACCGGAATGTTTTTACCGGTAGGGTTTGGGCGCGTATAAAGCCAAGCAGGTTTGACCTTGGATTTGTTTTGATATGTGGCGCAATACTTGTGTTCCCTGCAATTATTATGGCCGGACTGAACAAGCTGTTCTTTGACGATATTATCAACCTGAACCAGCCCCTCTACTTTAAACCCATGCTCGTGCTGATTGCCTGTCTTTTCTTTTTTAACGGGTTCCTGACTTACCTGCAACAGAAAATTCTTGTCAAAATCGAATTGCGGCTCGCCATTGTGGAATCCTCAAAGCTTCTGATGCATATTCTGAAACTACCGATACGTTTCTTTATGACGCGTCAGCCCGGTGAGATATTCAAGCGCGTTCAACTGAATGACGACCTTGCCACATTGCTTTCAACCGAGCTTACGGCTACAGTTTCAAACATGATTACGGTTGTGTTTTATGCGATCGTAATGATACAGTATAATCTTCTCCTTACAGTTATCGGTGTTTCTGTAATCCTGGTCAATCTTTTTGTTCTTCGGATTATTTCCGAAAAGCGATCGACCCTTAACCAGCTGCTGTTTGAGCGGAACCAGCGTACGTTTAGCACGGCCGGTGTAGGGCTGGAGCAGATCGAGACCATCAAAGCCACCGGATCCGAAAACGATTTCTACGGCCTCTGGTCCGGTAGCCTTTCCAATGCTGTCGTTTTTGACCAGAAACTGAATATTACATCCAACCTGCTGGATGCCTTACCCGATTTTCTGTCAAACCTGAATAATATCATCCTTCTTACACTCGGAGGACTGCTTGTCATTTACGGGGAAATGACCATTGGTATTTTTATTGCATTCCAGAGCCTGATGTCGAACTTTACAGGCCCGGTAAAATCGGTGGTCTCCATGGGCAGTGACCTCCAGGTTGCGAAGAGCAACCTGGATACCATCCAGGATGCCCTTTCGACAAACGAAGATATTTTTTTCAAAAGTGAGGCTGACGATGACCCTTCAGTCATTGCCCCGGCGAATTCGAAGCTGCACGGATTCCTGGATTTCAAAAATGTCACATTCGGGTACGATCGTTTCAGCGATCCCCTTATTGAAAATTTTTCATTGCATGTGGAACCCGGGAAGCGAATAGCCCTCGTGGGAGGTTCTGGTTCCGGGAAGTCTACCCTGGCAAAACTGGTTGCCGGCTTGTATCATCCCTGGGCAGGCGAGATCCTTTTCGACGGCCGGGAGCGGACTTTCCATCCCCAGGATGTCATCAGAAATTCAGTTTCACTTGTTGACCAGGAAATATTCCTCTTCAAAGGTACGGTCAGCGATAATATAACGATGTGGAATAATACTATAGGAACTCCTGATGTTATCCAGGCAACTAAAGATTCCTGCATTCATGATGTCATCTCATCCCGGCCTGGCGGGTATAACGGCATTCTAATTAATGCCGGCAGCAACCTCAGCGGAGGCCAGAGGCAACGTGTTGAAATTGCCCGTGCACTGGTGGTTAATCCGACCATTCTTGTAATGGATGAGGCAACCAGTGCACTGGATGCCAATACCGAAAAAATCATCGACAACAACATTCGCCGCAGGGGATGCACCACCCTGATCATCGCTCACCGGCTAAGTACGATTCGCGATTGCGACGAAATCATTGTCCTTGATAAGGGAAAAGTCGTTCAGCGCGGCACACATGATGAAATGATTAAAGATCAGCAGGGACTTTATTTTAAACTGGTAAATCTCAACTGATATGGAGCAGCAGGCGATTTCTTCATTTTATTCCGGAACCGGGCAGTTGCTTAGCAATAAAGTGCTTTCCCTGCATAGTGAAATATCACAGGTGTTTTATCTTGAAACCGGAGATGCTGACGTTTTCTATGTCGAAAAACTTCCCACAGGCCAGGGCCGGAGGTTGTTCCTTTTCCGTGTCAGCGCTCCGTATCTTGTACCCGGTTTCCGGGAAAACGATTCATTTTCCCTGGTTATCAATGCATTAACCAACTGTACAATTGGAGTGCTTGATTCAGATTCACTAAACAGACTGTTGGCGGCAATCCCCGATTATGCCACGCATCTGGTTGAAAGATGGTTCCTCGGGATCTCTTCCGGATTGAATCTGTTCGGTACTATGCCACTCATGAATGGTCTTACGGCAATGCCCCTATTTTCGGCAGATCCCCTGAAAAGTTACTGCGTATCTGATCCCGGGGAGGTGTTGTGGATTGAAGCTGCAAACCTTAAACCCATGTATTACAACTTTGCTGATCCTATTACTTGCGGCCTGCCGTTTCTTCCAATGACATCCAACCTTTGGATGAGTTTTGGTGCAAGCGTTCAGAAACCTGTTTTAACAACAAGCCAGATAATTAAAAATGAGAAATTCCAGGCTTCGTTATTCGGATTTAATAATCTGATCGTAACCATTCTCAAGAAACTGTATGCAATGGAACAGAGAGTTGAACTTGCTCATGTGAAAGAGACCTATGCATTCAGGAACAATGCGGTTTTTAATGCATTGACACGGTTCAAATCCATAATTTCAGGTAAAGCTACAGATAATCTGTTTAGTGATGAAAAGCTCCATACCGGAGACACGAAAGCTGTGCTTAATCCAAATATGTTGCTTTACCAGACCTGCCAGCTGATCGGAAAAGAAGAAAAGATCGAATTCACCGATCCCGGAAACCGTATCAGCGCGAAACATGATTATCTCTGGAACATCCTAAGGGCCTCAAATATCCGGTCAAGGATGGTAACCCTTGACCCACACTGGTGGACCAACAACGCCGGTTCAATGCTGGGTTTCCTCAAATCCGGTCAAACACCGGTTGGTCTTATCTCCAAAGGAAACACAGGGTACTGGATGATCGATCTGAAAAACCGCAAAAAAGAACTGGTTCACGAATCCTTAAATAAACTTCTGGATTCAAAAGCCTATAGCTTTTTTACCCCATTCCCTAAAGGAAAAATTCAGGGCAGGGACCTTGTTCTCTTTGCCCTTCAGTTCACTTACCGCGACATAATCAGTTTCATGGTCATCGGCGTCATTGGCGCTTTGCTTGCCCTGATCATTCCTGTCGTTGGAGGCTATGTGTTTAATACCGTTATCCCGGGCGGCAATACCCATGAGCTATGGCAAATCGGAGGTATTATGGTGATCTGCGTGATTACCATCGGGTTGCTGAACTTTGCCAAATCCATTGCGGTTCTCCGTATGGCCGGGAAAGCAGGGTATAAGCTCCAGTCAGCGTTATGGGACAGAATACTCTCCCTCAAGGTCGATTTCTTCAGGAATTACAGTCCGGGTAACCTCGCAGAAAGGAGCATGGGGATAGAACGTATCCGTGATACCATGTCAACGACTGTATTGGGAGCAATGATATCGGGCATCTTTTCGGTTTTTTATCTTGCTCTTCTGTTTTTCTACGATCTCAAACTGGCTCTCCTTGCCCTTGTTTTGGGTCTTGTTGTGGCCGGATTTACTCTCACCATAAGCCTTCTGGCATATAAACATGTTGTATTCATGCGCCGTATGGATGCCATGATCTCTGGATTTCTGCTGATGGCCATCCGCGGAATAAACAAGATACGGGTTACCGGCAGCAAGGAAAAGGTGTTTTCACTCTGGGCAGAACGCTATTCACAACAAAAAGACCATTACCAGCAGAAACGGATACTCCTCATGGTAGCCAGCATTTTTACAGTTACTTTTCCGGTGCTTGCTTCCATGCTGATCTTTATCAGGGTATACAGTATTTTCAGATCGGGCATGCCTGGCTTTGGCATCGGTGATTTTGTGGCATTTAACAGTGCGTATCTCAGCTTTCAGGGAGCCATGATCCAGACTTTTATGGTTGCGGTGCCTTTGCTGAATATCAAGCCCACTTATCAGTTATTTCAGCCAATTTTGGAGGCCGATACCGAAGACATGAACGAGAAGCTAGATCCGGGAGAACTTTCAGGGGGTATCGAAATCACACAACTGAGTTTTAAATATCCTGACTCTCCCGACTGGAGCCTGAAAGACCTTAACATGACTATTCATCCGGGCCAGTTTGTTGCGCTTACAGGCAGTTCAGGTTCGGGGAAATCCACATTGATCAGACTGCTCCTGGGATTTGAAAATTATAATGTCGGCAGCATCCTTTTTGACAACAAAGAACTGAGTGGCCTTGACATTCGTGGTGTAAGGGATCAACTGGGGGTCGTATTGCAGAACTCCAAGATCATGCAGGGGACAGTGCTTTACAACATCACAGGTTCATCATTGTATACCGAGGATGAAGCCTGGAAAGCTGCAGAAATGGCCGGATGTGCCGACGAGATCAATAACCTTCCTAATAAAATGTATACAATCCTTCCACCGGGAGGAGATATCTTATCGGGTGGACAACAGCAACGGATTATCATTTCAAGAGCCCTGATACGAAACCCCAGGATATTTATCTTTGATGAGGCAACCAGCGCTCTTGACAATGAAACACAACAGATTGTAAGTTCCAGTATTGATAAACTGAGTGCGACCAGGATTGTAATTGCACACCGCCTCAGTACTATTATCAATGCTGATAGGATTTTTGTCCTTGATAAAGGAGAACTGATCGAACAAGGCACATATAAAGAGCTCATCGAAAAGAATGGGTTCTTTGCAGAACTAACCAAACGGCAGCTGGCATGAAAAAGACCATTCTGATCATACTCCTTCTTGTAGCAGGGATCTTCGCCGTGAAAAGCCAACAGGTTTTTAATTGTGATTCCCTGTCGATATTCCGGGTTTTACAATCCGGCCTTGAAACAAATTTCGACATCCGCTTAAAAAAACAGATCCTGGGTGAAAGCCAGGGCCGGCTAACCAGCACTAAAGGCGCTTTTAATCCGCAACTCTCTCTAAGCACTTATGGCTTTTACGGTACCGATCCGACCGTCACATTTCAGGATTCCTATTCGTTAAATGGACAACTCCTGGTCCCGACCCGTCTTGGGATAAAGTTTTATACGGGATTTAAACTTTCCACCGAAACAGAAATAATTTCAGGAGTCCCGGGTTATTTCCCGAGTACTAACATGGCAATCAACGCATCGGGAATGTGGGCCGGTGTCACAATGCCCCTGCTTCGCGATTTAGGGAGGAACAATACCAATAATGTAACATTCCTTTCAACAATGATGATGAACAAGGCCCAGAATGTTTCGTTTACGGATGAGATCTGCCAATTCATAAAAAACACCCTTATAGATTATTACAGCGTGTATCAACGGGTCAAAATTTACAGGATCCAAAGTGCTGCTGAAAAGGATGCGAAAGTATATCTTAAAGATGTTGAACAGATGATTGCGGATGAGCAGATACCCAAAGCCGAAGTATATCGTGCAAAATCTTACCAATTTAACATCAGTCAGCAATTTACCGAAGCAAAAAACCAACTCACCAACTCATTATTTGATCTGATCACATCGATCGGAATGAAATGGACACTTAGCAGAACACATTTTCCTCTTTTTCTCGATTCTCTTCCGGATCCGGCATCCTTTCCCTGGGCACAATATGCTGCTTATGTACTAAAGAACGCTGATTCCATGATAGTCAATACCCATTATTATAAAAGCCAGGAGCTTACAACATCGGCCACACAGATTGAAATGAAAGGCGCCAAATACAATAAAATAAATGATCTGAACCTTGATCTCCGTTATATGTATTTTGGAACAACATCATATCAGCCCTTTTCCGAATTCAATCAAACCTTTTCCAGCGGATCGCCGGGTTCGTCCCTGAATCTCACCCTGTCGTACAAAATACCGTTTAAAAATGAGGAACGTAAGGGCGATTACATAACCAAACTTTCATCCTACGAATTCAACAAAATACAGCTTGAAAAACTAAAGTTTGATTCTAAGATGAAGGTAATTCAATTATTGAGCGACCTGGGGCATCTTTTCCCATTATATAAAAACCAGGTTGAACTGGCAATTCTTGAGAAAAAAACATATGATAATGAAGTTCAAAAATTGAAAATGGCCACTTCGACCCAGATTAATGTGATCAATACCTATATGGATTATAATACTGCACTTGTTTATGTGGAAACAGGCCGTCAGGCAATTATTGCAAGGATCATTACACTGAAATACCTGATTGGCGACTTTCCTGCAAGTTCTGATCAATTGCTGAGGTACAATCTCTGGGACTTCAGTGTTAAATAAGGAATCTTAAACTGACCAGGTTATTCCGGCAGGTTATTATCGATGAAAAGATTTATTTCATTACCTGAGGAGATCTTTATTAAGTCGGCAGCATTTCCTGACTTAACGGCTGTAATATGCGGGGATGAGTGCGTCAGTTTTAGTGAACTGGACCAGTATTCATCCAACCTGGCCTGGCAGTTACAGGAATCCGGAACAGGCTCCGGCTCCCTGGTTGGGATTTATCTGAACCCTTCCGTTAACCTGGCCATTTCAATTCTGGCTGTTCTAAAAACAGGAGCTGCCTATATCCCTCTTTCCCGGGCTTTTCCTAAAGAGCGGATCCGGTATATTCTTCAGGATGCAAGTGTAAATCTTGTAATCACAGATGATTCGCTTTCTCAGACTCTGCCTGGCAATCATACTCAATGGCTCATTCCCGACTGGCCAGTTGTAAAGGATCATGCCGAAAAAAGAGTTCCGGAAGCCAGGATTATCAATGCATCGGATCTCGCTTATATTTTATACACTTCCGGTTCCACCGGCAATCCTAAAGGGGTTATGATCGAACACCGTAACCTGAGCTATTACATACACTGGTTTTGCCAATGGGTCATGCCTGAAACAAGGGTTGGTTTGCCATTGACTTCCTCATTCATCTTTGCTGCGGCGGTCACACAGTTTTATTCTACCCTCTTGTCCTTAAAAACGCTTCATATCCTGGATCCTTCGTTAATCCGCCAGCCCGAAAAGCTTTTGGAATGGTATGCAACCCAACAGGGCATGGGCTTATATTGCGTGCCAACTCTTTGGTCTGAAATTCTGCATTACCTGGAGAACGGGGATGTTATGGGCAATAATAAATCAGCACCTTCCTGTGTTTATCTCTCCGGAGAAGCCGTAACAGATGAGCTGATGGGAAGAAGTTTCGACCTGTTGCCCGACTTACAACTATGGAATCTGTACGGCCCCACGGAAGCAACCGCAAACCTTACAGCCTGCCGTTTATTACCTGGTGAAGCCGCCAATATAGGAAAACCACTTTATGGAACAAGAGTGTTTATAGTTGGCGACGATTTGAACCTGGTAAAACCAGGGGATACCGGTGAACTTCTTGCCTGCGGGGAAGGCATTGCAAGGGGCTATCTGAACCTTCCCGAACTCACGGGAAACAAGTTCATTTCGGCCCGGATCAACGGGGATTCTCTCATGCGCCTTTACCGTACCGGTGATATAGTGAAGGAAGACAAGTCGGGAAAGCTGATTTATATCGGGCGTAAAGACCAGCAGGTTAAAATCAGAGGGTTCCGGATCGAGCTTTCAGAAATCGAACATGCCCTCCTTTCCGTTCCTTTTATCAGGCAGGCTATTGTGAAAGTTGTTGAAGACAGGCGAAACGGTAAGAGGTTGGTTGCCTATGTGGTATATCATGAGAACAATTCCAGGCCGGTTAATGAATTGCGGAAAACACTGATGCGAGCATTGGCCGATTTCATGGTTCCTGAAGTTTTTGTCACGATGGAATCTCTGCCTCAACTTGCCAATGGAAAAATTGACCGTAAATCATTGCCATTGCCGGGAATTCAAAGGCCTGACCTTGGCTACCCTGTTGTACCCCCCTCAACTGAGAATGAGAAAATGATGGTCCACATATGGGAAGAGGTTTTGGGGCTTGAAGGCTTAGGCACGGAGGATAACTTTTTTGATCTTGGCGGAAATTCATTAAAAGCCAATGCTATCGTGCTGGAGGTAAATTCGAGGACCGGGCTTGCCATTCAGATCAAAAGTATATTTGACTGTCTCACGCCCGGCAATCTGGCCGGGCATCCTGCCTTTGCCATGGAAAACAGGAAAAGGGATGCAGCAAGGACAACCGTGCCCGTACAAGCCGAAGAGGATTTGAATGAAGACCAGTCATCTGATGGTGAGCCGCGCGATATCCTGTATTCCGGCTTGTCAGAAAACCAGAAAGCATTGTGGTTCCTTCAAGAGGCCGAGCCCGGTCTTTCGGCCTATAATATTTTTTACAGTATTGCACTAAAAGGCGCATTGGATATAAGCTGTCTTGAAAAAGCCCTTCAGGAAATTACCAACAGACATGAATCTCTGAAAACAAAGTTTCCGACCGCCAAAAAACAAACGGAGGAAATTACTACGGTTACAGATTGTAAAGTTTTGGAAATATTCCATTCAGGAGCGGAGAATCTTCCTTTATCAGAAGCCGATGCTCTGGAGCATGTCCGGAAAATTGCCACAGAACCATTTGACCTTGGATCGGGGCATCCATTCCGGTTTATTCTTTTTAAACTTGGCAATAATCAGCATCTTCTGGCATTTGTTGTACATCATATTGTTTTTGACGGTTTCTCATTCGAGGTTTTTTTGCAGGAGCTTTCGGTTTCTTACGACCATGCAAAGTCCGGCCTGAAACCTGGCCGACCTGACTCTGCATCTTCGTACACTCGGTTTTGCAGGGAAGAGAAGAAATACCTTGGCGGAGCTGATTATTCAGAGGACAGGGAATATTGGCAAAAACAGCTTTTGCATGTAACAACTTTCATTGAGATCCCTACCGATTTTGTACGACCTGAAACCTTTTCGCAAGAGGGAGGGCAGGTACGCAGAAAAATAAATTCCCGGCTTAGGTCTGGGATCAAAGCTCAGAGCGATAAACTCGGAACAAGCATGTATATGACCTGCCTGGCTGCTTTTTCAATTCTCTTATACCGTCATACAGGCCATAATGATTTTCTTATCGGAACTCCTGTCGCTAACCGGGTAAAAAAATCGTATCTCTCTGCAATAGGATATTTCGTCAATACTATATTATTTAGGGTAAAGATCGATCCCACGCTGTCCTTCAGTGACTGGGTGGCGACGGTTAAGGAGGCTATCCTCGAAAATCTTCCCCATTCGAGGTTCCCGTTCAGTCATATGAACGAAGTTCTTAAAACAGATAGAATTCCGGGGATCAACCCGTTTTTTCAGATCATGTTTGCTTATCATGAAAACATTTGGGATTTTTCAACCCTGTCGGGTATTACGGGCAGTGCTGAGGAACAATTTTCAGGCAATTCCAAATTCGATATTTTTACTGAGATCTTCGACAATCATGAAGATGCGGAAATTGTCTTCACATTTTCAAGGAGACTGTACCAAAAAGAAACTATTGAGATCCTGCTCGATCATTTTATTCAACTTCTGGAGAATATCTGCCTTGCTCCCCAAACAAGGCTTAATGATCTCAGCCTTCTTTCCACCAGAGAGTTTAACAAGCTTATTTTTCAATGGAACCAGACCGCTTTTTCGCTGGATCCCAAAAGAACCTTAGTTGATCTGATAAATCTTCAGATCGAAAAAACTCCTGATCTGCCTGCGCTTGTTTCAAGGCAGGAAGTGATCTCATACCGGGAGATGGGTCATAAAACAGATATTATCACTGCAAATCTGCGACGTGCAGGAGTATATAGAGGGGTCCCTGTAGGAATTCATCTTGAAAACTCCCCGGCCATGGTCATGTGCATTATAGCTGTTTTCAAGGCAGGCGGTATATATATTCCCCTCGACCCGTATTATCCTGAGGAACGTCTCCGCTATGTCATTGAAAAGACCAGGATACGCTTCCTTGTTGTTGACCAGGAGAGGATAAACAGGAAGCAGGAATTATCGGAACAGATCATCCCTCTCAATGACCTTCTGGATGAATCGGCATTGCTCATGCCGGCAGTAGCAGAAGAACAAAACAGTTCGACCGACCTGGCATACATCATGTTCACTTCAGGTTCAACGGGGAATCCCAAAGGCGTGATGATCCGTCACGACAGCCTGATTAATTTTTTAATCTGGATGAAAATGGAATTGAACGTTACGGACGGAGATACTTTTTTATCCACGACCTCTATAAATTTTGATATTTCATTTTGTGAGCTTTTCACTCCACTGATTAGCGGCGCCAGGCTGGTACTTGAAAAAAGAAGGGAACTGCAGGCTCCTGAAAAAGTGGAGGCCATTTTGAATGAGATGCAGGTGAACACGGTACAGTTCGTCCCCTCGGGGCTCAAGGCCTTATGCGATGCCGGTGTCCTGAAACGGGCCGGTTATCTTAAAAATATTATCTCGGGAGGAGAAAAACTTTCAAGATCGCTGCAGGAACAGATTTTCCTGGATTTTGATGGCACCTTGATAAACCTCTATGGCCCGACTGAAGCCACGGTATATATGGCTTGCTGGCATTGCCGCCGTAACAGCCCCCTCAGGATGGTTCCGATTGGTTTCCCTGTTTTCAACGCGTTCATGTATATCCTGAATGAAAACCTGGAACCGGTCCCGATAGGTGTGACCGGTGAGATTTATATCGGAGGATATGTTCTTGCAGATGGTTACTTCGAAGACCCGGATCAGACAACAACGCGGTTCCTTCCCGATCCTTTCAGGAAAGATGAAGGGAGTAAAATATACAGGACCGGCGACCTGGGCAGATATTTGTTTGACGGGGCCGTCGAATTCCTTGGCAGGACCGACCATCAGGTAAAAGTGAGGGGATTCCGGATCGAACTGGGTGAAGTTGAAACGATAATTCTTCGTTTCCCGGGGATCCGAAGAGTGTTTGTTAATGCCCGGGAACAAAAGGAGGAGGATGTCCGGTTGACTGCCTTTATTGTCCCTGGACCTGAGACAAAAATACAAGAGAATGAACTCAGGGACTTTTTACGTCTTCATTTACCGGCGTACATGATTCCGGGAAATTTCATCATAGCGCCATCCATTCCTACTCTTCCAAACGGCAAGACGGATTTTAAGGCGCTAATGAATTTACGCCCGAGTGTGCCAAAAATCCCGGAATTTTTCCAACATCGGATGAATGAGACAGAGGCCCTGCTTTCAGGGATTTGGAAAGAGATACTTGATCATGAAGCCTTCACCCTACAGGATAATTTCTTTGAAGTGGGAGGTCACTCATTACTTCTCGTAAAGATGAAAGACCTGATTGCGGAAAAAATCAACACTGAAGTCAGCATAGTCGATCTTTTTCATTATCCGACGCTCCGGAGCCTTGCAGCATTCCTGCGCAAGGATAAGCCGGATCATTCCTATGGAGATATCGCAAAGAGGGTTGAAATGCGGAACAAGTTTATCAGGCAACAGATCAATAAACGAATTTTTCCCGATAACAATCATTCCTAACACTATATACTATGCAATCAGATGAAATTCAGAGCCTGGACGGTAAAGTTGCAATTGTCGGAATGGCCTGCCGCCTGCCCGGTGCAAAAAATATTTATGAATACTGGAAGAACCTGTTGGATGGATTGGAAACACTAAGCACTTTTACAGATGAGGATCTGATTGCATCCGGGGTTGACCCTGGGGTTTTCAAACAACCGAATTATATCAGGAGCCGCGGTATTATTAACGGAGCGGAGTATTTCGATGCAGAGTTCTTCGGGTACACTCCCCGGGAGGCTGAATTGATGGATCCCCAGCAGAGGATTTTTCTGGAATGTGCATGGCATGCTCTGGAAGATGCAGGATGTGATCCCTACAATACAAAAGAACGGATTGGCGTATTTGGTGGCACAGGCACACCACTGCATCTTGTTTCGACCATGGGAAATAGCTGGGTAAGGAAAAATGCAAGCGGAGCATCCATCGTTACCAGCAACGACAAAGACTATGTTACTACGAGAGTATCATATAAGCTTAACCTCACGGGCCCCAGTGTGAATGTCCAGTGCGCCTGTTCCACCTCAATGGTGGCCGTGGTATTGGGGATTAACAGCCTGATGAATTACCAAAGTGACCTTATCATAGCAGGGGGGGCCACTATTGAAATCCCCGAGAAGCATGGATATATTTACCAGGCCGGAGGAATGGAATCGGCTGACGGGCATTGCCGGACGTTTGACAAGGATGCCAACGGAACTGTTTTCAGCCGGGGGTGTGGAGTTGTCATTTTGAAACGCCTGGAAGATGCCATCCGTGATCACAATACCATTTATGCCGTGATCCTAGGCGGCGCCATTAATAATGATGGGAACAAGAAAATTGGGTTTACTGCTCCTTCGGTTGAAGGGCAGGTAGAGGTAATCACCGAAGCTATTGCCTTATCCGAAATATCCGCCGACACCATTACGTATGTCGAGGCTCATGGAACGGCAACACCCATTGGGGATCCCATTGAGGTCACCTCGCTTTCGGAGGCATTCGGGCAGTATTCAAACCGTAAACAGTATTGCGCAATCGGATCAGTGAAAACCAATATCGGCCATACCGACATCGCGTCGGGTGCAGCGAGTCTGATAAAAACCGCTCTCTGTCTTAAGAACAGGCAAATCCCTGCCTCCCTGCATTTCAACGAGGCAAACCCGAAGATTGACTTTCAGAACAGCCCATTCTTTGTCAATACCCAACTCAGAAACTGGCAGCCCGAAAATGGGATGCCTCTGCGTGCTCTTGTGAATGCTTTCGGTGTAGGCGGGACCAATGCCTGTATTATTCTTGAGGAAGCTCCGGCTGGCGGCACCGAACTTAATAAACTTCCCTGTGACCTCATCCTGGTCTCGGGTCGCAGCCATAATGCAGTCATTGCAGCCCAGGCAGAGATCAAAGCCTTTCTCGAAGCATATCCTGACATTGACCCCCATGCAATAGCATTTACTTCGCGTTATGGCAGGCACCATTTCCTTAACGGGGCAGCCATACCATTCCGGAACAGGGAAGAACTGCTTTCCGGGCTTGGCACAAAGAACGCCACAACCATCAAATCAGTGGAGAAAAGACCGGTAGTTTTTATGTTCCCGGGCCAGGGAAATCAGTATATCCGTATGGGTTTGCCTTTGTATGAAACCCAGGAGGTGTTTAGAAAGACCATTGATGAATGTGCAGAGATACTGAAAGAAGAGCTGGGGTTTGACATAAGAGACATATTATTCCCTTCGGCTGCCGATGAAGAAACTGCTGCCCTGAAGATTAATGAAACATATATCACACAACCGGCGCTTTTCATGGTAAGCTATGCCCAGGCCCAGCTACTGATTTCCCTGGGAATTAAGCCAGACATGCTTATAGGTCACAGTGTTGGTGAATATGTGGCAGCCACAATCTCAGGAGTTTTTTCTCTGAAAGATGCCCTGAAAGCTGTTGCCCGCAGGGGCCGACTTGTTCAGGATTTGCCCATAGGAGCCATGCTGGCAATACTGCTTACCGAAGAACAGCTGGGACCAATGCTTCCAAAAGGGCTTGAAATTGCAGTCCTGAACAGCCCCGGATTATGTGTTGTATCAGGCCCTGTGGAACTTATTGACAGTTTCGCAGAAGAACTGAACAAAACCAAAACCTTCAATAAAAAAATTCCGACTTCACACGCATTTCATTCGGCAATGATGGAACCTGCTTTGCCTGCTTTCGCAAAATTTTTCAAAGAAATAAACCTTTCTCCTCCGACCATTCCAATTGCCTCTACTGTAACCGGACAATGGTTAAGCCCGGAGGAATCAACCAATCCCGATTTCTGGGTAAACCATGTTCGGAAAACCGTTCGCTTTGCAGATGCCGCCAAATTATGTCTTGATGCAGCTCCTGCCGTTTTTATAGAATCAGGCCCGGGTCAATCCCTTGAATCTGCTGTAAAACGCCAGCTTGTAAAAGATAATCCTCATGGTGTAATCAGCACAATCCCTGTAGTGGATAGCAACACCGATCCATTAATTTACTTTTACTCCGCACTGGGTCAGATCTGGGCCAATGGCGATTATTTTAAATGGAATCTGTTTGATAAAACCAAACGAAAACTGGTCTCTTATCCGGGTTATCCCTTCGAGCGCAAACCCTATATCATCGATTTTTCGCATAAGGACGGGGTCAAAGCCAAATCTGAAAACAAAAAGAAATCTGATATTAACCAATGGTTCTATATACCCGGCTGGAAAAGGTCTGCTCCACCTCAGCGGATACCGGTCAATGGCATGGCTATTGCGGACCTGGCTTCGGAGATGGACTGCTGGTTGCTCTTTTCTGATGAACTGGGCCTGTGCAGGGAAATTGCCAATGAACTTAATGCTGGAGGTTTAAGCTGCTTCACTGTAAAAACAGGTCTGGACTTTGCCCGTGAGAAGGAAGGATTTACCATTGACCCCGGCCGAAAGGAACATTATATTAAACTTATAAAGTCACTTAAATCTGAAAACTGGAATCCTGCCAATGTAATTTTTGCCTGGAATTACAGTAAGGCACCGGTAACAGGCCATCTGGCACCCATTTATTCAGAGCAGCTTGCGGCAGCTCATTTTTACAGCCCTTTGTATCTTGAGCAGGCGCTCATCAGCGAAGGTTTCGTGAAAAACCAGTTCCTGCTGTTCGTGGTCAACCATCTTTTTGATGTCACTGGTGAGGAAGTTTTAGCACCTGAAAAGGCTTTGTGTGCGGGTGCGGCACGTGTGATCGGGCAGGAACATCCGGGGATCATTTCCCGGATGGTCGATCTCCCCGCTTTTTTGGAACCCGATCAATTGAAAGAACTGGCATCTACCGTGATCAGTGAGTGCCGGCTGGCCTCTGATGACACGATTGTTGCTTACCGTCATGGTTATCGCTGGGTTGAAGATTACACGCAGGTTTGCCCCGAAAGCGGGGGGCTTTCGGAGAAATCTTTGACTGATCATGGAGTTTACTTTATTACAGGTGGCATAAGCGGGGTTGGAATGGAACTTGCAAAATTTATAGCCCGTACGGTAAAATCCACCCTGGTGCTGACTCACAGGTCACCTCTCCCTCAACGCATCGAATGGCCTGATATTGCTAAATCGGCTGGACGTGATGACCGCGATGCCATGCGCGTACGCGATGTCATGGAGTTGGAATCGCTGGGTGCAACTGTGATCCTTGCTCAACTGGATGCCTCTGATTATGAAGGGACAAAGAACCTTGTGCATAAAATTGAAAAGGAACACGGGCCAATCAGGGGGGTACTGCATTCTGCCGGCATGCCGGGTGCAGGCGTCATTGCTTTGAAAGAAAAAGAACTGGCTGACCTTGTACTGAAGTCCAAATTCCACGGAACATTGATATTGCATGATATTTTCAGGGGACGAAAGCTGGATTTCTTCTTCCTCTTCTCCTCAGTCTCCTCCATTTTTGGTGAAGCCGCAAGGATTGATTATTGCGGATCCAATTCGTTCATGGATTCCTTTGCACAATACCGTAAAAGGCTAATGGGCGATGGCACGCTTTCCATCAACTGGGGGCAATGGGGAGTAGTTGGAATGGCAGCCAGCTGGGAAAAAGCAAAAGCTGAAAAGAAACAGCTTTTACAATCGGGAAAGCTACTGAAACAAACGGATATCAGGAACGGAATAAGGCTGGAATTACGATCTTCAGATAATGATCAGGATATTTATCAGGTCGACATCGATCCCGAACGTGACTGGGTGTTAAACTCTCATCTTCTTTCGGGGAAGCCGGCTTTTCTGGGGATATCCACACTGGAGATTCTCAACCAATATGTCAACATTAAAAATCCGGCTGGTCATCTTGAAGTCCTGAACTTTTCATTCGTGACACCACTCATTTATGATGCAGGAATCAGCAGGAATATACGTTTGCTGGTAAAGCCTTCAGGCGATGCATTGTCATTCCGTATCAGCAGTAAAGAGATAAAAGGCGAATCTGCGCGGGAAGTTTGGATGGATCACGTTAAAGGGGAATTCAATATATCTTCAGGTTTGTCTTCTTTAAGCATCAACATTCAGGAACTGTCAAAGCGAATCGGAGGAACTACCGACAACATACCTCATTTCCTTGAATTACTTAACGAAGAAAACAGATCCGTTTTAAAATATGGTAACCGTTGGGATTGCAAGAGATCCGCTCAATCAAACGGAAAGGAGTTTATCATCGAAGTCAAACTCAGGGATGAGTTTCTTGACGATCTGAAATACTTCACCCTGCATCCGGCTATGCTTGATGTAGCTACATCAAGCTGTATTCAATATGTTGACATGAATCTGTATCTCCCGTACTCATATAAAAATGTTAAAGTTCACCTTCCTCTGCCAGCACATTTCTGGTGCCACCTTAAAATCAGCGAAGACTGGAAAGCAGAGGATGAAGAATTGAAATTTGAAGTAGAGATCGCAGATAAAGAGAACCGCCTTCTATTGAGCATTGGGCAGGTTTCCTTCCGTCGCCTGAAGCAGAATTTCGGCAGTTTTAAAAATTCGTCTTCCAAAGGTTCATCGCCGAAACCGGTCCAGGAGACCAGCTACTTCGAAGGAAAGAACGACATACTCCCCGATGAGGGTGTTGAAGTGTTTAAGCGCCTTCTCAACTTTAAGCAGTTCCCACAACTTGTGATCAGTACAACCAACCTGAACCAGGACATTCTTGAGGAAAGGCCTTCGTACAAAAAATGGGAAAAACAGGAAAAAGAAGAAGATAAGCAAGAAAGTGCCTCCACCTATGAGCGGCCCCAGCTATCGACTCCTTTTGAGGCTCCGTCCAACGAAATCGAAAATGCGGTAGCTGGTATTTGGAAAGGTATACTTGGGATCGAAAAAATAGGGGTAAATGACACGTTTATGGAACTTGGAGGGAATTCACTCCTTGCAATTCAAACTATCTCTAATATTGCAGATGAGTTTGATCTGGAACTCCAGCCGAATGTATTTTTTGAGAACCCTACAATTAAAGGATTATCGGATCGGATTGTGGAAATGATCATTGCAATGAAAGGATCCGAAAATATTGAAGCCATGCTGAAGGAGATGGAAAATGAACAATGATGAACTGTTAAAAAAAATCGCAGGCCTCAGTCCCGAAAAAAAGGAAGCCTTGCTGAGACGGCTTGGCTATTCTTCAGGAAAAAGTGTGGAAGATGTTAGCAAAACTTTACTGAACAAACAGCCGGTGTATGACTGTTTCAACTGCGATCCTGGTAATCCAGGCTCATTGAATTTTAGTTTCAGAGAGGCCGTTGCTGCAGATCCTCCCGCCGGTTACATACAGGTTAGGGCAAAAGCTGCCGGCCTTAATTACCGGGATCTGATGATCGCTATGGGACAATATCCTGAAGCTCCCGGTGTGCCTTCAAATATGGGTTCCGATTATTCCGGGGTCGTCACCCGCGTTGGACCTGGTGTGAAAGAGATCAGTGAAGGAGATGAAGTGATTGCTTTGTCGGCCGGAACTTTCATTGACGGGAAAGTACAGCCGGTAAGCCATTTTATCAATCTTTTCAATTTGTCGGAACTCCAGGTTGTTCCTAAACCGCCTTTTCTGAGCTTTGCGGAAGCAGCTGCGCTGCCAACTGTGTTTTTAACAGCTTTTTCGGGATTAATAAGGCTTGCTAACCTTACCGGGGGCGAATCGGTGTTGATCCATACTGCGACCGGTGGTGTAGGGCTTGCTGCACTGGAAATTGCAGGCTGGAAGAAAGCAAAAATATATGCTACAGCAGGATCGCCTGAGAAAAGGGAATTTCTGAAGCAAAAGGGCGTCCTCCATCCCATGGATTCGAGATCAACTGCCTTCGGCGATGAAATCATGGAGCTAACAAAAGGCAGGGGAGTCGATGTTGTTTTAAATACACTTTCGGGAAATGCGATGATGAAAGGGATAGAAATACTTTCACCATTCGGCCGCTTTATTCAGATCGATAAAAAGGATATTGCGAGAAACACCCCTTTGCCGATGAAATTGCTCCGGAATGGGATCACTTTTGCGGTACTGGATATTTCATTATACCTGATCCAACCGCGAAAATTAAAGGAACAACTCCTGGCGATCGCAGCACTTTTCAATGCCGGGGTTTTTAAACCTATCCCTTGTGTGACTTTCCCGGTAGGACAGGTAAAAGAAGCGCTGAATGCCTTATCCCGCTCAAAACATATCGGAAAACTTGTGCTGACATATCCCTGATGGTTTAAAATAATGGCAAAGGAGGAAAAATCATTAAATGAACGTCTTGCGGGATTAAGCCCCGGTCAGCTGAAAGCCATGCTGCACAAGGGGAGGGATGAGTCAACCCCCAGGATAGGAAAACCTCCTAAAATGGAACGGAATTCCGAAGGGATCTATCCCTTGTCAAAGGCACAGGAAAGGATGTGGTTCCTGCACAACCTCTCCGAGGGGGAAGCAATTTATAACAACCCTGTTGCCCTGAGGATATCTGCCGTATTTCCCCTGAATATCGATATTCTTATTAAGAGCCTCGAAATCCTTACTGAACGGCATGAGATACTTCGCACAACCTTCTTTGTGAAGGAAGGGAAGCCGGTTCAGCAGGTCCATCTTTCGGGAAAAACCGGGATTCGCTATGAGGATCTCCGGCATCTGCCATTAAACGAAAGGGAAATCAGAGCCATGGAGGAAGCCCTGCAACACGGGAAAACTGCCATTCAACTTGACAAGCTTCCGTTGCTCAGGTTCAAAGTGCTCCATCTGCGCGATCTGGAATACATATTGCTGATCAATCCGCACCATATTATTTCCGATGGCTGGTCAAATGCACTGTTTGCGAAGGAACTATCGATGACTTATGCCGCCCTTGAAAGTAAAGAACCTTCCCCTTTCCATGTTCCGGAGTACCAGTATATCGATTTTGTGAATTGGGAGAAGGAATGGATGGGCTCCCCTGCTTGCAAGGAACAACTTGAATTCTGGAAAGGTCAGCTGGCGGATTTACCGGAACCTCTTCGTCTCCCCCTTGACTTTCCAAGGCCCGCAATCATGTCGCATATAGGAAGAAAGGAGGTTAACTCCATTCATGCAACAGAGACAGAAAAGATCAGGCAATTCTGTAAACATGAAAATCTTACGCTGTTTCAAATGCTCTTTGGTGCTTTCGGACTGCTGATGTCGAAATACAGCGGTCAGCAGGAGATCATGATCGGTGTCCCTGTTGCCCGGCGCAACCAGCTTTCGTTCCAGCAAACCATGGGGTTATTTATCAATACATTGCCGCTGAGAGTGAAAGTAAATGAAAAAGAAACTGCTATCGCATTTCTGAAGCAGATAAAAACATATTGCCAGCAGGCATTCATGCGCCAGGAACTTCCGTTTGAGAAACTGATCGAAGAGGTTAATCCCGACCGGAGCCTGAGTACAAACCCTGTTTTCCAGGTTCATTTTGTTCATCAGAACATCCCGTCGCTTTACAGCGTGAAAGGCTTATCGGTTAAACCCGAGAACATTGATTATTCATTTTCCAAATTCGATTTGAATTTCTGGGTTGAGGAGGCGAACCAGGAACTTATCATTTCGGTAACCTTTCCCAGCGATCTCTTCCTTCAACAGACGATTCAGAAGCTTCTAGTCAATTACAAGATTTTACTGACTTCTCTTATCAGCCATCCAGAAGAACAATGCAGCAGGCTGGTATATTTCCCCGAGAACGAAGGTTCGCAACGGACAGGTAGCACGATCGTTTATTCTGAGCCCGGCACTACTTTGCCTGCAACCTGGTTGGGTGAATTCAAGGCCCAGGTCAGGTTAACCCCTGGTAACATGGCGGTGCGTGACATTCATCATCAAATCACCTACCGGGATCTCGAAATAAGTTCTGATCACCTTGCAAATTTGCTTGCCAAACATGGTGTTGTGAAGAGAAACCTGGTGGGTTTGCTTCTTCCCCGCAATGCATCACTCATCATATCGATACTTGGAATATTCAAAGCAGGTGCTGCCTATGTTCCCCTGGATATGAATATCCCTGAGGAGCGAATGAACTTTATCGTGGGAGATTCCGGTCTGAAACTGATTATCAGTACGGAGGAGCTTTCTCCGGCAGCAGCAAAGACAGGAATTCCGGTTCTTTTGTTCAGTGGGATGATGACTGCACAGGAGGGTATCGGGCATATGAAAGAGGCAGATTCATCCGGATCGTTCCCTGGGCAGGAACTCCCCGGTCCCGATGACCTGGCCTATGTTATCTATACTTCAGGTACCACCGGAACTCCCAAAGGGGTTTGCATTGCATCGAACCAGCTTCTTAATTATTCTAAAGCCATTTGGCAACGGATAAATATGAAGGCAGGCGATTCCTTTGCTACCATTTCATCCATCACGGCCGACCTGGGAAATACCATGATATTCCCGCCACTGATCCATGGAGGTGAAGTCGTGATTATTCCCGAAAACCATACCACCGATGCATCTCTGCTGGCCGACTGGGTTGGTCATTGGCCAGTCGATTGCCTTAAAATTGTTCCTTCCCACCTTGTAAGTTTGCTCCATTCATCCAGGGCCGAAAACATATTGCCCATGAAACTACTCATGCTTGGAGGTGAAAAATGCACTCCTGAGATTGTCAGGCGAGTAAGGGACATCGCTCCGGCACTCAGGATCATCAACCATTATGGCCCAACTGAAGCAACGATCGGTGCATTGACACTTGAAATTCCTTTTGATATTACAGGCGGGAATTTCGTGATTCCGATCGGGTTCCCATTGAATAATACATCGGTTTATATCCTCGATCAGAACCGTCGTCTGCTCCCGAAAGGTATTCCCGGAGAAATCGTTCTCAGCGGAAAGAATATTGCCAAGGGATACCTGAACCAGCCACAACTGAGCAGTGAAAAGTTCGCTGATGACCCTTTCAGGGCAGGTGAACGGATATACTGTACCGGCGACCTTGGAAAGATGAACGAAGATGGAGCGGTGGTTTTCCTGGGGCGCAGCGACCACCAGGTGAAAATCAGGGGCTACCGGGTTGAATCCAGGGAAATTGAATATGTACTGAACAGTTTTCCTTCCATTGAACAGGCTGCCGTACTTGTTCCTGAAAATGTTTCTTCGGTAAATTCAGTGCATGCTGTCATTCGTTTGAAACAGGGCATTGCTTATGATGAAAATGCACTCAGGACATGGCTTTCACTTCATCTTCCTGCTTACATGATCCCCTCGGCTTTGCATATCGTGGAGCGATTTCCACTCACTTCCAACGGAAAAACAGATTTAAAGGAATTGCACCGGATGATCGGAAACATCGGGGATGTAAAGAAATTACCTGCCCCACCCCGCGACCTCACCGAACTCAGGCTTGTCAATATTTTCAGGGAGATACTGAAACAGGAAGAGGTAGGGATCTGTGATGGTTTTTTTGATCTGGGCGGACATTCTCTTCTTGCCATCCAATTGTTTGCCGCAATTGAGTTGGAATTTCATATTCACCTCGCGCTGGCTACCTTGTTTGAGCGGGGGAGCGTAGTATTGCTGGCTGATCTTATCCGCAAATCAATCGGAATGGAGCAGCCCACTTCCCTGGTTTCTATCCGGCCCGGGTCAGGAAAAAAACAAGTGTACCTTGTACATCCCGCCGGTGGTAATGTGCTATGCTATTTTGAACTTGCCAGGGAACTTGGGAAAGAGTATTCTGTTTATGGGTTGCAAGCGACCGGCTTGTATGGGAAAAAGGTTGATACCGTAGGCGACATGGCTTGTTTCTACCTGGAAGAGATCAGTTTGCCTGACTGTAAAGATGATGTGATTTTTGCAGGATGGTCGATGGGAGCCCTGATCGCCTTTGAGATGGCCAGGCAAGTGGGGGAAAGATCAGGAGAGAATCCCAGGCTGATGATCATTGATCAGCTCGCTCCATTTGAAGAATCCGGCGGTAGGGAAAATAAACAAATTGATCCCGTTGACCGGATGCTGATTTTTGCCGGTAAAGTGGCACATCTGACCGGGCGTTCGCTTGTGATCAGCGCTGACAACCTGAGAGGGAAAACTTCGGAAGAACAATCCGAAGTCTTTCTTAATGAGTTTAAGTCGGTTAATCTGGTCCCATCTGATATGAGAATCACTGATTTTCACGGATATCTGGAACTGATGATCCATCATAATGAGATCACTTCTGCCTGTAGTCCGGGCTCCTTCGATGGAAAAACATTGCTAATCCGGGCCATGGATGCTTTGCTCCCTCACGATGGCCAAAGCGAAATTTCAGTCCGAACGGCTGATCTGGACTGGGGCCGTTGGATCAAAAAAAATCTTGAGATTGCAAATATTCCGGGCAATCATGTTTCCATTATAGCTCAACCCTGCGTTAAAGAGATTGCGCTTGCCTTAATGCAATGGGTGAACCCCGGTTTATAAAAGGAGATCATATCAAAGAGGACCTTGTGGAAAAACTAAAAGAAATTTTTCAATCATTAATCCGCTTTTCATCAGGAAATGATGAATTGGCGGCAGGCCTGGTCCTTTGTCCCTCACTCAGCAACGAAGAACTTAACGTCAGAACCCGCATGCTGCTTCATCAGGAAGAAATTAATACCGGTGGCGGTTATACTTCAGATATCCGCAGAAGATCATTTCTGAACGGAAGGATAGCCGGAAAGATGGCTATTAATACAGTCTTCCCGGATATTCCATCAGCAACCTGCCGGATCATTACCGGTTCCATCGGGAAACCAGTAATAGGTGATCTTCCACGGCCTTACGGCATCTCCATTGCCCATAATGAATCATGGAATGCAGGTTTATGTTTTCCCTTATCCGTTCCAATGGGCATAGATGTAGAAACCATCACAGAGAAAAACCGAACCATCATAGCCTCCATACTTAGCTCTCGTGAAAAGGATCTATGCAGCAGTGAAGGAGATCCTCTTGAGCTTACTCACCTCCTCTGGACCGCGAAGGAGGCCGCAGGAAAAGCCATCGGCCTCGGATTTCGCGTGCCAACGGCATGGTATGAGATTGATTTTGTTGAAACCCTGAAAACAGAACCGCAACGGATACACCAATGCCGTTTTAAAAACCTATTGGTGTTTACGGCACTTTCGGTTGAAACTCCCGGGGGGATGCTTTCAATCGCATTCCCGGCAGAAAATAATCTTAGTCAAACGATGATCCGTTTATTGCAATTAACATGAACCGTATAAACAACCCTGACAAATTCAATCTGGATCCATTCAAAGATGGAATTAAACTTAAAATAAAAAATCATGAAAAATCAATTTGACGAAAGAATGTCATTAATAACAGATGAACAATTATATGAAACAACGGAGAAGTTAGTTGAAGATATTATTGATCCAAGCCAGGATGTATTTATAAGAGTTCAACCAGAGAAACTTTTTGAAAGCCCGGTAAATTTAAAAATTGCAAACTACAGATATCCTGATTACAAGAAATATGTTCTTACAGATTGCCATAATTTACCCAATCGAATATCGGATTTGGGGAAAATTATATTTTCACTTGATGAAATACCCATTGAAGAAATCCCCAATTCTCTGATATTTATTTTTTATACTTGCGATAGTGACGCATTGCCTGTTTTAAAAAAGATCAAAGAGCATGGAGGGAAGTACATGCCTCATCAGGATTCCTCTAAAACGGATTATCGATTTGTTAACAGATCAGCATTCAATGCGATTCGAAAAACATGGGAAAAAGCTGACCGTATTTCTCATATGACAATGATTGTTCACGAAAATTTATGCGAAGCGCTCGAATTAACTAAAAACATTCCCGGAGATTTTGTTGAGATCGGAGTCTTTCTTGGTGGATCATCATTGACCGCTCTTAATTTCTTGCATGAACAATCGCAAGTAAGCAAAGTTCCATCACGAAAGGCATGGCTTATGGATACTTTTGACGGATTCAATTATAAAGAGGCAAAAAATAGTCAGGACATTATATGGCAAGGTACCCATAAATTATTCGGCATCGGTGAGACAAAGAAATATATTACTGATACCCTGAAAGATACTGGAGCTCCTTTTGAACTTATTGAAGGGAATATTTGCTCAGATGAATTACCGGAAGCAATAGATAGAATTTCGGTTGCAAATATTGATGTTGACATGTATGACCCAACGCTCTCTGCTTTAAATAAATGCGCTGTAAGATTAGCTGAAGGTGGTATTATTATTGCAGAAGACCCGACTTCGACACCTCAGTTATATGGTGCCTATTTGGCAATGAATGAATTTTTAGAAAGTTCGCTTGGAAAATCCTTTACCCCAATATTTAAGAAAGGTCAATATTTCTTATTAAAAAACAATAAACCGACACATGATTGAATCAAAATCTAACCACATTTTACACGCTAATCTCAGCATCGACATTGCTGAAATCGTCAATAAATTCTCAACACCACTAATTATCTATAGCGTCATTGAACTAAATAATAGAATAGTTGAACTTCAGGCAGCCCTGCCAGTTGAGTCACGTTTATTATATTCGGTAAAAGCTAATCCTAATCCATTTGTCTTAAATCTATTTAATCAAGCAGGTTTTGGTTTTGAAGTAGCATCTGTTGGCGAATTACAACACCTTATTAAATCAAAAATTAATTCTGATAGAATTGTGTTAGGAGGTCCAATAAAAAGTAAAGAAGCAATATTATCAGGTATACAGAACCATATCCTATCTTACAATGTCGAATCTGAACAAGATTTACAAAACATTGCAAGTGCATCAAATCAACGATTAAATATATCCCTAAGGATTAATCCGGATTTCTCTAATCGTAATTCTTTGTTAAAAATGGGGGGTGTTTCTTCTCAATTTGGTATAGACGAAAATAATGTAATACCCTTAATCAGAAAATACAAGAATGAAGTAAATATTAATGGACTTTTTATGTTTAATGGTTCGCAGTTTTTTGATGCTCAGGATATTATACAAAACACCTCATTTTTGATAGAATTTGCGGAAAAAAATAAAGACGAATTCAATCAATTGGATTTCCTGGATTTCGGAGGAGGATTTGGAGTAGCAGAAACAGCAGACCAATCAGGATTAAACATGAATATATTAAAAACCGGTTTAGCTGATTTGTTTAAAAGTAAAAAACAATTCCTCGATAGAGTTAAATATAAATTCTTTGAAAGTGGTAGATATTTAACTGCAACATCAGCTATTTTAGTAAGTAAGGTCTTAGATATTAAATACTCAAAAGGTAAAAAATATATAATTTTAGATACTGGCATTAATCATCTTGGAATAAGACAGTTACATTATAGGACACAACGATCATTCATAAGTACTTTAAAAGAAAACGAACATTATTCACCAGCAATTCTTACAGGTGCAACATGTACACCGATAGATATAATTCTAAACGAAGTTGACTTCCCGAATGTTTCAGTTGACGATTTAATTCTGATACATAATGTTGGCGCATACACGTCTACACTTTCGCCTTATAATTTTTGTGGATTTACTTACCCCGCTGAGGTTGCAGTCGATACAAACGGATATGTTTTACTGATCAGGGAGCGGGGTGATATTGAAAACTCTTGTGGATTAGGATATAAAGTATACGGAGAAGAGTAGCTCCTGTTTTAATATCTTATCCCTGGCGCCCACGCATGCTGTACCTCAGCCTGATCTCAGCTTCTTTGCTTTTATCTGAGATAAATATCACGGTTCTTCCACCGTCAAGCACGATAGGGAATTTATCAAGGACTGACCCGGTTGCCAGTTTGACATGGGGTACATTGAGCCGATGGTTTGCCAAATTCATTCGGTTTGCCAAGACATCGTTTTTCCTGTTTCGGTTGTTTTTCAATGTAAATTTTTTAATATTCGGTACAAGATACGGATTTCTTGCAACAATTGCTCTGTTTTTAGGATTTATTTTTGATTGTTGATGGCAATGACAACTCTGGTATCAACCAGAAAAGAAAGAGGCCGTCCCTTTTTCGAGACAGCCTCAAGATCTGTAAATCTAGTAAACTAACTTAGCTAAGCTATTTTGACGTTTACTGCATTTAATCCTTTTTTTCCTTCCTGAAGAGTGAAAGTAACTTCATCGTTTTCTCTGATTTCATCAATAAGGCCTGATGCATGCACAAAATACTCTTTGTTTGACTCTTCGTCTTTGATAAATCCAAATCCTTTACTATTGTTAAAGAATTTGACAACACCTTTGTTCATAATACTATAATTTTTAATAATTTGTGCAAAGATACGACATTATTCCGGATAATCACTAATTTATTATATATTTATTACTTCAGATGAGTTTTTACTTCCAAATTCATTACACGTCTCATATTACTTTACTTCAATATGGGTAGTTAGCAAAGGGGTTGCCGAATCCGGGCCAATCAGTAAATCGTATCCTCCCGGTTCAACGTAATAATCCTGGATGGCCGGGTCAAATATGCGCAAGTCATTTACCGCAACCGGCAGAACAAACAGTTCAGTTGCTGAGTTCCGTATGTTTTTTCGCTGAAAACTGCATAGAGTTTTTAACGGCCTGTCAAAACGGGAATCTTTCTTGCGGAAATAAATCTGCACCACTTCGTCCCCATCGAAAGGCCCATCGTTCCTCACTTTTACTTTAAGTTTTACGGTGTCTGCGGATGAGTATCCTCCTTTATCCATACCGGTTTCCAGGTAGGCGAATTTCGAATAGCTGAGCCCGAAACCAAAAGGATACTGAGGTTCCCCGGCAAAATATTTGTACGTCCTGTCTTTCATTGAATAATCGGTAAACGGGGGAAGCTCATCCGCAGACTTATAAAAAGTTACAGGCAAACGGCCTGCGGGGTTATACTTGCCAAACAGCACTTCGGCAACAGCTTTGCCTCCCTGCTGGCCGGGATACCAGGCTTCGAGAATAGCCGGGATCTGTTCAGTCTCACGTTTAAATGCAAGTGCGCTGCCATTCGTCAGGATAAGGACGAGGGGTTTGCCCAGCCAGGCAAGTTTCTTTAACAGGTTTGTCTGGTTTGCCGGTAAATCAAGGCTTGTCCTGTCGCCTCCACTGAACCCGGGGATGTTCACATCCATTTCCTCACCTTCAAGATATGGAGAAATGCCTCCCACAAAAACAATGGCGTCGGCCTTCCCGGCAACCTGCAAAGCTGAAGTTTCCAGTTCTGCAGCGGTTGGTTCAGGAGAGGGACTGACCGGATTTTCCCGAGGTTTGATGGCAGCATCTTCAAGGCCGTCAACGCCTTTGGCATAAAGCACCTCCGTTCTGTTTCCCGCGATTTCCCTGATTCCGCTGAGTATAGTCACGGGAGCCGAGGGTTTCCCGCAATAATTGCCAAGAAGGACGGAAAGCCGGTCTGCATAGGGCCCTATGACTGCAATCTTTTTGACCGATTTCCGGAAGGGCAGCGTATGATTGTCATTCTTCAGGAGTACCAGACTTTCCTCCGCCACTTTCAGGGCAAGCCGGTCGTGCTCCGGGGTATTATTTTCGGCAGGTTTGATCCCGGCATATGGGACAAGAGAATCGGGATCAAACAGCCCCAGGCGGAATCTCGCGATAAACAGGCGTTTCACCGAAACGTCGATCTCCGTTTCGCTGATAAATCCTTTGGCAACAGCATGTACCAGGCTGCCGTATTCATCCCCGCAGGTTAGGTCGCAGCCTGCTTTTACTCCCAGTACCGAAGCCCTTACAGAATCGGGCTGAAGCTTATGCCCGTTATAGATATCCCAGATCGCCCCGCAGTCGGAGGTCACATAACCACCGAATCCCCATTTTTTCCTGAGGATCTTATCCAGTAATAGGTCGCTTGCAGTGCAGGGTTCATTCCAAAAACGGTTATAGGCTCCCATTACCGAATACGCTTTCCCGTAACGAATGAGTGCTTCGAAAGCGGGGAGGTAGGTCTCATAAAGGTCCCTTTCGCTGCACCAGGTGTCAAAGCTGTGCCTGTTTGGCTCGGGGCCACTGTGAACGGCATAATGTTTGGCTGTGGCTATGACCTTGAAATACTTCGGGTCATTGCCCTGCAGGCCTTTCACAAAGGCAATTCCGATGCGGCCTGTCAGAAAAGGGTCTTCACCGTAGGTTTCCTGCCCGCGACCCCAGCGGGGATCCCTGAAAATATTGATATTTGGCGACCAGAAAGTCAGCCCCTGGTAGATGCCGCGTTTCCCCTGGGCAACACATTCGTAGTATTTCGCCCGGGCTTCGGTAGAAATCACATCAGCTTCCTGATGGATAAGCTCAGGGTTCCAGGTCGCTGCCATTCCGATAGCCTGGGGGAAAACCGTGGCAATGCCATTCCTGGCAACACCGTGAAGGCATTCGCTCCACCAATTGTATGGGGGTATTCCAAGCCTGCCAATTGCAGGGGCATCATTCTGCATCTGCAGGACTTTTTCTTTTAAACTGAGCCTTGAAACCAGGTCGTTTACCCTTTCTTCAACTGAAAGCCTTGGATCCTGAAATTTCATTGGCCCGGAAGCTGCCGGTTCCTGGGCCTTCAGGAATAAACTGAAAAGGATGAACATGCAAATGCTCATCCCTGAATTCCTAAACAATGCTTTCATAAGCTTCAAATGGAAGAATTCTCAAAGATACGAAGACTGGTTAACATTCACGGATCACAGATCACGGGTCTCAGACCTTTTTCTGGCTCCGCTTCCGTTCATTCTCGTCGAGGATGATCTTTCGGATCCTGATGGATTTCGGGGTGACTTCAGTATATTCGTCGCCCTGGATGTATTCCATGGCTTCCTCCAGGGAGAACTTAATGGCCGGGACAATCACGGCTTTGTCATCAGTACCTGAAGCGCGGACATTAGTGAGTTTTTTTGTTTTGATCACATTGATGAGAATGTCGTTTCCTCTGGTATGCTCGCCGAGCACCTGTCCGGCGTAAATCTCATCACCCGGTTCAATAAAGAACTTTCCCCTGTCCTGCAGTTTGTCGATGGAATAGGTGATGGCCTGGCCGGTCTCCATTGCAATGAGTGAACCGTTTATCCGACTCAGCATTTCCCCTTTCCAGGGTTCAAAACCTTTTAAACGGTGCCCGATGATGGCTTCACCTTCGGTAGCTGTGAGTATAGGATTTCTGATTCCAATGAGGCCTCTTGCAGGAATATTGAACTCCACTGTGATACGGTCACGTTTTGGCTCGATGTTAACTATCTCGCCTTTGCGTTTGGTAACTATCTCAATGACTTTTCCCGAGAAATTTTCAGGGACCTGGATCTTGAGGTTTTCGATAGGCTCATGAAGGACTCCATCGATCTGCCTTGTGATCACTTTGGGCTGCCCCAGCTGGAACTCATAGCCTTCGCGCCGCATGGTCTCGACCAGGATGGCAAGGTGCAGTATTCCCCTGCCGTAAACATTGAACGTGTCAGGCGAACCTGTTTCTTCCACCCTCAGAGCCAGATTTTTTTCTGTTTCGTGAAAAAGCCTGTCCCTTAAATGACGCGATGTTACATAGGTACCTTCCCTTCCGGCAAAGGGAGAATTATTGATAGTGAACACCATGCTCATAGTGGGTTCGTCCACGCTGATGCGCTTTAGCCCTTCCGGGTTTTCCGAATCGGCAATGGTATCGCCGATGTCGAAGTTCTCGGGTCCCAGAACTGCACAAATCTCCCCGGCTCCGACCTCGTATTTAACTTTTTCCTTGCTGAGGCCTTCAAAAAGGTATAATTCCTTAACAACCGATTTCAGTATTGTCCCGTCATTCTTTACTAGAGAAACCGGCATTCCCGCCTTAACCGATCCGCGGGAAATCCTGCCTACAGCAATCCGCCCCACATACGAAGAATAATCGAGCGAGCTGATCTGCAGCTGCAGTGTCCCGGGAGTTTTAGCAGGGGGAGGGATATGGGATATAATAGTATCCAGTAAATAGGAAATGTCGGTGGATGGCTTTCTCCAGTCGGGCGACATCCATCCCTGTTTCGAGGAGCCATATACAGTAGGGAAATTCAGCTGGGCTTCACTGGCATCCAGGCTGAACATCAGTTCAAACACGGCTTCATGAACCTCGTCGGGGGAACAGTTTGGTTTGTCAACCTTGTTGATTACGACAATGGGGATCTTCCCAAGTTCCAGGGCTTTGTCAAGAACAAACCTGGTCTGGGGCATAGGACCCTCAAATGCATCCACGAGAAGCAAAACCCCGTCGGCCATGTTGAGCACCCTTTCCACTTCACCCCCGAAGTCGGAGTGGCCCGGTGTATCAATGATATTAATCTTTACTCCTTTATATCTTACCGAAACGTTCTTTGACAGGATAGTGATCCCTCTTTCCCTCTCCAGGTCATTGGAATCGAGAATAAGGTCGCCCATCTGCTGGTTGGCCCTGAAGAGGTGAACCTGATACAGGATACGGTCGACCAGGGTGGTTTTACCATGGTCAACATGGGCAATAATTGCAATATTTCTGATATCTGGCATATTCATTTGATCTGATCAACCACAGATGATAAATAAAAGATCCCGACAAAGAATGACAAACCATCCTTGCGGGATCAGGACTTTGGTTTTAAGTTTGGGGGTGCAAAGGTACAAATTTTTTAAAGACCATTAGAAAGGTTGTGAGGAAGACCTTAAGGAAGGGTGTCATGGTAAACAGGCAGCAACGGGATTTTACTGAACATCCAATTTCTATTTGTTAAGCATCGCATTAATTTTCATAATTTTGATTTCAGATAAAGGGTCTGTTTTAACCGGGAATCGTTTAAAGGGAAGTTATGGACTATAACCTTCAGGATATTGAATCGCAAAAAGCCATAATAAGCAGCGAAGCCAAATACCGTTCGTTGGTGAATAACCTTATAGAAGGGCTTGTAATCCTTGATTTCAGCGGGAGGATTCTTTTTTCAAATCCTGCAGCCGCCCGTATTTTTGGGTATACCGACAAGGAAAACAAGCTTTTTACCGGCATGAATATAACGGAACTCCTGCATCCCGATTCCATTCCGGATGCAATGCATGACCTTTCAAAAGTGTACCAGGGTGAAACTGCGCTGATTGAATACAAGATACTCTTAAAGGATGGAAGCACAGGATGGATAGAAGCACGGGGTACGAAGATCGATTATGAAGGGTTTGAGGCTGATATGGTAATATGTCACGATACAACCAATCAGAAGCTGGCAAAAGAAAAAATTCTCGAGAGCGAGGAAAAATTCTCAGCTATTTTTCACAGTAGCCCGGTGTCGATGACACTTACTTCAGTGGTTGATGGTATATACCAGGATGTAAATGAGATCTTCCTGAGAGATTCAGGATTTAAACGCGAAGAAGTAATAGGGCATACATCTGCCGAACTCGATATATTCGCGAATCCAGAGGAAAGGGATAAACTGATACAAGAACTGATGAAGGACGGGCAGGTTTACGGCATGCCTGTTTTCGCCCGGATGAAGAACGGACAACTGCGTAATGCCCTTATTTCAACAAACATCATTTCGGTAGGGGGAAAGAAATGTTTCCTTTCCTCGATAATGGATATTTCTGAACTGAAGAAAACAGGGGATGCATTAAAGGAAAGTGAACTGCGTTTAAATAAAGCCCAGGAAATAGCCCATGTGGGTAACTGGGAAATTGATCTCAGGACAAAGAATGTATGGGCTTCGGAAGAGGCATTCAGGATATATGGCCTCGAGTATAAATCACCTGAATTGCCGCTGCAGACCATTCAGTCGCAGGTCCTCCCAGAGTACCGTACTGAATTGGATAATGCACTAAGGAAGCTTCTTACAGGAGCAGGTGATTACAAGGTGGAATTTCAGATTTACCGGGCTAACGATGGAGAGATCAGGGATATTTATTCAAAAGCTGAATTGGTCAGGGATAATAAAGGCCAGGCTGTAAAAGTGTCGGGTGTATTACATGATATCACTGTAAGCAAGATTGCGGAAGCGGAGCTCATCAGGGCAAAGGAGAAGGCTGAGGAGAGTGATCGCCTGAAATCATCATTTCTTGCCAATATGTCCCATGAGATCCGCACTCCAATGAACGGGATCATAGGATTTGCAAGCCTCCTGGATGATCCGGATACGAGTATCGGGGAGAGGCAAAAATTTTCCCGGGTGATCAATGATAACTGTGATCAGCTTCTCCACATCATTAATGACCTTATCGATATTTCAAAGATCGAAGCAGGGCAGATCGATCTTATCAGTACAGAGTTTGACCTTAATACAATGATGGGTTCCATCTACAGGACATACCTGCCAAAGGCAGTCAAAAAGGGGCTTGAGTTCACAGTTGATATGGAACCAGGAGAAACAATTAATCTGATTAATGCCGATCAGACAAAACTCAGGCAGATACTCGATAACCTGGTCAGCAATGCATTGAAATTTACAAATAAGGGATATGTGAAGTTTGGATACCGTAAAACCGGCAGCATCCTGCAGTTCTTTATTCAGGACAGTGGTATTGGTATTGAGCCCGGTCACCATGATATGATCTTTGACAGATTCCGGCAGCTGGATCAATCTGTTTCTTACAATGTAGGCGGTAACGGCCTTGGATTATCCATCACCAGGGCTTATGTAGAGGCAATGGGAGGCCATATCTGGCTTGAATCAGAACCGGGTAAAGGCAGTATATTCTTCTTTACTATTCCGCTGGGCCTTGCAGCTGAGAAGAATGAAAAAACGATCCCTGTAAAACTTCCGGTGTTTAAGGTTGACAACGTTCCTACGGTATTGGTAGTTGAGGACCAGTCAGAGAATTTCGAATTTATCAAGGTTTTGCTTTCCAGGTCCTCTATCCTGGTTTTGCATGCCTGGAACGGGAAAGAAGCACTTGAGCTTTTTACCATGCACCCTGAAATTAATCTTGTTATGCTTGACATCAAACTTCCAGATATCAGCGGGTATGAGGTAGCAAAAATGATCAGAGGCACTAACCAAAACATCCCAATCATAGCCCAAACGGCTTATGCCATGTCGGAGGATCGTGAAAAATCTTTTGACTCAGGCTGTACAGATTATATTTCAAAACCTATGCGAAAGGAAGATATTCTCAGGATTATCAGTAAGTATTTATCCTGACCAAAGAACCGCTAATCCTTACTTAACGGGAGATCTGAGTGTAGGGCCAAACACATTATATCGCCAGTCCCTTAAACAAAGTGTCGTTACGCCAATTTCCAAGGATTGCCTTGGCGGGCAGCCACACCCAAAGTATACCATTCAGAAGAAAAACCGATCCCAGCAGCGTTAAAAACAGCCCCGGGGTCTTATAGGCAGGTGAGAGGAGTGAAGGAAGGATACCGGTAAAGGCGGAAATTATGCCCAGGCATGTTCCGGCAAGCAGGATCATCAGGTGTTCGGCAAACACCAGCTTCAGAATATATTTCCGTTTATATCCCAAAGCTATGTATAGCATGAGTTCATTCTTTCTCTCGAGCATATTCCTGAGAAGAACCAGCCCAAGTCCGAATGTGCCTATGATCATCCCGAGCCCACCAAGCAGCATGAAGACCGAAAGGTAAGTATTCTCCACCGCGTTAAACGAAGCAAGTTTCACCGGTGCAGGCATGACACTTATGCCATAATCCCTGAAGGCAGATTCCAGGGCTTCACGGATGCTGTCCCCGGAGGATGAGGAGCCGTCGAGAAGAAAGTTTTTAAAACCTGCCACGGAGGGAAAATGGATGCGGAAAAGGCTGTCGGAGATCAGCAGATATCCCTGGAACACCGAATTATCAAGGCCTCCCATGAGTTTTAACCCGATTTTTCCCCCGTTTTCCCCCAAGTAAAACAAGGTATCCCCGATTTTTTTCTGAAGCCCCCAGGTGATCACGGTCTGATCGGCAAAAGCTGGAATAATCTCCGGTCCCATGGATTTTTGGAGAGCCAGCCAGGGGTGGTTTTCGTCAATTCCCTTATGAAGGGCAAGAAAACTGAAGGCTCCTATACGGTTAAATGCTTCCGGGGGGATGCCGAGGACGGAAGGCAGTGCAGCCTTGTTTAGATTGAGGCAACTGGCATCGTCACCTTCAAGCCTCTGCATTGCAACCAGACCGGCATTCCTGAAGCAGGATTCGTCCTGAAGGGCATATTCCTTTTTGCCCATGGGAGAGTCCGGATCATAACGAAGGGGTATGCTTGTCTCAGCCCAGAACCCGAAACCGCCTGTCCCGGATCGGGCATCATTCTCCGATCCATAGAAAGTCTTTTTGTTTGCTGCAGTTATGAAAATGCTGAAGGTTCCCATTGCAAGCAGGATAATAACTGTCATGGTACGGCTTCTTTTCAGGCCGGCATTCTTCAATGAAAGTGAAACGAAGCTGAAGAAAAGTTCATTGTGCGTTATCGATCTGCTGATAAGTAGGGAATTAAAAGCAAAACCTCCTCCGGCAAGCATCAGGGCCCCGGCTACCAGGGATAGGGATGAATGAATTCCCTTTAAGTCAAGCAGAAGAAATGCAGTGAACAGTATGGACCCAGAAACGAGCAGGAAGGCAAAAAGCCTGTTGAGAAAGAGTTCCCGATTTTGTTCAGCCCTGTTGTCAGAATCTATGGCAGAAGCCCTCAGCCAGGCTGGTTTCCTTAGGTTCCTGCAGAGAACGATGAGCATGAACGGAAAGGCCGTGAAAGTTCCTGCCATGGCCCCGAGGATCAGGGTTAGCGGTCTTATTTTCATTTCCAGCCCGGAGATCCCGACGGCATCCTGCCAGATAGTGTTCAGGCCAAAAAGCATAAGGCGGTTATAGAGAAGGCCGGCCAGTGCGCCCAGGATCCCTCCCGCCACAGAGAGAACAAGGCCTTCGGTGATCAGGATCCGGAAGATCTGCTGCTTTCTGAAGCCGATGGCTGACAATACTCCCGATTCTTTTATCCTGGTCTGGATATGCAGCGAAAACAACAGGGTAACCAAAAGGAGGGCCGAGAGTATTATAAAGAAACTAAGGCTTAAAAAAAGGCCGGCAAAATCCGTTGAATTGGATGCTGAGCTTAGCCCTTCATCATAAACCGGTTTGAATACCAGCCCCTGCTGACGTGGGTTGAGTTTCTTCAGGATTGCCGGGCCGATTGTATCAAGTTTTTTTGAACTGGCGGTAAACCGGATGGATGTGAGGCTGCCGAAGGGGTTTGTCCAGAGTTTCTGACCGGCAACAATCGAGATAAAGGCTTTAGGTGTGCCACGGTAGGCATTCCAGTAGTCCTCATCTTTTTGTCTTATCTTTTTCAGGTCTACAGGCGTACCGGTTTCCCAGTCACGGCAGTTCCCGGCTTCCGACATGCCGGGAAAGCCTGGCATCAGCGAAGGATCCCAGATAGGATCCTGCATAGGCCTGATCTGGCGGACCACAAATACCGAGCTGTCTTCACTGAGATGGCGGTGGGGGCCCATTATAAAATACTTCAGTCCCATGGAATCACCCTGCTTAATTCCCAGGTCTGCCGCCAGCCATGAATTAATAATAATTCCATCACCGCCGGGGTCTGTTCCAAGGAAATCCGGCGAAGCCCCAGTGACAAAAGAATATGGTGTTGACCTGCCGTTAAACGAAAATGAATTTACGAGGTAGGTCAGAAAAGGATGGCTGTCAGGCAGTGTAGCCTCTACAGCTGCAGCTGTTTGATCATCGATAAAAATACGCCCCGATGTCAATTCACAGCTGGTACCCTGCTTTAGGTGTTGAATTTTCAGCCCTGCATCTTCGGGCCTCCACACCAGGCGGAGCAGGCTGTCGGGACGAAGAGCATCTGCTTTTTCAGTTTCAGCAATCAGCAGTAAGTTCGCCAGTCCTTTCAAGTCAAGAATCCCGGCCATTTTATCCAGGGAGATGAAAACCGTATAGGGGGCGGCCTGGTTATTATTCAGGCTGAACCGCCCCATCTGTTCGTCCTCCGCTATGGACTTAACCCTGAATCTTAAGCCAACCATAGCTGATTTTTCAGCAACAAACGGAGCATTGGCTGGAGCAAGACCCTGTTTGGAAACCCTGAGAAGAAAATAATCTCCGGGCTGTAAGTCAAGTTTTTCAGCTGTATTCCTGCTGATGACAGCCGTGGTTGCATCCGGGCAGGTCGCTGCCTTCTCCCACAGCTTTGTAAAACGCCCGTCGATCCCCAAAATCTGAACACGGTTGATCCTTCTATTGTTTTCAGGATTTACTGTTATGCCTTCGGATAGCATTGCCGGTGCTACTATGCTGCCGGTCTTAAGGCTCATATCACCGGCCAGTCCCTGGCGAAAATACCGCAGGTCGGGATGCAATGCATAGCGTATTTTCCCAAGACGTACACTGCTGATGTGTTGAAGGCTGTACTTCACCGAATCGCCAAGTATCAAGGCGCCCGTAAGGACGGCTGTGCTGACAAGCGTCCCGGCAAGAATGGCCAGGAATACTTTCCTGTAATAACGGAAATCGAGGAGTATCAGGCGGGTGAAGTTCATCCTTTTGAAATTGGCAGAAGCTTTCCGGAACCCAGTTTGTATATCTTGTCCATCTGGCCTGCAAGTTCAGGTGAATGTGTCACAACCACAAGTGAAAGAGCTTCTTCCCGTTTCAGTGAGGCCAATAGAAGGCCGAGGCGGGCGGCAGTTTCAGCATCCAGTGAACCCGTCGGTTCGTCGGCAAGCAGCAACCTGGGCTTGTTCACAAGAGCCCTTACAACTGCCGCCCTTTGACACTCCCCCACCGAAAGCCGGGAAGGTCTCTGATGGATCAGGTCCTGCAGCCCCATGCTCTCGATAAGCCTGATAGCCCTTTCACGCCCTGCCTTGCGTGCCGCCTTGTCCTTCAGAGGCAAAACGGGAAGCAGCACGTTTTCAAGCAGGCTGAGCTGGGGCAGCAGAAAATGAAGCTGGAACACAAACCCGATGAACCCATTCCTCAGGTCTGCAAGTTCAGTCTCCTTCATGTCACTGACGTTCATCCCGTTAAGTATTACCAGGCCTGAATCAGGCCTGTCGAGGGTTCCCAGTATATTCAGCAGGGTGGTTTTTCCTGAACCGGACGGACCCGTGATAGCGATGGATTCGTTATCACCGATCTGCAGGGAGACCCCCTCGAGGACAGGCTTTTGCCGGACCGTAAGAGCCTGGTTATAGTGTTTCGTGATATCCTGAAGTTCTGCAAGCATTAACATATCTTTTTATATACATCCAGTATTTTCGCCGTAAGCGAAACACAATCAAATTTTTCTTCGACCGCTTTGCGGCCCCTGGCACTAAGTTGCATCAGCCTTTCCCGGTCATGCAGCAAAGAGGCAAGGCCGGAGGCAAGGGTTTCAGGGGTGTTAGGATGATACAGCAGCCCTCCTCCCGTTTCTTCTATTATCTCGGGAAAAGCTCCCAGGGCAGGCTGAACCAGTGGGACTCCCGATGCCAGGGCTTCCAGCTGGTACATGCCGAATGCCTCACCCTTTAAGACCGGAACTGAAAGCACAGAAACAGACTTAAAGAAATTGCCCAGGTTTTCCGGCCTGAAATCTTCAAATACCAGAATATCCTTCCCAAGCCCTGCTTTCTGCAGTTTTTTCATCTGCCGGTTAAAAAAAGGTTTATCGTCGCCGGTCATGCCGCCAGTAACATGCAGCCTGATACTTTCAAACCCCGGTTCCGATTTTAATAGTACAAATGCATCGACAAGAATTCCAAATCCGTTTTCTTCGTATATCCTGGATAAATAACCGATTGCCAGGGGCTCCGGAGGCTCCGTATGAAATTCGTACAGGGCCGGGTTTATGCCAATGTGAACGACATTCACCTTGTCGTCGGGCAGGTGCATCTTGCTCTTCATCACGCCTGCAAAATACCGGCTTACTGCGATAAATGCATTTACGTCCACGGCCTTTTCGGCCAGCAAAGCCCAGATCTTCTCACGGTGTGGTTCATTCATTGCATCCACCCAAACATCTTCATCCTGCAGGGAGCACACAATGGGCACCCCAACTTCCTCCTTTATCTGCAGGGCCATCCCAAGCAATAGTGCATTTGAAAAGTGCACAACGTCGGGCTTCTCATGGTGTTTTAGAAAATGAATCAGCTGTTCCAGCTCCTTTACCTGGTGCCCATGCTTTCCCATCAGCATCGATTCGGTTAGTTCTTCGAGCCCGTGTGCCCTGGTGGAACCCGCTTTGCCTGCAGCGAGTTTCAGCACAGGGGCGGAATTCAGCAAATGTTCCATCCAGGCTGGCATATGGCGAAGAAGAGGGAAGATCTGTTTAAGGTAGATGTTCACAGCCCCGTAAAATACAGTTGCGTCCTGCGTATCCCCGTTGATCGTCAGGGGAAGGTAAACGGGAAGTGTCATGGCATCATGGCCGGCCTTGCGAAGTGCGTTCACAAAACCCGAATCGCGCAGGCAGTTCCCGCAATAAAAGGTTCCTCCGAAGCCGGGGACTATGTTGACAATTTTCATTTCTTCGTTTCTTTTAAAATGCCTCCAGGGCCAAAGGCATAAATGGTACCGTCTTCGGCACCCACCACAACGAGGTCACTTGTAACAGCAGGGGTACCGCTGAGCGGGCTGCCTATCTCATAAGTCCATCGTTCTGCACCGGTGCCCAGGTCGAGCAGGCGCAAACGGCCGTCGGAAGAAGCAATGACCACAAAATCTCCCGCAACAACAGGAGATGCGTCAACCTTCCCTCCGGCTTTGAATTTCCAAAGGATATCTCCATTCAGGGCATCAAAACAGATCACATTTTTATTCTGTGTCGCACTCACGACTTTCCCGTTCGAAATGGCAGGTGATGCAACGAAGGTCCCGCCAATTTCTTTTTTCCATACTTCTTTCCTTGTTTTCAGGTCCACGCAAAAGAATGCCCCGTCATAATTGCCTAAATACGCCTTATCCCCGCTGATGGCGGCAGAGGCAGGTATGTAGGTGACCATATTTATCTTTTCGACCAGTTGGCCGCTTGCCGTATTTACGAGATGAAGAAAGCCGTCGCAACCTCCTGTCACGGCCAGGTTTCCGGCAATGGAGGGGGTCCCGTTGATGTAATTCCCCGAAGCATATTTCCAGATACCTTTACCGGTTAAGGCATCAATGCAGTGCAGGTTGAAGTCGTAGCTCCCGGCAATGATGCGCAGCTGCTTCCTGTCGGGTCCAAAAGTCCAGTTGCATGAACCTGACACCTGGCCATCGGTTATATATTTCCATTTTAAGGCCCCGCTGCCGGCGTCCAACGCATAAATTACACCTTCCAGTGAACCGGCATAAACGGTTGAGTTCAACAGAAGGGGAGGGGCTTCAATTGTTGTGCCTGCCTTGAACTTCCACAGTAATTTACCTTTCACCGTTATGGCATACAGATAGCCGTCATCGCAACCGATATAAATAGCACCGTTGCAGATCACGGCTGAGGATTTAATGGCATCGGTGGTTTTAAATGTCCATAAAAGTTTTAATGGTGGGTGGATGACAGCCCCGGCAAGGCCTGTAAGCTGTGCATCACCCCTGTAGGAAGGCCAGCAAGAGGATGATTTCACCTGGGCACAAACGGTGAAACAGCATACACACAGCAATAAACTAAGAATCCCGCCTTTTTTCATTGTGATTTATCTTATAAGCCAATGCCCCCGTAGGACAGGCTTCAACAACTTTCTCCCCCGTTCTGATCAATGCTTCCTTCAGCGACCCGCCAAGAGGAACACTGATACGAACGTCAAATCCCCTGCCTACGTATGTCAATCCCTGCAATTCGCCTTCGGCCCGGGTGATTTCAACGCAGATCCCGCATTTGATGCACTTTTCAGGTTCGTAGATTACGAATTCGTGCTGAACCGATTTTATGATCTTTTTACGTTCGGGCCCTGTAAACTTTTTTTGGTACGCCTGGTATTCATTTGCATAGATCCGGAGTTTGCAGCTCACCGGTTTGCGGCAGTCGCAGTTCATGCAGCGGGCTGCTTCCTTCATCGCCTCGGCCTCCGTGAATCCCCCAATAAACCCCTTTTCCGGCTCAAGCCTGGAAAGAGAAGGGCTTTCTTTCAGGTATTCATCAAACTCGGCTTCCTTCAACCGGCCGAAGGATGAGTTGAATAACTGATGAACGCCACCGGGTTTGCCGGTTTTAAGAAAATGATCGGCCGATAATGCTGCGGCTTTTCCCTGGGCAACCGAACGCACCGCCATCTGATGTTTGCGGATAATGTTCCCGCAGGCAAAGATCCCCCGTTGCTGATGCGTAAGCGAATGATCATCACGTCCATCACGATCATCACTCTCATCCCGGGTTTTCGCTTCGAGCGTCGTCCTGCTTATCTTAAGGCCATACTCATCCGGTTCCAGGCCAAAGTCGTCGCTGATCTGTTTTTCTTCCCGTCCGCTGGCAATGATCACCGCATCAAATTCACGGAGCAGGACAGTGTCAAACAGTTCCTTTGTGACGAGTGTGCTCAACCTGAATTCAGCGCCCATCAATCTGACCACCTCAATCTCGGAATCCAGGACCTGCCTGGGAAGTTCATCTTCTGTGATATGGTAGCGAAGCAATCCGCCTGCTTCCTTATGCTGGTCAAAGAGGACCGCATGGTGACCGCAGCGCAGAACATAAAATGCTGCAGAAAGCCCTGCAGGACCGGTCCCGATGATGGCCACTTTTTTACCACTCTTTTCAACAGCGGGTGCAAGACCGGAATAAAGCCGGGATCCCTCATCCGCAGTACTTCTTTTTAAAAGGCAGATCGAAACAGAACCATCTATAGATGCTCTGTGACAGGCCTTTTCGCAAGGAGCAGGACAAATATATCCGAGTGTCAATGGCAAGGCGATCTCCTCCCTTACCACTTTCAAAGCTTCTTTGAAGCGCCCGGCGGCAATGAGCCTGTTCATTTCGGGTATGTCCATGAAAGCCGGGCAGGACCTGCGGCAGGGGGCTTCGCAGTCGCCCACATGGTCGCTGAGCAACAGCTCCAAGGCTTCGCGCCTGGCTTCATGTATCTCATGGGAATGGGTCTGTATATTCATTCCGTCCAGCACAGGATACGCGCAGGATGGCAGGAGACGGCCGCTGTCAAGGTCTTTGACAAGGCAGACCATGCAGGAAGGATGGTGGGCTATCCCTTCACGGAAGCAAAGAGCTGGAATGGAAATGCCCAAAGAAGCAGCTGCCTGCATCAGGGTCATGCCTTCTTTTACCTCAAAGCTCTTATGGTCTATGGTTATCTGCATGGATTAGCTTATGATGACTGCATTGACCGGGCAAACCTGCCGGCAGATATCGCATTTGATGCATTTCTCCTGATCTATGCTGTGAATCTCATAGGGTTTAAAGGCAATGGCATCGGAGGGACAGCGCTGGGCGCATTTTGTACAGCCTATGCATTCCTCAGTGATTGAATAACTGATGATGGGCGCGCATTTTCCTGCAGGGCAATGCCCTTTAATATGGGCTTCATATTCATCACGGAAATAACGCAGGGTTGATAAAACAGGATTTGGTGCGGTTTTCCCAAGCCCGCAGAGGCTGCCTGCATGAGTGCTGTTTGCAAGATGTTCCAGCTTTTCCAGGTCTTCCGTCACACCATCACCGTTTCGTATTTTCTCAAGCAGTTCAAGCATCCTGCGGGTGCCTATGCGACAGAATGTACATTGCCCGCAGCTCTGGTTCTGGGTAAACGAAAGGAAGTAATGGGCAATATCGACCATGCAGTCATTCTCATCCAGGACGATCAGCCCACCGGATCCCATCATGGCCCCGGCTTCCGAGAGGGCCTCGAAATCTATGGTCAGGTCTGCCATTGAAGCCGGGATACACCCGCCCGATGGGCCTCCGATCTGCACCGCCTTAAATTGTTTGTCATTCGCAATGCCGCCTCCTATCTCTTCCACAATCTTTCGTATGCTGATGCCCATGGGGACTTCTATAAGTCCGCCCCGCTTTACTTTCCCTGCCAGCGCAAACACCTTGGTTCCCTTGCTCCTGCCGGATCCTATACAGGCAAATGCCCCAGAACCTTTGCGGATGATCCATGAAACCAGGGAGAAGGTTTCGGTATTATTGATAAGGGTAGGTTTTCCATAGATCCCCTGAACGGCTGGATAAGGCGGGCGTAAACGGGGAATCCCCCTGTTGCCTTCAATGGAAGCTATAAGGGCGGTTTCTTCGCCGCAAACAAAAGCGCCGGCTCCTTCGAATATTTTTATGTCAAACGAAAAACCATTGCCCATTATATTCTCCCCGAGTATTCCTTCGTTCTGGCAAACCTGCAGGGCTTCGCTTATCCTTTGCACGGCAAGGGGATATTCGGCGCGGATGTAAAACAGGCCATTGTGAGCCCCCGTTGCATAAGCCGAGATAAGCATGCCTTCTATGATGCGGTAAGGATACGATTCGAGCAGCATGCGGTCCATGAAGGCCCCGGGATCACCCTCGTCCCCATTGCAGATAATATATTTTTCAGCTGCTGCCTGGTCGTGAACCAGCTGCCATTTACGGCCTGTGGGGAATCCCGCCCCGCCGCGCCCGCGAAGGCCGCTGGCTTTAATTTCATCGATGACATCCTGGGGGCTCAAAGAGTTCAGGCATTTCTTCAGGGCTTCAAAACCCCCTGCCTTCCTGTATTCGCTGATATCGCAAGGCCTTATGATACCCCGGTTTTCTGTGGCAATATTGACCTGCGGCCCCAGGAATTCCGAGAGCGGGGTATCCCTCTGTTCGAACATATACTTCCGAAACGAGCGAGGCGCCTCATCCGCCATCATATTCTCAAACATATTCACCACCCTCGATTTAAACCTGCGATAGTTGCCTTCAGGCTTAAAATGGCTGAGTACAACCTGCTTCACTTCCTCAGGTTTGATGCGTGCATAGAATGCAGTATTTTCGCCGGGTTTGACGATCTCAAGAATAGGTACCTGGTTGCAGATGCCCACGCAGCCAACCTGTTTTACGTCGACCAGAATCCCTGCCTCCGCCACGGTCTTTTCCAGTTCTGTTTTCACATCCTGGCTGCCGCTGGCGATACAGCAGGAGCCCAGGCCAATCCGTATTTCTCCTTTTACTGCGGATGTGGGAGCGGCGGCTAAACCGACCTTCACCAATTGTTTTCCCCGCTTCAGGAAGTCAGCCAGGATTTCCCCGGCATTTTCAGGCATCACATGGCCGTATGTAACCTGGTCAATCCGTACAACCGGGGCGAGGGTGCAGCAACCGAGGCAGGCCACCTTATCTATAGTAAAAACCCCGGCAGCATCGGTGTTCTCGTTTTGGTTCAGCTTCATTTCCCTGCGGATTGCTTCGTAAACCAGGAGTGAACCTTTCACATGGCAGGCAGTGCCTGTACAAACACTGATGATATGCTCACCGGTCACCTGCCTGCGGAACTGCGAATAAAAGGAAGCCACACCTTCTATGCGGGCCTGTGTAATATCAGTTACTTCACAAGTATACCTGAGGGCTTCTTCAGGCAGATGGCTGAACTCATGCTGGATGTCCTGCAATATTGGAATGACGGCTGTAACCGGGGTGCCCCGGCTTGCGACGATGTTGTCAACCGCCTTGTGTATAGTTTCAATATACTCTTTCACTTCCCTATGCAGTATAAGTTTTTATCACCCCTGAGGAAAATATGGCCGGTCGTGAAAGCCGGGGTGCAGAATGATCCTTCTCCCAGGGGGCATTCGCTTACAGGCGAAAATTCTTTACCCGCTTTAAAAATGAACATCATTCCCTTTTTATCCATAAGATAGATCCTTCCCTCGGCCAGCATGGGGGAGGAGTAAACGGGGTTCCCGAAATCGTGCTCCCAGTATTTGGTTCCGGAAACAGCATCATAGCATACCGCTGTACCGTAGGAAGTGACAAGGAAAAGATATTTGTCTGTTGCCACAGGGCTTGGCACATCCGAAAGGAATTCGTTGTTTTCCCAGAGGACTTTAGGTGTTTCGCCTATCCTGACCGCCGAAAGAGTTGAATATTCGTTTACCGAAAACACGATACCATTCGCATAAGCGAGCGAAGGCCCTACTTCTCCCGATATGCAGTCGAGCTTCCAGAGTTCCTTACCGCTAAGCGGGTCGTAGGCGGCCACGCAGGGTTCGGCTGAAAGGACCAGTTCCATTCTGTTGCCAGTATTGATGAGCGATGGAGAAGCCCATGAAATTTTGACATTCCTGGAGGTTTTCCAAACCTGCTCCCCGGTCTTCCCTGAAAGACCCATCACTGCTGCGCCTCCGCGCTGGTCAAACTGAATGATGAGGACATCCCGGTACATGATGAGTGAAGAGGAATGACCGTAATGATTTGCCGGAACACCAAGATTTTTAGACCATACGGGCTTCCCGTCCATATCCAGGGCAATGAGGTCACCATTGGCAAAGATGGCGTAAACCCTGCGGCCATCGGTAGTAAGGCTGGGCGCTGCCTGACCTGTTTCCTTGCTAACCCCGGGTGCTTGTGAGGGCGAGCCCGGGATTTTTTCAACCGGAGTTTTCCAGAGCATCTTTCCTGTCACGGCATCGAGGCAGTATACTTCCCGTTTTGTTTCACTGGCCCCACTCAGGAATATCCTGTCGTTCCATATCACAGGCGAATTATAGCCGGGCAGAGGAATGTAAGTCTTCCATTTAACGTTCTTTCCGCTCCTGGCGTCCCAGCTCGTGGGAATGCTGTTGCGTTCGGTAATACCAATTCCTCCCGGGCCCCTGAAAGAAGGAAAGTTGCTCCTGATCTCCTGCCAGGAAGGATAGCTGGATGCCGGACTCTGGATGCCGGATGCAGAATCGCGTATCACGGTTGCCGAATCACGGATACCGGATGCTGGATGTGGGATGCTGGATTCAGGATGCGGGTTGGGCGATCCTGCATCCTGAATCCTGGATCCTGTTAAAGGGCTCATAGCAAACTGAAGGTCCTTTCCCATTTCGTTATGGGTGAGCCAGGCAAGAAGCAGGGTCAGAACAACCATGCCGGCCCCTGAATACATCAGCCATTTCCGTTTGTGTATCCGGATTTCCCAGAACATAACTGGTTTCCCCTGTGGTTCCTCGGGTAATTTAATCCGGATGAGCTCTATTATCTTGATACTGGATATTAGGATTAGGATGGATATGAAAAGAAGATAACCTCCGGTTCTCACCTGCCATTGTGTCGTGAAAAATGCTTTCCTGGCAAGCAGGTCCAGGGTGCGAATCTCCTGCCTTACCTGCCCGTTCTCCGGATTGTTCTGAAGCTTCTCAACCAGGGCTGTCATAGTCGTTGTATTCAGCGGATCGGCCCGTTTGATCTGGATGAAATTAACAATGATGAGAACACAGAGGACCAAGGCAAAGACCCCACTTCCGAATGAGATATTCTCAAGCAGCCTGATGGTGTTATAAGGTGATTTACCGGTCTTCATTTTCTTCGTTTAGCAGCCTCAGGATTTCACAGGACAATAATCAACGCATCTGGCGCAGCTGAAGCAGCGTCCTTTGTTGGTAACATAATCGGTACGGTAAACCGGCATCATGCGGCCTGCTGTCATCATCCCGAACACAAGGCCGATAAAGCCGCCGAAAAGCCATCCGCCAACATAAAATTTCTTTAATACCATGGAAGCCTCTTCATACACCTGGGCCTCAGTCTTGCCCGAGGATTTGTATGCTTTAATCTCATATGACTCCTCTGCAACTGCAGAGTTACTGTTTGCCCCTGTTTTTTTTTCTTTAAGGTCGCTGCTTTTTGAAATTGCCAGCACCTCCTTCGCCAGCTTCACCCTGGAGTCAACGCCGGCAAGGGTTTCATGCAGCCTTGAGCCCGTGTAGCCAAACGCAAGGACCAGGAATGGGATGAGAACAGTAAGTATCATCATCTTTTTAACCATGGCCGGCCGGCTTTCAGGGCTTTTGGTTGTGACAGGGATATCGATGGCATCATAGGGACATGAATTCTCGCAGAGCCTGCATTGTATGCATTCCGAGGGGGTTATGCTGAGATGTTTCCTCGAAAAACGGCTTGTCCAGTTGAGCAGCACTCCGTATGGGCAGAGAAAGCGGCAGTAAGGCCGGGCAATGAAAACGCCGGAGAGCAGGAGGATGCCGCTGAACAGGAACATGCTGAAGGATGCGTTAAAACGGAATATTCCCACAAAAGGATCATAACGGCAGATGATGAAATCGGTGCCGGTGGCCGCAAAAAGTACGGCAAGGCCCAGGTAAAGATAAGGGATGATGCCCAGGACAGTGTTCAGTCGTGGACCCAGCGCTTGTGGCTTGAATGCAAAGAAGTCCTGCATGGCTCCGAAAGGGCATACTGCCGCGCAAAAAGTACGGCCGAAGAAGAGCGTAAATACGAGAGGAAGGGCGAAAAAAAGAACGACACTGAGGGGTAGTATAAAAGTATTGTCGAACAGGGCCAGGCTTACATTCTGGATAGCCCCGATGGAACATACACAGCCTTCACGGTAAAACCCGAAATATACAAGGGAGAATACACTCATGGCGAATACCCATAGCCTGGACCGTTTTTTAAGTACCAGCCAGGTGACCACTGAAAGCAAAACGAAAAGTACAATTACATCCAGGCAGGCAAGGAATTCTCCCCGGGGAAGGGGTATCTGGGTCTGTGGCTGGGTGTATGCAGATTCGAATTCTGGCTTTGGGAAACGCTGTATCGCCATGGCGGCGGTGGAGAGCAGGGCAGCTACGCCGGTGAGGATGGCGGTCTTAGCGTTCCCGAAGCTTTTCAGCAATGAGGGTTTGTTGGCCGGTACCCGTGTAAAGGCCTGGGACGGGCAGTTCCTGGCAATGGAACATTCGTTGCAGTTCTTGCAGCAGTCGTGGCGCACCTGCAGCTGAAGGGAACCGTTGCCGAAAGCGCCGCAGCCTTTCACGCATTTCCCGCAGCCTATGCAGAGTTCCTCGTTAACTGTATATTCGAAAAAAGGGTCTTCAATGAATTTCCGTTTAAGTGCATTGGTAGGGCAGAGCTGGTGTTCGGCTGCAGTGTCAAGGGTTTTGGTCCCCGGCTTGAAATAACCCCCGCAAAGGTCGCAATAGCCGCACATGGCGAAGGCATGGGTGCATTTCACGGCCGAAGGGCTCATCACGCAATTGGTTGCACAGCGGCCGCATTGTATGCATCTGGCCGGATCAAGCTGCCATACCATCTGCCTGGCTCCCATAGCAGCGGGAAGCATGCAGCTTTTTGACCTGCTGCAGCTGCTACAGTCAAAGCCGGATGAACAGGAATTTTTATCGCGTGAACGGAACAACAGTGACCCGCTGAGGAGCCCCAGGGCAGCGAGAATTCCTCCCCGCATCAAAGTATTTAAAAATTCACGCCTGTTTGGCATTGTTTTATTTTTTTACAAAGATCCTCACAAGGTTCTTTTCAGGATCCAGCACTATGATCCTGTCCTCCGAGTCTACGGCCAGGTCCAGTCCCCGCGTGCCTTCAATGAACGCTGAGGGTGGGGCAACAATACATTTAAACACTCCCTGCGGCGAAAATACCTTTACCCGTTCAATCCCTTTCTCGCTTGTCACAAAAGAACCGTCGGAGAGGAAAGCAAAATGCGACGGGTTACAGCATCCGCAGAAACCGTCGACAGCCATGGATGCCTCTCCCCAGGCTGAGTTCAGGCTGCCGTCATTACTGAATTGTTCGAGGGAATGCCTGCCTGTATTAGCGACCCAGAGTTCCCCTTTCGTTCCAAGAGCCAGGTCGAAATACGGGCTGGGGACAATAAAACCCGGAATGTTTTTCTGAGGGTCCTTTTCGCCTATGCGGTTTATGAGACGGCCGCTATGGTCATAGCGGTAAACAATCTTCTTGCCCGCATCGGCAAGAAAAACAAAGGAATCGGACACGGCTATGCCTGTAAGTACAGATTCACCGGAAATGCTTTTCCATTTTTTCAGAGGTCTTCCAATCTGATCAAAAACCTCCACATGCTCCTGTATGCCTATAAAGATGTCTCCTTTTTTATCAAGGGCCAGGCAGCTCGCAACGCCTTCAAACCTGAAATTCCCGTCGGGTTTACCATCCATATTGTATACCTCCAGGCCGTTTTTTCCTGCCACATAAATACGGTCCCCGGGCCCGCAGGCTATAGCATGTATTTCTTCCAGCTCCGGTTTGATTATGAGCTGTTCGGAATATGCATTGAGGCTGCTGTCGGTCTTTTTCAGCTCTCCCAGCTTATAGTCGTAGGGATTTGCCTGATCTGCTTTCTTCGAAGAAAACAGGTCGGCCAGCATGATAGCGATCACTGCAACAAGCAGTATCAGCCCTGAGATTATAAAGATCTTCTGTTTCATTTTTATTACTGTTTGGCCCTGATATCGAGACAGACGAGGGTTTTTGAATCCCTCATCAGAAGGTAACCTCCGGTTATTGCTATAGGTCCCCAGGAATCCTGGCCGTCGATGATCCTGGCTTTGTCGAGGACTGTAAATCCTGCAGGTGAAGCCTTTGCAATGGTCATTTCGCCATCATCATTCAGAATAAAAAATTTTCCGTCGGCAAGTATATAAGGCCCTAAGCCGAACCTGTCAGTCTTGCCGCTGCTCATCACTATATTGCTGCAGTCGTTACCCCTGCAACAGACAAAATGGTTCCGCAGCCCCCCGGCATCTTTCGGGAGAATACCATAAAGATAACCACCGTAGTATACCGGGGTTTGCTGTTCCGATGCCAGCCCTTCCTGGGGCTTCAGCTTTTGCAACAGTTTCACCGAATATACCCCATTGTTTTCATTTACCTGCAGCAGGGCAGAGCCGGCACCATAACCTGCGCTTACAAAGATACGCCCTTCATCCATTACAACCGGGCTGGGTGCAACCACAGAAGGAGCGAAAGCAGTGGTTTCCCATAAGACCCTGCCACGATCCGGGCCTTCGGCTGCGATGCCACAGACACCGCCTATAGCGCAGTAAACGTACATTTTCCTGCCGTTCAGGGTCATCGGCATCAGGGAAGAATGAGACATTTTCCAGTTGTGGGGATTTGGAGTTTCCCAGGTTTTCCTGCCGGTTTTACAATCCACGGCGATCAGCAGCGATTTTCCTCCAACAGCAATAATAGCGGTATCGTGATCAATAAGGGGGCACTGCCCTGTATACCAGAACGGCACCTCGGCCTGGAATTCCCTCCCCAGGTCGAAACCCCAGAGCAGTTCCCCGCTGATGCGGTCACAGCACATCACCTGGCAGCGGGGCCCGATAGTCACTACATAGTTTTTTGAAACTGCAGGAATAGTGCGGGAAAGACCGTGGTTTCGTTTCAGGTGAACATGGTATCCTCTTCGCCATAGTTCCTCGCCTGTTGGTAATGAGAAACATCGTAAGGCGTCTTCTTTTTTTGACTCGTCGTAATCAAGCAGGTACACACGGCCGTCGTACACAGCCGCCGCCGCATGCCCCTCACCCAGGTTTAGCTTCCAAAGAATATGCGGGCCTGACTTGCCCCATTTGGATATCAGCCGTACATTCTCCTTATTGATATTGTCAAACTCCTCTCCCCTGAAACGTGGCCAGCTGACACCCGGCATGCCGGCGAAGGATTTATAGAAGACAAAGTTTTCGCCAATGTTGACTTTCTCACCGGAGGCCGCATGACCTTTCTTCCTGTTATCCATACCGGGAACGGATAATTTAAAAGAAGAAGCAGGATCATGGAAAAACCAGGCAGCCATCAGGCCAATGCCAAGTACTACAAGGAAAGGCAGGATATATCTGGAAAATTTCTTCACCTCATTTTTTCCTGATGTCGAAGGCCATCAGGGAATTGCCATGCCTGACATACAGACGGCCATTCTTGATGACCAGGTGCGCCCAGTGCTGGGCTGTTCCGAAAGGCACCTTGAATGTGCTGACCTTGCCGAAACCGGTGGGAGTGGGCTGTGCAAGCACGACCTCGCCATTATCCCCGTAGAGATACAACAAACCTTCTGCAGAAATAATGTTCCCCTTGCCGGTAACCTTTTCATGGTACATATCAGTCCCTGTCTTCCAGTCGGTACAATACCAGGCTTTGCCGGAATCATCCGATCCTAAGATCTTACCGTTAATAACCACAAAACCTCCCATCCTGTTGCTGATGGAAGGACTTCTCCACGTCTCACTCACACTGCTCCCGTCGGAACTCAGTTTCAGCATTACCCCGCCTTTGTCATACCCTGAAACACAATACACCGAGCCGTCAATATATACAGGTGTGTTTGCGTGTACCGACCATGTATTGGGCTGATCAACGCTCCAGAGAAATTTTCCGTTTTCCGCGTCAATTCCGATAATAGAGCCAGCAGTATGGGTGACAAGTATCTTCCGGTTGTTATGCGAGAAAAGGGCAGGGGAACAGTAAGCGCTGGCTTCGCCTTTGGCTGCGCATTTCCATACAAGCTTGCCGGTATTGCGGTCAATGGCCACGACATTGGCCTCGGGCCCTCCCGGTGTGCAAAACAGCTTATTGCCATCGATCAGGAGGTTCTCGGTAATACCCCATTTTATATTCGGGGCATTGAAATCTTTCAGAATATCTATGGTCCAGATGAGATCCCCGTTATCTGCCTTTCGGCAAACAAGTTTGCCGAAACCACTCATCAGGTAAATCTTCCCATCGTAAATCAGCGGGGTGCTGCGGACACCCTGCCAGCTTTCGGTCCATTCTTCTCCATAAGGAATTTTCCAGAGCAGTTTGCCGCTCAGGTCAAATGAAAAAATATAGCCGATCCCGTTGATCTCACCGTTGGTGTAAATACGGTCATTGGTGACAGCAGCCGAAGAATGTCCCTCCCCGATCTCATCATAATGCCAGAGCAGGACCGGGCCGGTTTCGGGCCATGATTTCAAAAGGCCGCTTTCTTGATAGATGCCGTCGCGGTTTGGACCTCTCCATTGCGCAATATCCTGGGAATAAGATGAATAAACCAACAGGTTCATCAGGCAGAAAAGAAAAATAATTCGATTCATAAAAACAGCAGTTTGAATAGGTGGATTGTTCTTCAAAATTACAATTATTTTTCATTCGGAGAACCTTAATGCCTTGTTTATCAATATCAAAAAAATTCGTACCTTTGCGCCCTTATTAATCCGTGTTCCCGGTCAATTTATTTTTCCCACCTTAAGAGATTCACACCAAGGACCCGAAAATCCGCTAGCACATAAATTTTATTTATCATGTTTACATTTGAAGAATTAGGCATTTCCCAGCAATATGTCAGGGCCATAGTAGAACTTGGCTTTGAAGCTGCAATGCCTGTTCAGGAAAAAGTCATCCCGCTTGTCCTGAATGAAAACCAGGATATGATCGTTCTGGCCCAGACAGGGACGGGAAAAACGGCTGCATATGGCCTCCCTCTTATCCAGATGATAGCCCCGGAAGTCAACAATCCGCAGGTACTGGTCCTTTGCCCGACCAGGGAACTTTGCATGCAGATCGCAGATGACCTTAACGACTTTGCAAAATTTAATAATGATCTCACTACCCTGCCTGTATTCGGGGGCAGCAGCATAGATGTTCAGATAAAAGCCCTCAGGAAGGGGATACAGATCGTTGTGGCTACGCCAGGGAGGCTCCTCGACCTCATCCGCCGTAAGGCGATAAAATTAAACCAGATCAGAACAGTTGTTTTGGATGAAGCAGATGAGATGCTGAACATGGGTTTCAGCGAAGACCTCAGGGACATCCTTGAAACTGTTCCTCCCCAGAGGAGGGCTCTGTTGTTTTCAGCAACAATGCCTTCTGAAGTTGCCTCAATTGCCCGGAAATACATGAAAGATCCGATCGAGGTTACTATAGGCACCAAAAATGCGGGCGCCGAAAATATCAAGCATGTTTATTATACCGTTCATGCAAAAGACAAATACCCTGCATTAAAACGTATCGTGGATTTTTATCCTTCGGTTTACGGTATCGTTTTTTGCCGTACCCGTAAGGAAACCCAGGAAATTGCCGATAAACTGATTCAGGATGGTTACAATGCCGAATCCCTTCATGGCGATTTATCGCAGATCCAGAGAGACACAGTGATGAACAAGTTCAGGATTGGCCATATACGCCTGCTGGTTGCCACCGATGTGGCTGCACGTGGCCTGGATGTGGAAAACCTCACGCATATCATCAATTATAACCTTCCCGAAGACCTTGATTCATATACCCACAGGAGCGGCAGAACCGGCAGGGCAGGCAGGTTTGGAACCTCTATCATTTTGCTGAACCTGAAAGAAAAATACCTGATCAAGAAAATTGAGAAGAAGATCAATAAAACCTTTACTTCTTCAACCGTTCCGACGGGACGGCAGATCTGTGAAAAACAACTTTTCAGCATGGTCGATAAAATGGAGAAGGTCGATATAGACAATGAAGAGATCGATACTTACCTGCCCCAGATCTACCGTAAGCTTGAGTGGCTTGACAAGGAAGAGATCATTAAGCGGTTTGTAGCCCTTGAATTCAACCGATTCATTGAGTATTACAAGAATGCTCAGGATCTGAATGTCCCGGAAGATAATTTTAAAGGAAACAGGGGCGAGAAATTCGGTAAGAAGGACTGGAAAGACAGAAGTCATGGCAATGATGATGGGAAACCCGACTGGAAGGAGAGAAATCAGGGCGGTGAAGCCGGATTTACAAAGCTTATCATCAACAAGGGCAGACAAGACGGTATGTTTGCAGCCGAGCTGATGGAATTGATCAACAGGAACACTCACGGTAAAAAAATCAGGCTTGGGAAAATTGAACTGACAAAAAAAGCCGCGATTTTTGAAGTTCCGGGTTCAGAGGTTGGCCAACTGATGAAGTCACTGAAAAACGCACGTTTCGGCGATGCTGCTGTAAAGGTGGATTTTCTTAATGAAAAAAAGAGTCCGAATAAAAAGTTCTTCAGGGGCTGATCTTTGACCTCTGTTCCTTCTTTTCTGCCTTAATCCGTTTAGCCTCCAGCCTTTTTTCCCTTGCTGCTGCGGATGGCCTTGTTGGTTTTCTCTTTTTCCTTGGAGTTAAAGCCTTGGTGAGCAGGGCATAGAATTTCTCAATTACTGCTTCTTTATTTTTCAACTGGGTCCTTTCACTCTGAGAGACCAGGACAAGTTCTCCTTCTTTGTTTATCCTTGAACCCAGCTTTTCTATCAGGCATATTTTTTCATCCTGGGCGAGCAGGGCAGAATTCATCACATGAAAACGCAGTTCCATTTTCGTGCTGACCTTGTTAACATTTTGCCCGCCAGGGCCGCTGCTGCGGGATGCTGAAAAAACAAGTTCCGGGGAGAAGTCCCGGCCAGTTAATGAGAAACTGCTCATGTACTCCACTTTCCGGCAAAAATATTATATATTTGTTGAAACCCGTACAGGTATGAAAAAACTGTTTCTTGTAATGTTGCTGGGGATGATTTCAGCAGCAGTGGCAGCGCAGATCAATATGACCGTGTCGGATCCCCTGGTACTTCCGGTACTGCTCGGAAACTACAATCCTGCCCTGTATACCCCTCCCGACATTATCAATAACCCGGATTCAATCCTTCATGGCATTGTAAACAGGTGCTCAAAAGATACCCTCGTTAAATACCTGAGCAAGATAGACACTTACCATAACAGGAATTCAGGATCCGATACTGTCTCCTCAACCAAAGGAATTGGAGCGGTGAGGCGGTGGATTTACCAGAAATTCCAGGAATACCAGGCGGCATGCAATAACAGGCTCCTGGTTTCATATATGGACTGGGATGGTACGGTCTGCGGGCAATATCATCACCGAAATGTGTTTGGGGTTCTGCCCGGACTGGATACAACAAACAAAGAGGTCGTTTTTCTTATGGCCCATTTCGACACCCGCTGCGAAGGTGTATGCGATACAGCCTGTTATTCTCCAGGAATGGAGGATAATGGTTCGGGGACCGTCCTGGTGATGGAGCTTGCAAGGATCATGACAAAGTATGCTTTCAACCATACCATCGTGTTTGCCCTTGTAACTGCCGAGGATCAGGGCTTGTATGGGGCAAAGGCATTTTCTCAATGGATTAAAGACAACAATATCAAGCTAAGGGCTGTCCTGAACAATGATGTCATAGGCGGATTTATTTGCGGGCAAACCTCTTCCCCTCCCGGCTGTCCGGGACTTAATTCGATCGACAGCACACATGTAAGGGTATTTTCCTATTCCACTTCAAATGATTCTACGGCTGTCTCACCCTGCAAACAACTTGCACGGTATATCCGCCTTCACCAGGAAGAACAGATCAACCCCCTGCTTGCTACGCCGATGACAATAGATATCATTATCACTGAAGATAGGGGAGGGAGAAGCGGGGACCATGTCCCTTTCCGCCAGAAGGGATATAATGCCATCAGGTTCACTTCCAGGAACGAGCATGGAAACGGAACCGGCACACCTCCCGATCGCCAGCATTCGGTCAGGGATATTCTTGGGCTTGACCTAAGTGTTCCTCCCGATGGTATCGTCGACAGCTTTTTCGTTGACCCCGGCTACCTTAAGAGAAACCTTATTATGAACGGGGTCAATCTGGGATGGTTGGCTATTGCCCCTCCAAAGCCCCAACCTGACTGGATACCCGTTTTGGGGGGCATAGAGATCCGCCTTCACGGGGCCGATTCGGTATACCAGCATTACCGGGTTGGCCTTCGTATAAAACGATCGGGAACGCTGTATTTTGATACGGTTTACACATTTTATTCAAACCATATCACCATCAGTGGCCTTGATCCCGATAAAACCTGTTTTTTCAGTGTTGCCAATGTTAAGAACGGTGTGGAAAGCCTGTTTTGCGATGAATATTCGGTCCTTGCAGTCGGACTTGGCCCCCAGCTTGAAAAGGATTGGGGAATCAGGCTATTGCCGAACAGCCCAAACCCTTTTTCCGAGCGGACAAACCTGATTGTTGAAGCAGGAATAAATGTTCAAATGAAAAAGGCGTCATTCATCATTCGCGACATCATGGGAAGGCAGGTACAATCTATTCCGGTGTGCATAAACCCCGGGCTGAACCACCTTGACTTTTCAAATTCAAAAGGCCTGAAAGGGATATACACCTATACTTTGTTCGATTCGGGACGCGACATTTGTTCCGGCAAAATGGCCATTTACTGAAACCAATCAGAAGATTTAAAATAATAGCCAAATGACAGACAATCAGAAACTGACAGAGGCAATAATAAGATGGTCTCTCACAGGGAAAAGCCTGGCCTTGCTCTGCATGATGCTCATTATGCACGAATCGGTTTGCGCTCAAACGGTGACCATCACCTCCAAACGGCCTTCGGTGGGACTTGTGCTCAGCGGGGGCGGAGCCAAGGGCTTTGCATATGTAGGACTTCTCAGGGTAATACAGGAAGCCGGACTTCCGATCGACTATATAGGCGGTTCAAGTATTGGAAGCATTATCGGCGGGTTGTATGCGATAGGATACCATCCCGACTCCATTGCCAAAATGATCAGGTCCCAGGACTGGAACGACCTCCTGAAAGATAATGTTGACCGTAGGTACGTCGCTTTCGATGAGAAGGAGTACGGTGAAAAAACCATCGTAAGGCTCCCTATCCGAAATAAAAAACTGGGACTTGGATCTTCGATGTACCAGGGGCAGGAAATCAACCTTCTCCTGAACAAGTATTTCTCTCCCGCCTATAAAACCTATGATTTTACTCAACTTCAAACACCTTTTCTCTGCATTGGCACCGATCTTCTCAACGGGACAGGGGTGATCCTGAACAAGGGATATCTTCCCATGGCAATCAGGGCAAGCATGTCGATCCCCGGCTATTTCTCACCCACCGATTATATGGGATTATATCTTGTGGATGGCGGGGTCGTGAATAATTACCCGGTTAAAGAAGTCAAGGATATGGGGGCAAAGATCATTGTAGGAGGAGATGTCCAATCGGGCTTGTACAAACGCGATCAGCTCAATTCAATTACGGCTATTGCCGACCAGATCACATCGTTTGCTCGCATGGAAGCCAACAGGGTAGGAGACAGCCTCACCGACCTGAAAGTCAGGTTCAAAATGGAATACGGCATGATGGATTTTGAAAAATATGATTCCATTATTGCCTTTGGAGAAAGGGTCGCCCGCTCCCATTTTAAAGAGATAAAAGCCCTTGCCGATTCCCTGAATGCCATTGAATACAAACCTTTGAAAACATATCAGACCAAACCACTGGATTCAGTGCGGGTCGACAGTATCATCATCAGGGGAAACAAAAATCTGCATAATTATTATTTCACCAGTCTTTTCAGAAAAAGCAGGAAAAATAATAAAATGGCGATCAAAGACCTGCAGAATAACATCCGCAAATTATACGGATCGGGGTATTTTGAGCATGTATTTTACTCATTTGAGCAAATAAACGGCAAATCCGATCTCGTAATCGAAGCCTATGAAAGTGGCCCCGGATCCCTGGCTGCAGGCCTCCATTTCGATAACGACTACAATGTAGGGCTTATCCTCAGTGGCGCTTTCAGGAATGTACTGGGAAGGAATTCCAAGCTTTTTGCCGACCTGAACATTGGACCGGACCCCCGCGTGCGTATTGTGTATTTGCTGGGCTTTGGTGGAAAAGCAGCCGTCGGTCTCAGTGCCGACTTTTATTCATTCAATTTCGGTGATTACGATAAAAATGTAAGGATCAACCAGCTCAATTTTACCAATAACAAAGGCAGTTTCTTTTTTCAGTATACCTTTAAAAATATGCTTAACCTGAAAGCCGGGTTCGATTACGAATACTTCAGGTTTCAGCAGGATGTTGATGTAGATACAAGCCTTTATCCCTATGAACATTTCTCAAGTTATGGAACTGTCTTCCTTTCACTGAATGCCGATTCCCGTGACCGGCCGTATTTTGCGAGGAATGGGGCTACCGTAACGCTCAGAGGAGAATATGTAATGCCGCTTTCAGACAACTGGTCACAGGAAATCTTCGCTAATGCCGGGGTTTTTTACCTGAAATATGATCATTATATACCTTTGTCGCGGAAATTAGTTTTGAGTCCGGGATTGTTTGCGGGAGGTGCAATATGGGAAGACAATCAGCCCCCCTTGCAACATATTTTTGGAGTCGGGGGATTATGTTCCCGCAATTACATTGACCAGTATGTAAGTTTTACCGGCGTGCAATTCATTCAGCAATTCGGCTATTATTCGGCCATTGCCAGGCTAAAGCTGCAGTATAACGTTTACAAGAATTTATTCGTCACCGCCAGGGCAGATTTCGGAAGTGATGAGAAAGAATTCTCAGAGGTTTTCAAGTCAAGAAACCTGATGTGTGGTTATGGTCTCACTGCCAGCTATAACAGTTTTATCGGCCCGGTTGAATTAACCCTGATGGGCTCAAACGTGAACCCGGGACCCATGATATTCGTGAACATAGGATACAGCTTTTAAAAAGAAAATTGAAATGCCCACCCTGCTGCAGGTTGAAAATCTTACGCGTCATTTCGGTGAGAAAATACTGTTTGAAAATATCAGCTTCTCCATCAACCAATATCAGAAAGTTGCGTTGATAGCAGGTAATGGTGCAGGCAAAACCTCCCTTCTCAGCATCATTAACGGCAGCGAGCCTTCCGACGGAGGCACTGTCACTCTCTTCAACCAGGCCAGCATGGCTTACCTCAGGCAGGAACCGGTTCTTAATGAGAGCCTGACAGTTTTTGACGAGGTATATGCAACCTCCAACGACACACTTAAAACCATTCATGATTATGAGGAAGCCCTCGAATTGCCCGACAGGAACCTGCTGTCGAAGGCAATGGAAAGGATGGACGCAATAAACGGATGGGATTATGAGAACCGGATCAAACAAATCCTTACCCGTCTTAGCCTGACCAACCTTCACCAAGCTGTATCGGCATTGTCGGGGGGGCAGAAGAAACGCCTGGCCCTTGCCAAAACCCTGATCACCGAACCCGATTTTCTGATCCTGGATGAGCCTACCAATCATCTTGACATCGATATGATAGAATGGCTTGAGGAATATCTTACACGCAACCAGGTGACCCTGCTGATGGTAACTCATGACCGCTACTTCCTTAACAGGGTTTGCGACGAAATTCTGGAGATGGAAAACGGCCGGCTGTTCAGGCATAAGGGCAATTACGAGTATTTCCTTGAGAAATCCCAGGAGCGTAAGGAAAACGAAACCCAGGAGACCGAAAAAGCAAGAAACATACTTCGGACGGAAGCTGAATGGATGAGACGCATGCCGAAAGCCCGGACTACCAAATCGAAGGCCCGTATTGACTCATTTTACGAACTGAAGGAAAAGGCTGCAAATAAAACCTGGGAGCGTAACATGACTCTGGGCATGGAAGGTGAGCGCATGGGGAAGAAGATACTTGAAATTCATGATGTCAGTTTTTCCTGGGGTGATTTGCCTATTCTTGAGCACTTCGGATATATTTTCAAGCGTCGCGAAAAGATAGGCATCATCGGCAAGAACGGTTCGGGGAAATCAACCTTCCTCGACATAGTCACTTCAAGGATACACCCTCAGAAAGGAACGGTTGAAACCGGAGGCACTATTAAATTCGGGCACTACAGGCAGGACGGGATTGTGTTTGATGAGCAGACAAGGATGATCGACGTGGTGAAAGAAATAGCCGACGTAGTTCAGCTCAGTAATGGTGATAAAGTCTCGGCAGCCCATTTCCTTAACTATTTCATGTTCCCCTATCCCATGCACTATCAGTTCGTGTATAAGCTCAGCGGGGGTGAAAAGAGAAGGCTTTACCTGGTAACCGTCTTGATGCGGAACCCAAACTTCCTTATCCTGGACGAACCTACCAATGACCTCGATATACTCACACTGAATATTCTTGAGGATTACCTGGCTTCCTTCCAGGGATGCGTGCTGGTTGTTACCCATGACCGCTTTTTCCTGGATAAGATAGTTGACCATCTCTTCGTATTTGAAGGCAATGCGGTTCTGAAGGATTTTCCCGGGAACTACAGCCAGTACAGGGAATGGGCCGATCAGAAAAAACGACAGGCAGCACTTGCCAGGGTGGGCGCCGCAAAGGAACCCGCTCCCTCATCCGCTATGACCAGGCCAAAAAAACCAGGCCTGAGCTATAAAGAAAATGTTGAGTTCGAAACCCTTGAAAAAGAGATCCATGATCTTGAAGTGGAGAAGCAATTCCTTGAAACTGCCCTGGGTTCGGGAATATTGGACCAGCAGGAACTGATGGAAAAATCGCAGCGCTTTTCGTCTGTAATTTCCGGGATCGACAGCAAAACAGAACGCTGGATGGAGCTTAGCGAGAAAAACCTGGAATAAAATTAAAGCTTCTTTATTCTTCCGATGCCTGTGTTTTCTTTTTCCTCAGGAATTTTGTGAAATACAATGAAGTCCCGAAAAGTACGACAGCAAGGAACAGAAAAGCGATTACCCGGTAGCCGACTTCCATATGCGCCAGGTCCACCACAAACAGGTATACTGCGGTGATGAGGAGCATTGCAATTGCCATCCAGCGGTACTTTCTGTTTTTAAGAACAAGGCTGAGGATAAAATACAGTATGGCTGCCCCTGTCCATGACGGGGTCACATATTGTGAAGGCACAACTTTATATAATGCAAAAGCAAAAGTGAAAAACAGGCAGAACAGGTAGATCGTCCGGAAATTCTCGGTTTTCAGTTCAAGGCGCATTTTCTGCCAGTTGATGATTCTTGCCGTCAGGAAAGCTGAAAGTGCGAAAGTGAAATTCACTGTATCAAGATATGTACCTGATATCATATATACCAGGAGCATTCCGACAAACAGGATGGTATTGACCACGACAATGAACTGGCTGCGGAACCAGAGTGCCCAGGATACGACCAGAACACTCTGCAGGGAAAGGAAGAAATACGCTCCGGGCAAACCGGTATATCCGTATACGGCGGCACTCAGGGCCAGGAAACTGAAGATCGCATAGAATGCAGAATCAAAAACCCTTTCGGTCCGGAATTTCAGGAAAATGGAATATGCAAGACAGGCTATGAAAACACCTGCAAAGATCCCGCTATAACTTTTCATATAGAATAACAGCACATCCAGCATGAGGACCAGGAAGAAAAAGATCCCGTTAACCAGGACAGATGAACTGTAAACATTTGCTTTGAACCGTTCATCCTGTTTTACAAGCGGTGTCAGGGAAAATATCATACCGTAAGAGAAAAGGTATATCAGGTTGAACTGGGTTGCCTGGATACCACCTATGGGATGTCCCATTACAGGGTTACCCATCAGCCATAGGATATGTGATAAATAAACTGCTATGATTGAAAATATCATCTGCCTCCACCATCCGTAACGGTAGAATAGCCAGAAGGAAGTTGCAGCCGCGATAGTCAGCATGGGCAGGGATTCATGGGTTGTGTCGCAGAAAACCGATGTAGCCAGGATCAGGAAAACTGCGATTGATGCTAAAAGTTCAGATTTCAGCAGGGTCGACCTGTATAGCTGGAACCCAATAACAATCAAAAGCAGAAATACCACTGCTTCTTTAAAAGGAATTACCTGAGGGCTGCTGAAAAAATACAGGCGCATGGTAACAAAAAACAATAAGAGATGGGTGCCGATATTGAGCATATAGGCAAGATGCTCGTGGGAATTTTTGAGATATCGTGAAAGGGTATAAACCCCTGCGACAGCAATATAACCGATGAAGCTTGAAAAGTAGCTGCCCATTTGCTTTTGGATGAACATCATCAAGAAGCCGATCCCGAATAAAAGGACCACGATACCGATCCACGACAGGCCATATTCAAGGATATTTGATTCGATCGTAGTTTCGTCAACAGAAACAGTTTCACCACCGGAAAACCCCGCATCCTCAATGCTCTTCATTAACGATTGTTGTCGGGAACCTGAAAGGACTTTGTCTTCCAGGGCAGAAAGCCGTTCTTCAAGTCGGGCTAATTTCTCAGAAATTTTTCCAAACTCCTGATTATCTGCTGTTTCAGTCTGTGGCATAAGTCTATCTCCTTTCAGGTTCCCGGCAGCTTATTTAAGTTTCCTGAGATAATCAACAAGAGCCCAGCGTTCATTATCTTCTGTGATGGTTTTGCCGAAAGCGGGCATCTTTTCTCTGCCTGTTGTGATTTTATAAAAAATCTCCCCATCGGCCTGTGACTGGAATTCTTTTGCTGTAAAGTCGCCGCATGATGTGCCGAGAGTTGCAGCTTTCGGGCCATCTCCCAGGCCATCCTTTCCATGACAGGATCTGCAATGCTTGGCATACAGGTCTTTGCCTGTGCTTACATCCCCGGCATTGGTATTTTTCATTGTTTTGTATTTATCCGGTGCAACCCATTTTGCCGGTTTCTGTGCAAAGCCAATAAGGCAAATAGCGTTCAGCATTAGAAATATTGCAAGTAAACGGCTTACGTTCTTCATTTTCATAAGTACCTCCTGATTTAAATTAATTTGTTAATATTTGATTGTTGTTTATTTGGATCCAATTTGAGCCTGTTCTTCTTTTAATGCCTTGTTCCCGAGCCACCTTATCCTGAAAATAGTAATGATGGCATAAGTAAAATGAAACCAGACAAGTGACAGCAGTACAATTAGGGTATATACCATCCAGAGTGGAGCATTGGTGTCGCCAAGACCGCGTTTAATGATCACATCGGGGGGAAGTGGTTTGCCCCAGGCCATGGTTGCACTCACTTCGGCACTGCCGTAATTATCATTATCTTCGAATTTGGCTACAACCGGCAGGTTCCCTGCAGAATCTCCCGGAAGTGTGACCGGGAAATCAAGGTCGGCATGCCCGCTTTTAACCGCTTGCTCACCTATTTTCAAGGATGAAAAAGTCCTTGGCACATAAAATATTACCGTGGATCCTTCAATGGGAATGGAATCACCTTTCTGGTTGATCTCAACTGCAAACAGGTTAATCAGCTTCGAGCTGTCTTTTTGCGAAAATGTGATCTTCATGAACACATCACGGATTTCTGTGGAAGATTCCGATGGCTGAAACTCCTTACTTCCTTCATAGGTTGCCGAATAGCTGTATTTCCCTTCTTTGTTCCTGGGAACATCGAGTTTGCCGGGCAGGGTGAACGTTGCCTTTCCTGCTTCGTCGGTTGATTCTTTTCCGAGCAATACCTTGTCCTTCTCACCCTGAATAAAAAAACTTACCTGCATGCCCTGGAGGGGGATGGTCTGGTCATCCTTTTTACTGGTGAGTTTAGTCGTCAGCATGCGGGTTCCGGATTTATTAAGGAATTCAAGTTTCAGCCTCGATTTCACCGGATCCTGAGCCCGGCATACAAGTGAAGAGGAAAGTATCATCAGAATGACAATGCCCACGACTACATTCTTTTCCTTTCTTGTCTTGCTGATCAGCCGGCGAAGAATACGTTCCCTGGCGAGTTTTCTCAGTTTAAAATAATCTCTTTCTTCGGATACCGGTACCCTTACTACAGGTACAATGGGCAGGAATTTCGAAAAGAGAAAGAATAAGAGTAACCAAATAGCGATTCCCATCGCCGTGAGCGACCATTCAACCCAGCTGGGTGAATAACTTGCAAATTCCGGCCTCAGATCATGGAGTGGAAGCAGAGGTGTTTCAAGGGTAGGTATGATGATGAGGTAACGCTTGACCCAGAGGGCGGTTACAGCGATCAAAGCGGCAAATACAATGGTATTGATATTCCTTAAACGCGGCATTGCGATCAGGCCGATGGGTAGCAGGACTCCAATAAAAGCTGAGAAAAAGAACCACCACCAATAGGTTGATGCATCAAAGAGGCGGTACAGGACTTCCATGTCCCATTTCACACTGCCGTACCAGTTGGTCAGATATTCACTGAAAGTAAAATAACCATACAGGGCTCCAAGGATCATAAGCAGAATGCCCAGGTAATTAAAATGATTCTTGGTGATAACGGCTTCGAGATGATATATCTTACGGAACACGAACATGACTAAGATCAGAACTCCGGTGCCCGAGTATACTGCAGCAAGAACAAAGTACGGGGCGAAAATGGTGCTGTGCCAGCCCGGACGGAGTGTCATGCCGAAAATCCAGGCAAGGACGGAGTGGACCAGGATAGCCAGGGGGATGATCACGATGGAGATCAGGTCGATAAGCTGGTTTAAGAGTTCACGCTGCTTTGGGGTATCGCGGTAGTTGGCCGACATGAATTTATAGATGCGGTTGCGCCATCTTCCAATGCCTATGGGGTGATCCCTCATAAAGGCAAGGTCACGTACGCAGGCCAGGTACAGGAAGATAAAACTGCCGATGAGATAGGTTGATATGGCAATCACATCCCAGACAATAGGCGATTGTATCCTGCCGTATACAAATAGATGCCATACCCTTTCGAGCCGTCCCATACTGAGGAAAATATAACTGGGCCCGATCAAAGTTGAAATAACCGTGATAGTCTCAGCCATCCGCAAAATAGGATGCCTCCATTCAACCCTGAGCAGATGCAGAATACCTGAGATCAGGGCGCCAGCGTAACTTATCCCGATGAAGAAAATGAAGTTGGCATCATATATGCCCCAGATCACGTAATCGCGCATTCCGGTAACAACCTGGCCTTTCGATAACTGTGTATATAAAGCATAAGTCCCCCAGGCGATTATCATGACCATGGCAGTGATGAAAAAATACCCGTACCTGCCTATGGATTCAAGCTGAGGCTTAAACGTCTCGTAGTTTTTATATGTTTTGCTGTTGTATTCCATGCTGTGAAATATTATTCGGATAAGTTGGCTTCTTTCTTATATAATTGAATTTCCTCAGGTTTCAGGTCCTGGAACCCTACTTTATAATCGAAAAGACGGTTGACCGGAGGCAGGTAGTAAACTCCGGGCTCGGTGCCAAGTTCTTCCATGTAGCGGTATGCTGCCCTTTGCTGGACTATCTCGCTGAACCTTACCGTTTCAGTGCCATTGGTCACAGTGTCTTCATTTTTATCACCATAGAAATAAACTCCATTGGGGCATGAGGTAACACAGGACGGCAGTTTGCCCTGCCTCACCATATCGGGACAGAAGTCACATTTGCCCACTGTACCAACCTTTTGAGGCCAGCTTGTTTCGGGGGAATATTTTTTATCAGCAGGAAGGGGTTCCTGGTCGGGAGACCCCCAGTTAAACACCCTGGAAGAATAAGGACATGCGGCCATGCAAAACTTGCATCCAATGCAGCGGTCATTGTCGATCAGCACAATTCCGTCGGTCCGTTTGAACGTAGCTCCGACCGGGCAAACCTTGACACAGGGAGGATTGTTGCACTGGAAGCAGGGCTTAGGGAACCAATACGGGGAAGTATCCTTGCTGTCCCTCAGAAGGAAAAATTTAATCCACTCTATTTTCGGGGGGAGATGGTGCATACTCTGGCATCCCTCCAGGCATTTCCTTGCATTCCGGCATCGGGCCAGGTCAATAACCATCACCATTTTCTTGTTGGGAATACCCTGACGGGCTTCCTTTCCGGTTGCAGGGCAGGCATGGCAATGGCCCTTGTCAACTTCAACGAGTGTGCCATCGGGCGACAGCAGTTTGACTTTCTCACCCGTTTCACCGGAGGCCTGCCCAGGGTTGGAAACCGCAGATAAAACTTTTCCGCCTCCTCCAATAAGCGCTGTAGCGCCGGCTGCCAGGCCAAGTTTCAGAAACTTTCTTCTTGAGGAATTGTTGTCCTTCATATTGGTGTTTTTTTCCATTGCAAAGCTACCTGTACATTCAATTGCATCTTCCGGTTAATGACCGATATGTTATTCGATAATTTTGGATTCTTTTCTTTGCAAATCGCGCAAAAAAACCTGTATCTGATTGACATATATCAATATTTATTACTTTTGCCTTATGTTGGAATATCTTGAAAAAACCACGAGGAGTTGCGTAAACTGTTCATGCAAATCAGCTCTTTTCTGTTTTTTAACCCATGAAGAACTTGAAATGGTTGAAAAGAACAAGCTGAATGTGATTTTCAAGCCGGGTGAAACCATCCGCAAACAAGGCACACAGATGACCCATGTGATCTCAGTGAACTCCGGGATGGCCAAGCTGTATCTTGAAGGCATTGAAAGCAGGAATGCCATTCTACGAATTGTAAGGCCGACAAACTTTATTGGTGGACCCGGCATTTACCTCGACCAGATGCACCATTATACCGTTATGGCTATCATGGAATCATCGGTTTGCTTCATCGAACTCAACGTTATCAAGGAAATTATCCGGAGAAACAGTCGTTTTGCCGAGGAGTTCATGAAAGACTTCAGCCGGAATACCCTGAATGTGTATAACCGTTTGATCTATCTGACCCAAAAACAAATGCCCGGAAGGATGGCCGATTCCCTCTTGTACCTTTTCGAGGAGATCTTTGAATCGGATCATTTTCCCATGCTTCTGAACAAACAGGACCTGGCCGATCTTTCAGCCATGTCGCGCGACAGCGCAGTAAAGATCTTAAGGTCTTTCCAGCATGAGGGCCTTATTAGGTTTGATGAAAAAGAATTACGGCTTCTTGACCATGAATCACTGAAGAAGATCAGCCGTATCGGGTAATCCGGAATTTCGTATGTTTGGCTCCGGAAATGAGGGCTCCCGCAAATATCCATATTGACCACCTTTTGATTTTCCTGATCATAGCCATCGGAGCTGTTCTCAGGTTTTACAACTATGGCTCCATCCCTTTCACTCACGACGAATTCAGCGCCATTTTCCGGACACAATTCAGCAGTTTCCATGACCTGATTGCCAACGGTGTGGTGGTTGACACCCATCCCGCAGGGGTCCAGGTGTTCCTTTATTATTGGGTAAAGCTTTTTGGCGTATCCGAACCCCTGGTAAAACTGCCGTTTACGATTTTCAGCCTGCTCTCGGTTTACCTGATCTATTCCATCGGCAGGCAGTGGTTCAGCTCCACATCAGGCCTGATTGCGGCGTCGTTTCTCTCATTTCTCCAATACCCCCTGATGTACGGGCAGATCGCCAGGCCATACGCCAGCGGTTTGTTTCTCGTGCTGTTGATGGTATATTTCTGGACCAGGATCATGCTTTACCCCGATAAACGATACTCCCTGAACCTAGCAGGGTATATCCTGGCTTCGGCCTTTTGCGCCTACAACCACCATTTTTCATTGCTTTTTTGCGGGATTGCAGGCCTTACCGGCATTTTCATCATTTCAAGGCAGCACCGTATTTCCTATATCATCTCATGGTTTGTGATTTTTCTGCTTTATATCCCGCATCTTTCAATCTTCTTCGGCCAGCTTAAGCAGGGTGGGATAGGGGGATGGCTCAGCAAACCCCGGCCCGACTTTATTCTGGATTACCTGAGCTATGCTTTCCAGTTCTCATGTTATGTAGCTGCACTGTTGCTGCTGCTTGTCGTGCTTTCCCTGCTATGGAAAGCCAAAAGGAAACACACGAATTACCGACTGTTGCTGGTTTCCTTTTTATGGTTTTTAATTCCCCTTCTGACCGGATTTCTTTACTCCGTTTATATAAACCCTGTCCTGCAATATTCCGTACTTATCTTCTCCTTTCCTTTCTTGTTACTGCTGATGTTCTTTTATGCGGATGCAAAACATCCCTGGCAAAAATTCATACTTGTGGCTGCCTGCGCAATGGTGATCATTCCTTCACTGATATCCGAAAGGAAACATTACAGGCTGTTTTACAATTCCCCTTACAGGGAGATCATTATTGAGGCGAAGCAAGCCGCCGATTCCCTGGGCAGATCCAACTGTTTTATCCTGCTTGATTCTCACAAACGCTTTACCGATTATTACCTCGAAAAGCCCGGCATGGAAAATTTTCATCTCAACTTCTTCCATGATATATTTGAGCCCCCCGTCATCAGCGGTATTATAGATACCTGCACGGCCCGGTACTTCGTTTACGGCTGCATCTCGAATTCAAGATGGGAGGACTATCCTGTTATCCAGGCAAAATATCCTTACATCCTGGTTCATAAAAGGCTTAATGAGGGCGACTTTTATGTGTTTGCAAAGGACAGAGTTCCCGGCCTCAATGAATATTATTTTTCTTCGTATGCTGATTTCGTTTCGAACAGATCAGGCTGGGTTAACTTCATGCCGGCCAATGTCCGGTTTTCGGGCATGGACCTGGAAACCCCCGTCTACTGCCTGGACAGCAACTTGCAATTCAGTCCGATTTTCAGAGGATCCCTCAGGGACATCAGCCGTAATAAAAATGATATTATTGATCTCTGTGCTGATGTTGAAACCCCTGAAGGATTCTCGGAAGCTTATCTGCAGCTAGGCATATATCAAAAAGAAAAGCTTCTTTCATTTCAGTCTGCGACTATAGCAGGCAGAAACTCCATGGAATTCCGCCGGATTTATTGCTCCTGCCGCCTTTCCGATATTGAATGGAGGCATCATTCCCTCTACGTCCAGGGGTTTATCTGGAATCCTAAAAAACAGGATCTGGTGATCAGGGGGATGTCGTTCCGGATAAGGCATGGCAACCCGTTTCTGTACGGGCTTTACAGAAAAATTGAAAATTGAGACAGATGCCGGCAAAGAAGAAAGCAGCGCAGCTAAAAAAGACGATCCATGTTAAAAACATGGTTTGTAACTGCTGTATCCGCCTGCTCAGGAAGGAACTTGCGATCGATGGCATCACATTACACAACATTAAACTTGGGACCATTGAGCTTTCCCACGATCCGAAGAAAGTCACTTTAAAAACGATCCATGGGATGCTTGAAGAGTTCGGCTTTGAGATCATCATCGACAAGGAGAAAATTCTTATAGAGCAGATCAAGCAGGCTATGATCGAGCTGATCCATAACTCGACGTATAATTCCATGGTGCGAAACTCCGACTACCTGGTAGAACGTTTTGAAATGTCTTATCCCTATATTTCTTCCCTTTTTTCAAAGCACGAGAACATCACGCTTGAAAAATTCACTATCCTTCATAAGATCGAAAAGGTGAAGGAACTTATCCAATACGGGGACCTTACCCTGAGCGAAATCGCCTATATCATGGGTTACAGCAGTGTACAATACCTCAGCACCCAGTTCAAATCGGTTACCGGGGTTTCCGTAACCGATTACAAGGCTAATCCTGTACTTGAAAGGAAAGCTCTGGATAATCTTTAGCCTTTAAAAGTCCGCTTTAAAGGCCTTCCATAAAATCTTATACAACATAGTTAAAATTTCGTAACAACCGGGTCGCGGTGGCAAGCTAATATTGCATCGTGTTAAAACCCTCTGTTATGAAACTTAAAAAAAATATTGCCGTAAGCGAGGCGGGCTTGCTCTTTAACCCGGTAACCGGCGAATCCTTCTCAGTAAACCCGATCGGTACCGAGATCCTGAATCTCTTGCGCGAGGAGAAGACCGATGAACAGATCCGTTCAGCCATTCTGGCTAAATACAGTACCGATAACCCCACTTTCGAAAAGGACTACCAGGATTTTATCGGTATACTTTCACACAATAATCTCCTCGAAAACCATGAAGAAACCAAAGCTTAATATTGCTGTCACAGGCCTCAACGCCATCGACAGCCCTGGTCCGGGAGTGTCGGTGATAAGGGCTCTGAGAGAGGCAACTTCATTCGATACCCGTATCATCGGACTATCCTATGAATCGCTGGAGCCCGGTATTTATATGCACGACCTGGTCGACCGCACTTATTCGATCCCTTATCCTACAGCAGGGACCGATACCCTGCTCGAAAGGTTTGAGTATATCCAGGAGCGGGAAAAACTAGATGTGATCATTCCCAACTTCGATGCGGAACTTTATCCTTTTATCAAGCTCGAGAACAAGCTCAAAGAGATGGGCATACACATGTTCCTGCCCACCATGCACCAGTTTGAGGAGCGTCATAAAGTCAACCTGAATGAATTCGGAAAGAAATATGGAGTTCATGTGCCGAAAAGCAAGGTAATCTACGACCTCAATACCGCTCACAGCCTTGTGTCGGAATTCTCTTTCCCTATGATCGTGAAAGGCAAGTTCTATGACGCTTCGATCGCATACAGTATTGAACAGGTAAAGAGCTGCTTCAACAAGATTAGCGCCAAGTGGGGACTTCCCATCATCATCCAGGAGTTCATCCATGGAACAGAGTTCAATGTAACCGGTCTTGGCGACGGTAAAGGTAAAACCATTGCTGCGGTGCCAATGCGTAAGCAGTATATCACCGACAAAGGCAAGGCTTGGGGAGGGATCAGCATTTCCGATGAAAAGATGCTGGAGATGACCCGGAAATTCCTCAGGACCACCAAGTGGAGGGGAGGGTTTGAGTTGGAGCTGATGAAGAACAAAGATGGAGAGTTGTATCTGCTTGAGATCAACCCGCGTTTGCCGGCCTGGATTTATCTTGCCGTTGGAGTAGGACAGAACATTCCCGAAGCCCTGGTCAACCTGGCAATGGGCCGCACGGTTAAACCATTTACCGATTATGCAGTGGGAAAGATGTTCGTGCGTTATTCCTGGGACATGATTGTCGACAGGGAGGAGTTTGAACAGATATCAATATATGGTGAACTATGAACCGGAAACCGCGAACCGTTTCATTCACGGTTCGCGGTTCATGAGTCACGAAAACATTAATGATTGAAAATAAACGAAACTATGAGTAAACAAAGATATGAGCGCCCGGTTATAAAGAAGCTTGAAACCGGAATGCCGAACAAATTCGGAACAAGAACCGAATACCAGCCCATGACCCATATTGACGGGTTAGCGGTTGAGAAGCTGATGAAAGACTACGGGTCACCATTGTTTGTGATCTCCGAAAAGACCATCCGCAAGACCATACAGAAAGCAAAAAAGGATTTCAGGACGAGGTACCCGAGGGTGCAGTTTGCCTGGTCCTATAAAACAAATTACCTGAATGCCATATGCAGCATATTCCACCAGGAGGGCTCCTGGGCCGAGGTTGTTTCGGGTTTTGAATACGACAAGGCTATCAGCCTGGGTGTGGATGGCAAAAAGATCATCTTCAACGGGCCTGAGAAAAGCGAGGAAGACCTCACCAAAGCGATCAGGAACGACTCCCTGATCCATATCGATCACCTGGATGAGCTTTATACTATCTCGGAACTGGCCGAAAAACACAAAGCCCGCCCGAGGGTGGCTATCAGGGTAAACATGGATACCGGTGTATATCCTATATGGGACCGCTTCGGATTCAACTATGAAAACGGCCAGGCCTGGGATGCCATTAACAAGATCATGCATTCCGATACTCTGGAACTTGTGGGATTACATTGCCACATCGGTACCTTTATGCTTGCGCCTTCTGCCTATGGCATTGCTGCATCAAAACTTGCTGAACTTGCACTCTCGGTGGAAAAGAAATTCAAACACGAAATAAAATATATCGACCTTGGCGGGGGGTTTGCTTCAAAAAACACCCTGAAAGGGTCATACTTGCCGGGTTCTGATACCAACCCTACCTTCGATGATTTTGCCGAAGCCATTTCCAGCTCCCTGCTCAACAGCAATTTCAAACAGGAAAAACTGCCCCTGCTTATCCTGGAAACCGGGCGCGCATTGATTGACGAAGCGGGTTACCTGCTTGGATCGGTTATTTCGAATAAACGCTCGAGTACCGGCCGCCGCAATACGATCCTTGATATAGGCGTTAATATCCTGTTCACCTCATTCTGGTACGATCACAAGATCACACCCGCCCAGGCCTTTACCCATTATTCGGAGGACACTTGCATTTATGGCCCCCTGTGCATGAATATTGATGTGATCCGCGAAAGCGTCAGCCTGCCTTTGCTCAACAAGGACGATCATGTGGTGATACACCATGTTGGCGCTTATAACATGACCCAATGGATGCAGTTTATCGCCCTCCGGCCCAACGTTGTTCTTATCGATATGGATGAAAAACCCCATGTGATACGCCTTCGCGAAACCCTGGATAATATGAACAGCATGGAGAAGGTACCGGCCCATCTGAAAAAATTTAATGTATAGTTTTAAGAATTGTTAAATAAAGTTTGAATGTGCAAAAGCTGAGATCCACCTTTCCATCGTTTCTGACGAGCATAGTCAACAGCTATACCCAGATCTTCTTCTCAAACAACAGGATCTTCGCGCTGATATTGATAGCGGTCACTTTTTTTGATGTGTGGGCCGGCCTGAGCGGTATCATTGCCGTAATGGTTTCCAATATCCTGGCATACCTCATCGGGTTCAACCGTATCAATATCAAAAAGGGGTATTACGGGTTCAACAGCCTGCTTGTCGGCCTGGGGCTCGGAGTCTATTATCAGCCCGGCCTGCAGTTTTTCATCATCCTGCTGTTTGCGTCCTTACTCACACTTTTCCTCACGCTCTGGGTTGAAGGAGTGGTAGGCAAGTACGGGCTTCCCTTTCTAAGCCTCTCGTTTTTAATCGGGACATGGGGGGTTAGCCTGGCAGCAAGGCAGTTTACAGCTCTGCATGTGAGCGAGAGGGGCATCTTCATGACCAACGAGATGTTCAGCATGGGCGGCCACAGCATGGTTAACTCTTACAACTGGCTTACCAACCTGGGGATCCATGATTCGATAAGGCTTTATTTCACCTCCCTCGGCGCAATCTTCTTCCAGTATCACCTTTTTGCAGGTATCCTGGTTGCCATCGGGCTGATCATCTATTCGCGCATAGCATTCGTACTTTCACTTCTGGGCTTCTTTTCAGCCTATGCCTATTACAACTTTATCGGGGCCAATATCCATGAGCTCAGTTACAGTTTTATCGGCTTCAACTTTATCCTTACTTCCATCGCAATAGGTGGATTTTTTATCATCCCTTCACGCTGGTCATTCCTCTGGGTGATTCTGCTTACCCCCCTTATCTCAATCATCCTTACAAGCACACAGCTTATTTTTTCAATGTTCCAGCTTTCTGTCTATTCCCTGCCATTTAACATAATAGTCCTGTTATTCCTCTATTCCCTGAAGTTCCGGGAACGCTACTTCGATAAACCGGAACTGGTCAGTTACCAGCAATATTCACCGGAAATTAACCTCTATGCCCACCTTAATTACCGTGCACGTTTCGGAAAAGCCTACTACTTTCCCTTTGCCCTCCCATTCTGGGGTGAATGGAAAGTGACCCAGGGGCATAACGGGAAATTAACCCACCAGGGCGACTGGCGGCATGCATGGGATTTTGAAGTGGCCGATGAAAAAGGTGAAACATTCAGTGGTCACGGTTCAGAACGGGAAGAATACTTTTGCTATAATAAACCTATTATCGCAGCAGCCGATGGCTGGGTAGAGGAGATCATGGATAACATTGATGAAAATGAGATCGGGAATATGGACCTTGAACATAACTGGGGTAACACTATCGTTATCCGTCATGCCGATCAGCTTTATTCAAAACTTTCTCACCTTAAGAAAGGCAGTTTCAAGGTAGGGGCAGGAGATGCCGTGAAGAAAGGGCAGGTGGTCGCAAGCTGTGGTAATTCAGGCCGTTCGCCAGTACCACATATCCATTTTCAGATACAGTCAACGCCATATATAGGATCCAAAACACTGGATTACCCCATCAGCCATTACATACGTCATAAAGACGGCAGCTTCGAACTAAGGTCGTGGGAAAACCCTGAGAGCGAAGTCATTGTTTCGAATGTCAGTAAGAATAATTCACTGGAAAAAGCGTTTCACTTTATCCCTGGCCAGAAGTTTACACTGAATGTGAATCAGGATGGCGAAAAAGAATATACCCTTGACTGGGAAGTGGAGATCAGTCCAATGAATACAAGCTGCATTTACTGTGAGAAGACCAATTCCAGGGCCTGGTTCCGGAATGATGGCGATATTCATTATTTCACCCATTTCGAAGGCGACCGTTCATCCCTGCTTTTCAGGTTTTTCCTGGGAGCTTACAAGATCATGATGGGGTATTATCCAAATCTGCTGGTGAAAGACACTTATCCCATCTATACCTTCAGTAACCGGCTGCTGGGCTTACTGCAGGATTTCGCTGCGCCTTTTATCCTGTTCATAAGATCGGAATACAGTCTGCATTACCTTGGGATGGATGATGAACTGATGCAAACCGGGATCCGGCTCAGATCGGTAAGCAGTGCCAGCATTGCCGGCCGTGAAATAAGAAGAATGGAATGTGAAATGTTCATCTCAGCGCAAGGACTTGAGAGATTTGTCATCCAGGAAAATAGTAAAACCACACAAGTTAAACTTGTTGCTGACCGATGACAATCAAAATCCCTGTTGTTTTAATTTTTCTTGTCTGCCTGATAGCGTTGCCCGTTAAGGCATACGTACGACTCGATTTCCAGACGGTCGACATGCTCACTTATCGCTGTTATAATGAACAGAAATGGGACAGTGTGATCCTGGTAGGTAAAAAAGCCCTTCACCAGGATATAGACTATTATTATCTGAGGGTGAGGATGGGCATAGCTTACTTTGAAAAACATGAATATTTTCCTGCATCAAAACACCTGAAAAAAGCAAGGCAGTTCAATTCGGGGGATCCTTTCGTGGCAGATTATCTTTGCCGAGCCTTTAGTTATACCAACCGGAATGAAGAGGCAAACCTTCTCAAAGCATCCATGCCTGTTGAGGAAAAGGATACTGTCCGCACCAAACCCGGATTTCTGGAGCAGGTTCATATTGAAACCGGTTATACCCTCAGCAGCGACAGAGCCCCCACGAATCTACCCACACTGATGGGAAAGGACAGCATATACGGTGAACAGGATCTGTATGGCAACAACTTTTACGGCAGCTTCGGTTTGAAACTCAGGGCTTCTAAAAGGCTCAGCTTCAGCCTGGCCTATAATTATCTCAATTTTTCGAAAACAAAATACATACAATATGGCCAGGCTGAGGCACATCGTGACACCATCATAAAAAATAACTCTACCTGGAACTATTACTACTCCTTCCCATGGAAAATTCATGATACTTTATTCAAATATAATGTCAGACAGAATGAAGCGTACCTGGCTGCCACAGTGGCCCTTCCATGGGGAATTAAGGTCATTCCTGCGGTTCATTGGATACATGTAGGTTATACCATGACCAACCCGGGTTTTCGGACTGATAGCATCAGTGATACCCTTTATTATTCAGTGAGTGACAGGGTCTACCACAGGTTCAAATACCCTTCGGGGGTATATTCATTCATTGAAAAGGATACCACATTCAATAACTATGTTGCGGCGCTCCGCATTTCAAAGGATCTCGGGAGGTTTAGTTTAGTGTTTTCGGGCAGTTGGTCAAACCTGAATGGAAAGACACAGGAACAGGCCGGTCTGTCGCTGATCTATTATCCCCTTGGCAATCTCAATTTTTACGGAGCCACAACGGTAACCGGTTTCTTCCAGGGCAAAGATCAACGCCTGCTGTTAAGCCAGGTAATAGGAGCAAAGCTCACACCCTGGTTGTGGGGGGAAGTGAATTTTTATTACGGCGACTTTACCAATGCCAATATTTTCAATGGAGCGGTCGTTTATAACAACAGCGACATGATAGCTTACAGGGGAGGCGCCACCCTGGTGTTTGTCATCAGCAAACATATTCAGCTTTCACTCATATACCAGTATTTCCGAAAGGAGAGCCAACAAATTTATTACATTAAAACCCAGGATCCTGTCACACATGGGATCAATGAAATTCAGCAAACACAAAACAATCCATATAACACAAATACAATAATAGGAGGAATCACATGGAAACTTTAATGAAAATTTATTTCGCTATTTCACTATTTCTCTTTTCAGCGGTAAACGTATCCGCCCAAACCAACTACACTACCCAGCAGGATGCTTTCTCGAAAAGCTATGCCTATGAGTCGAGGGGAAATTTTACCGATGCGATTACAACATTAAAAAGCATTTACCAGGAGGACTCCTATGAGATCAATTTGCGCCTTGGCTGGATCACTTACCTGGCAGGGATGTTTACGGAATCTTCAGCCTACTACCAGAAAGCCATCAAACTGAAACCATATGCCATCGAATCGAGGATCGGGTTTGCCAACCCTGCTTCTGCACTTGGCAACTGGGACCAGGTGGTGGCCCAGTATGATGAAGTCCTTGCAATAGATCCCCAGAATACAATCGTAAATTACCGCATGGGATCAATCTATTACGGCCGTAAAGATTATACAAAAGCCGAGAAATTCCTCGAAAAGGTCGTCAACCTGTACCCCTTTGATTACGACAGTATGATCCTATATGCCTGGACAGAATACAGGCTTGGCAAGATGCGCGAAGCCCAGGTATTATTCAATAAAGCTTTACTCATGAGGCCAAAGGATGCATCGGCAACTGAAGGGCTGGGGTTGATAAAATAAGCTTTACGGCCTTTAAAATGGAGACGGGGGAGGCGGCAATGGAGGCGGCGGAACATTCGATGGAGGCGGTGGCGGAGGCAAAACCATAAGCAGAACATCCTGTAAGACCAGGTTGAATTTCTTTTGTTGATCAGGGGTAAGCATTTTACTGATCCTTGCAAAATGATCATAGGTAACTATTTCCATTTGTTTCCGGTTGGTCGTGATCAGGTTTGCGAAGAGGTGAACTGTTGCAGTATCGGGAACTTCCTTCCGCAGTAAATCGAAGAAGTGCGTATGCAGTACCCTGTCCTGCTCAGACAGTTTGTTAAGTAATTCCCTGTGTTCCTGCCGCAGTTGCATGTACTCTTTCTGTTGTTCAGCCGTTAACTTCAGTTCTTTGATCAGGAAGTTTGCAGCTGCCCCCTGCCTTTCACCAGACCTTTCCCTGCCGGGCCTGTTGAACCACATAAAGGCGAGGGTAGCAAGATTAAGAGCTACCAGCACAATGATTATGATCTTGTATAGTCTTGCGTTTTTCATTTCTCAGAGATTATAATGGTCCATATATGAAAAGTATTCACTGGCAATTGATTTGGAGATAACCTTGCTGCTCCCCGATGAACTGCTGTAATGCACTATGGTGAAAACATTAAGGCTTATCAGCAGCAGGATAACTGCGGCAATTTTGAACACCAGGCTGAGTTTTACCGAATCAGTCCTGGATCCTGGATCCTGCATCCGCTTCAGGATACTTTCCATTGCGTCCGGGCTTAATCTGGCCGGTCCGGCCCCGTCAAGGCTCTCCATAATGCGTTCGATCCATTGTTCCTTTGATTTCATATCTCTTAGATGTTTAAATTCAGAAAAACTTGCAGTTATTTTATATTTTGTTCATAGTAATTGCCAAGAAGCTCCCGTAGTTTCCCGTAGGCAATCTGGTCGCCAACCTTAAGCCTTGCTATAAAGTTTTCTTCAGACAAAACGCTTCGTTTATCTGTTAGATGCTGTTTGGGTGAGGAACTTGCGAAAGTTTCTTGTGCTTCAGGCATCGACCTGATTACAGAAATCCATTTTCTGATGCAAACACGGCAACTTCAGCGGTCTTATTTTTACCGAGTTTCCTGAAGATATTTTTACGATGTGTACGTGCTGTTTCTATTGAAAGACTTAACTCACAGGAAATTTCCCTGTCGGTTTTCCCACGGGCAATAAGACAAAGAATTTGTTTTTCCCTCTTGCTAAGTATCGTTTTTAACAGACGGCTTTTCAATTGCATATTCTCTTTTTGCAGTTCCAGTAATTGCTGTTGGGAATGCACTTCATCCTGGATATTGATCGCAACATTAAGAAGCTGCCATGGATTCCCCTCTCGTTCATGAAGAACAAGGCAATATCCATGATACCAAACGATCTTTTTATGTTTGTCAAACTGACGCATCACTGCATGGAAGTAATCACCAAGTCTAAGCCTGTGGAAGTCAAAGGAATTAGCGCCAACCTCCTCCCCATCAGGAGGTTGTACATCCTGAAAGAACTTGTAACCCATGGCATAGGCCTCTTCATTGGAATATCCGGTTTGATCAATACAGGATTTATTCATCCAAACTAAACGGGATTGTGTATGATCATCTACATCATTTATCTGGTCGATGTAGATATTAGCCCGGACTTTATCCAAAACCTCACGGTAGAAAATCAATTCTTCCTCTGTTGTAAGTTCGTGGAAAAGCCCTTTTCCTACTTTTTCAAAGACCGATTCTATGGAATGTAATGGAGTTTGCATGGCAGATGTTTTTGTGAAAAACCTAACACAAAGATAATATTATAACTGAATATACCGCATTTGCGGTACTGTTTTTTACCTTACCCAAAATCCTATTTATGCGTCCCGATAAAGTATTATCGTATTTTTGACTCATTCAAATTTGAATAATGAATATACACAAGAAAAAAATTACCAAAACACTTATTTTAATTTTTATTCTGTGGACTGCATCAGGTTTTCAGTTAAGGGCACAAACCAGGGATGTAGGAATTACCATTCACCTTCGTGGTGTTTTTGAAAGTAAAATAAGCCTTTTATCACTTTCATCTTCAGGCACCTTTAAGCCTATTAAGGAAGTACAGGGAATAAAAAACGGAGAAACAATCAAACTGTCTGTTTCCGGTGAATACCTTCCCGGAGAGTTTGTTTTAAGGTTCGATTACAAAGAAAAAGAATCAGATTCACCCTATCCCTCCGAGAAGTATATATTTATCAATGACCAGGATCTGGAACTCCGGGCAAACCCGAAATACTGCAACAATGACGACAGTGCGAGGTTCCAGGAAGGTGAGCGTGAGAATGAGGCATTTGTTCAGTTTTCGAATGAGAATGGCAGGCAGAAAGAGAAACTGGGACTGCTGCAGAACTTTTTAATGAATTACGAAGATACAGGATCGAAGTTTTATCAGCAGGGCATTAAGGAGTATGAACACCGCCGGCAAATTTTTAACAATTGGCTTAAAACCCGGTTCGAACAGGACAAGGTGCTCTTTGTCAGCAGCCTGTATGATTTTCAGTACCTGCCCGAGATTTCGTGGAGGGGCACCGAAACTGACCGGGTTAGAAGCCTCATCGACCACTATTTTGATGGCCTTGATTTTAACAATCCGGTTTTAATAAGAACCTCCGGCCTGAATAAATGGATGGATACATACGTAAACCTATTTGGCCAGCAGTGTACGACCACGGCCCTGCGTGATTCCCTCTTACCGATTGCAGGGAAAAAGGCAATTGAAAGAGCCCGGCAAGGCAACCCGCTGGTGTATGGATGGATGGTAGATTATTTTTACCGCGGTTTCGAAGCAAACAACATCCAGTCAGGAATGAAGATACTGGAGCCCTACCTGGAAGACCCCACCTGCCTCACCTCGAAACGCAAGGAGATTGCCCGCAGATTAAAGGGGATGGAAACCCTGGTTGTGGGGAGCATTGCGCCGGATATTATACTGAAGGATTCGGAAGGTGGTGAATTTGAACTTGACCAAACGCCCGGCCCGGAAAATTACATTCTTCTGTTCTTCTGGTCAGCCGTTTGCAGCCATTGCGTGGAAACCGCAAATATGTTATACTCCTGGCATCAGCAAACCGAGATCCGGCAAAAAATAATGGTTGTAACCATCAGCCTCGATGAAACCGCGACAGAGTTGAGCGCCTGGGAAAAGAAGATCCCGGATCTCAAAGGCTGGAAACACCTGCGTGCAGCCGGGGGCGTCAACAGTAAAGTTGCAGGCGATTATTTCGTACTTGCCACCCCCATCATGGTCTTGATCGATACAAAGACCAAAGTCATTCTCGCTTTGCCGATAACCCTGGCTGAATTAATGGCGGCAATTAAATAATTCATTTTATGTACATCTTCATCGCCGGAGAGTTCTCCTCATAACCTAACTCGAAGATAACATATTATCTGAAAATACCGCAAATGCGGTATTGCTTTTTATTGGTTTCGGGTATATATTTGTTAATTCGTTAACAATGACTATCCTTTCTTTCCCTTAACAAGAAAAAAAGCAGCTATTGGAGGAAACCTCAATTCAATCTAAAGAATTCATACGTTTTGTTCCGGCTGATATACAGCTGGCTGTATTTCATTTTTTTCCTATCCAATTTAATCGTACAGGTTTCTGTGCTTCTTGAATTATTTACCATGCAAATCATAATCTTATGAAAATATTCTTTACCGCTTTTTTCGTTCTTGTCCTGGCAACCGTGCTCAGTGCCAACAACGTTACAGTAAGCAACCTCACCCTGACCGGTAAAAACACAACCGATCAATATATTTTGGTGCAGTTCGACATCAGCTGGGAAAACTCATTCCGGGTAAGTACCGGGCCCGCCAACTGGGATGCTGCCTGGGTTTTTGTGAAGTATCGTGTACCTGTGGCTAGTGGGGGCGACGGGCTGTGGAAGCATACCTGGCTCAACAACACCGGGCATACTGCGCCAAGTGGCAGCACTCTTGATATCGGGTTGCTCACCCCCTCAACTGCCTTCGACGCCACGACCAACCCCGGCCTGGGTGCTTTTATCTACCGTAGTACCGATGGTGTTGGCTCCTTTACCAAAACAGGCGTTCAGCTCCGCTGGAATTATGGCGCCAATGGCCTTGCCGATGATGCCAATACTGAGATACAGATCTATGCCCTTGAAATGATCTATATACCGCAGGGGAGTTTTTACCTGGGCAGTGGGGGATCAGAGACCGGCGCTTTTTATAAATACCCTACAACAACCAATCCTTTCCAGGTTACGAGTGAAGGACAAATTACAGTAGGCTCTGCAACTAATAATCTTTTCTATTCTTCGAATGGTGATTGGGCAGGTCCGGTACCTGCGGCATTTCCTAAAGGTTACAACGCCTTTTATAGCATGAAATATGAAATAAGCCAGCAGGGGTATGTCGATTTTTTAAATAACCTTACTCAAACCCAGGCGAACACCCGCAAGTATACATACACAGGTGAACGCTATGCTATAACTGGTAGTACTGTTGCCACATATACTACCACCAACCCATATGTAGCCTGCAACTACCTTAGCTGGGCCGATTTGGCAGCATATCTTGATTGGAGTGGTTTACGACCAATGACTGAACTTGAATTTGAAAAAGCCTGTCGTGGAACTTTAACATCAGTTGTAAACGAATATGCCTGGGGTACGACCGGTATTGCTGGCAGTGCCTATACTTTAAACAACAGCAGTGCTAACAATGAGGTTATTGCAACAAATTTCAGCACAGTAAATGGTAATACGTTGTATAACATTACCTCCATTAGTGTTGTCGGGCCTGTCAGGGTGGGAATCTTTGCAGGTACCAGTGGTAACACTGGCAGAGTAACGGCAGGTTCCACTTACTATGGCATGCTGGAGATGAGTGGTAATTTGTGGGAACGCCCTATTTCTATTGGTAATAATAAGGGAAGATCTTTTTCGGGAATCCATGGGAACGGATTGCTGGATCTTTCGGGAAACGCAGATGTTACTGCATGGCCTGGAACAGATGCAATTGGAGCGAGCTTCCGTGGTGGTAACTGGGGTAATAACGTAGGAAGCTTAAGGGTTTCGGATCGCCGCGATGGTGCAAGTGTCGTTGATTATCGGAACTCCGATTATGGCGGCCGCGGCGTTCGTTCTTTCCCGACACTTCCCACGGTAACCACTACGGCTGTCAGCGCCATTACAACTTCCACAGCTTCAAGTGGTGGGAATGTCACTGGTGATGGTGGATTAAACGTTACGGCAAGGGGCGTTTGCTGGAGCACATCTCCCAATCCCACGACTGCTAACAATTCTACCTCAAACGGCAGCGGATTGGGAATTTTTACCAGCAGCCTTACCGGACTCTCACTGAATACCCTATATTATGTGAGGTCTTACGCCACAAACAGCCTTGGAACCGCCTATGGAAATGAAGTGAGCTTCACTACCCTTGCAAATCCTCCAACGGTCACTACTACAATTATTACAAACCTTGCTCAAACAACAGCTACCAGCGGGGGGAACGTTACCGCTGATGGCGGAGCATCTGTGACCGATCGGGGCGTTTGCTGGAACACCTCCTCCGGCCCAACAACCGCAAACAGCCACACAAGTGATGGTGCAGGAACCGGCAGTTTTACAAGCAGTCTTACAAGTCTTTCGGCTAACACACTTTATTATGCCCGGGCATATGCAGTGAACAGCGCTGGTACTGCCTATGGAAATGAAGTGATCTTTACAACGCTGTCATCCTCTAATTGTGGTTCCTTTACCATCAGCCATGTGACTTCCGGAGGAGTTGCACCGGTAAATAAAACGGTTACTTATGGTACGGTAACAAATATTCCGGGTGAAACATCAAAATGCTGGATCACCCAGAACCTTGGGGCCGACCACCAGGCAACAACAGTAAATGATGCCACCGAGGCCTCGGGAGGCTGGTATTGGCAGTTTAACCGGAAACAGGGATACAAACACGATGGAACAACCCTCACTCCATCATGGACAATAACATCTATCAGTGAAAATCTTAACTGGCAGGCAGTTAATGACCCTTGCACCCTTGAACTTGGAGGCAGTTGGCGGCTACCCACCTATACCGAATGGGCTAATGTGGATGCAAGTGGTGGATGGACCGACTGGAACGGCCCTTATAACTCCGGATTAAAACTTCATGCTACCGGATACCTTGACAGTGGAACGGGTATGCTTATTGGCAGGGGTATTTATGGCCACAACTGGAGCAGTACACAAGCCGTTGCGACCACTGCCTTTAACCTGACGTTCAATAGCACACAGAGCTATGCAGAAAGTATGTCGGGTAAGGCCAATGGTTTTGGAGTAAGATGCATAAAATAGGAGATTCAATGTGAAATATTTAAAATCCAAGTAACCAATAAACGATGGAATTCTTCTTTGAAAACCTAAGTAATAATGAAGTTTCAACAAAATTAATATGATACATAACCCATCAAAACCATCGCTCAGCATTCAAAGCAAAACTTTTGCCCTTGCTGTTACAATATGGCTTTTATTAAACACCAGCGCATACGCCAACAACGTCACTGTGACTAATTCGAAACTCACCGGTCAGAACACAAGCGGCCAGTATACTATGGTGCAGTTCGACATAAGCTGGGAAAATTCCTGGCGGACAGCCTCCGCACCAAACAACTGGGATGCTGCCTGGGTATTTGTGAAATACCGCATACCCGTTGCCAGCGGGGGCGATGGCCTTTGGAAACATGCATGGCTAAATGATATAGGTCACACTGTTCCCACTGGAAGCACAATCGATATTGGTTTGCTCGATCCGTCCACGGCCTTTAATTCCTCTGCCAACCCGGGAATGGGCGCCTTTATTTACCGTGGCGCGAATGGGACCGGAACTTATACCGCCACCGGGATTCAGTTAAGATGGAATTACGGCTCCAACGGTGTTTCTGATAATGCGATTGTTGACTTTCAGGTATATACAATAGAAATGGTCTATGTGCCTCAAGGGAGTTTTTATGTGGGGAGCGGGGGAACAGAATACAATGCTTTTTATAAATATCCCACAACAACAAATCCTTATCAGATTCTTAACGAAAGCAGTATTATCGTCGGTACTGAAACCGATAATCTCTATTATCCAAACACTAATCTTTATGGTGGTGATCGTGGGAGTCCAATACCTGCAGCATTTCCGAAAGGATACAATGCTTTTTATTCCATGAAATATGAAATTACTCAGCAGGGATATGTCGATTTCCTTAATAGCCTTACCCAAACACAGGCAAACGCACGTAAATACACATATGCTGGCGAGCGTTATGCCATTACAGGCAGCGCTGCAGGTAGTTATTCGACTACAAACCCCTACGTGGCATGTAACTATATCAGCTTTGCAGATGTTGCTGCTTATCTTGATTGGAGCGGACTGCGGCCAATGACTGAATTGGAGTATGAAAAAGCATGCAGAGGACCCGTTTCACCGGTTGCAAATGAATATGCCTGGGGTACTACTGGTATTGCAGGCAGCGCTTATTCAATAAGTAATAGCGGAGCGAATAATGAGGTCATTTCTACAAACTATAGTACAACTCTTGGAAATGCTGCTTATTCATCAACTACTCCCTCCGGTGGTTCTATTAATGGACCTGTACGTGCAGGGATATTTGCTGGATCTGCAGGTAACAACGGAAGGGTAACATCGGGTGCCTCGTATTATGGCATCATGGAGCTGAGTGGTAATTTGTACGAGCGTGCAATTTGTGTAGGAAGTCCACAAGGACGAGCATTTGGAGGTGCCCATGGCAATGGTGTATTGGATAATGCAGGCAATGCCAATGTCGCCAATTGGCCTCTCTCATTTGCCTTTCAACGGGGCGGCGGTTGGAATAACTCTTATGCGCGTATTTCAGACAGGCCATACGCCAACTCCAATTACTATCTGGGCGATCCGCATTCCGGTGGCCGAGGCGTACGGAGCTGTGCCTTTACCTGCGGTTCTTCCATTACAATCAACCATACATCGGGAACCGTTGCACCGGTTACAAAGACCGTTACCTACGGTACCGTTAATAATATCCCCGGTGAAACCTCAAAATGCTGGATTACCAGCAATCTTGGTGCAGATCACCAGGCAACTGCGGTAAACGATGCTACAGAAGCTTCTGCTGGGTGGTACTGGCAATTTAACCGCAAGCAGGGGTACAAGCATGACGGCACAACAAGAACCCCTAATTCTGCATGGATAAATCCAATAGATGAAGATCTTAACTGGGAGCCGGCAAATGATCCGTGCACACTCGAACTAGGAGGCGGCTGGCGTATTCCAACGAACACAGAATGGAACAATGTTAATACAAGTGGCAGCTGGACAAACTCGGATGGACCATGGAATTCGTTCCTGAAATTACACCCTGCCGGCAAGTTAAATCTTAGCGATGGTCTTCTTTACAACCGTGGCACCTGGGGTGAATACTGGAGTGGTACGCAATCGGGTACAAATTTTGGCTGGCGCCTGGTCTTTGGCACTTTTTGTACTGTGGCCAATAGCCAAAAGTGGTATGGCTTTACCCTGCGCTGTATCAAAGATCAGTAAGATGTTATAGTTATCAGGTCTGTGTTCTGAGTAAGGGATAGAATAGGAAAATGATAAATGAATCATAGAAATAAAAGGCAGTTATGAAAGATATTTTACTGTATTTTATCTTGATGCTGGTACAGCCGATGAGTTTGCTGGCACAATATACCGGTGGTAATGGCCGTGGTGATTACCTGGTTGGTGGGAACGGCAGCTTTCTCAGTGGCCTTGATGGTTTGTACACCGGTGGCGTGGGACGAGGGGATTTCACACTCTTTTATGCACTATGTACCAATCCTACCAACGGTGGCTCGATAGCAGATAATCAAACAGGCTGTTCTCCCTTCGACCCGGCCCTTTTAACCAGCTCTGTAACACCTATAGGCTATACAGGGACTTTGGAGTATAAATGGCAGAAATCGACCACCAGCAGCAGCGCCGGGTTTACCGATATCGCCAGTAGTAATGCGGCAACCTACGATCCGCCAGCCGGTTTAACAGCGACCACCTGGTACAAACGCATCGCCCGTGTTACCTGTGTTAGTGACTGGACTAGCGCAAAGGAATCAAATGTCATTCAAATCAGAGTTGATCCGGTATCAGTGGGCGGCAGTATTGCAGGAAGCACAACGGTCTGCTCCGGAACCAACAGCACATCGCTAGCATTATCGGGTTACACCGGGAATGTGGTCAAATGGCAGTATTCAACCAATAATTGGGTCAACGCAACCGATATCGTTAACACTACCACAACACTGATCGCCTCTAACCTTACCACAACTACAAAATATCGGGCAGTAATCCAAAGTGGAGTTTGCTCATCGGCCAATTCATCCGATGCAACCATCTCGGTTGACCCGGTTTCAGTAGGTGGAAGCATTGCC
>JAPLDK010000003.1 GCA_026391775.1 Bacteroidota bacterium
ATTATTAAATGCTTCGAGCAGGTTGTTAAAAGATGGTTTTTTCGACTTTAGAGCATAGGATGTTAATGATTTGGGGTTGAGGTAACCAGTAGAATGAACAGGGGGCGGGAAAGTTAAATTATGAATCATTTTCACGAGATAGCCTTCAACAATCCGCCTCAGTTCCGTGGTGAAATTCTGAGGGTTCTCATGGAAATGTTGAAACGTCGCCGAAAGCCAGGTTAGAGAATCACCGCCCCGGTGAATGTATGCATCGAGAAGATTCTGCAGGATCGCAATAATAATTTCCTCGTTGACAAAAATCTGATTAAGCCCGGTATATAAAGAAGAAAGATCAATGATGTCAAGCTGTTCAACATGATCGTCGGTCAATTCAAGATCGGGATAGTTTTTCAACAGCTCCTTTACCGGCAGTTTCTTGTCCTGGACCGTTATGGTATGATCAAGATTCATAAGTAACCCATACCTGGGTACATATTCAGCGACCTTCATAACAAGAATGGATTTGTTTATTCGGGCCAAGATGACCACCCCCGTGAAAGGGGAAACAAACAAAATTATAATGAAAGATCGAGGACTACCTGTTCATAAAAATTATTCCCTAAAAAATAGTCTTTACCGTGCTGGGAATAACCGCATTGCCCGGGTTATTAACATAGGAGAAATGGTTAACAAGATGGAAATGGATCATTGCTTTTTTCCGGGATTCAAATGAAGGGTATAAAAACAGGGCAAAACCCACTCCCCTACTCATTATTTTAAAGAAAACGGAGAATTCAGCGGAAGAGAATAAATGGTATGAACCCCGGCAAGCCGCGGCCCCCGGTTCCGCAACATTGAGGGGAATAGAACGGGAGAGATTAAACCTCTTTTTCAGGTAATAGCATATTCGCCCACTTCTTTTTTTCTTCGTCCTCGAAATTGGCAAGATAATTTTGTGTGGTCTGCTTGCTTTTATGCCCCAATGATTCGCTGATAAACTCGACACTGGCGCCAGATCGCTTCAGGACCGTGGCAAAGCTGTGACGGGCCGTATAAGTGGTGGCTCTGTCGATCTTAAGCTCTTTGCAGATATTTGTCATGTTATCATTGATATTACGCACTGTCTGCTGGATTAATCGGTATTCATCTTCGGGTGTAATCCCCTGATACAAAATAGGGAATATATACTGATCGCTGGTACCGGGTTTATTGCCGTGGATGTCGATGATACGGCCAATCTGGCGGGTAATCATGATATCGATGGTTGTTTCCTCATCGACTGACTCAGATGTTTTAGCCCTGATAAGGGTAATCTTTTCCCCCTTGATATTCGCATGTTCCTTTAGCCGCAGAGTATGAAGCGATCTTGGCAACATCGGCCTGGGTCAATGCCTTTTTCACATTCTTTCCCTTTGGGATTGCATACAAGCCTTGATTTGATTTCCCAAATGGATACAATACCCCTATCGGTTTGACTTGGTTAAACATTGTACGAACATTCCGTAGATAAATGCCAACAGTGGTCCGGCCGTTTACTTTTGTACGGGATTTGGTCTTACCGGTTTTCGTTTTCCATTCAATCACTTTGGGAGTGAGCATCCATTTTTCATAGTCTTTGAAAAACTTAACATTGGCCGCTTCGAAGGGAAATTTTTCCTTGCCGGTAAATTCCTTGAGAGATTTAAGGGCACATTCGAAGCTGACTGCTGTGCTGATCCTGCCGGCTTCGCGCATCTTTTTACCGGTGGCTTCGAGGATGGAAAAGAGGTCCTTATCGTCTTTAGGTTTTGAGAAGTAGATAGATTCAAATGATTCGAAGGAAAAAACGGCCATCTCTTCAATGACCTTCATGGCTTTTTTCTCAATCTCGGTCAGATGAATCTTCAACGGCTTTAAATTAGTGGATGTTGAAATTCTATCAAAGTCATCAGAGGACATGTATAAAGTCTTTTTATCAAGGCCTTTCAAGGTGTAATATTTACGATCTCCTTTATACGTTACTCTTAATTTGACGGGATGCAATTCGTCGGCGTTACTTTTACGGGCTTCGAGGATAATCCCAGTAACCGGAGTGTTATCTATTTTCATAATGGCTTTTAAAAAGTACACATAAAAGTACACATGAAAAGGCTAAAAATTACAAATTTTATAAAATTATTTATCAACAAGACGCCATGTATGTAATTGATTTATAGCCTATTTATATATTTTCACAAAAATTCACAAAAGCCGTATTTTTTGACTGTTAATCAGAGGGTCGCTGGTTCAAGTCCAGCAGGGGGAGCTGAAAATGAGCCACTTACAAAATATATATGTAAGTGGTTTTTTATTGGGTACACACAAAAGGACACACTTTACAAAAGAACTTATTCCTCTTTCTCCATTTTAGAAATTCAAAACGATACAACTTATTATTTTCAGGATTGTAGGTTTTACCCTTGGTAACTATTTGATATAATGCAAATTGAATTAGGAACACCTACAACCATAACGCTTGGTTATCATTGATTTATCAGCCTTTTTTCTTTTCTGGTCCAAAATAGGTACAACAAACCAGAAAACACCTATTCTACCTGGTTGTTAAACCTTGTCAAAATACCCAATACAGTTTCATATTGGGCCAACCGTATATAGCTTTGTTTATTAACCTTTTCCTTGTAATCATTCAGTGATTTCATTTTACTTTTTTTGATCCTGAACACTCAATGTAAAAAGCTTAATTTTACATATTCATTATGAAACAAATAATATAAATGAAATCAAAGATTTTTATCTTGCTTCTGAGCTTTACTGGTGGTTACCTGCATGCTCAGGACACTATTGTTATTGACACGACCGTACAACACCAGACCATTGAAGGCTGGGGGCACGGAGGCGGTGTTCTCGGACATGTTTTTGGGGCATTTAGCATGCTGGATACTGCCATAGCAAATCCTGCGAATTATCAGTTGCTGGATTATCTGGTTGATGATCTTGGATTGACTGGTTCCCGCACCTGGGAAGTAGGTCCGCGGATTGACGGTACAGGGATGGATGACGGAGACTGTGACAGCATCAACTGGTCAAAATTTCAGCCGGAATCGTTTCCTACGGGACTGGCAAACTACCTTAATTATTACCAGGAACGGATAATTATTAACGGATATAATCCTTCGTTTTATTCCAGCCCCGGGTATCCCACCCATGCCACCGATCAGAAACCCTGGATCATGTTCAATCCCGGCGAACGCGCCCAGCAGATATGGGCAAGCGCTTTGTATATGAAAGACACTTACAACCTGAATATTAATTACGATGTTATTTACAACGAACCATCCGGGAGTGTCACCAGCACCATCCTTTCTGACGATATTAAAGCGCTGGGTCCTCGTTTGATTGCACATGGTCTGTCTACAAAATCACATTATGCCGAAGCAGTGTCTCCGCTTACCGACTGGGATTTTATCATTCCGGTGCAAAACGATCCAGAATTATGGCCCTTTGTCGGCAGGCTTTCCTATCATAATTACGGCACTGCTGATCCTTACCGTTCCTATTTAAGGGATTTCGGTCTTTCAAAAGGAATTATTACAGCACAGACTGAGATGTCAAATCCTACTTTTGATGATTTGTACGGTGACCTGACACTCGGCGGTGTTTCTTACTGGGAGGTCGCTTACAGCTCGGGAAATACACTTGTACCACTTAGCGGCCTGACTTCTTTCACTCCTTCAATCACTTATTTCCGGATGCGGCAAGTGATTCATTATGTCAGACCGGGTTCGATGCTTATCGGGACGAGCTCAAACGACAATCTGCTTCATGTACTGGCATTCAAAAAGAATGGGAAGATCACGGTAGTGATTGAAAACACCGGCTCTTCCCCAAAAAATGTCGTTCTGAAAAATTTACCATCCGGCCAGTACGGATTAAGCAAATCACCTTACAGTGCAACAGCATTTCAGGAACTTGGGATTAATACAGTAGTAACCGGAGGAACATGCACCATTCAGGCCGGCTCTGGTTCAACAGTCACAACCATGTATCCTTATTCAGGGACCAATCAACCTCCCACGATTATGACCTTTGTTTCGAATCCCGGTTATCTCGTTGCACCTTCAACAACCGCTACTCTGTCGGCAACAGCAAACGATGCAGAGCTGAGCACACTTACCTATCATTGGACTGCCATATCTTATCCGGGTGGGGCAACCCCTGTATTTACAAATGCCAATGCCTCTTCCACCTCCGTAAACGGACTTTCTGCCTCAGGATTATATGTCTTCGAAATTGAAGTAACCGACGGAACAAACACCTCTTTGAAGAAAGTTTATCTGGCCAGGTACAGTACTGATCCGCCTCCGGTCCTTGGCAGTTGCGGATTCAGGGTTGCCGCACCTTACGGACTGGTATTCGGAAATCCTGGGGATACCACCCATGCAAATATTGAGCTGCCTTTATCTTCAGTAATTTTACAGGCCGGGATCGCTGATCTTGCAAACAGTGACTTTACCGGCATGGGCACGTGGAGCCTTATCCAGCAACCTGCCGGAGCCAATGCACAGGTAGGCAACACAATTTACATTTATGTCAGCCTGAGAGCCCAAGTTACCGGAATGACAGTACCCGGGGATTATGTTTTTCAGATTATTGTAAACAAAGCTGGTTATCCTACCCTCAGCGCAGAGATCATCTGCACCGTGCATCCCGCCAGTTCCGCACCGGTAATCACATCCATTACTGCCTCACCGGCAAATCCTACCTTACCTGACAGCACTGTCATGCTTTCAGCTATAACCATTGATCCGGAAAGCGATCTGCTCAGGCATTGGTGGAAGATAAATTCAGTTCCCACAGGGGCTCATCCCGTTTTTGACCATCAGTGTAAACCCGTTACCCAGGTAACCGGTTTATCTGTACCCGGCAACTATTCTTTCACTTTACGGGCCTTTGATGATATCCATATGACAACAAAAGATATATCAATAATTGTAAATTCTGCTACGGGAATTGAATTCAATCAGCAATTACTGCCAGTAAAAATATATCCGGATCCTGCAGTTCAAAATTTCATAATAGAATATTCGAACCGGCATTTTGATTTTATTGTAGTTGATCCTACAGGCAGAACAGCCCTGCAAGGCAGGAATATCTTTCAGAAAATCCAGATTGACTGCAGAGACCTGGATCCTGGGATATATTTTATCATTATTACAGATCAGGAAGGGCAAACGTTTACCAGGAAATTGGTTATTTCCAGATAAAATCAATCATTTTCTCACCATTTTATTTTTCCGTTTGAGATTCAAACCATTTTCCAATCACATCGAAATTCATTGAGATTAAAATGAGTAATAGAAGTAGTAAAAGAAAATGATTACCTGCATCCTTTTTAATTTATCCGCGCTGCCAATGCGATTCCCTGTGCCATCGAAAATATTATCGCCGTCAATTTTCCCGATTTGTTTCCCCGAACCATCGAAAAGATTGTTTCCATTAACCCTTCCGATTTGTTTGTCAGACCCATCATAGATAATATTTTCATTAACCCTGCCAATCGGATGACCTGTGCCGTCAAAAATTTTATCGGTAGCGATCCTGCCAATCTGAAGCCCTGATGCATTAAACACCGTGTCACCGCCAAACCTGACAAGGAGCTTGCCCGAAGGGTCGAAGAAGTTCTGGGAAAAGCCGAGAAATGAAATTAGCAGGAAAAATATTACGGAGATAACCCTTTTCATCTTTTCTGTTTGTTAATAGGTTCAAAGACTTTGGACTCATTCAATTGATATTCCGTCCTTGCGGTTTTCCGTGTCTGCGGTTTTCCGTTCACAACACTGCTCTCCAGCTTCAAAACCAAGACCTTTGTGTGTGTACCTTCCGAAATGTCGACAAGGGAGTCCTGCCGCTCATATAACTTGCTTTCTTCATCCGTGGCACCAGAGTTATCACTTCCAGTTAGCTTGATGGACTCAACAAGGGAAGGAAGGTGCCATAAGATGTCCCAAGATTCGGTATAGCCCTTATTGGTGATCCCCCAGTCTTCTTCAAGAAAATGGCTGAGCCCGATTTTTGTAACCTTCATCTCTGGCAATACTCCCCAGGAACCGTGGCAGCCAAAGTCCTTCTGGAAGTTCTCAATCTTCCAGCTTTTGTCAGTGGTTTGTTTAGCCACGGCGATGCTCATCATTGGGGACAATGCGGGGGAGCTTGCAATCTGCCCATCCTTAAAATCCACGGTGCCAAAGACAATCACCGCCATTGCCGTCGAATCTTTCTTGTACCTGATTATTGTGTCCAGCCTGGTGTGACAAAATCCTTCTTTTGACCTGGGAAAATCGGACTCCGATGACAACGGCTTCCAAGTGCACCAATTCCCCTTGGATGGCTTGTGGAATAACGCGTTAAAGAGGGTTGACGGATTCAGATTTGCCAAACGTACTGATTGGGAAGATGAGCCTGCGCTATTATTTCCTTTTTGGATCATATTGCCGGAAAACAGGATGAGAAGGGAACAAAGCAGGTAGTGTGTTGGTTTCATTGGAAATGATCTTTGGTTATTGTCAAATTTACGCTTTCTTCCGTTATACCCCCCGCCAGTTCAGAATGAATGAGTAAAGTTAGAGACTTTATGAGCGGATGGAAATAATCCGGCAATCGGGTTCCGAAGGGTTTGAATTCCCAAAATCTGTGGGAATAGCCGACAGTGATCCCAAAGTCATCAAGCATTATCAGGATGCCTTCGCGAAAACCTGACCGAACAAACAGAAATGATCCGGGACATTTGCAGGATAATAAGCTTTGGTTCCGTGATGAATATGTTAAACAGGAAACATTAACAAGGAGGCAGGATTAAACGATTTAAATAACCAATCCGGGCCGATCAGATTTTACCAGCTCATTTTTTGGGTACCGGCATTTTAGCAGAATCCATTCCAATGTGTTTAGGGCAGCATTTCATCATACTGTCGTGCGACATACATCCTGGTTTTTTGGAACACATTCCTTTGTCCATTCCTTGTGGGCAGCAAACACCACCCTGCATTCCATGGTTACAATCTTTCATCATCATCTCCTGCTGGCAATGGTGCCGGCCAATAAAACCATGATGTGTCATCCTGCAAATGCCACCTCCTATAAAGCCAATGAAAAGGATGAATCCTACTACGATAAAGAACCAGGGGATAAAGGCAAAGAATTTGCCGGGTATGTCTTTTCGGAATTTTGCAAGCATCAAAGTACCTGCAAGAATAGTTAGCAATGAGATAGCTAAAAGATGCATAATTTGAAGTATTAAGACTGACTACTCTTTTTTCGGTTTTCGTCGTTCCCGTTTAGTTCACAGCTCATTATGAATAAAGACCTCGTAAACCTATACAAATATACGGCATTTTCTGTGTTTCGCACTTACCTCGTACTGCGAATTTGGATTTTCCACAAAAAGTCCCATTCGTGTCGCGAAAATCAATTTGGATTCCTCTAAATCCTGAAGTAAATTCGCATTGAAAAACAATAACTGCAGGTGTAACCAAGTGAAAAGCAGACAGGATGAAAAAAAGTGTAAAAATCCGGATATGCTCAATTGTGTAAAGAACTCGTTTTAAAGGGCTGTGATTTCAGCGGGGGTGGGAGGGCTCTCAATCTATAAGGAAGTTCCAATGATCATTTAACCATGTATGCATTAAAAACATTATTAAACCAGCCGGTCAGATTCATCATCACGGTATGCGGTGTAAGCCTCTGTGTGATATTAATATTGTTCCTTTCCGGGATATACAAAGGAGTATCTGTGGGCGCACTGGCATATGTACGTTCCAGCAGGGCGGATCTGTGGGTCCTTCAGCGTAATTCCACTAATATTCTGCGTTCTACATCCATTCTTAGATCCGAATGCATTACGACAATAAAAGAGTCGCCAGGTGTGAGTTCGGTTTCACCCCTATTATTTATACTGGCATCCGTGAAGTTGCCTGAATGTCGGGCTAATGAAATAATGCGTATCTTTGCAAATCGTATTCCTCCCTTTATCCATCTAAACGACCACGGATAATCCCAGAAAATTTAGTTTTTAAGGAACTGTCGTTTTATGCTAAATGGCAGTTTTGAATATCTTCTATCCCGCCTCAACAGGCTGCTGTTGCGGGACAGATTAATTATTTGCAGCCCATTATAATACATATTATGTTATTCGAAAATTTGAATCTTATTGAACCTATCCTCGCAGCTATTAAAACTGAAGGATATACCAAGCCTACTCCTATACAGGAAAAGGCTATTCCTGTTTTACTCAAAGGCAGAGACCTGATGGGTTGCGCCCAGACGGGTACAGGTAAAACAGCGGCGTTTGCCATTCCCATACTTCAACTCTTGTATGGTAAGCAAAATCCCGCAGCCGGAAAACGGCAGATAAAAGCACTGATCATTACTCCCACCAGGGAACTTGCAATACAGATCAATGAAAGTTTTTCCGCTTACGGAAAACATACGGGCCTCAAACATACGGTCATTTATGGCGGTGTCTCACAAGGTTCCCAGACGAACACCTTAAAGAACGGGGTGGATATACTTATTGCAACCCCCGGCAGACTTTTGGACCTCATGAACCAGGGCTTCATATCCCTTCAGAATATCCGGTTTTTCGTCCTCGACGAAGCCGACAGGATGCTGGATATGGGTTTTATTCATGATGTTAGGAAGATCATTTCAAAACTGCCTTCACAGCGCCAAACGCTTTTCTTTTCTGCTACCATGCCCCCGGAAATCCAGAAACTTGCAGGGTCCATACTGATGAACCCGGTGAAAGTTGAAATAGCTCCGATTATCGCAACTGCCGACCTCATCAGGCAATCGCTGTTTTATGTAAAGAAAACGGATAAGAAATCCTTGCTGATACATATCTTAAAGGACCAATCCATTGAAACAGCTCTGGTTTTTACCAGGACCAAGCATGGTGCGGATAAGGTGAGCAGGGACCTGTTAAAAGCAGGGATCAATGCAGCAGCTATACATGGGAACAAATCCCAGTCCGCCCGTCAGACTGCATTGAAAAATTTCAAAAACCGTTCAACAAGGGTTTTGGTGGCGACTGATATTGCGGCCCGTGGAATCGACGTCGAACAATTGTCACACGTTATCAATTATGAGATTCCCAATATCCCCGAGACCTATATCCACCGAATCGGCCGTACAGGCAGGGCCGGACTGAAGGGGGTTGCCCTTTCGTTCTGCGACGCAGAAGAGAGAATATTCCTTAAGGATATTCATAAGCTGCTTCCGAGGCCTATCCCGGTAATTGAAAATCATCCATTTTCGGTAAGTTAATCAACCGGAATTAATAGCATAGGCGAAGCGTTTGACTTGTTAATCCACTCATTTCTTTATTAACTTTACCTCCGGATTCATTTCAAACCTTTGTCCTATGTCAGACCGGTTTCTTTACATGAGGATGTCATCCCTCGCTGTGTTCCTGAGCCTTGCTTTATCGTCAGCCCTTGCCCAGGATACGTTCTCAATTGTTGCCATCGATTCTGTAACTGGTCAGATTGGCAGCGCAGGTGCATCATGTGTGGGCTCTTCAGGCTCCTATCCTCATGGGGCGCAGATCCTGAGTGATGTTATCCCGGGGATAGGCGTCATTCATACCCAGGCCTCATGGACTTCAACAAACCAGCAACATGCGCATAACTGGATGATCCAGGGGCTGTCACCTCAGCAGATCATTGATTCACTGGTAGCCAATGACGCCGGTAGCAATGCGACCATACGACAGTACGGCATTGCCGATTATAACGGAGGCCACCCGCGCAGCGCCTCCTTTACCGGGATTAACTGCCTGGACTATAAAAATGACACAAACCATATTTATTACTCTATTCAGGGCAATATCCTCATGGGCCAGCAAATCCTGGATTCCATGCAGCAACGCTTTCTGAACACCCCCGGTCCTCTTTCCGACAGGCTGATGGCTGCTCTTCAGGGAGCCAAGGTGATAGGCGCTGATACACGCTGTGCTCCGAAAAACTCTTCTTCCCAGTCCTCATTCATCAGGGTGGCTAACCTGAATAATCTTCCCGATTCACTCTATCTTGATTTGTGGATGGCCTATCCCACGAATTATTCCGGCGCTTTTCCGGTAGATCCCATTGATTCCTTGCAAACGCTTTATGATATATGGAAGATTACACTCTCTGCACGCGGACCGGAAAAGGAGTGGTCAAACAAAATTAAGGCTTTTGGGACTGCCGATGGTTCCGTGGTTTTTGATTTCACTCTTTGCAGGGATTACAAGAATGCCCTTCTTCAGATCTTCGATATTCTTGGCAAAACCGTTGCATCTGTTACTGTTGTTTCAAGGGTCATGAGAATTGACCTTCCGGGGAACAATTCCGGCCAGGTCCTGCTTTACAGGCTGGTTAAACAAGATCATTCGGTTGTAGCCACCGGTAAGTTTCTGTATTGAAAATATTGGTTTTAGTCCTTGATTTAAATTCAGGTATCGATGATTTATCCCCTACCAGCTAACTCTTATACTGCAAGAAATCCAGGCTCCGTGTATCGGATCCTTGCATTATTGCTCTTAAGCCTGAATTTTATTTATATTGCCTCAGCAAATACAGAAGGGAACGGGCAAACTGCTTCCTCCGGACCAGATTATTGGATCGGCAGATGGTATAAGTTTAAAAAGGCTGCATTTACTGTTTCTTTTGATGATAATTACCGTTTCCAGGTTGTGTATGCAACGCCCTTGCTTAACCAGCATAATTACAAAGCCACCTATTTTATTGTAACCAACAGGGTTGGTAAAGGATGGGCACCGGGTTGGGATACCCTGAATATGCTTGCTTCCCAGGGCCACGAGATCGCAAGCCACTCAAAAAATCATGCTGATTTCACATACCTTTCCCAGCATCCCGAGTTTGCCGACAGCATGAGGAGAGAATTCAGGGATTCAAGGGATACGATCAACGCACGTATCCCCTCACAACAGTGTGAAACTTTTGCCTGGCCTTTTGGTTCGGTAAACATAGTATCCACTGAGATCAGCGCAAATTATTATATGGCTTGCAGGGGAAGTATCGACAGGTTTGAAGACAGCGTCCCGGACAATTATTATAATATTTACAGCCAGCATATTTATCATGACACTCCGCTGGAATCGGTGAATGGATACATTGATACTATTCTGAAGTACGATGGCTGGCTGGTTGAGCGCTGGCATGGTTTCCGGGTAATGCACGACACCAATGGTTATGAGCCTGTTTATATAGGGGACTTCCGGGAACATCTTAATTATATTGCCCAGAATGAAAATAATCTGTGGATTACAACTTTGGGCAAGGTGGTCAAGTATATGCGGGAACGGGACGTTTCTTCTCTGTGGTTTGTTGATTCAACAGGATACAAGGTACAGTTCAATCTGAGCAATAACCTCCCCGATACCCTGTTTCATTATAATGTACCTCTTTCGATCAGGGTGAAGGCACATGGCAAGATTGAGAATGTTTATATGATCACCCAGGGCAACGACACCCTTTCTTTCGGTTTTACCTGGTATTACGGAACAAAATACATTTATTTCGATGCCGTACCCAACAAGGGTTTTATCGTGTTGCACCTGCCTGATCCTGCCGGTATGCATGATCTCCTTGCGTTAAAACGGGGGGCCGCGAATTATCCGAATCCTTTCAACAGTTCCACAACGATACTATTTGATGTACCGCAAGCTGAATATGTTGATGTTCGGGTTTACGACCAAACAGGTCGGCAGCTCAGGGATTTCAGCAATCTCTATCCTGCAGGCAGGAACAGTATTGAATTTGATGGGACAGCATTATCCCCGGGAGTTTACAACTGTGTCATAAGGACCCGGGAAAGAAAAACCGATGTCCGTATGGTGCTGACACACTAAGCCAGGTAACCATAAGTCCTCAGTTCCCTGGGATCCTTTATGGGGAGGGATCCTCCATCTGCAATCATATAAAGATCATCAGTAACATCAAGCAGGTCACGGTAAAGGTGATCGGTAATAATAATCCCCTTGACTGTTTTTTCGGCCCTGATGATCTCCTTGATCTTGTCAACGTGCAGAGGCATAATATAGGAAAAAGGCTCGTCCAGCATCACAAAGTCTGAAGCCGGCCTGAGGATGTGATTTTCAGGAAATTTCGAAGGCGCAGAAATAATAATTGTTTGAGGCGCCTATAAGGTCCATTTTCAGGTAATAGCTGGATGTAAAGTTCATAAAGGCAAGGAACTCATGCATGGGCACGTTGAATTGGTCGAAGAATACGATATCGCCTTTTTGCAGGTACGGTGCAAGTGATGTTAATACGTAGAGGGTGGATGTGTACAGGTCGGCATCCATCATGATCACTTTGCGGCAGAATTTATCCAGGCTTTTCAAATAAACCGGAAGAGTTTCCTGGAAAAGACCTTTTTCAAAACCTGCCCGGTTGTCGTCAAGCTGAGGCAGTTTTGAATTAGTTGACATCGCCCCTTTTTGAAACCCTCCCCAGTCCTCGGGAAGGCCTTCGAAAGTGTCGAAACCCGTGAACCGGGATCCTGGATCCGTATTGTGTTTTACCCACCATTCAAAGGAATGCCCGCCCGAGACACCGAATTCCAGGTACAGAATTTTCTCGTTAAGCTGCTTTTTGTTTAAAACGTAGTCGTACAGCTTGTACCGCTTGGTATAATCCCATTTCGGAGAGTAAAAATCATTGAATTCTATCTTCCTGTGGGATGATATCCATTTCGAGACTTTCGAAAGGTAGGCCAGGTTGAGCATGGCTCCGCTGAAAGGGCCGAAGATCCGATGCAGTCCGAATCGTATGAAGTTCCACTTTGTCTTCCTGATCAGGTTCAGCTTTATGCTCATTTTCCCCGCGCTTAAAGGATTCCGGGACAAAAGTACTGAATTATTTTTATTTGGCCGGATTACGTTTCAGTTATGCTCATCCCGGTTACCGGTCATGTGTAATGAAATTTTTAAACCCGGGCAATATATAAACATATTTTAAGTTTTTCAATAAATCCTTCCACGATGAAACCAGTCATCCTGTCCTTAATCATTGCCCTGCTCGCCGGTACATCAGCATTCGCACAAAGTACAAATCAGAAACTTGTAGTAGGCATTCAGAAACATCAGCCCTTATGTATCCGGGGTTTTTCTTCTATGGGAAATATAAAGAAAGAATTGTCTGACAATGAAATTGATACATTTATAAAATGCATTGGGGACGACTCATGTGTTGCTCAACTGAAGCATGATTTTGCACATCCCGGCAAAGAATTTGCCCCAATTGCAAAAAAGCTATCCGAAGAAACCAAAGCTATCCTGCTGAAATCAGTTCAGTTCGGAGAGCGCCCCACGAAATGCAATGCAACCCCTGTGACGAAATAGTACTTTAAGCTAAAAGAAGCCAGGGTTTGTGGGATATCAAACCTGTATTTGAGGTTTTCGGAGATATCCGGCGAAGAAGAATCAAAACAGCTTACGGGAATGATTTACCAGGCAGTTAAAGACTTAGACAAGTAATCAAAATCAACATCTGAAATTAATCAAATATGAAAACATACGTAGTTATAGGCGCTACCGGCCATACAGGTAAACCAATTGCTTCCGGACTGCTCGAACACGGGTATACCGTTCGCATTATCGCAAGAAATACAGCGAAAACCAAGGAACTCACCGATAAGGGGGCTATACTCTTCCAGGGTGATATCAGTGATGTGGATTTTCTTAAAATGGCTTTCGAAGGCGCTGATGCACTTTACACACTTGTTTCCATTGATCCTCAGGCCTCCGATTTTTTTGCAACCCAGGTTGCGCAAGTCTCGGCTGTGGCTGAGGCATTGACAGCTTCACCTATCAAATATGTGGTTGCGCTCAGCAGCGTTGGCGCACATTTATCTTCAGGGGCAGGCGTAGTGCAGGGCCTTCAGAAAATGGAAGAACTTTTAAATAAACTCCGGGACATTAATGTACTATACCTCCGTGCAGGTTATTTTCTTGAAAACGGTTTAACTCTGGCAGGCATGGTGAAGATGATGGGTATCCTCGGAACACCTGTTCGCGGTGACCTGAAGATCCCGATGATTGCAACAAAGGATATAGCTGCAGTCGGACTGAAACACCTTTTGGCCCTTGATTTTACCGGCAAAGGTCATGAATATCTCTTAGGAGCCCGCGATTATACCTATGAAGAAATCGCTTCCATCTATGGAACCGCAATTGGAAACCCGGGTTTGAGGTATATGCAGTTCCCATATGAAGATGCAAAAAAGGCTTTTATGATGATGGGTATGGGTGAAAGTTTTACCGACCGCATGATCGAATTCACCAAAGCCATGAACGAAGGACGTGTGCAGGAAGACTATCAGCGTACTGCCGAAAACACAACACCGACTACTGCGGAAGAATTCGCTCCATTATTCCGTGATATTTACGAGGGTTGAGATATTCTGAAACCGGAATGCAGTAAATAATTTCGCAGAAATTAGCGCTCTTTCCAGTTTAGTTTTGCACGGAAGACCACCTGGTCGTCCTCATGCCTCACACCTTTTACAAGCGTAATTCCCAGGCCCTGGTTTCCAGGCATCCCGGGATTTTCGTTAATCAGACCCTGTCCGAAAATGTCAACCTCATCACCAAGCTTTGTCTCGTGGAGAAATTCAATGGTGAAGCTGCTGATGAAATTTTGTTTATGGATCTCCGGCCGGATGGTATTGAGTATCCATTCAACATAGCGTGTGTTGTTCACATGTCCGTACATGTCGATCTCAGCAAACCGGGCTTTTTCGGAAGAAAGAAAATCAACTGGGCCGCTGATCTGGACCTTTTCGGGCTGTTCCTGCATAACCGGCTCATGCCGGGTAAGTTTGAGGATTTCCCTGTCGACCACCGCCTGCTGGGGGCGCCTTGTGAGGGGATCAAGAATTAACCATTGCGAAGTAGCACAGCCAATCCTTTTCCCCAATGCATCCAGAATTTCAAAATCCCTCATGGCAAAAAGGCCTTCAGTGCCCCTGTGCCAGGTTTTAACCGAAATGTTATCCGTCCATCCGGGGTATTTTTCAATCTTTACCAGCAAACGAACAATAGCCCAGATGTACTGAAACTCATTGCCTTTCCTCAACCCGAAATCCAAGTGATCGGCATGGTGCCAGGCGGTTTCCTGGAGGTAGTTGCAGATGGCAGCAAGATTGGCCGTTTTGGTGATGTCGGTATCGTACCAGCTCATCTGGTAGCTGTCGGTCCAGATACTCTTTTTCTCTTCCATAGGGGCAAAATTAATGTTTACTTTTGTCGTACAACATATTTTCAGCTTATGGAACTCAACCGTGACATTGCGCTCAGGCTGCTTCACCAGTATGTCAAAAATGAAAAAATGATCTTTCACTGCCTGGCTTCAGAAGCAGTGTTGAGAGGTCTTGCCCGCAAACTGGGCCATGATGAAGAAAAATGGGGAATGGCCGGACTGCTTCACGACCTGGATGTTGAAATCACCAACGCAGACGCCACGGTTCATGGCACCCAGACCGAAATCCTGCTGAAAGACTATAACCTTGACCCGGAGATCCTCGATGCCATCCGCATGCATAATGAATTTTCATCGGGGAAAGAGAGAAGCGCCGAATTCCAGCACGCCTTGGCTGCGGGAGAGACCATCACAGGGCTTATCTTCGCGACAACCTATGTGTATCCCGACAAAAAGCTGGTGAGCGTGAAACCGAAATCTGTTGTCAAACGAATGAAGGAAAAAATGTTTGCCGCTTCAGTTAGTCGAGAGACCATCCTCGAATGTGAAAAGATCGGCATCCCCATTGATGAATTCGCCGCAATTTCCATTGCAGCCATGATGCCTATTGCAGATCAGATCGGGCTGTAAATTCCATTTATTCCTCCAGGAATTTCGAAAATTTTTCATCGATATGTTCGTTGAACCAGCGGTCGATCACCGTTTTCCTGAATCTCCATTCCTTCCCCAGTTTGGCCGCAGGGATCTTGCCATCCTGAGCCCAGGTATAAATCGTTTGTGGCCTTACTTTAAGGTACTTCGCCACCTCCTCAAGGGTCATTATTTCTTCCATGAACTATTTCCCTGTTTGATGTAAAAGTTTGAGGGTGTCGGCCGGGGTTTTTGTAATGGTGTTTATCCTGTCTGGTGGAACCGGCGGTTTTTCAGCTGGCGCCTTTGGTGAAACAAGTTGTTCGACCGAGTATATAATAGCCGTATAAAAATTACCTTCGTACTTCCTGAACCATTTGAACTCCTCATTCTTCTCGCAAAGGAAAGGGCGGAGATTCCAGGCAAGCTGTATCCCCACAAATGCCAGTATGATCACCCATATTCTGAAAACCGAAACGCCTATCTGCGGATAGATGTTTTTCTGGTCACAGGCATATTTCAGGGCATCCACCATCAGTTTCATGCCAAAGATTCCCGCGAAAATGAAAATGGCCACATGAAGAAGCTGCAGGAAATGGTAGTTCCCCCCGGTCACCTGGAACACAATCACTATGGGCGCAAATGAAAGCGCTATTGTAGCAGTTAGCACTACCCCGCCCAGTACTATCATCGTCATCTGTCTGAAACTCATCTTGGAACCCAGGACTTGCTGGATGATGAAGAAGGATGGGAAACAGAGAATCACTGTAGAAAGGAACAGGATTATGACCTTTACCCCTGCAACAAGGGATTGGGTGAAGCTGTGATAGCTCCCCATGACCACACCGTACAAAAATGCAAACAGGCAGATTATCAGCAGCTGGGTAAGGATCAAACGGTTGGACTTTGTTTTCTGGATCTCCCCGAAAAAGGATTCCTTATTCTGGAAGATCTGGAACACTTCCCTGACGTCAGTTGAGGATTTCATGATAAGATTGTTTTGATGAACGAACAAAGATAATACATTTATAATCGTTTGTCAATGTTTTTTATTGTTTTCTATTGTTTATTACTGCAGATGAGATTTTAGGTAAGTCCATCCTCATTCGATATTATTGGTAATTTTACGGCCCTAAAAAGAACATATGCGTAAAAATATATATTTGACACTGATCCTGGTAATGCCAGTATTCATCCATGTTTCCAAGGGCCAGAATCAGGATTCGCTTGTAATCAGGAAGATGTATACCGAAGCCCTGACAAATCCCGTTGGCTATAAAAACCTGGATTATTTATGTACAAGAATCGGTGGCAGGCTTTGCGGCACGGCCAAAGCCAAAGAAGCAGTTCAGTATGTGAAGAAGCTGCTCGAAGGTATGAAGCTGGATACCGTATACCTTCAGCCGGTGATGGTAAAGCATTGGGAAAGGGGAAATAAGGAAACTGCCCGGATCATTTCCAAACAGAAAGGGAAAAAAGACCTTCATGTTTGTGCTCTCGGAACTTCAATAGGCACGGGGGATACAGGGATAAAGGCGGATGTTGTCGAAGTTCATAGTTTCAACGATCTGAAAACCATTGGCCGGTCAGGCATTGAAGGGAAAATAGTCTTTTTCAACCGGGCCGCTGATGAATCACGCATCAACACATTCGAATCCTATGGAGGGGCCGTCGACCAGCGCGCCCGGGGGGCGATGCAGGCGGCCCGTTACAAAGCCCTTGCCGTCATTGTACGTTCCGCAACTACCGCTCACGACAACTTCCCTCATACCGGGGTTCAGCATTATGCTGATACCGTAAAACCCATCCCGGCAATGTGTGTCAGCACCAACGATGCCGACCTCCTATCGTTATGGCTTAAGGAAGACCCTTCCCTTAAATTATCAATGATGATGAATTGCAGGGACCTTCCCGAAGAGCCGAGCTCGAATGTCATTGGTGAGATCAGGGGAAGTGAACATCCCGAAGAAGTTATTGTGTTCGGCGGACACCTTGATTCATGGGACATAGGCGAAGGGGCGCACGACGACGGGACAGGTGTAGTCCAGACCATTGATATTCTCAGGATATACAAAGCCCTCGGAATAAAGCCGAAGCATACCTTACGGGTGGTTGCTTTCATGGATGAGGAAATGGCCCAGAGAGGAGCCGCAGCATACGCAGAGATGGTTAAAAAGAAAGTCGAAAAACATATAGGCGCAATCGAAGCCGACAGGGGCGGTGCCACCCCCTGGGGATTTTCCATTGATGCAAGCGATCAGCAGATAAATAAAATAAAAAGCTGGAAGCCTTTTTTCGCACCCTACAACTTATGGTTCATTGAAAAAGGCGGCAGCGGGGTCGATATCCGCGATCTGAAATCACAGGGAACCCCGCTGATAGGCCTTGTAACCGATCCCCAGCGCTACTTCGACTACCACCATTGCGCCAATGACACTTATGATAAAGTGAATCCGCGCGAGCTGGAACTGGGTGCTGCTGGGATGGCGGAGCTGGTGTATTTGATAGATACTTATGGATTGTAAAAGTGATGGATGCAGGATGCAAGATGCAGGATCATAATTATCCCGCATCTTGTATCCCGTATCTCTTATTTCCCCACCCCCATTTCCTCCAGTAAAAACCCTGCCTTCCCCACCTTCTCTGTGATGAACAGCACATAGTGAATATCGACGTTGATGCAGCGCTGCAGCTCATAATCGTATTGCCAGTCGCTGATCATCGATTCGTAATTACCGTCGAATGCCAGTCCGCAGATCTCGCCCTTCGCATTCATGACCGGGCTTCCGCTGTTGCCGCCTGTAATATCGCATTGGTTCAGGAAAGCGATAGGGACGTCTTTTATCGCCGGGTTTACCCATCTGCCGAAATCCTTTTTAATATAAAGATCTACCAGCGCAGGCGGGGCATCGAAAGGTTCCAAACCGGTATTCTTTTCGACCATGCCTTCCAGGGTTGTGAACGGATAATACCATACTGCATCGGCAGGTTTGTATCCTTTTATCTTCCCGTATGAAAAACGTTTGGTTCCGTTTGCATCGGGGTACATGCCTGAACCCTTCCATTCAAATAATCCATCCAGGTAGATTTTGCGAACCGCAGTGACATTTACATTGAATTTCCCGGCGGTTTCCTTTATCTCAATCGTCACGGGATCAATGCTGTATGCCATATTGATGAAAGGATCGTTCAAAGCCTGGAGTTCCTTTGTTGACATCTTAAACAGGGTCTTGACATAATTCAGATCGGTCAGCTTTGTGGCTTTATATGCCTCGTCCACAAATTGGTCCACAGGCTTTGAAGAACTGAAAACGTACTCCAGCCCGGTAATCCTCTGACCCTGAGGTAATTCCTTCGCCATATTCAGTGTGCGGACCATCAGGGCCTTGTCGACCGGTTCAAAATAATTGGCATAGGAAAACTGCAATCCATCAACAGCCTGATCTATTGCATCATTCGAATAGTTCGGATCCCTTTCACTTTCAACCTTATCCCTTTGCTGGGCAAAATATATGATCTGTTGTGCAACATATATTGGTGTTCCAGCAAGTCCCTGCAAATTCCCGAAAACCTCGTCCCTCAGTTTAGTGGTTTCAATAAGCTTGTACTCGGCCTTTTCCTTTTCGAGGATATCTGCATATTTTGCCTTGGTCTCAGGTTTGCTGTTGGCCCACTTCACAAATTCCTTCTCAAATTCCAACTTCTTTTCGTAAAAATGGGTTTTCTTCATCCCGTCGACTTTTCCCTGGTAGTTTTTCATGGTATTGGCCAGTCCTTTGACAAGGTTTGCTTCCTTGATCTGTCCTTCCCTGTTGCCCTTTGTAAGCTGATCGCAGAGGTCTATGATTTCCTGGAAATTCTTAATAGTAAAAGGATAATTGTAATGTTCATTAAAATACACCGAGGTGGATGAACGGTAGCGTGTGGTCTGCCCGGGATATCCGATAATGAAGTTAAAATCTCCATCCTTGAGGAAATCCTTTGCGATCTTTAACCAGACTTTGGGATGATAGGGAAGGTTATCGGCCGAATAAGCCTTTCCTATCCCGTCCGGAGCGCAATATACCCTTAAAAACGAGAAGTCTCCCGTATGCCTGGGCCACATCCAGTTGTCGGTCTCCCCTCCGTAATTGCCTATTGCCGAAGGCGGGACATATACGATTCGGACGTCTTTAAACACCTTATGCACATAAAGGATATACTGCCGGCCGTTGAACATCTGTGAAACAGAAGCATCAACATCTTCCTTGCCCTTGGTATAAGCCTCGGTGATCGTGGTGATCTTCTCATTGATCTTTTTATTTCTTTCGGCTGGATCGTTGATCCCTTTTGCTGCTTCCAGGACCTCAGTCGTTACATCTTTCATTTCCATAAGAAGCCTTGCACGATATCCCGGCGCTTTGATCTCGTCGCTTCGTTTCGTAGCCAGGAACCCCTTGTTCAGATAGTCGCTGTTGACGCTGGAAGTCCTCTGTATTGCAGTATATGCCACGTGATGGTTTGTGATAAGCAGCCCGTCCTTCGAAACAAAGGAAGCGGTGCCCCCTCCTAACTGCACTATCGCATCTGAGACCGATGGTTTGTCTTTGCTGTAGACCTCGCTGACAGGGATCTGCAGTCCTTTTTTGGCCAGATCGAGCTGGTTGATCTGGCTGAGCAGCCACATCCCTTCCTGGGCGTGGACCTGGAAAATAAATGTACACAGTAATAGTAATCCCAGAACTGATTTTTTCATATGGACCTCCGTGTTTGGTTAATTTTTTACTAATAGTACTGACTTATTGGTCGGTGTTTAATGAAAAAGGTTACAAAGCAGAACGATTATTTCGTTTGTTTTGTTCTATTCATTTCTCAGGGCATTAACAGGATTTCCGGAAGCAACCCTGATGGTTTGCCAGCTGATCGCCAAAACGGCTACGGCCATCGAGAGGAAGGCTGCGAGAATAAAGATCCACCAGCTAAGGGCTGTTCTGTAAGCAAACCCTTCAAGCCAGCGGTTTAGGATAATCCATGCAACAGGACTTGCAATGAGCACTGCAATTGCAATCCATTTCAGGAAATCCGCATTCAGCATGAAAAGGATCTGCAGTGAGGATGCCCCGTTTGCCTTGCGGATGCCGATCTCCCTGGTCCGCCTTTCACATGAATATACGGCCATCCCTAATATTCCAAGCATGGAGATAATGATCGCAAAGAATGAAAACACCAGTGTAAGGTTTCGTAAGCGGATGTCGTCCTGGTATTTCTGAGAAATCAGGTCAGCGAAATAACTGTATGAAAAACTCCTGGAATCCCTGTTCTTCCTGTATGTTTCCCTGATGAACTTAAGTGTTTCAGCTTTGTTTTTACCGGAGATCCTCACATTCATGGTCATGATGTTTTGCGGATCATTGGTCATGATAAGAGGCCCTATTGCATATTGCAGGGGACGGAAATGAAAATCCTTTACAACACCCACAATCACATATTCTCCGATTTTTTGTCCGATGGGGTTTTCAAACCTCAAGGCCTTTTCGGCTGTTTCATTAATGACAACAGGAAACGAAAAACCTGCCCTGTCCGGTTTTTTTCCCCCGGTATCCGTCTTCAGGGTTTTCCAGAAAGCTTCATAATCCATTTGCAGAAAGCGGCCTTTGGTAACCTGCAGACGGTATGTTTTTGCGAAATCCTCATCCACCCAATACATAGATGCCCTGATACTGTCGATACGGTTCCCGTGTTCGACCGCAAAGCTTCCCTGCCAGCTAAAATCAACCGGGGCATATGTAGTGGCTGAAACACTGAGGATGTCGGGGTTCCGGAGCAGTTCATTTTTAAAGGTTTTGTTTTCATACCAAAGGCCTGTGGGGATAACCACGATGTTGTTCCTGTCGAAACCCAGGTCCTTTCCATTGATGTAGTTGAGCTGCTTTACGAAGACTGTCGAAGCAATGATGAAAAATGTGGCGATGCTGAACTGGAAAACAATCAGCAACCTTGTAAATCCTTCTTTTGATCCTGTCCGGCTCCCACCCCTGAAGATATTCAGCGGTTTTAATGACGAAAGGTACAACGATGGATAAAGGCCTGCAAGGATCCCTGCCAGCAGAGTTAACAAGAACAAGCTGCAGATGAATCCCGGGGATAAACCGAGGCTGAGATCCTGTCCTGCAAATCCGTTGAACCAGGGAAGTATGATCCAGATCAGGAAAAGGGCCAGCAGGGTGGCTCCCGTTGTCTGCAGTATGGATTCAGCCATGAACTGCAAAGTGATTCCTGTCCGTCCGGCTCCGCATACTTTCTTAAGCCCGATCTCGGTTGAACGCTCCGAAGATCTTGCAACCGACAATATGGAAAAATTCAGGGCTGCCATCAGGAGGATTAGGACAGCGAGGGTCGAAAATATCAAAACATATTTGTAACTGCTGATGTTCTTATCAAAGATGTATGTCGGGTAATCGGTATGAAGATGAATATCGGTGAGTAGTTGAAAGAGAAGTTTATCCTGAAACCGGGAAACATGGCTGGGATAATTGGTGATCTCATCCAGGAATTTCGCATCCACAACTGCATTTTCGGCAAGCTTGATGTACACGTGAACATATGCCTTGTCTCCCCAGTCATTGGCAAGCCTGGCATAATGACTGCTCCTTTCAGGAAGGATATACCCGAAATCTATATGGCTCTGGCGTGGGATCCTTACCACGCCGCTTACTGTGTATACTTCTTTATTATATTTATCACTGATGAGGTTTTTGCCAAGTGCTGGTTTATTGCCGAAAAGTTTTTTTGCGACATCCTCCGAAAGAACAATATTTAAGGGATTTGAAAAAGCATTCCCCGGCATGCCTTCGGTAAATTTAAATCCGCCGAAAACAGCAAAAAAATCATCATTGGTGTTCATCCCCCGGGCTTCAATCTTATCTCCGCCATTTCCGGTGGAGAGCGGAGAATCTTCCGAATCAAAACTCAGGTAGGTTGCATTTTCAATTTGGGGAAATGCAGCTTTCAGGGTTTTGGCCAAAGGGCGGTAACATCCTGCTGATTTCACAATTTCATCTCCTTCCCTCACAAGGGTAAGCACCCTGTAGATCCTGTCATAAGCAGGATGGAATTTTTCGTAACTGAGTTCATTGATAACCCATAAATAAATCAGTAAACTGGCCATCACTCCTAAAGTAAACCCCAGGAAGGTGATTAAGGAGTAAACAGGTTTTTTAACGAAATTCCGGGTCAGTATTTTCAGCTGCCAGATCATGTTTCTAATGTTTATTCAACGATCATCAGGATGTCTTCCGAATCAGCCACAGACGAGGCAAGTTTTATCAGTTCATTTTTTTTAGAGGCAGGGGCGGCAGATCGTTTGAACTGCTCCGATTTTATTCTCTCTTTAAGTTCCTTTCCCTTAAGGGATATCATAATTTCACCGTTATTACCTGTCATGTAAGAGGAAGGCCATACCGGTAATCCGCCGTCAATATTATTCATAAGGATCTCCTCATCATAGTTATGCGGATCTCCTTTAACAATAAAAAGCTTACGGCTGGATTTTTCGAACAGGGCAAAATAAAGTTTCAATTGCTTGCTTTTCCTGGTATTATAACAGTCATAACTGTCTTTTGTGAAGGACAGAAAAATGAAATTCCTGGTATCGGCCCAGGTACCGGGAATGATCTTTCCTGTAAGATTGAAATCGGGATCCATCCCTTCCTTTTTGAGAAGTTGGTATTTCCCGAGTTTGATTATATAGACAGGCAATAAACGGTTCGGCGGTATTACCTGGAAAACTGTATCATTGAAAGCATTGCGGAAAAACAGTTTCCCCTTGTTTTCATACTGGGTTCCCTGATCCGTCCCCCGCATCACGGATTTTGAAAAAGTTTCCAGTTTTTCAAATTGTGTAAAGGTGGCGAGTGTATCTCCCTTCTTATCGAAGATGCCCATCATGGAATTTCCACCAAGCATGAATTCATTTCCCAGGGGTTTGGCATAGGTATTTTGATCGAGTAAAATCGTTCCTGTTCCCTTATAAAAAAATTCATACCCTGCGCTCCACATCCCGTTTGCAGATCCTTTCTGCATTGCAGGTTTTTTATTCCCTGGGTTGAGGTTAACTGCAATGTCGCCCAGGGCCCTGATCTGCCGGGGTTTTTCAGGATCAAAGCCGGTCGTAAGGCTTATGGATACCCGGGAACAATCGTATTCCATGATGTAAGACTGCCCGGTAAGTGAATTCCGGTATTTATAATAAAGCATATTACCCTGTGCCCAAACCGTATATCCTCCCCCGATAAATGTGTTATCGGGCCGCACAACGATCATCTTTTCGGTGACGTCAATCCCGGTAAATTCATTTTTCACTATCGTACTCAGGTATTTTCCATCCCTGGTATACAGAAGTATCCCGGACGGGCTTATGGCGATGATATTCTTGTCCATCAGGTAATATTTAAATTTCCTCACTATGGAAAAGCCGGTATCGGGAATTTTCTGCATCCTGATATAGGTAATCTTTGAAGCGACATCTGATAGCTTATACTCCCTGGTATTGTTCAGGCTTCCTTCAATGTCAACAACCACAGGAGGCCTTGAAGGGTCAACTGAACGCTCCTCTTTGAACCTGAAACCAGGGGGCAGTTTTTTAAGCGTGTCGGAAAGCCCGTCTTCTCCTGACTTTCGTTCCGCTTCTTCGGCTTCTTTTTCCTTTTGCAGGATCTCTTCGGTGAGTTTTTTTTCGTCGGTTTTCAGGCGGTTCCCATTACAGGAAAGCAGCATTAATAAAACACCGGGAATGAGAAGAAGGATGATTTGCCGAAGGTTGCTGTTCATAAAAAGACTACCACGTTTTCACTCATGCTTCAATGCTGTCACCGGGTTCTGTGTCGCCACGTGCCAGGCCTGCCAGGTCGTGGCAAGAATGGCAATGGCAAACACAAACAGGGCGCTTATTAAAAAATATCCAGGGTGCAGACTTATACGATGCACATAGTCGGCAAGCCACCGGCTCATAACAATATAGGCTCCTGCTGAAGCTATGAAAATTGCAACGACCACAATGATCAGGATATCCTTGAACAAAACTGCGATTATCTGGCTCACGGAACTCCCGTTCACTTTGCGGATCCCGATCTCCCTTGTACGGCGGGAGATCTTAAGAACGGTCAGGGCCAGTAAACTTATCAGGCTGATGATAACCACTTCGGATCCCCCGATGAAAACCATTCCGGCAAGCCGGTTTTCCTTCTTGTACATACCATCAAATATGTCTCTCAGCAAACGATAGTTGAAAATAAAATTTTCATCAAAGCGATGGAAAACCGATTTGATCTGCATCAATTGACTTCCTGTCAATGGATTATTACTGCGGATGTAAATGTTCGGAGTTCCCCAGAAACAATTCGCGATAACAAGGGGAGCAATGGGTTCGCCCGGATTGCTCATGTAATAAAAATCCTTTACTATGCCGATAATTTCAACACGTTGATCCTTATATAGAAGTTCTTGTCCGGCTTTTGGTTTTATACCCAGGTATCTGATTGCCGATTCGTTTACAACAACAGCCTGGCTGTCGGCCATGGATTGGCGAAAAAACCGGCCGTCGATCAGCTCAAATTTCATGAGCTCTCCAAAACCAGGTTTTTCGCGGTATTCATTGATGGCTTTGTTGCTGTTTTCCCCGTCGGCCAAGATTCTTATGTACTGTCCGCTGCATCCCCCACCCATGAAGTGTTCCCCTCCGCAAACAGCAGAAACGAAAGGCAACTTCAGCAATTCAGTTTTAATACTTTCATACTTTCTGGAGACCGGCATGCTGCAATTACTGACTATGATCACATTATTCTTTTCGAACCCCAGGGGCACATTATGCATATATCCTAATTGAGATATAATGATGACGACACAACTGATGAAAAATGATGTGACCGTAAACTGCACTAATACCGATGCTGCAGAAAGCCAGTTGTTGTTTCCCGTACTTGAAGTCTTTCCCCTCAGCCCTAAGGCATATTTCATTCTTGCAAGATAGAGTACCGGATAACCTGCTGTAATTACAAGAAGTACGATCAACACACTTAAAACGGAAATGATACCGCCTGCTGTCAGCAAATCGGAAAGACCAACTTTTGATTGCAATAAAGTTGACAGGTATGGCATTGATTTATATGTAATCAGAAAAGCAAAAATGGCAGATATAAGAAAAACGATAAGTGTTTCTAAAAAAAACAATTTGGCAATTCTGGTTTTTGTGGCGCCGAACATGGTTCGGGTTGATATTTCGGTAATGCGTTTTTCACCCTGGATAATAAACAGGTTAATATAGCTGAGCAATGCAGTAAGAAGGACAAACAATGCGATCAAACCGAAAATCAGCATTTGCTTTGTGCTGCCATGGTTCGGGATATATGAACTTGCGGCAGAATAAAGGTAAAGATCTGTCAAAGGCTCAACCCCCGATTGCACCTTTGCGTAATACGCCCTGGCCCAATCCTGCATAAGTGTATTATATGCATTGCCAATTTTAGCGCATGCCGCTTTTGAATCAATATTTGGCTTAAGTAAGTAGTATGTTTGAAATTCGAGAGACGACGAAAGCCATTTCATATTAAGGGTTGACAGGGAAATCAACAGATCGAAATTCAGATGTGAATTTTTCGGAATTTCATCCATTACCCCTGTGATCATCACATGTTCGCCATCCGATTCAATTTCTTTTCCAATGCATTTTGTTGTATGGAACAGTTTTTCGGCAAGAGAAGTCGTGATCACCGCAGTTTTTTGCCCAAGCAGTGCAGTTTTGTCATCGCCAGCATTCAGCGAAAGTCCAAATACCTTAAAAAATTCAGGATCAGCATAGAAAGTCCCAACTTTCTCTATTTTGTTTACCTTGGTCTGAACTGATGTTTTCCAACCGCCATATAACTGAACCGCAGACTCTATTTCAGGAACTTTACCGGGAAGTTGGGTATACGCCTTGCGTAAGGAGATGCCATATACTTCGGTTCTCGTATTGTCGGTTACCCGGCTGTATAGCCTTACAACCCTGTCACTGGTTGTAAAATTCCTGTCATAACTGAGCTCATAACGAATGTATGTGAGTGTGAAGATCACGGTGGTCAATGCCACTGCAAGCCCCGTCACGTTTGTAATAAGCATGAACGGGTGGCGCTTCAGTATTCTCAGGACAAATTTCAAATCATGCATGTTGGTCACACCTCCTGTATTTGATTTAGAAACGTCTATTCGTGTTTCAGCGTTTCAACCGGATTTACCGTTGCAGCCCGGTATGACTGGAATCCGATGGTAATCATGGTTATCAGGTAGCTGATGAACCCTGTCAATGCAAAAATCCACCACGAAAGGCTTATCCGGTAGGCAAAACCTGCGAGCCATCTGGACATGAAATACCAGGCAACCGGACTTGCAATTACAAATGCGATGGCTATCCATTTCATAAAACTTAAATTCAGCATCTGCATTATTTCAGAAACAGTTGCACCGTTGACCTTTCGTATACCGATTTCTTTCGTGCGGCTTGTTATGATGAAGGATGCCATCCCGAATAATCCCATGCAGGCAAGAACAATTGCCAGCACTGTAAAATATCCCATCAGGTGAAACCTCTTTTCATCGGATTGATAGAGCTGCTCAAGCTGCTTGTCCAACAGGTGAAAATCAAATACCTGGTCGGGGTAAACGGTCTTACAGATCTCATTTATTTTACTAATGGAGTTTGATACATTTGAAGGCTGCACTTTGACCATAAGCTCCCAGCATTCATTGAAATCAATCACAAAAACAGCGGGCTTGATCTTTTCATACAGAGATTCGAAATGAAAATCGCCTACAATTCCTACAATCTTCCTTTCAGACCTTGGCCAGTTGCATTTTACCAACTGCCCGATAGGATCTCCCTGTATTCCCAAGCTTTTCACCGCAGCTTCATTCAGAATCAGAGCCTGGCTGGAATCTGTTTTATATGCATTTGAGAATAACCGTCCTTTTACAGCTTTGATGTTCAAAGTGTTAAAATAATCGAAATGAACATGGACATAGGGAATCCTGGTAGGGGTTTTTTGTCCCCGGGGCTTGACCGCCCCAAAATTGTTCAGGCCTTCCGAAGGAACACGGCTGGCTGCCGAAACGCTGAGCACTGAAGCCTGGTCAAGAAGCGCCCGCTTCAGAGTCAGGTATTTTCCTTCATTCCCAAAGCTCCCGACTTCGGATACCAGGACATATTCCTTATCGAATCCCAGGTTTCCGTACTGGAGGAACCTTATCTGCCGGAACATGACAATTGAAATGGTTATCAGGACAATGACGATCGTAAATTGTGCTCCAACCAGGATCTTCCTGAATTGAAATTTATTCTCCCTGGTGTTTTTTGACGACTGAAACACCCTGATGGGATTATACAATGAAAGCACAAATGCGGGATACCATCCTGCGAGAATGCCCACGACCAGCTGGATCCCGAGGGTGCCCCAGATAATTTTTGAATCGATCAGCGTCAGGATTGACAGGTCTTTCCCCGACAGCTCATTGAATACAGGCAAACTAAGAACTACAAGAAGAAGTGACAGAATGAACGAGACAACAACCATTACAAAAGATTCGAAAATATACTGTGCTGCGAGCTGTTTGCGTGATGCGCCACATGCTTTCCTCATGCCGATCTCCACCACTCTTGTAGTTGCACTGGCAGTAAAGAGGTTGATATAATTGAAGCAGGAAATGAGCAAGACCAGGAAAGCAATTGCAGAGAAAATCATGACGTACAAAATGCTGTTCTGGGGCTGAATGTCAGTCTTAAAATGAGAGGAGTACAGGTGTATGTCATTCAGTGGTTGCAGGGAATATTCAGAAGGAAGATTATTCGGGTCTTTAACGGTTTTCATTAAGCTGTTGCATTTTGCTTCCACTTCAGGTTTGGAGAAGTGGTCAGGGAACAGAAAATAGACCAGGAAGTTTTGCCACCCCCAGTTGTCCATTCCTTCTTCTTTTTCGGTGCCTGAAAGGGTCAGGATCATGTCGTAACGGAAATGTGAATTCCCCGGCATTTCGTCCATTACGCCGGTTATGGTGTAATTGGTTTCATTATTCAGTTTCAGTACCTTACCTATCGGGTCTTCGTTTCCAAAATATTTATGCGCGGTTTTTTCAGAAATTACGATGGTGAAAGGCATTTTCAATGCATTCTCCGGATTTCCCTGCCTGAATTTAAAAGAGAAAATATGGAAGAAAGTTGCATCGGTAAAAGCAACCCGGTTTTCCTTAAACCTCTTATCCTTGTATGCGACAATTTCATTTACCCGGGGTAAGATCCTTGTATATCCTTTTATTTCAGGGATATTATCGGTCAGGAATTTCGCGGTCTGTGGCGAATGGCAAGGGTGTTCGGGATTGCACAACCTGTAAATATTGTCTGCATGTTTATTGAACCTGTCGAAACTCAGCTCAATCCTGACGTACAATAAAAGCAGTATGCAAACCGCCAACCCGATGGTCAGGCTCAGAATGCTTATTAAAGAATAGGTTTTATTCCTGATAAGATGAGCGACGGCAGTTTTAAAATAACTTTTGATCATGATGTGAAAATTTATTTCAGTTCAACCTTATCATTATTGCCGAAGATGGTATAATCCGACACTATCACTTCTTCCCCGGCTGCCAGCCCGTCCAGGACTTCATAATACTGCGGATTTTTCCTGCCGATCCTGATATTTCTCTTGACAGCGAACTGCCCGCTCTTATCCAAAACAAAAATCCATTGCCCTCCGGTCGCCTGGTAAAACCCTCCCTGAGGGATCTGTAGGGCTTCAACCGCCTGACCCAGTTTCAATTTGATAAAATAAGACTGGCCGATCCTGATATTTTCAGGCAGTTTGCCTGTAAACACCAGGTCAATTTTAAACCTTCCGTTCCTGACTTCCGGGTAAACCTTTTTAATCTCAAGTGGAATAGTGTCGTTCGGCCTTTCAATAAAAGCGCTCAGGCCGGTCCTGATGCGGTCAATGTAATGTTCATCCACGCTGGCTTCAATTTTGTATGAAGTCAGTATGTTGATCTGCCCGATCCTGAAACCGCGGGGAATGGACTGGCCGATCTCAACCATCAGGCTGCCAAGCTGCCCGTCAACCGGGGATTTTACATTCAGGTAATCCTGCTGCTGCTTTACCAGGCTCAGGTTCAACTGCATATTTTTAAGGTTTTCGCTGATCTGTTCGATCTGAAGGCTTCTGAATGAAGAGTCTTGTTTCTGGCGCAGGAGGACAAGTTCCTGGGTTTTATCAGCGAGCTGATATGCTTCATCCGATCGTAAAAATTCGTCCCTGGAGATCAGCTGATCTTTGTATAATTCCTTATTCTGTTCATAGGTCCTTTTTTTTGCAATCAGGTCAAAACGGGCATTCAGAACTTCCCTTTCGAGGGAATGTTTTTCCTGTTCCATACGGATCCTGACTTCCCTCAGAAAGTTCGATTTTTCGGCAAGCTGAGCTTCGCTGTTGAGGATATTCAGGTTGATATCATTGTTGCTTAATTTGATAATCACATCGCCTTGTTTAAGCATGCTACCTTCCTCGAGAAGGATCTGTTCTACTTTTCCTCCTTCATATGCATCGAGAAATACAGTAGAGATCGGGGCAGCCGTACCGTCATTCGTGATATAATCGTTAAATACTCCCCTGAAAACAGGAGCGAGAGTTATCCTTTCTTTTTCAACCCTGATAGTGCTGGTCCAGTCCCTGAGTAGGAAAAAGAGCATGACTAAAAGTAGCAAAGCTCCGCCTATGATGTATTTCCAGTATTTTTTTTTAATCCATCGTTTTTCCACGATTACCCTGTCCATCCCAGTTGTGTCATTAACTCCCATACTTTTTAATTTACAATTTATGATTCCCGGTTCACGAGTCACGAGTTCCGGACAAGAGTGATCCTGTCATCAGGAACCTGATGTACCGTTCTTTTAGTAAGACCTGTAATCCTGTCCTTAAAACTTCTGCTTTTGCCCTGATCCATTTATTTTTCTGGATATCGAACTCAATGATGTTGATCAGACCCTTATCCAGCTTTTTTTCAGCGGCCTGATATGCTTTCAGGTTTTTTGCAAGCTGGCTGAGCGAAGATTCATATTCTGCCCTTGAAGCTCTCCATTCGGTAAGCGATTTTTCAACACCCATCATGAGCTTGTACGAGATATCATCATACTGGATCTTGGCTTGCTGATATCTTAGTTTGGATTTACTCAGTGATGTATGTTTTGAAAATTTTGAAAACAGTGGTATCTGGAGACCAAGACTCAGGTATTCGCTTGAGTTATTGGTCATCTGGTCGCTGAACGGAATTATCCTGTTCATCGAATCCCGGCTGGTTTGCATATACTGCGAATTCCATCCGGCATAAAATCCAAGCCTGGGCGAAAATGAGCCCTGGCTTACTTGTACTGCTTTTTTTGCAGCCAGCATGTTATTCTTTGCATATACCAGGTCGGGCAGTGCAACTGCAGCAACCCTGTATAACTCATCCATCGAAAGCGTATCGATGGAACCAGCGAAGATTGACATCACAACAGTATCAATGACCAGACTGTCGGCAACCGGGTAATTCATCTGGTATTTCAGCCCCAGGCTTGCCTGTTCAAGCAGGTTGTATGACTGAACCAGAAGAAAACTGTCGGAGGCTAAGTTGGCTTCTGTTTCCAGCATATCAGTACCCGGTTTACGTCCTAGCTTTACAAATTCAGTGGTAAAATCGAGCTGGGTACGTGAAAGCTTGAAATTTTCAAGGGCAATCGATGATAGACCCTGCTGAAGAAGAACGTTGAAATAACTGTTGATCACTGTAAAAGCAACCTCGTTCCTTACTTGCTGAAGTCTGTTCTTTTCAGCTTCATAATTTAACCGCTGCATATTGATGGTATTGACTTTCATAAATCCATTGAACAGATCAACCGAAGTTGAAAGTCCGTAACCATTGTTAAAGAACTGCACGTCAATATATGAATTGGTGGTCGGATCGATACTGCGGCCGAAATTCTGAGTGTAAGAGGTTTGAAAACCAAAGTCAGGCAGCAAATCATTCCTCGCCTGCCTGTAATCGGTTTTCTTTATTTTGACACCCAACTCCTGGTTGTGGACAGAGAAATTATTTTCCCAGGCATAGTTTATGCATTGGTCGAGAGTCCACGACTTTTGGCTAAATATAGTTCCCTGGCAGGAGAAAACAAACTGAAACAGGAACAGTATGGTGCTGATGTATTTCATTTTAAATAGCTTGCTGACTATGGGCAACTTCTTCGCTCACGATCTGACCATCAAATAAATTGACAACACGGTGAGCAAATCCTGCATCCCTCTGTGAATGGGTTACCATCACGATGGTGGTCCCCATCTTATTCAGTTCCGATAACAGGTTCATCACCTCGATCCCGTTTTTTGAGTCGAGGTTTCCTGTAGGCTCATCGGCAAGGATCAGCTGGGGCCCGGGAACCACCGCACGTGAAATTGCAACACGCTGCTGTTGTCCGCCCGACAGCTGCTGTGGAAAATGCTTTCTGCGATGGCCGATTTTCATTCGGTCAAGAATATCCATCACCATTTGTTTCCTTTCCGCAGCAGTTTTATTAAGGTATAGAAGCGGGAGTTCCACATTTTCATAAACATTCAGTTCGTCGATGAGGTTAAAACTCTGAAACACGAACTGGATATTTCCTTTGCGGTATTGGGTGCGCTTCCCTTCCTTGAATTTTGAAACATCAACATTATTGAAGATGTAATTGCCATCACTTGGATTATCGAGCATTCCAAGGATGTTAAGCAGGGTCGACTTCCCGCATCCAGAGGGGCCCATAATGGCAATGAATTCGCCTTTCTTAACCTCCATACTCACACTGTTTAGTGCAGTGGTTTCGATCTCGTCTGTGATAAACCGCTTGGTAAGATTTACTATTTTTATCATTGTTGCATTGTTTGTTTTTGAAACATTTAATTGCAAATTTTATGCCAATAAATTCATATAACTGATTTGTAGTTGTTTATAAAATGCTTTATGTGATCTTTTGTAAACATACTGAACAGTTTGGTGTTAATTTTATGTACATTTACGACCTCTTTTTATAATAAATGTTACAGAGTATGGTTGAAAAAAGTAAAGAAGGCCGCTTACTGATCGTCGATGATAATAAAAGCGTACTGAATGCCTTGCGCTTATTCCTGAAGTTCGACTTCCTTGAGGTGATTACTCTTTCAAACCCAAATTCTCTGCCTCATGAGATCGAGAGCAGGGAGATCGATGTCGTTCTGCTTGATATGAATTTCAAGGCAGGAGAAAGTTCAGGTAACGAAGGGATGTACTGGCTCAGGGAAATTAAAAAGCGAAAAGCGGATATCGAAGTGGTCATGTTCACGGCATACGGAGACATTGAAACAGCTGTAAAGGCCACCCATGAAGGCGCTGCAGATTTTGTTCTGAAGCCCTGGGTGAACGAAAAACTTCTGGCCACGCTTAAAGCAGCATTAAAGCTTAGGAAATCGAACCTTACAGTCGGAAGTCTGATAAAACGCGAACATGATCTCAAAACCGAAATGAACAGGGACGAGCGGATGATCATCGGTGTTTCTCCGGCTATGCAGCAAATCCTCGACCTGGTAAAAAAAGTTGCCCGCACTGATGCCAACATTTTAATATCCGGGGAGAACGGTACGGGAAAAGAGCTTATTGCCAAAGAGATCCACCGGCAGTCGGAGCGATACAACGAACTTCTTGTTGTGGTTGACCTGGGGTCAGTCGCCGAAAGTCTTTTTGAAAGTGAAATGTTCGGGCATGCGAAAGGATCCTTTACCAATGCTTATGAAGAACGTACAGGCAAAATTGCCTTAGCGAATAAAGGCACATTATTGCTCGATGAGATCGGCAACCTGCCTCTCCATCTTCAGTCGAAACTTTTAAACGTGCTGCAGAACAGGGTGGTGATCCCGGTCGGATCCAATAAGGAATTCCCCGTTGATATAAGGTTGATAAGTACCACGAATAAGAATCTCATACAGATGGTACAGGATAAAACATTCAGGCAGGATCTTTTATACAGGATCAATACCATTCAGATCGAGCTTCCGCCATTACGCAGCCGTATTGAGGACATCGAAATACTTGCGAATTTTTTTATCAGTAAGTATGCGGCAAAATATAAAAAAAACCGTGTGAGGATACATCCAAAAGCGGTTGACCAGCTCAGAAAATATGAATGGCCGGGGAATGTGAGGGAACTTCAGCATACCATGGAAAAAGCGGTAATTCTTTGCGAGAGCAGGGAAATTGCTTCCGGCGACCTCAACCTCAACCTGATGCAGCCAACCCAAACTAAAGAATCCAAAACCCTTGAGGAAATGGAAAAAAGAATGGTCATGAACGAGCTGAAAAACAACATCCAAAGCTTAAGCATTGTCGCAAAAAACCTGGGCATCTCACGTACTACTTTGTACAAAAAAATGAAAAAATATGGGCTATAAACATATCACGCTGACGACCCTGATACATATTTCGATTATCCTGATAGCTGTATTCCTTGCCGGTTTTCTTACAGCTTATCATATGGACGTCTTGTACCTGTTGTTCCTCCTGCCTGTCCCGGTTTCAGCATATTCGATCATTCACATCTTCAACCAGTCGAATCGTCAGATCGCTTTCTTTTTTGAGGCGATACGAAACGAGGACTCCTCTCTGAAATTTCCCACACAGATCCGTCAGAAATCACTGCGCCATCTATACAAAAGCCTCACCGAACTGAACGACCAGATCAACCAGATTAAATTGCAGAACGAGTACCTCGAAAAATACTTCCGCACTTTCATCCAGCATGCAGCTACCGGGCTGATGGCCATCAACCAGGACAATGAAGTGGAAATCATGAACGATAAAGCGTTCGATTATGCCGGTATCCCTTCATACACCCCTTTTCACCTTATTCCTCTAAGGAATCCCGAGCTTTTCAGCCTTCTCTCGGCGATCAAACCAGGGGAAGCCTCTTCCTTTAAACAGTACAACAAGGATTCCCAGATCAACCTACTGATCCGTTCGAGGGAGATCCATTACAGCGGGAAAGTGTCGAAACTCATCTCCCTGCAAGACATACGGAACGAACTGGATGAGAAAGAGCTTGATTCATGGCAGAAACTGGTCAGGGTGTTAACCCATGAGATCATGAACAGCATCGCACCCATAGTTTCCCTTACTGGAACACTCAGGAAATTCTTTCTTGAAGAGGGAACCCCTGTAAATCCTGCAACAGTTGACGAAGAAACCATCGAGAACGTGATCCAGGGCCTGGATACGATTGAAGAACGGGGCAAAGGGCTGGTTAATTTCGTCGACAGCTACCGCAAACTCACAAGGATCCCGAAGCCTGAATTTGCCCCCTTTCCGGTGAAAGAATGGTTTGACCAGATCTGGCTTCTTTCGAAGGAAAGGATAGAAAAACTAAATGTTCAGCATGAGATTAAAATTGAACCCAGGGTCACGAGTATTACCGGCGACAAAAAGCTCCTCACCCAGGTTGTTATTAATATACTGAACAATGCAATGGAGGCCCTGGAGGATGTATCTGAAAACAGGAAGATCAAAGTATGGGCTGATCTCTCTCGTCAGAACCATCCGGTCATCCGGATCAGTAATAACGGGCCTGGCATCCCTGAAGATGTAATGGAGAAAATTTTCATCCCGTTCTTTACCACCAAAGACAATGGCTCAGGGATAGGATTAAGCCTTTCGAGGCAGATCCTCAGGCTGCATAAGGGGTATATACACGTGGAGTCATCCGCCGAATCTACCAGTTTTATAATCACATTATAAAGCATGAAGGTTTTTTTACCTTCGATTCCAACTTTCGTAAAATAGGGGTGTCTTTACATTAAACAAAGCGGAATTGGAGCCGAAAATCCCGGATATAAACCAGGAACTGATCGCATTATGCATCCGGGGCGACCGCGTGGCCCAGTATCGTTTATACAAACAATACTCTCTTACGATGTACAACCTTTGTTTGCGAATGGTTTCGAACAGAACCGAAGCGGAAGACCTTCTACAGGAGGCTTTTGTGAAGATGTTCAGGGAACTTCCCTCGTTCCGCGGGCAAAGCACGCTGGGAGCCTGGCTCAGACGAATCGTCATCAACCAGTGCCTTAACCATATCCGCAGACAAAAGCCTGTGTTTGTTGAGCTGGATGATAAGGAGGTGACCGATCCCGCTGATCCGGATGTTTCTTTTAATAATATCACGGCGGATGAGATCCATCAGGCTATCCTGCTTCTTCCGGAAGGTGCAAGAGTAGTTTGCCTTCTTCACCTGCTCGAAGGATACAGGCATTCGGATATTGCGGGGATACTGGGAATTTCGGAGTCGACATCGAAATCCCAATACAGAAGGGCGGTGGGGTTGCTGCAGGAGTCTTTAATCAGGAGGGTGTATGACAAGTAAGTTTGAAGAGTTTCTGGATGCAAGATGCAGGATGCTGGATGACGATTCCCGGTTCCCGGCTCCCGGCTCCCGGTTCCCGGATATAGAGGTTCCCGATGACGATAAGATCTGGAAGGGGATTTCGGCTGAACTGGGGAAAACCCGGAGGCTGAGGATTGGCCTGCTCAGCGTTGCAGCCTTGATCCTGCTGATGATCACATCCGGCGTAGCCGTTACCTTAATATTAAAACAAAGGAAAGCCGCTGAGGCGAATTTTTCTCTTCAAAACGTCTCAAAGCAACTGGGAGAGGAGGAGACCTTTTTCCGGCTCACCGTATTGCAGAAGATTGATGAGGTTAAGAAATCCGGTGTAAAGGGAGATGATTATTATGCAATGATGGAACAGCTGAATCAGATCGACCGGCATTATGAATCCTATATGACAGACCTGCAAGAGCTGGGAAATCAACCGAAAATATTAAAAGGGATAATCCGCTGCTACGAATTGAAGATCAAAGTTATCGAAACAACACTTAAAGAAACTGAAAAGAACAAACATTATGAAAACGAAAAGCATATTCTTTAGTCTGTTATTACTGGGATTCCTGGCTGCCGGACTTCAGTCAACCGCAAGTGAAATGAAAGAAAGAAAAGAAATCTATTCTTTCGAAAGGATCATTAAACCGGAAACCCTGATAAATTTTGAAAACAAGGTGGGGCCCCTGAAAGTTGAAACCTGGGGAAAAAATTCCGTTAAAGTCGACGTTTCCGTAGCCATTGACGGGGAAGAGGACCAGGTTCAGAAAGCGCTTGAAGTCATCAGGAAAATGAACTTCAGCCAGGATGGCGATAAAGTCAGTTTCAATACCAGGTTTTACAAAACTATGTCGGGCATGATGCCTGGCAATTTCAGGATCATATTTCTTGACGGCAGCACGGCCAGGCTTTACAAACTTGATCTTTCATTTGTACTGACCATGCCAAAGGACAACCCTCTTGCGTTGACCCAGTCTTACGAGAATGTAACCCTGCCTGATCTTAACGGCAGGATCACTCTCGATCTTTATGAAAGCGACCTGATTGCCGGCAAGCTTCCGAACTGTCAGTCACTGATCGCTAAATACGGGAAGGCCGAGATAGACTCGGTTAGGGATATCAACCTGAACATTTATGAGAATAAACTTAAACTGACGCATGCCGGAAACGTGACCATGAATTCAAAATATTCCGAAACTGAGATCAGCAGTGCAGGCACCATGAGCATCAATTCTTACGAGGACAAATTAAGCATCATCAAACATGGCGATTTAAGCATTAAAGCTAAATACACTACGTTTACTTTGGCCGATTTCTATAAAGGCGCTTTTGATCTTTTTGAATGCAAGCTCAAGGCAGGGAATTGCGATATTATTGCAATCAGTGCCAAATACTGCGAACTTGAATTCATTTCATGCAAGGCCATTGTGCTAACTTCATTTGAAAACAAATTCATCTCTGACCAGGTGGGCGATCTCAAAGCCGGATCAAGCTACAGTTCATACAAGATCTCGCAGCTCGACGGCAGCCTGTATTTCACGAGCAGCCAGGAAGATAAAATCAGCGTAATGCAGGTGGGGAAGAAATTTACAGGTATTAACCTGATTAGCAAATACAGCGATGTTGATCTGCTGTTTGAACCTGGAGTTGCCTATAAACTTGATGCTGACCTGAAATATACCAGCATGGATTATCCGAAGTCATCCTTCAGGGAAATAAGGTATCATAAGGAAGATGACGTTTTTCGGTACCTCGGCGTTACCCAGGGAGGGGATGAAAATACCGTTTCCACAGTAAAACTTGAGATGTATGAAGGGGGGATAAAGTTGAAATGATAGGGGGGAATGATTAACTTTACATTCCCGAACCCTAATTCACTTTCATATGAAAAAGCTTTGTCTTCTTCTTTCTCTGGCCGGAATGATGGCCTCATGCAATCAGCCTGCCAAACAACAAACGGCCGCAGCAAAAACCGATTCAATAAATGCTGAAATCCAGGTCGTTGATAACGGTAACGTTGCCTTTGACCAGTTTTTCAGCGATAAGACCATGAGGCTGGATTACAACCATAGCGGTACATCCAAAGAAGAGCATTTTGCCGTTGACCGTATTGTTTCCGATGGCGCATGGCCGGGAAGTAAGTTTGTATTGATCGATAAGCTGGAACTGGGTTTATACTTTTTTCAGGTGATCGATAAGGAAAACAAAATTCTCCTTTTTTCAAGGGGATTTGCCAGCATTTTCGGCGAATGGCAGACTACTCCCGAGGCCGATAAGACCTGGGGTTCGTTCAACGAATCCATGCGTTTTCCCTGGCCAAAAAAACCGGTAACTTTAATCCTGGGGAAACGCGATCAGTCAACCAATAAATTCAAAACAATCTGGACCACCGATGTGGACCCGGCTTCGAGGGAGGTGAACCCTGCCGACCTTGCACATACCAATACAGTGGACATCATACAACAAAACGGACCTGCTTCTGAGAAAGTCGATATCGTGATCCTTGGCGACGGGTACACTAAAGCTGAAATGGGAAAGTTCAGGAATGACGCCAAAAAGCTTTCGGCTTTCATGATGGACCAGGAACCGTATGTATCGAAGAAAAAAGACATCAACATACGCGCCATTGAAACCCCTTCGGAAGTTTCGGGGGTATGCAAACCCCATCCCGGAGTATTCAAGAGAAGCGCCCTGGGCGTGCAGTACGGTGCCTTTGATTCGGAGCGCTATGCCCTGACTTTCGACAACAAGACCGTGAGAAATGTGGCTTCCCAGGTGCCTTATGATTTCATGATCATCCTGGTGAACGAACGCACCTATGGCGGAGGCGGGATCTATAACCTGTATACCACGGTTTCGGTGGATAACAAATACGCCACCTATATCATGGTGCATGAGTTCGGCCATCATATGGGCGGACTGGCTGATGAATACTATACATCCTCGGTATCCTATGAAGCCCAGGATATCAAGCTCGAGCCCTGGGAACCCAATGTTACAGCCCTGCTTGACAAAAACAACCTGAAATGGAAAGACCTCGTGACGGCAGGTACCCCCATTCCCACTCCCTGGAACAAGGAGCCTTTCGATAAATTCGGTTATGAAGTCCAGAAACAACGCGACAGCCTGCGCCATGCCAAAGTCCCCGAAGAGGTCATGGAAGCCTTGTTCATGAAACAGTACAAGCAGGAAAACGAATATTTCTCAAAGGAAAAATTCAAGGACGCGGTGGGCGCTTTTGAAGGAGCGGGTTACACTCCCAAAGGATTATACCGTTCCCAACTTGACTGCATCATGTTCACCCGCCATATTCATTATTGCAAGGTTTGCCAGCGTAGCCTGATCCGCGTGATGGAGCAGTATACAGCGACGGGACCGGGGAAATAGAACGTAATGGCGTGACCAGTAAATGTCCCTATTTACTGCTCTTAATTGCGGTGTAAGTCCCGTTTGTTGCCACAGGTGGATTCCCTGAATAACCTACGAAAGTTCCGGCTAATTTAAGCGTGTCGAGGTGGTATACCCCTGCGATTGTGGATACATTCGGAGCCGTGCCATCCAGGAAAATATAAAATGAAGTTCCCGACATCTGGTAAAGGCCGCTGCTGCTGTATTTTACAATTGAAGCCGTATCCCCCGGCCCTGCCGAATATTTCAGGTTGACATAAGTTACATAGAGATCCCCTCCATTGTTTGCGACGTCGACCTCGATCGGAATATTTTGATTCGTTTGACCCTTCCATGCCCCAACAAGTTGTGGATAATTGGGGTCTTTAGTCTTTTTCTTGCAGGAAACGATTGCGGTTCCTCCCAGGACCATTGCGGCAATGAGAATGATAAACAGTGATCTTTTCATATTATTTAAGTTGATTGTTGAAAGCAAACAGGAGTACAAAGTAATAAAATTCTTTTAATATATTCTTTTTCGATTTATTTAAGGGCCAAAAATATTTCACACATTAAAACAGCCATTTCAGCGACGAATTCCACAGCTGTTCCTGCGCAGCCTCCATTTTACCGACAATACCTTAAATTACACAATTGCTTTAAGCATTGACATCGATCTGTTTTTGATCAAGGTCTTGCAAGGAAGTATCTTTGTTTCAAGACCTAAGGATATGTTAAACTGTTGTTAAATCGCATCATCTTTTGTAACATTCCTGGAAATTAACCGACTTATTAATTATAAATTATAAATGGAGGAAAAACCATGAAACCCCAAACCTTTTCAAAATTTGTTTTTATTCTGATCGCTTTTCTCATCCTGGCAGGCCAGTCTTTCGCCGGGAAAGTTTCAAAAGAAACCACCGCTACCATACGGGAAACCATCAAGGAACAGGTAAAACATCCCGGTTTTTATAAAGTCAAGGATAATCTTTGTTGTGCAGATGTTACTTTCACAATTACCAATGAAGACAAGCTGCTTGTTAAAAGTATCGATTCCGAAAATGAAGCGCTTACCGGCTATCTTAAGGAACAACTCTCGCAGATCCTGTTTTACAAACTCCAAAGCCCGATGAACCAGCATTACCGGATCAAACTTTCTTTTCGCCTTGTATAAGGCCTCATACCGCTGATAATTAGATTTGATTGCTTGGAAGCCGCCTTCCTTAGGGGAGGCGGTTTTTTTTATTTCTTTCAGGGAGTTTTATATATTTGCCGGTAGTTGAATACCCTAACAAAACATTCCATGGAAACCAAAAAACTGAACATCCCTAAACTTCTGCCTGTGCTGATGGCTTTTATCGTCATGAGCTTTGTGGACCTGGTTGGCATAGGCGTTGACCGCGTTAGCAAGGACATGAGCCTGAGTGCAACCCTCGGACAGCTTATCCCTTCGGCCGCCTTTCTCTGGTTTTTGCTGCTCTCGGTGCCCGTGGGAATCATGCAGGCAAGGATAGGCAAACGCTTGATGCTGAACATTGGGATTGGCATTACTGCAATCGGATTGCTTGTGCCTTACTTTATCTACTCCTATTCTATGGTGCTGTTGGGCTTTGCCCTGTTAGGGATAGGAAATACCATTGTTCAGGTTTCAGCAAACCCTTTACTGGTGGATGTTGTGCCTTCAAACCGCACTTCCAGCTTCATGAGCTTTTCCCAGTTCATTAAGGCCATAGGATCCATGATAGGTGCACCCCTTGCAGGTTATTTTGCCCTGAAGTTTGGCGATTGGAAATTACTGTTCCTTGTTTTTGGGATAATTTCAATACTCACTGCGCTCTGGTTGGGAATGACGAAAGTGGATGAGCGTAAGCAGGATGACATCAAGGTGACTTTCGGCTCGGCATTCAGCCTGCTTGGCAACGGTTTTATTTTCATAATGGTGCTTGCCATTTTTGTGGTTGTTGGGATTGATGTGGGATTTAATTCGAACTCTGGACAATTCCTGATCAAGCATTTCGGTATTGAACAGACTGCAGCCGAATCGGGCCGCAGCATTTATTTCTTCGGCCGTATGCTGGGAACATTTGCAGGTGCATTGATGCTTACCAGGTTGTCTCCCCGTAAATTTCTTATGTGGACCTCATTTCTCGGTATCCTGGCCCTTATCGCGATATTGTCCTTTCATACGGATGCTGCTGCCTGGGTTTTGGTATTCCTTATCGGGATGTTTGTCGCCAATATCTGGCCCCTTGTCTTCTCGATAGCTGTGGAAAAATATCCAAACCGTACAAACGAAATTTCAGGCCTCATGATGAGCGCTATCAGCGGTGGTGCGGTGATCCCCCTCATCATGGGCTGGGTAAGCGACATCAGCAGTGTGGCAGCTGGCATCTATGTTCTGATAGTCTGTATGTTATACCTGTTTGGGGTGGGAGTGTACAGCCTGAGAAAGTAGCGAAATGGCGAAATTAAGTAGTGAATCATTCAAGTTTACTTTTTCGCTACTTAGCTACTTAGTTTTTACTTCTTCTCTTCAGCGATCTTCTTCAGTATTTCCTCCTGAATATTCTTCGGAAGCGGCATGTACTGGTAAAATTCCATTGCGTAGTTGGCGCGGCCGGAGGAGACGTTGCGGAGTTGGTTGGAATAACCGAACATTTCCATCAGGGGAATAAATACATTGATCTTCTGGGATCCTTTGCGATAACGGCGCATTCCTTCAATCTTTCCGCGGCGGCGGTTCAGGTTGCCCACGATATCACCTATATATTCGTCGGGAGTGTTTACTTCGACTTTCATGATAGGCTCGAGCAGGATGGGACTGGCTTTCATAAAGCCCTGCTTGAAGCCGATGGCTGCACAGGTCTGGAAGGCCATATCGGATGAGTCAACTGCATGGAAGCTTCCATCGAGAAGGGTTACACGGACATCTACAACAGGATAGCCTGCAAGAATACCTTTGTCAAGGCTTTTTTCGATTCCTTTTCTGACCGATGTAATGAATTCTGCAGGGATGGCGCCACCCTTGATATGCTCCACAAACTCAAAGCCCTTGCCGGGATTGGGTTCGAGGCGCATCACGGTATGTGCAAACTGTCCCTTGCCACCGGTCTGCTTCACATGCCGGTAATTGGATTCAACCTCCATAGTAAGCGTTCTCGAGATGAAGTTCGCCCATCCCGGCAATCACGGTTTCTTCGGTTTCCTCATCATACCTTACATTGAAAGAAGGGTCTTCGGTAGTAAGTTTATGAAGGGCTTCACCAAGCTTTGACTGGTCCCCGTGTTTTTCAGGAGTTATTTTCAATTCTATCACTGAAGGCGGAACGTGAATATTTTCCAGCAATAAACGATGTTCTTCACTGCAGAGAGTGTCACCGGTTTTGGTAAGCTTCAAGCCGATGAGAGCCACAATATCTCCGGGTCCTGCTTCGGCAACTTCAACCCTTTCCTTCGCATGTATCTTCATGATACGGCCAATACGTTCGTGCTTTTTCTTGGTGGCATTGAAGACCTGCATCCCGCTTTTCAAGGTGCCTGAAAATACCCGGGTGAAGGTCTGCTGTCCTACGTACGGATCGTGGATAAGCTTGAATGCAAGGGCCGAAAAAGGCTCCTTGGGTGAAGGATGGCAGGTATGCAATTTTTCGGGATCATCCAGATCGGTACCGGTTACTGCGCCCTTATCGATAGGAGATGGGAGGTAATCGGTGACTGCATCCAGGATGAGCTGAATGCCCTTGTTCTTGTAAGCGGCTCCGCAAAATACAGGCGTGATGAGCAGTTTCAATGTAGCTTCGCGGGCAACGCGTTTAAGCAGATCGGCAGGCACTTCTTTTTCATCAAAAAACATCTGCATGATATCTTCATTGAATTCAGCAACTTTCTCCACAACCTTTGCCCTGGTCTGCTCAACTTTATCTTTGTATTCTTCAGGGATTGGAATTTCAATCCTCTCGAACTCCTCGAACTTATATGCTTTGCGCTCGATCACGTCGATGATACCGTCAAAATTCTCCTCTTCTCCCATCGGAACCTGGAAAGGAAATGCATTGGCATCAAGGTATTTGTTCATTTGATCGACAACTGCCGGGAAATCGGCCCCAACCCTGTCCATTTTGTTGATGAAAGCAATGCGGGGCACACGGTAACGGTCGGCCTGGTTCCATACGGTTTCGCTCTGGGGTTCAACGCCTCCAACGGCGCAAAATACGGCTATCATCCCGTCGATAACACGAAGGGAACGTTCAACTTCAATAGTGAAGTCGACGTGCCCAGGAGTATCGATCAGGTTGATCGCGAACCCATTCCATGCGCAGGAAATCGCTGCGGATGCAATGGTGATACCGCGTTCCTGTTCCTGTTTCATGAAGTCCATAGTGGCCTGGCCGTCATGAACCTCGCCCATCTTGCGGGTAGTTCCGGTAAAAAATAGAATACGTTCTGTTACTGTGGTTTTGCCGGCATCGATATGAGCAGCAATCCCGATATTTCTAAGCTTGTTTAATGCCATGATTTTCAAATTGGGGTGCAAAGGTACGAATTTTTTGCAAATCGTGAGAAAGAAGGTGTTGAAGGAAGTGAGGAAAGGCGTGAAATAGAACGAGTTGGAGGTCGTGATGGCGTGATCATCGCTGCACTCGTGATAAGCGTGATGAAGAAAAAATTTCACTACCTCGCTACTTCATTACCTCGCTACTTATTATCTTTGATCATCCTTATCCTGCAACCATGCAATTCACTGCCAAAACCCGGGAGATCTTATGGTTTCTTTTTGTTACCATCGGAATTTATACTTTCCTGATCTTCCTTTTTGCCGTTTTGTATTACAATACCGGGAGCATTGGATTTTACAAGCCCATCCAAAGGGTTTATGAGCCCATTGATTTCGAAAAGGCTGTATATTTCAGTATCGTTTCCTTTCATACTATTGGTTACGGCGATATTTATCCGCTGACTTCGAGCGGGAGGTATATCCTTATGACCGAGGCTTTCACTTCACTATTCTTCACCTCGATTTTTTCTGGGTTTCTGGTGTATTTTGTGATCAGAAGAAGGGATGATATTTTTACTACCAAACATGTTTACATCCGCCTTCGCAAGGATAAATGGTTCCTCTCAATCCGCCTTGGGAATAAAGGAAGGGCAATAATCGACATGAAGGGTAAATTTGAAGCATGGATTGTGCAGGAGAACTCAAGGGTCAGAATTTTTCAGTATGAAGAGGAAATGGCCGACCTTGAAAGGATATTGTATTATGATATTTACCTGGATGATCCTGGTACCAGCAAGTTGCGTAAGGCATTGACCGATGCGCTGAACGGGAAGCTATTGCTGCATATCAAATATGCCTTTATCGGGAATGATATCAATACCGGTGAACAGGTAGCGCATGCGGTGTATTACGATTCGACCAGGTTTAAATTCGGGAAAATGTTCGATAATGTCTATTCATGGGACGAACGTGGCCGAAGGGTCAATTTCATATGGAGGAATTTCGAAAAAATCGAACCGCTGGAGGAACATATAAGGCTGGAATTTACGAAAGTAAATAGCGAAGTAGCGAGGTAGCGAAGTAGCGAAATTTACTACCTTTGCATAAAGCACCGGGATGTTAGCTCAGTCGGTTCAGAGCGCATGCTTCACACGCATGAGGTCGTGGGTTCGAATCCCTCACATCCCACGTATAATCAGCGATTTACAATACATTTATTCTGATCTATTTTTTATATAACACAAATTGCGACACAGATACATGAGCTCAAACCATTATTATGGTCCAGATAATCTGATTACAATTCAATAGGTGAATGGGATCCCGGATCGGGGATATCATCAATCTGAAAATCTAACCTTACTTATTTAGAAGCCTTGTTTTAAAGAGAAAAAACAAGGTTATTTGTGGATAACCGGTTTATTGGGATCCTCTGATAAGATGTATGTTGCTTTTCCAAGGTCGCCCTTCCACCCAGATTTAATGTATTCTGCGATTTCTTTATCGGTCAACATTTGGCGTATTTCGTAATACCTTCCGGCACCGGTTTTGCGAAGTCGAAAATAATATTTCTGCCCGTGCTTAACACTAATGAGCGCAAAAGGCTGATGCTTATGATCACTGACGGTGAGAGCGCCTTCAGAATGGATAGTATAGACAACCCAGGTCTGATTAGGCATTTTTACAATGGGGGTGTCGTTGAAATATAGGTTGAAGGTGTAGTTTATTGCATCGAACCAATTCACATAAATATAAATCGCTGCATATGAGGTTGTATCCCTGGACACAAATGAAGTATCAGTGCCAGCTGTGGACTGTGCTACAGATCCCAGACAAAGGATAAGTGAAAGAATAAGAATTACAATTGGTTTCATGGGATTACTTGGTTTTGAATATCAAAGGTAACGAAGAATTGATATATAAAAAAGTTAATTGTAATATTTGTGTTCAAAAAACCAGGCCAATTTGCAAAAAGAAACGAATTCTGCAAATGGCCTGGAAACATGAAAATAACCCAAACAAGTAATTTATGTAAAGATAGAAAAGCCTTCCCTGATGATTTGAACTCTCCTACCGATAGTGTCTCCTGTAAATACCAAATCAAATACATTTTGAATGATAGAGTTTTTATTTTTGTTACCCAAGGAGAATGAAGTTCCTGCCAGCATTACAAGGCCTTGACCCGGTAGATGCAGGTGTTCATAATCATTGCAATAAAGAATACAATCAACCAAGCCGTAGTTATCAAAAGACATCGCGAGGCAATTGCTTTGCACATCCAAAGCATCATTCTGGTAGGTTACCACTTCATAATTCAGTTTGTTCATTATCCGGGTTGCCATTTAAAAAATCAGGTTTTATTGAACCAATAGGTATAATTTAACCTTGTTGGCTGTTGTAAAAGCATTTGATGAGGTGTAAGTAAATTTAATCTGGCTTTGGTCGATCTCCTGCATTACATAGCGTTCAAATCTGCGATCGGGAGGAACAGAGCTGGAAAATGTCAGGAGCCTTGCTTGTGTTCCTGCATCAAAGAAAATTTTCTCATTGATTGCCAGTGTAAAGGTTGAACCTTCAAGGGAGTCCGGATCGGAAATACCCAGAGAGATACCAAGAAGCTTTTTATGAATCGACTTTGTTATATACTCCTTTGAGAAAGTTGTTGAACCGGCCGTTACATCCAGGGTGATGATCTCAATTTGTGGATTAGGATCTTCGGTGTTATTTTCTATAAAGTTACTCAGCAGGTATCCAAGTTGGAGTTTGCTTTCGTAAGAATCAAAATTCCAGTCCATAGTTTATTCTGTTAAAAGATACATTGAAATTGTAAACGGCGTTTGGTAGGTCCCGCTGTGAAAATCCAGGCTGATCTCGTTTCGTCCTTGCAGCGTATGATCAAATTCAACGAACAATCGTTCATCAGAACTTACAGGAAATAGCGTATCTGCATTGGTTCCAGCGGCAATAAAGGTTGTTTCCCCTCCACTGTTGGGGGAGATATTCTTTAGGGCAATAGTGGCACCAGAAAGCCCAGCCCTGGCACCTGGCAGGAGCCCAACGCCATACAGTCTTTTTGAGGACACTACGGCCTTCAGATTGTATATTTTGCTGGGAGTATCGATCAAAAGGTCGTGTCTGGTCCAGGACATAGATCCCATTTCATGCTTGTTCTTTTCAATAATGATCAGAGCGTTAACATCAAATGGTGAGCTCAGGTAAATGGTTGCGTCTGGCATGGCTTATAAAATTGATTTATTTTCAGGATTCTTTCTTGCAGGACCAATAGAGGGAAATCGTGTAAAGGTTCCCAGTGAAATCCGTTGTTTAAAGGGATTCCCTGGTCTGTGTCCATTGAGATAGGACCAGTTACCTTGCTTTCGCATGTGAATGATTTTTCTGATCCGTTCATCCTCTATGGATTGAGCTGAGTTTAATCGGCCACATCCGGCAACAAGATTAGGAGCTGTAACCAGGTTTGAAATAGTTTGCTGCCTTTTGTTAAGGTAATAGAGGATCCCGGCCACTGCACCCAGTGAGAGAGCGACATTAATAATCTTTCCTTTTTTCATTGGATTTATTTTTTGATTTTCGTTTGTTACTGGCAATAATCAGTACGGTACCTGCCACCACTGCCAGGCCAATCCCTCCCAAAATCAGGAAAGTTGTTGTACTGGTACCCGTAGGCGCAGTTGGCTGTTGTGGGTTGTATTGTGTGTTTTGATTATCCTGATTTTCCTGACTGCCCGGAAAAGTATAGGTATTCTTCCCCTTTGAGGGTTTGGATATCACGCTGTCAATTATTTTAAGAATACCGCCTGCCGCGTTAAAAATCCCGGAGCTGTTATCTCCCCACCAATCTCCTCCTGTGTCACTTGCCGGAGTGAAGGTGGTATACCCGTAGTCATCGGAGGGAAAGTCATCCCCAAGGCCTTTAATAAAGACATCCGGTAAACGGTTATTGATTAATGAGATCTGTTTCATTGGTTGTCGGATGGCTTGTTAGAGGTAGCAGCTTTTGGTTTAGGCTTTTCATCAACAAAAGCCTCATATAAAAAGGTTATGCCGACACAGAGAAGTCCAAGATTCAATATGCCTGAGCTAATGGATGCAACATTTAGCTTAGAAAACAGGCTGCTGTCAAGTTTTAACAAGGATGTAACGGGATTGGTTGCCGGAGGGACTGATGCGGGAGGTTTGATTGTGGGAGCTGGTATAGGTGTTTGTTTTGGTGGATTTTGTTTTGCCGGATCCATGATGACATATACCGGGTTTTTCAGACTGACCTTTTTTCCTTTGAGGTTACTCAGAAATGCAGCAGAGAAGTAGTCAATAGATTTTTCTGAAACAAGCCATCCTTCACCAACCAGATTACGAATGTTTAGTCCGGAATTTGCACTTCCCAGGCTTTGCATATGTCCGTGAAACGATGCATCTATTCCAGATTGGCAACCTCTTTTTCCGTCATATATTCCTGAAGGGACTATCGTCTTGTCAATGACCTCCATGTCACAATCCGGGGTGTATTCTTTTGAATACCCACTGCGATGTTTAACCAATAACTCAGTAGTTGACCCGAATTGAACTCCTGCGGTTGGATTAGGAACGAGAATAACATCGCCCTGCCAGTAATGTTCAATGTTTGAAACCTTTATCATTAACCTTCGGGCTTCGATTTCATTGATCGGAAGATCGTTATCATAGGAGGCTGCAACATCCAGAATGGTTTGGGTTGTTTTTCCATACCGATTATTGTTTGCTTCGTTGGCCGCCTTGATGTATATCTTCATCGCTTCGAGCATCACAGAAGGGCCTTTGTCACCAAATACCGGACTATTTGGGGCGAAATCCCTGGAACCGGCTATGTGACTTAGTGTCCGGCACCATCCGATGCGACAATCCAATTTTCCCTGCATGTAATAACCCATAAACTCCATTGAAGAGTTTATAATTGCCTTCTGCTCATCGATGTTTCTTTTTTTATTTATAGCTGAATTGACATAGTTGGTGATGTAGCTGAGTAGGTCAAATGCAATGCTTCCAATCTTACCGCAGGGAATTAAGGAGAAAAGAAGCGTCTTGCTTAAACTCCAGTATTGGGCCACATCGTTCTTTATTATATAATTCTGGGGGTCAACTGAAGGGTAGCAGCAGAAAGGAATACACCCGCTGCACTTTTTAGTATCAGGGCAGCCGGTAGAACCGCTTAACCCCTGCATTGTGTTTCCAGTAAGCAAACCGGCCAGGGATTCAATGGGAAGAAGACTATTTGAAATGATATCCATTTTAACTTTTTAAGTGTTTTGATTCAGAGGGGAGAGTCTTTAACCTCCTTTTTTGTTAGCTTCAGACTCTCCCATGAACCGGCTGGTGAGGAGTAATCACCTTTTAAAGAAACATGACAACAAATTAAAACAATCATTAACTATTAATAACTCAATGTACACTAATAACTGCCATGCAAAGCGCTACTGCCCCCACCAACAGCAGAGTAAGGGTACCTGATCCTTCCTCTGATTTCGTTTGGGAATTCCTTCCCTCGTCTTTTAATATCCCCATAAACATGTTACTTACTTCATGATAGTCTTTATTCGTTCGGGCATCATTCAGTCCTGCGAATCCCAGACCACTACGAAGAAGTAATTGTGTTGTTGGTTCCATATTATTTCTATTCTTTAAATGCTTCATAAAATAAAAAAACACCGATACCGAGTAACAATACATCACCGATAATGCCTAATGCACCGAAGGCAGCCGTACTGATGTTTAGCGGTGCTAATGGTCCGGGAGCTGCCGGAGCAACCGGAGGCTTTGTCGGGGGTATAGGAATTTTTACCCATTCTGACGGTTTTGAATTAAAGTTATACCCGTATTTTTTTTCAGCATCGGCGATACGGTTAGGCAGCCAATCGGAATTAGCAGCATAGAAGGTATCCCAATCGGGGCCAGGGGCCACATTGTGGATCATGGCCGCAAAGGCATCGATGACACGACCGTCTTTATTTATTTCCCCGGCATACGCCATCCGGTAAGCTTCTTTCAATCCATCAGCTACAAATTTTTCCTTAATGGAATCATCCCACCCGCCCCAGTCACTGGCGACTTTGTTACTTCCACACCATTTAATAATATAACCAACCACCTGCAAAACCAGACTAACGATAGAAGCCCAATCAACATCTCCAAGGCCATGAATTGAGGGATAATTTGGAAATGATCCCCTTTGATGTTTAATTATATTCATTCTGGGTTATTTTTGCACAAAGGTACCGTGCGGAAAACGAGGATTTCCTAATTTTACGACATTCTCCCTAAGAATGTGAAATGTTTCCATTCTTTTCGATTTAATTCCTGTTTTTACGACATTTTTCCGTTTTTTTCGATTTACTGCCCGAATGCGTATAAATTCCAAAGTTGGAGCTGCTGTTTTGGATTTAGATAAATTGAACGGGATTTACCGGTATATTCACTGTATAGATCGATATTATACTCACTTGCAAGCTCATTAAGTCTTTTCTTAAAGGTTTTAAGAGATAGACCGGACCGGGAAGCGAAGTCTGCAAGGGATCGTTGCGGATAACAATACTTATCCTCCTTTGTTTTCTGGTAATTGATGAACCGCTCAGGGTCAAGTCCAAGGAATTCAAAAATCAGGGATAAATCAGGGGGCAGGATCGTTCTTTTAACACAGACCGGGTTGTTGGGGCTATACAATGACGTGGCCCCTCTATAAATCGCCCTACCCCCTTTGTTGCTGAAAGCTGATAGCTTATTATCCATGATTAACGGGCGCAGCCACTTTTTTATGAGCGTATATGGAGATATCCCGCAGAACCGGGCCAGTTCTTTAGGATTTGTGGCTTGAAGTAATACACTGTTGTTTGTTTCCATTGCGGAAATGATTAATTACAATCCTTTTTCATCATTTTCCACCTGCAGGAGGCCGGGGTACAAGATTTCCCTGTAGATATCATATATTCTGAACAACTGGCGAAACTGCTTTATTTCACGAATGTCTATGGTAGATCCTTCCAAAACGTGAAATTCAAGTTTATCCTGAATTGTTTGTACAATCTCATCAATATCCTGAAAGGATAACAAGGATAAATTTGATTCAACTATATGGGCCAATTCTTCTTGATCCATCCTTTTTAATTCAACCTCATTATAAAGGTTTACGGGTTTTTCTGTTGTTTCCATGATTGTTTAGATTTAATTTTTTAATTCGTTATTTTGTTCGGGATTATCGAGACGAAAACTCGAATTACCTTGCTGCAACCAATAAACAAACTCACTTTCGGTGATTCCAAGTCGTAAGATTATTTCCTTTGAATCGTGAAGATCATAGACCTCCTGCAGGAGTTCAATCAGGATTTTTAATTCTTTGGGTGCACTGCTTTGAAGATCCTCGTTTTCCGACCAGCTTTTAAAAAGGGTTATCGCGAAGTTGGGATCCGCGGCATTTATTATTTGGAAAATCATCATCATGTTTTGATACAGACAAAATCCGTAGGGTTTTGGTATTCCTGGCCAGTACTGATCAATTTTCGTTTTTACTTCTTTTTCCATTTTTTATGTTTTTAAATTTTTGGGAGTTGTTTTTATATGTCTTGGCGTTTTCTCTTCGAATTTCCAAGTACCATCATCGAAGTGGGTCACCATAAAGCAGAATCCCTCAGTGTTTATGTAAGTAGAGTTCCTGAGGAATTGATTAAGGGTCATTAGTTTGGTAAAGTCCTTTGAAATCCACATCCCTATAGGATGATTAACCGCTACCAGTCCAATCTGTTGAATTTGTAATATAAATTCTTTGATTTTCCTTTCCGCAATACCCTTTTCATAACTGGTCAGCCTTGACTTTTTATTGAGCCCTGGCCTTTCCATGTATGATCGACGTCTTAATGATTTTCTTATCATAAAATTTATGGTTTAAAGTTTCCTTGGGGGGATCCCCAGGTATTTTTGAATGATCTCCAGCTCTGCCGGTAAAAAAAATCTCCTATGTTTGGTGTAATTGTATTTGTTGGTTAATTCTTCCATCAGGCCTGCCGTTGATTTCAGCCTTTTGTTTAAGGTCCGCCAGTTCATATCATAAAGCTGAGCCAGCTCAAACTTGGTCGTGTTTCCATAGAGGGTATGCGTGAGCTGTGTCATGAGTTGTTTCATTGCCTGAAACTCTTCCCCGTCCAGGCTGCCCAGAGTGCGCTGTATGACCTGGATCTGTAATTTTGTTCTCAAATGAGTGGTTTTATTCATTTTCTTTTTTTGCGGAAATTTTTTCTTTTTCTTCTTTTTCTGCATTCAAAGTCATTTCAGCTATTTCAATTTTGATAATCAGTGCAGAATTGGTTTTGTTTGCTTTTTTTAAATTATTTAACTGCAAAAGTTTATTTTCTATGGACAAATTTTGATTTTTCAAAATTTCATTAAAGACACCGGAGGAATCGGGCACGGTATTTTTTTTATCTACTTGCCTTTCCTTTATAAATTTATTTCTATTAGATTCAGTTGAAGTAGATTGAGTTAAGTTAGATTGAATTAGATTAGTAGACAGTTTGTGTACACTCGATGTCTCTGTGACAGGTTGAGTGTTTACATCTGAGAGTTCTGTGACAGGTTGAGTGTTTACATCTGAGGGTTCTGTGACAGGTTGAGTGTTTACATCTGAGGGTTCTGTGACAGGTTGAGTGTTTACATCTGAGGGTTCTGTATAGTTTATTATGCTTACATTTTTAGGTAGCTTATCACAGAGAATCAAACATTTATAAATGAAAGCTTCATCACATCTATACATAACCTTAAAAAAACGTTCTTGTATTTCAGCAGAGGTTAACACTTGGAAATTTTGGTACTTTTCACGATTAATAAGGTTTCCTATCATCAATTGCTCAATTACATCATTAACTTGCTTTATCCTGACACCATTATTCCTACAGAAAAGCCTTAAAGTTGTGTTGGTCCAATTAAGAAAATAACCATTCTGATATATTTGCAGTAAGAGTTTTATGTAAATGCCGAAACCGGTTATTCCGAAGAGAGCTTCAATTTCTTGTATACACGGGTCATTACTACACTTTACAGATATTGGTGCATATATCATGTTATTGTTCAATCTTGTACTGAAATTCATTGCGATACAGGGTTTTAGCGGTTGATGTGTTGCATATATTTACAGGGTAAATATGAAAATCATGCCCAAAGGGCATACCTTATATTACTACTGCATGCTGTAAATTTTTTGTTTTCTTTTTTTCCCATAATTTCAAATCCGATTCGTAGAACCTCGTGTGGCCGGAGAATTTAGTCTTGTGGCAGTTAACCTTACCGGTATCCGATAATTGCTGTAATTCGCTTACAGAAACGTCTAAGAGCTTAGCGGCGGCCTCCGGTGAGATTGATCTTTCGGAATTCATCGTACTACACGGTTTTTCTTGATGAAATTTTCGATTTCGCTCCGTTTGTATAAATAGTGTCGGGTCCCCGGTTGCTTATAACACGGCAGCTTATGTTTCGTTTGATACATGCTGAAATGGTTTTTATTGGATATTTTAAACAAGTTCATAACCTGGTCTTGTGAAAGGTACTCGTCAGTGTTATTTTGCTCAACGAGGGTTTTCTTAACTTCTTCCAGCAGTTTATAAAACGCCTGGCTTTCGATGATAATAACTTCCATTTATAACTTTTTTGAATTATTCAAAAATTCTAAAATTGCTGATTCCGGGATCTTTCCTCCCGGAACTGTTCTTATATGTCCTTGATTACAATATTTTTTAACTGTCGCAAAATTTAAACCTAATTTCCTTGCAACTGCGTTAATTGTATATATTTTCTCTCCTTCAGCTTTTTTACGTTCATCATTAAAATGCTGCATTTCAACCTGTATGGCTTCTCTAATCGTAGAAATAACAATTTTTTCAGGTAAAATAATTAAATTTGGAGTTTTCATATTTTTATTATATTTGATCTATGAATTTATAAACAAGGTTGCAAATATACAACATGAGTGTATAAAAATGCAAATTAATTCGCGTTTATTTTTCAACAACTAACAAAAATAGAATGGGTGAGTTAAAAAAAATATTGGAACTCTGCAATAAACGTGGCATTACAATTGCAGATTTAGCCAGTAAAATCAATGTAAATAAAGCTACTCTTTACCGTTCAATAAATAGTGGTGAAATAAAACTTACTAATCTGAGAAAGATTGCAAATGCCTTTGAAGTACCAATTTCATTTTTCTTTGATGAAGCATCAATGCTTGATCAGGAGCTTTCAAAAGTAGAAATAGCTTCCTTAAAAAAGAAAATAATTGAATTAGAAGAAATACTTGAAGACAAGAAAGAGCTTATATCCTTCTATAAGGGAAAAATCAATGAAATCATTGATGGTGATTTAAAAGGGGTAAAACAGGACTCAAGGCGAATAGAATTGATTTGGGAAGATACTACTCAAAAAATTGAAGAGACATACTCTGATCTATGTTTAGAAGAAGAATTATTAGCAGAAAAAAATCATACAATTTTTGAGGATGGTAAAATCTATTCGGAATGGGAAAACGAAGAAGTGAGAGAAAAATATAATAAAATCCATGAAATACTTCATAACCATATTTTTAAAAAGCTTTGCGAAAACCCTGAGATAATAAAAATGTATCAAGAAGGCAAGATTAAAAATCACCCATTCATGAAATCAGTCATTAATTTCATGAAGCGTTAAAATAGATGATAAAATTTCTAAGAAATTATCTGCTGACTTGCATCGTCAATTATCTCAGCATTAAATGAATCCAGGTATATCTGAGTCGTCCGGATATCTGAATGCCCCAAGCCTTCAGAAATAACAGCAATTGGTAGATTCAATTCCTTACCGATATTAGCCCAGGAATGGCGGGCTGTGTAAAATGACAAGCTGGAATCGATCCCTAATTGCCGGGCCCAACGTTTTAACGCATGGTTTACTGCATTTCTGTAATCAGTGACTTGCTTTGCGATCGGGATATGTTTATCTGATATCACTGGCAGCAGGTAATCCTCATTTTTCTTTCCGGTCGAATACAGATCGATGATCCCCTGAATTTTGTCATTTATCTTGATTATTATCTGACGTGATGTTTTACTGCGCCGGTATAGGATCTTCCCGTTTGTGCAATCCTTCAGCTTGATTTCGGCCAGGTCTTTAAAATTCATTCCCCTGCAATAAAAACTCAGCAGGAAAATGTTTCTACCATGCCAGGCAAGCGTATTTTCTTTTAAGGACAAGTCCCTGATAGATTCAATCTGCGTTTTGGAAATAGCGGTTTTATGGGATTTTTCCTTTTTAATCTTATACTCCTCAAAAGGATAAAGATCCTTCGTTACCAGCCCGTCAGTAATAGCTTTATTGAAAATTGATCGTATGGTCCTAAGATAAATGGCAAGTCCGTTCAGAGAATTATCCCTGGCCATGTAACGGGCCTCAATGTCCTTCAATAATCTGACATTGATGTCCTCAAATGCCAGATTGGTTTTATCAGGAACATACCGTTTAATAAAATCAATAGTCTGGGCATACACACCTGCATTTCCTTCACGGCCCTGTGTTCGTAACTCTTTAATGATCCTGTCCAGGTAAGTGTAAAAATCAATTTTCTCGGTTTTATTCGAAATTCTGTTCTTTAACTGAAGTGGGGTTAATCGATTAAGCTCCCCATCCTGTTCTAACCTGGTAATATGATTGTTTATTTTAACCTTTTGTTCCAGAATGTCAAGATTTGCGGCCCCTACTGAAGGATTAACCTTTGCTTTATTTAAAATTCTCTGCTCCTTATCATCCCAGAAATCTTTTTTTATCCAGTACTTAGTGGTAAAATAGTATCTTTGTTTCCGGTGATATAAGCATATGACTACGGGGTGTAATCCTTTAACGTTCTTCCTTCGGACATCCAGGTATAAAGAAGCATGTGTCTTCATGACCGTTACACAAAATATGACACAAATATACCTAATTTAATCACTATTTGACAAATTGTTACAAATTATTATTCCCTGATTATCAGTATATATACATATTTTGATTTGTTTATATTAGTATGAAAACATTGTTCACACGCATGAGGTCGTGGGTTCGAATCCCTCACATCCCACAGTAAAAATCAAAAAAATCACTGAAAATCAATGAAGACCGCCACTCCAGGCGGTTTTTCTTTTACAGCCGTTTACATCAAAATACAGCCTGTTAATAACTTTTACAGGCAAACTTGCCTAAATTGTTGCCTATAGATACCTTTGTACAGGCAACTTTTTTAAAAATACAGGCAACTTTTAAAGTATTATGGCGACAGTAATGTTTTATGCAGATAAGGAAAGGAAAAACGGATGTTTAATTCTTTTAACATTCACGTTTAATCATCAAAGGCTTCGTCTTTCAACAGGGTTAAATGTACCATCTAAAGCCTGGGATAGCGAT
>JAPLDK010000077.1 GCA_026391775.1 Bacteroidota bacterium
AGTGCTTACGATTTGCATTTTATGCATTAAACCATTTGTAAAACTTAAAAGCGGAGGTTTGTATGTCAACAACAATCAATCATTCATCTACTCAGGTTATCCATGATTTAGCCTGTGATTATCACGTCAATGAAAATGGTCAGGTCATCCTGCACCATAATGGTCAGCCGGTCAAATGGTCGTCCACAATCAAGATCACATTGTTTTCGCCAACCGGTAAAGAGGCCGCACGATTCAAGTTCCTCAATATCCATGAGGCCATGAACTTCATCCGCCTCAACGAACCGCCCAGGTACATGATCTGGGGGTGATTTTCCTGCTCTTAATATCTCGGGTTTCCCTGCGGGTGCCAGAACCTGCAGGGAAATTTCTGCTTCCTGGAGAACGTAAAATCGATATGTTGAATTCCAGGGAATAGGATTTAATATCTGAGAAACCTCGAAGCCAGTTTCAAAAATACCAATTGACCGAGAAAGAGAAGAAACTGCTTAAACAATGACCCCAGGTGCTAAGTTCAGCCGAAAAGGTACCAAGCTCTCTGTGCTGGACTGGCCTGTTAATCATCCTTTTACAAAAACATTTATCTCTAAACCGCCAATCGTCCAACGAAAAGGTACCAACCCGCCGGTTAATATAACTACTGATATTCAGTCACTTATTAATGAAGGAGAAAAAAAGGTACCAACCTGGCATAAAAGAAGTACCAACCTCCTTCATAAAAAGATTGTTTACCTGCTGTCTATTCTGGCTCTCTGTTCCGAACCTATTAGTCTGAACGACCTGATGAAGTTCATGAAACAGGAAGTCAGGTGCACAGGTAAGTGCACAAGAAAGTGTACAAGTAATTTCCCGGGTATGTACACAAACTGTTTCAATCTTTGATGTGTACTTTTATGTGTACCAAAGAAAAAAGCCACCTACATTCTCTTTGTAAGTGGCTCATTTTCAGCTCCCCCTGCTGGACTTGAACCAGCGACCCTCTGATTAACAGTCAGATGCTCTAACCAACTGAGCTAAGGAGGAATTCAGGGGTGCAAAATTACAAAGAATAGCGTAATTTCCAAGACCTCACCAAAAAAAAGCATAAACACTTACCGGTTAATCAGGGCAACTCAGCGATGATCCCCCATCTTAAGTATAAAATACCTGATTTTTTACACCAAAAGATGTAACTCTGGCGTTAAAATAGAGTCTTATGTCTTGCTGTCCCGGAACGCGGGACCTTAATCGCTTACCAATGATAGATATCAGCAATATTCACAAAACCTACATTACAGGCAACAATAAACTTCATGTGCTGAAGGGCATTAACCTGAAAATCGAAGCAGGTGAGATGATCTCAGTTATGGGAGCTTCGGGATCAGGAAAATCAACCCTCCTGAACATTCTCGGAATACTTGATAATCACGATCATGGGGAATATTTACTGAATGGGATCAAAATTGAGCACCTTAATGAACGTAAAGCCGCACAATTACGGAATAAATACCTCGGATTCGTGTTTCAGTCGTTTAACCTTGTCTCGTTTAAAAATGCAGCTGAAAATGTTGCTCTGCCTCTTTATTATCAGAATGTTAAGCGTAAAAAAAGGAATGCGATCGCAATGGAATATCTTGACAGGATGGGCTTGAAGGAATGGGCCCATCATTTACCGAATGAACTTTCGGGCGGTCAAAAGCAGCGCGTTGCCATCGCCCGTGCCCTGATCGGAAAACCAAAGGTTATCCTTGCCGATGAGCCTACCGGAGCCCTCGATTCGGTTACATCCCAGGAAGTCATGGATATCCTTACCGAAATCAATAAAAATGAAAACATTACAATGCTTATCGTTACACATGAGCTTGATATTTCCAGACGTACGCAAAAAACGATCAGGATCACGGATGGAATGATCACTGAGATTGTAAAGAATGAAAAGATCGTGATGAACGTGATGTCATGATAAAGAAATAAACTCATCATCTCACCATTTAATATTGACAAATGTTCTCGATAGATCGCTGGCAGGAAATTTATCTCACCATCAGGAAAAACAAGCTAAGAACTTTCCTGACAGGCTTTGCTGTGGCATGGGGCATATTCATGCTCATCATTTTGCTGGGATCAGGAAACGGACTGGAAAATGGGGTGAAGGAACAGTTCAAGGGCGGGGCTATGAACGGGATCTGGATCAGCAGCGGGGTTACCAGCGTTCAGTATAAGGGATTAAAGACCGGCAGGGAGATAAAATTCACCGACCAGGATTATAAACTCATCAAAAACTCCATCAAAGGATACGACCGTATCTCGGCCAGACTTTTTCTGGGAAATGTTCTTGTCTCGAATAAAAACGAATATGGCAATTTCTTTGTCTCCCCAAGTCATCCCGATTACGGGTATATCAAGGAAATCAAGGTGCTGCAGGGGAGGTTCCTCAACCAGATCGATATCAGGGAATGCAGGAAAGTTGCGGCTATCGGGGAGAAAGTCCAGGCCCAGCTTTTTAAAGGGAGAGACAGTATTGCCCTCGAAAAATACGTTAATATTAAAGGTGTGCCCTTCAAGGTCATCGGAATTTTCCGCGATTTCGGGAGGGGGGATGACGAGCAAAAACGAATTTACATTCCCATCACTACAGCCCAGAAAGTATTTTACACCAGCAATGTCATCAACCAGATTTCCTTTACAACAGGCGATGCATCTCCCGAAGAAGCAGATGCCATGCTTAGAAAGGCCAAGCAGACCCTGGCCCGCTCGCACACCTTCTCACCGGATGACCCCAGGGCCATAGATATTATGAATAAAAGCGAAGATGTAAGAAGGTTTAACGCCCTGTTTGCAGGGATAAGGATGTTCATCTGGATCATTGGCATAGGGACAATTATAGCAGGGATAGTTGGCGTTAGCAACATCATGATGATATCGGTCAAGGAAAGGACTAAGGAAATCGGGATAAGGAAAGCATTGGGCGCAACCCCTGCTTCCATCATCGGGTTGGTCATGCAGGAAGCCATCATGATCACAGGATTTGCAGGCTATGTTGGCCTTGTACTCGGAGTAGGGCTGCTGGAACTGATCTCCAAAAGCATGCCGCCTTCAGACTTCTTCAGGAATCCAGAGGCCAATTTGTCAATTGCATTGGGAGCAACGGTATTGCTGATCATTGCCGGCGCTTTTGCAGGTTTTTTCCCTGCAATGAAGGCAGCAGGGATAAGGCCGATAGAAGCGTTAAGAGAAGAATAAGTAGCGAAATAAGAAAAGGAATATGTTCGATTTAGACAGGTGGCAGGAAATTTATCATGTTCTGAGAAAAAACAAGCTCAGGACCTTCCTTACCGCCTTTGGCGTGTTCTGGGGCATTTTTATGCTGGTGATCATGATGGGATCAGGCGACGGACTTAAGAATGGGGTATCGCAAAACTTCGGCGATATGGCCACGAACAGCGTGTTCATCTGGGCTCAGCAGACCTCGGTTCCCTATAAAGGCTTTACCAGGGGAAGGCAGTTTGATTATGAGAATGCGGATGTCAGAGCCCTGGGTGATGCAATCCCCGAAATAAAATACCTGGCCCCGCGTACGAACGTGGGCGGTTACAACGGAACCAACAACGTAATCCGCGGGCTGAAATCCGGAGCATTCCAGATCTTCGGCGATTACCCTGTGCTCGACAGCATAGATCCGGTTAACCTTCTGCAGGGCAGGTTCATCAATGAACTTGACATTAAGGAGAAACGTAAGATCGTTGTAATCGGACTGAGAGTAAAGGAACTGCTTTTTGAAAAAAAGGAAAATCCTATAAATCAATACATCCAGGTCAACGGAGTGTATTTCAAGGTCGTGGGGCTGTTCAAATCAAAACGCACAGGCGAAGCAGCCAGCAACGATAACCAGAGGATACATATGCCGTTCACTACCTGCCAGAAAACATTTAACATGGGTGATGCCATCGGCTTTTTCAACATCACGTCCAAAGACGGGATCCCTGTTGCAGTTGTTGAAGAAAAAGCAATCAAAGTTTTAAAGAAAAGGCATTCAGTGGCACCAACTGACGATGCAGCAATAGGTCATTTCAACCTGGAAGTGGAATATAAAAAGATGGTGGGACTTTTCCTTGGGATCAGGATACTGGTGTGGATAGTTGGAATAGGAACCCTGTTGGCAGGTGTGATCGGGGTAAGCAACATCATGCTGGTCGTGGTCAAGGAAAGGACCAAAGAGATAGGTATTCAGCGTGCCCTCGGCGCCACACCCTGGATCATCATCAGCCAGATCATCACCGAATCTGTTGTACTCACTACATTCTCCGGCTATTTTGGCCTGACGCTTGGAGTGGGGTTGCTCGAACTGATCAATTTCCTGCTTGAGAAAACAAAAGCAAACACCGATATGTTCCTCCACCCGGGTATAAATTTCAACGTCGCGATTACAGCCCTTGTCATACTGATAGTGGCCGGAGCTGTTGCAGGACTTGTGCCGGCAAGGAAAGCCGTATCGGTGAAACCGATAGACGCACTCAGATATGAATAATAAAACACTCATCATACTATGAAAAAGATACTTCGAATCTCACTGCTCGTAATCATCCTTGGATTATTCGTTGCTACCATCTTCTACCTCTATAACAAATCAAAGGAAAAACCTGTGGTTTTCAAGACCGACAAGCCTTTCATAACCAATATAGTTAAAAAAACAGTGGCGACCGGATCAGTTATCCCGAGGAAAGAGATCGAGATCAAGCCCCAGGTATCGGGCATCGTGGAAGAGGTTTATGTTGAAGCCGGGAAGAAGGTGAATAGCGGTGACATACTTGCAAAGGTCCGCATCATCCCCGATCTGGTCAACCTGAACAATGCCGAAGGAAGGCTTGACAGGGCTAAGATATCGCTTGACGATGCAAAAATGAATTACGACCGCAAGCAGAAACTTTTCCAGCAGGGGGTTATTGCTGAGGCCGAATACCAGCAAACTGATATTGCTTATAAGAATGCGAAACAGGAAGTTGATGCGGCCGAAGCCAACCTGGAGCTTATCCGCGAAGGCGTGAATAAAAAATCGGGAAAAACCACCAATACACTGATCCGTTCGACCATCAGCGGCATGGTACTGGATGTACCGGTAAAAGTGGGCTCCTCGGTGATTGAGACCAACAACTTCAATGCTGGCACAACCATTGCTTCGGTTGCCGATGTTGGCGATATGATCTTCCAGGGCAAACTTGACGAAACCGAAGTAGGCAAGATCAAGCCCGGCATGAATCTTTCACTTACAGTAGGAGCAATTGAAAACGATACCTTCTCGGCCATCCTTAAATATATTTCGCCAAAGGGAGTTTTGGAGAATGGTGCCGTTCAGTTCGAGATCAAAGCCGATGTTGTGCTGAAGTCCGATCAGTTTATCCGTTCAGGGTATAGTGCGAATGCGGATATAGTGCTCCAGAGGGTCGACAAGGTGCTGGCTATCAAGGAAGGCCTCCTGCAGTTCGAAGGGGATTCGGCTTATGTCGAGGTAGAGACAGCCCCCCAGAAATTTGAAAAGAAATTTGTTAAGACCGGCCTTTCCGACGGGATCAATATCCAGATACTCTCCGGCATCGATAAGGACGCAAAGATCAAAGTTCCCCAGCTGGCAGGCGCAAATAAATAACACGGAATGATCTGTATCTTAGGGCGGCCCGGGAACCCGGGCCGCCCTAAGCATTTAAAAACGCTTCACAAACCCGTGGCAGTATGGCTCGCTGCCTTTGTGATTGTAATAATCCTGGTGGTAATCCTCGGCCTTCCAGAAGGTTTTGGCTGGTTTGACTTCAGTCACAACTGTATAGCCTTTTGCCTTTAACTGCGAGATGAGTTTCTCTGTGGTTTTCTTCTGATCCTCATTACGATAAAATACTGCCGAACGGTACTGTTCACCCAAGTCAGGACCCTGGTGGTCCCATTGGGTTGGATCGTGGATCTCAAAAAACAATTTCGCAACTTCTTCAAACGAGGTTTTGGACGGATCGAATACCACTTGGATGGCTTCGTAATGCCCGGTATTCCCGGCGCAAACCTGGTGATATGTCGGGTTATCGGTATGCCCGCCGATATATCCCACAGTCGTGCTGATAACCCCTATGGCCTTCTTCATAAAATACTCAACACCCCAGAAGCAGCCTCCTGCGAAAATTGCAGTATCAGTTGCAGCCTGGGTTTTTGCCGGGATAAAATCCATTGAGATCGAATTCACACAATGCCTGGTGTTTTTAGGCGTAAGCCCCTCGCCCTGGAAAACATGACCCAGGTGGGCACCACAGCGGGCACAGAGGATCTCGGTGCGCATGCCGTCGGCATCGGATTGCTTTTTGACGGCCCCGGGGATCTCATCATCGAAACTCGGCCAGCCGCAACCGGCGTCAAATTTATCCTCTGAACGGTATAAGGGAGCACCGCAGCGTTTGCATACGTAAGTTCCCTTTTCCCAAAAAGTCTCATACTTTCCGGTATACGGCTTCTCGGTACCTTTGTTCACAATTATATATTCCTCTTCAGGACTGAGTTTCTTAAGTTCCATTTTTCCTTTGCTTTGTTGTTTATCAGCTTTGTTCCCCTGGCTGCATCCGCTGAGGCAGAAAGACGATAAACCAATGAATAATAATATTATACGTAGCATGGTTACATAAAAAAACCGGTTACACAAAGGTACCGGTTTTCGGGTTTGGTTTATAATAAATTGATGGTTTTTCTAAAGAACAAAGATCTTTTCGACCTGCCTTACCGTGCCCGCAGTAAGCCTTACAAAAGCTATCCCGCGTTTTACTCTGCCTTCGAGGTTAAAAGTGCGCACATTAGTGCCGCTTTCCCAGTATTCATTCATGAGTGTAGTGATGAGTTTGCCTTCACAGGTGAAAAGTTCTATCTTGACTGTACCTGAATATTCGAGGTAGGAGATCACATTCAGTCTCTTCTGCACAGGATTGGGCATTATTTTCAGCTGGTAGTTAACCATCTGCTGGATACCCGGCCTTCTGCAGGTAGCATCCTCAGGTATGTATGGAATATCATCAAAAAGTCCAAACCTTTTTACGGGAGCTCTATAAATGGGCTTTGGCTTCACAATCTTTTTCACAACCCGCCTGCGACAAGGGCAATCATCGATAAGAGCGTAACTTTCCAATGAAAAAGCCGTAAACAGAAGGGCCATCATCAGAAATCTCAGTGTTTTCATGGTTGTTTTTTCTTGGTTATACGGAAGGGCTTGATTTTGGTTGCATATCCGCAAGGTCAATTCGTAAGTGTAGTGATCTGATAGGAAAATGTATATTTTTGCAGGGATTTTAAATAAAAGCTGTATGAAAAAAATTCTGGGTATAGGGAACTCCCTGGTAGACATCATGGTTCAGATAGATAATGATCATATCCTCAACGAACTGGAATTGCCAAAGGGAAGTATGCAGCTGGTGGATAAAGCACGTTCGAACCAGGTCCTTGCTAGGGTTAAGGAGTACGAAAAGTCACAGAGTGCCGGAGGTTCCACGGCAAATACAATTCACGGACTGGGGATGCTTGGAGCAAAAACAGGTTACATTGGTGTTGTGGGAGAGGACGAAATAGGCGGCTCTTTTATAAGAGACATGGTCAATGCCGGGGTCGACCTGCACATGATCCACAGTAAAAATGAAACAGGAAGGGTAGTTGCTCTGGTAACTTCCGATTATGAAAGGACTTTTGCGACGCACCTTGGTGCATCGGCAGAGTTTTCAAATGAATTCGTTTCGAACTTCAGGTACGAAGATTACCATTATATACTTATCGAAGGATTTCTGGTGCAGGACCACAACCTGGTACGGACCGTGGCCGAAAAAGCCAAAGCTGCTGGGCTCGTTACTGCCATCGACCTTTGCAGCTATAATGTGGTGGAAGCCAACAAGGATTTCCTGAACGAGATCATTACGAAGTATATTGATATCGTTTTCGCCAATGAGGAAGAGGCGAAAGCGCTTACCGGTCTGGAGCCCCGCAAGGCCCTGGATGAGATCGCCTCCAAAGTGAAAATCGCTGTCGTCAAGATAGGGAGTAAGGGATCTATGATCAAAAGCGGGGAGGCAAGCTGGGATATCGGTGTGATCGAAGTTAAGCCCATAGACACAACCGGTGCAGGAGACCTATACGCAAGCGGATTTCTTTATGGCTTGTCGGCCGGCAAATCCCTTAAAACCTGCGGGGAATACGGAGCGGTTTTATCAGGCAATGTCATAGAATTCATAGGATCAAAGATGAGCAAAGAGCGCTGGAACAAGATCAGGGCAGAAATCTGAAACTGAGATTACCACTGTTTCCAGGCTTTGTTTAAACTATATATCACTGTGTCTTTGATTATTCCAACCTTATTTATACCTTTGCGAGCCTTTTCTGAAAATTAACATTTTCATCATAAAAACAGAATAACACTACTTGACATGAAGGTTTACCAGACCAATGAAATCCGTAACATCGTGCTCATAGGAGGCACGAAAACAGGAAAAACCACCTTAGCTGAAGCGATGGTATTTGAAGGTGGAATAACCACCCGCCGCGGGACTGTCGACGATAAAAACACAATTTCAGATTACCGCCCGATAGAGCTGGAGCGCCAGGCTTCGGTGAGCGCTTCCTTATTGTATACCCTTTGCGATAACAAGAAGATCAATATACTGGATGCTCCCGGTTTTGACGATTTCATCGGGGAGGTGATCGGCAGTCTTCGCGTGGCCGACACTGCTGTGATGGTAGTCAATGCGCAAAACGGAGTGGAAGTGGGTACGGAAATCACATGGCGCTGGGCCGGCAGGGCAGACAAACCGGTTATCTTTGTTATAAACCAGCTCGACCTGGAACATGCCAATTACGATGAAACACTCCGCAACCTTAAAGCACGTTTCGGAAGCAACGTCACTCCCATTCAGTACCCTGTAAATGCCGGTTTAGGATTCAATTCCTTCATCGACCTGCTTAAGATGAAGATGTACAAATATCCCGCCGGTGGAGGAAAACCAGAGATCAGCGACATCCCGGCAGATGAAAAGGACAAGGCAGAGGAACTGCAGGCAACCCTTATTGAAGAGCTTGCTTCGAAGGATGAAAAGCTAATGGAAGAATTTTTCGAAAAGGGAACGCTCACCGAAGAACAGATAAACAAGGCCATGAAAATTGGCATGATCTCACGCAGTATGTTCCCGGTCCTTTGCGTATGCGCAAAACAGAATATGGGCGTTGGCAGATTACTGGAGTTCATCGCTGGCGCTGTTCCCGCTCCCAACGAAATGCCGGGAGCAAAGACTACGGAGGGGAAACAGCTGAATTTCAAGGCCAGCGATCCTACCGCACTTTTCATTTTTAAAACCTCTATCGAAGCTCATATCGGCGAGATCTCCTATTTCAAGGTTTACTCAGGCGAGATTGTCGAAGTACAGGACATGGTCAATCCAAGCCGTAACCATACCAAAGAAAGGATCTCCCAGCTTTTCGTAGTCAATGGAAAGAGCCGCGAGAAGGTTGAGAAGTTCATGCCCGGAGACATCGGCGCAACGATCAAGCTGAAAAACGTTCATACCGGCAATACCCTGAATTCTATCAAGAACCCCGACGACATCATCGAAGCCACTGTATATCCCGAACCAAAGTTCCGCGTAGCCGTGAAGGCTAAGAATGCGGCTGATGACGAAAAGCTCGGTGCGGTAATAAACGAACTTGCCAGGATGGACCCCACGCTGCTGTTTGAATACTCCAGGGAACTGAAGCAGCTCATACTGCAGGGGCAGGGGGAACTTCAGCTCAACTTTGCAAAATGGATCATTGAACATCTTGAAAAAATTGCCATTGACTACCTTGCTCCGAAAATCCCTTACCGCGAGACCATTACTAAATCGGCGAAAGCCATGTACCGCCACAAGAAGCAATCGGGCGGCTCAGGCCAGTTCGGTGAAGTGCATATGATGATACAGCCGTATAAGGAAGGCATGGCCGACCAGAACGAATTCCCTATCCGCGGCAGGGATCCGATAGAACTGGAATGGGGCGGAAAACTTGTCATGCACAACTGTATCGTCGGAGGCGCCATCGATGCACGTTTCCTGCCCGCCATCCTGAAAGGGGTTATGGCGAAGATGGAAGAAGGCCCTCTCACAGGTTCTTACGCACGCGACATCGTCTTCAACGTCTACGACGGGAAGATGCATCCCGTTGATTCAAATGAGATCTCCTTCAAGCTTGCCGGCCGTGCTGCGTTCAAAGAAGCTTTCAAGAATGCAGGCCCCAAGATCCTTGAACCTATTTATGATGTGGAAGTACTTGTACCTGAAGACAAAATGGGCGAAGTCATGACTGACCTCCAAGGCCGCAGGGCTATCATCATGGGTATGGACAGCGAGGCAGGATTCCAGAAGATCATTGCAAGAGTGCCCCTGGCCGAACTGAACAGGTATTCCACCTCTCTCAGTTCCATCACCAGCGGCCGCGCCACATACAGCATGAAATTTTCCGAATATGCCCAGGTTCCTTCCGATGTACAGGAGAAACTGCTGAAGGCATACGAAGACCAGGAGACGGAGGAAGAATAGGCCATTTAGATAATCATCCTGAAAAACATGATGCTTACGCAGTCTTACGCGTGAGAGATTTCCGGCTGTTCCTGAGTTTCCGTTTTTTCGCCACTATCGCCTTCCAGATGCAGAGCATCATCGTTGGATGGCAGGTTTACCAGATCACAAAAGACCCCTTATCGCTTGGGCTCATTGGCCTCGCTGAGGCCGTGCCGAACATAGCTTCAGCCTTGTTTGCGGGGAATGCAGCCGACAAGTACAACAGGAAAAAGATCATCATCTGGTTCATGCTGCTGTTCGTCTGCGGTACAATCGCCCTCTTTCTTTTCACGCTGCCTTCGTTCGGGATACTGAACAAAGTTGGAGTGTATCCCATCTACTTCGTGGTAGCCATATCCGGTGTCGCCAGAGCTTTCCTGTATCCTGCAATTATTGCAATGATGGCTCAGCTGGTACCCCGCCACCTTTACACTAATTCCTCAACCTGGAATTCCATGGTTTGGCATATTGGCGCCATCACCGGCCCCGCAATAGGAGGAATAGTATACGGATTCCTGGGTGTAAGGGCAGCATATAGCAGTGTCCTGCTTTTTCTGCTCCTTTCTTTTATCCTGCTGATTTTCGTTAAAAACAGGCCCACTCCTGAGGTTGCAAAAGGAGAGACTCTGGTACAAAGGCTTTCGGGCGGACTAAGGTTTGTCTTCAAAAACCAGATATTGCTCGGCGCCATGTCACTCGACATGTTCGGGGTGCTGTTCGGGGGAGCTGTGGCCATGCTTCCCGTGTTTGCGGCTGAAGTCCTGAAAGTTGGCCCGGAGGGACTCGGATTCCTGAGATCGGCTCCCATGGCGGGAGCAGTGATCATGGGTGCAATTCTTGCATACAGGCCTCCCATGGTTAAAGCAGGAAGGTATCTGTTTTTCAGTGTGGCCGGTTTCGGTTTATCAATCATACTTTTTGCCATTTCCAGGAACTACTATCTTTCATTTGGCTTGCTTATGATGAGCGGGATGTTCGACAACATCAGCGTCGTGATCAGAGCAACGACCATGCAACTCGTGACCCCTGATAAGATGAGGGGAAGGGTTGCATCGGTAAATGCAATATTCATAGGTTCTTCCAACGAAATAGGATCCTTTGAATCGGGGCTGGCAGCAAAGCTCATGGGGCTTATCCCTTCGGTGATCTTCGGGGGAGTTATAACCCTGCTGGTAGTGGCGGTCACAGCTAAGCTTTCGCCAAAGCTCAGATCCTTAAACCTGAGAGCCATCCGATGAGATTTTTATGTAATTTTGCAGTCTCTGAACACAATTTTTCACTACATGTACGGCAAATTTCAACAGCATCTCCAAAAGCAACTTGATGGTATCAGGGATGACGGCTTATTTAAAACCGAAAGGATCATAACCACTCCCCAGGGAGTGCAGATAGAGACCAACGGAAAGAAGGTCCTTAATTTTTGCGCAAACAACTATCTTGGTTTAAGTTCCGATCCAAGAGTGATGGCCGCGGCCAATTACACCTTTTTTAAATACGGTTACGGCCTTGCTTCTGTGAGGTTCATCTGTGGAACACAGCAGGTACATAAGGACCTGGAAGCAGCTGTAAGCAAATTCCTCGGGACAGAAGACACCATTCTTTATTCTTCTGCTTTTGATGCCAACGGCGGGGTGTTCGAACCACTTCTGGGAGAAAAGGATGCCATCATTTCCGATGAATTGAACCACGCTTCAATCATCGACGGTGTAAGGCTATGCAAAGCCCAGAGGTTTCGTTACAAGAACAACGATATGGAAGACCTGGAGGAGGTTCTCCAGGATGCAGGCGAAGCCAGATTTAAGCTCATTGTTACTGATGGTGTGTTTTCGATGGATGGCATTATCGCGCAGGTCGACAAGATCTGTGACCTGGCCCAAAAGCACAACGCCCTGGTGATGGTCGATGATTCCCATGCCACAGGATTTGTCGGCAAAACCGGCAGGGGAACCATTGAATACTGCGGCGCCCAGGGAAGAGTGGATATTATTTCGACTACCTTCGGGAAAGCGCTTGGAGGTGCATCAGGCGGATGTATCTCAGGACGTAAGGAGATCATTGAACTGCTGAGGCAGAGGTCCCGTCCTTACCTCTTTTCTAATACTGTGGCACCGGCCATTGCAGGAGCTACCATGGAAGTCCTGAGGTTGTTGACCGAGACCACCGAGCTCAGGGATAAACTGTACGAAAACACCCAGATGTTCAGGAAAGGGATGCAGGATGCGGGATTCAGGATAGTGCCGGGTGTTCATCCGATCACACCCGTCCTGTTCGGGCATCTGCCGAATGATGCGAAGCTTTCACAGGATTTTGCCACTGCATTGCTTGAAGAAGGCATCTATGTGATTGGTTTTTATTATCCAATCGTGCCCAAAGGAAAATCACGCATACGGGTGCAGCTCAGTGCAGCACACAGCAAAGAGCAGATAGAATTTGCACTTGAGAAATTCAGGTTGGTCGGTAAAAAACTTGGTGCAATTTGATCTACGGAACAGGAATAGATATCATCGAAGTCGCACGTATCGCCAAAGTAATGGAACGCGACCTGGGGTTCCGTGACAAGATCTATACGGAAGGCGAGATCGCCTATTGCGAATCCAAAAAGAATAAGTACCAGCATTATGCAGCGCGTTTTTCGGCCAAGGAAGCGCTGATGAAAGCCATTGGCACCGGCTGGAGGTTCGGCATACGTTTTGCCGATATTGACATTTATCATGATGAACTTGGCCAGCCACATATACGCCTGAGCGGTAAGGCAAAAGAATTAGCCGAAAAAGAGAGGTTTTCAAAAATTCATGTATCTTTATCGCATGTTAAGGAATTAACAACTGCGGTTGTGATCATCGAATATTAACTAAAACCCCTCATACTATGTCGAACATCGGATCCTACGACGATAGGATTAAAAATTTCGATTGGAGCATTGCTGAAAAAGAACTTGATTACCAGGCCGGTAACGTGATCAACATCGGCTGGTACTGCTCCGACCGAATCTGCAAGCTTGGAAAAGCTGACAAACCTGCGCTGATCTGGGAAGGATCATCCGGTCAGGAAAAACGCTACACTTACAACGAACTTCGTCTGACTTCAAATGCCGTAGGGCAATTTCTGCGCGATCTTGGCATCAAGCCGGAAGACAGGGTTTGCCTGTTCATGGACAAGATCCCTGAACTGTACATTGGCTTTCTCGGAGTTCTGAAAACGGGAGCTATCGTACAGCCCCTCTTCTCTGCATTCGGTGACGAATCGCTCATCGTGCGCCTCGACAATGCGCAGACCACGGCTGTTATCACACAACGCAAGCATGCCCCTAAGGTTAGGAAGATCCTCGACAAAATGCCTTATCTAAAGCATATTATTATTGTTGATGCCGATCCTGCGAAACCCCTTAGCGAACGGGAAATTGCCTTTGATATGGACAAAGCACCCAAACCGGAGAATTTCGAGATACATCCGACCAAAGCCGAGTCGCCATCCGTACTGCATTATACTTCAGGAACAACAGGCCAGCCAAAGGGTGTAAAGCATGTTCATTACAGCCTGATATCGCAGTACCTCACTGCAAAATGGGTGCTTGACCTGCAGGACAGCGACATATACTGGTGCACGGCAGACCCGGGATGGGTAACAGGAACATCCTACGGTATTATAGGCGCATTCAGCAACGGTGTGACCCAGTGTGTGCTTGATGCAGGTTTCTCGGCCGACAACTGGTACAAGTTCATCGAGAAGCATAAGATCAGCATGTGGTATTCGGCTCCTACGGCCATCCGTTCACTCATGAAAGCCGGGGACGAAGTCATTAAAAAATATAACCTTTCATCCCTGAGACACCTGGCTTCAGTGGGAGAACCCCTGAACAGCGAGGCCGTTATCTGGAGTGAGAAAGTATTTGGGAAAGCATTCCTTGATACTTACTGGCAGACCGAAACAGGCAGCATCATGATCACCAATTTCCCCGGAATGAAGATAAAGCCCGGATCCATGGGCAAGCCCTTTCCGGGAATTACTGCTACCGTGATCGATGCCGACAAATACGAACCCTTCGACGGCCCTGGGAAAATAGGTCTTATCGCTATAAAGCCTGGCTGGCCTTCGATGATGCGCACTTACTGGCGCAATGAAGAAACGTACCAGAAAAAATTCAGGAACGGCTGGTACCTGCCAGGCGACCGGTCAAGCATTGACAGCGAAGGGTATTTCTGGTTTGTAGGGCGCGACGACGATGTGATCAATACAGGAGGCCACCTTGTAAGCCCCTTCGAAGTTGAATCAGCCCTGCTCGAACATCCGGCGGTAGCCGAATCAGCAGTGGTAAGTAAACCCGACTTCGTTAACATGGAGGTGGTGAAAGCCTTCGTTACCCTGAAGCCAGGTTTCGTAGCCAGCAAAGACCTCGATCTCGAGATCATGAACTTCGTTCGTAAAAAATTGTCCCCCCTCGCCATGCCGCAGGAGATCGAATTCATCGACAATCTGCCTAAAACACGCAGCGGTAAGATCATGAGGCGAATACTCCATGCGAAGGAGTGGGGAGAAGAGATTGGAGACACCTCTACATTGGAGAATGATTAATGATTTACAAAGGCATTACGTTAAAGCAAAGTTAAAAATAAATCTGAAACACTAAAAAGGAGAAAACACCTATGGAAGACATGAAAGAAGTTGTGCGGGAATATGTAGTCCGCGAATACGTCGAGGATGACAGTGAAGTTACGTTTGACACCCCACTGATCTCGGGCGGGATAGTCGATAGTTTTTCGATGGTATCGCTCAAAAGATTCCTCGAGAATAAATACAAGATCTCTATCCCCGACGACAAAGCCACACCTGAGGCTTTTGACTCGGTGAACAAGATCTGTATTCTGGTCCAGGAATTCACTAAAGCATAGGAGGGTTTATGGCTTATACCGACAAAACCCGCGGGATGTATTCCGACATCCTGACCGGAATGAAAGACGCCGGACTCTTCAAACAGGAACGTTACATTCATTCTGCCCAGGCAGCTGATATTGTAGTTGAATTCCCTGAAGGAGCTGAACTCAAGAAGGTCATCAACATCTGTGCTAACAATTACCTCGGATTATCGAGCCATCCCGAAGTCGTCAAAGCCGCTCATGCTGGCCTCGATTCACACGGTTATGGCATGTCTTCCGTACGATTCATCTGCGGTACACAGGACATCCACAAAAAACTGGAAAAGATGGTGACTGAGTTTCTTGGGACTGAAGACACCATTCTGTTCCCTTCCTGTATGGATGCCAACGCAGGTGTTTTCGAAGCAGTTCTTACAAAGGATGACGTGATGATCTCCGACCGCCTGGTGCATGCCTCCATCATCGATGGCATTCGTCTCTGCAGCGCTATGCACGATACCTTCAAACATTCCGACATGGGGCATCTGGAGGAAAAACTACAGCTGCATAACGACAAGCGCCAGAAAATGGTGATCACCGACGGTGTATTTTCAATGGATGGCGACACAGCCAAGCTTGACCAAATGGCAGAACTTTGCGAAAAGTATGATGCCATGCTGTTTTGCGACGAATCCCATTCCAGCGGATTCATCGGCAAGACCGGCCGCGGCACGCATGAAAAATGCGGGGTCATGGGCAAAATGGACATCATCACCACTACTTTCGGAAAAGGACTCGGAGGAGCATCCGGCGGTTGCGTTTCGGGGCGTAAGGAACTCGTTGAAATGTGCCGTCAGAAAGCCCGTCCCTACCTGTTCTCAAATACCATCGCACCTCCTGTTGTAGCAGGTGTAATCAAGGTCCTTGAGATCCTTTCGGCTACAACGGAACGCCGCGACAAGCTGGAAAAGAATACCGGGTTCTGGCGCAAGGGCCTCACCGAAGCCGGACTTATCATCAAGGAAGGCGACACACCCATTGTTCCGGTGATGCTGTTCAATGCCAAGCTTTCTCAGGATGTTTCGAAAGACCTGTATAATGAAGGCATATATGCGATAGGTTTCTTTTTCCCGGTCGTGCCTCAGGGAGCAGCCAGGATACGTACACAGATATCCGCAGGCCACGAGATACATCATCTCGAAAAAGCACTCGATGCGTTCAGAAAAGTCGGCAAGAAGTATAATATTCTTGGCAAGACCAAACAGGAAATCATTGAGATGTATGGAATGTAAACTCGCAAACCCCGCACCCCTCGGCCTTATGGGTTTTGGGATGACAACGGTTCTTCTGAATATCCATAATGCCGGGTTCTTCCCTGTCAGCGATATGATATTGGCGATGGGCATTTTTTACGGAGGCATAGCACAGGTTATCGCCGGCATACTGGAATTCAAAAAAGGAAATACCTTTGGCATGACTGCCTTTATTTCTTACGGCATGTTCTGGCTGACCCTCGTTACTATTTTCGTGCTTCCCGATCTCACAGGAGGCAAGGGGGTTCGCACCGACAACGCTTTTTTAGGCTGGTATCTTTTCATGTGGGGCTTGTTCACTTTCTTTATGTGGATTGGGACCTTTGGAAAGAGTTTCTGCCTGAGTTTCGTATTTCTTTCACTCTGGATATTGTTCTTCCTTCTGGCTATCCGCAATTGGACCGGTTCTGCGTTTATAGGTCATGTTGCAGGCTGGGAAGGCATGATCTGCGGATTATCGGCTATTTACCTGGCCATGGCAGAGGTACTGCATGAATCTTTTGGAAAAAAGATATTGTATTACTAAGGTATTCTTGGATTTCATTGATCCGGGACTGTGACTAAAAAACAACTCTTCCTGTTGTTCCTGTTCCTGCTGTTTATCTTCCGCACAGGATATGGACTTATCACGGAATTCTGGGAGCCTGATGAATTTAACATTTACCTCCTTGGGTTTGATTTTTATACCAGCGGTTCCTGGCCATATTTTGGCCCTTATGTTGTGTACAATTGCTATCATATCCCGGGCGCCCTGCAGGCAATCCTTACAGGGGGCCCATTGTTCCTGTTTCCTGTTCCCGAATCTTCATTTATTTTTCTAAGCGTTCTTACTTTTTCTGCACTCTGTCTTTTATGCTGGTATATCGAAAAAAGGATACCCGGACTTCCCCGCTGGTTTATCTGGGGTCTCGTGATGACTCTTCCCTGGTCGGTCCAATTCGGGACAAGGATCATCAATCCATCCTATTTGCTTGTATTTTCGATATTGTTTTTTGTCAGCTTTTTTGAATTGCTGCCTTTATATAAACAGAAACTGATCCCACCCTGGCTGTCATGTTTTATGATGGGGTTTTCGGTGACCTGTTCTATGCAGATCCATCTTTCCTGGGTGCTGCTTATCCCATTTGTAATCACAACATTAATATTCCGTATTTATGATCGTTCACTAAGGATAAAAGACACAGGGATATTTGTTTTAGGAGCAGTTACAGGCATGCTTACACTGATCCCGACCCTCCTGGTGTATGGATTTTCGGTATATAAAGGGGCGTCGTTTTATTTTGAGTTTCAAATTGAAGGGATCCTGAATTTCTTCACTATTCTATTAAGGTTTTTATCTTATTCCACTTATGAGGTCCTGTATTTTATGGGGATTCCCTGTGATCATTTCAGGGAGATCCGGCAAAGTCCCTGGATGACTCCGTTTACAGCGGTTGTGCTGGTGTTTGGATATATCCAGCTTATTTTTTTCATCATTAGTTTTTTTCTGAAAAGAAATCAGGCAGACTGGAAATTTATCAAGTGGATAAGCTTTTTCTCCGTGGTCCTGGTTTTCGTTTACTTTTTATTTTCCCGGAAAGGGCCCTCTTCGCATACATTCTATATCCTTTACCCGCTTTCCCTTTTTTATTCAATGTATTGCTACCAGTATATTTTTCCCGTACACCGCTATTTAAAAACCGTTCTCTTCATTGTGCTTTTTTCCGGGACTGTTTTCCTGGCGGGATTGGGTTGTTATAAATACAGTCATTATTCGCTTTACCTCAACAGGGCACTTGTCAAGAAAGCAATAGAAACGAAGGATTATAAACTGCTCGTCGACAAAAAGGAGAAATCAAGGGATTGAACATTTTCCAGCTTAAGGCAAACAATGCTTTTCTATCTTTGGGGATGAGTGTGGGTGTGGATGAAATTTGTAGTAAATCTTGTGAAAAACAGTGATGATCGTGATGTCGTGATGAATTCGCAATTCGCAATTCGATTATTCAGTAAATTATTCCTTACTTACGCACTCCTCCTGTCTTCCTTCCTCCTTCAGGCCCAAACGCCGGCCAAACCCCCGCTTGATTCTGCATTCCTTACACGCAAAACCATCCAGGCCGTGCGTATAAGCAAGCCGCCGAAGATAGACGGCAAGCTGGATGAACCTTTTTGGAAAACCCTCCCTGTAGCCGGAGATTTCGTGGAATATACGCCAAGGAATGGCAGTCATCCGCCCTATAAAACAGAAGTGAAATTCGCCTATGACGACGATGCGCTGTATGCTGCAGGGATTATGTACGACCCGTATCCTGACAGTATTTATAAAGAACTGGGGCGGAGGGATATGCTGGAGCGGCTGGCCAACGATTATCTTTCGTTCGACATACTGCCATATAACGACGAGATGAACATGTACGAGTTCAAGGTGAACCCGGCCGGGGTACAGAACGACTGCAAATATTCGATGGTAGGGGTGGACCTGAGCTGGGACGCGGTATGGGAAAGCGGGACCAGCATCAACGATTCCTGCTGGATACTTGAGATCAAACTTCCGTATTCGGCCCTGAGGTTTCCGAAGATAGAGAACCAGGTGTGGGGTATCAATATGTGGAGGAATTTCTACCGCAGGCAGGAGTATTCTACCTGGTCATGGGTGGATAACAATTCCCAGAATATTTTCAAATATTACGGCAGGCTGGTGGGGATAAATAACATAAAACCCCCGGTGAGGCTTTCTTTTGTGCCATATGTCTCCTCATATGTGTTAAAAGATCCCACATCCAAGGGCTGGTCCTACGAATTCAGGGGAGGCATGGACCTGAGGTATGGCATCAATGAGAGTTACACCCTCGACATGATGCTGATCCCCGATTTCGGGCAGGTGCAGAGCGATGACCTCATTCTCAATCTTACACCCTTTGAGGTGAGGTATGATGAGCGGAGGCAATTCTTCACCGAAGGCACCGAGATGTTCAACAAATGCGATATATTTTATACCCGCCGGGTAGGGGGCCCGCCAAAATACGGGAATGTCCCTTATGACTCAGCGAAGTCATCCGAAGTCATCACTAAAAATCCAGAAAAAACCCGTATCATTAACGCGACCAAGATTTCTGGCCGTAATCAGAAAGGACTTGGCATTGGTTTTTTTAACGGGATGACCACCAATACCTGGGCCACGCTTGAAGATACAGTAAAATGGACCAGCCGGAAACTCATGACACAGCCGTTTACAAATTACAATGTACTGGTGTTTGACCAGAATCTGAAGAACCATTCGTATATCACTCTGGTTAACACCAATTACTGGATTCCCGACAGGACTTATTCGGCCAATGTAACGGGCGTTGAAACCAGCATCAGCAACAAGAAAAACACATTTTCGGTGTTCGGAAGGCTGAATGTAAGCCAGCTTTACCAGCTAAATACCGAACCGGTTTTCGGCCATTTGTATGTGATCTCCCTTTCCAAACCCAGCGGAAAGTTCCAGTGGGACATAGGCAGGCAGGAAACCGGAGACCAGTACGATCCAAACGACATGGGATTCCTTCTGTACAATAATGATGTTGTGAACCGGCTTAATCTGTATTATCTGGTATTAAAGCCCGTGTGGAAATTGATCAATAATACAACCACCTTCACTATCAGGCATTCCACACTGTACAAGCCCGACAGGTTTAAGAGTGTGTCCATCAGCCTTCAGAACCAGACAACATTCACCAATTACTGGAACCTCTACCTGCAGTTCAGCTTAATCCCAATGGGGTATAATGATTATTACGAACCCCGTGTTTGGGGCTGGGTATTCAAAGCCCCACTGTCTTATACCGGAACGGCCAAATTTGGGACCGACAGCCGGAAGATGTTCAGATATGCGGAGAACATCACCATAACCAACACCCCCGGGAACAACAATTTTGTTTACAGTTTTGAATACATCCCGCGTTTGCGACTGAGCGACCGTATTTCGCTTAGCCTTGATCTGTATACCGAAAAGAACCTGAACAACTTTGGATGGGTTGAAACCGCCATGGATTCTCTGAATAATACTGTGATTTATTTCGGAAGAAGGGATATCACCACATGGAACAATGTTATCGCAGCAAGCTATATTTTCAACACAAAGATGTCGCTTTCGCTTAGGGTAAGGCATTATTGGTCCCAGGCGAGATACCTGCAGTATTACACCCTGAACCGCGAGGGCAATCTTGACTGCAGCAATTACAACAAGAACAATAACATCAGCTTCAACGCCTTTTCGGTTGACCTGCAGTACATCTGGTATTTTGCTCCCGGGAGTGAGATCAGCGTGGTATGGAAGAATCAGATCCTATGCCAGGGGACCGAACTCCAGGGAGGTTATGTGACCAACCTGGGCAACACGTTAAGCAGTCCGCAGACAAACAGTTTTTCAATACGGGTATTATACTATCTTGACTACAGCTACCTGAAGAAGTGGTTTAAAAAAAGTAATACACCCCAAGCAGGATCCTGAGGTTGCCTACTTCGGTGGGAGCGCTGACAAAGCCCTTTTCGTTGATGGTGCCATAAGCCGCAACCGTGTATTCGAGTTCTCCGGCCAGCCTGAATTTATTCGCGTTAAAGATAAGCCTGGGTGAGATTCGATAGGCATAATCGATATTGCTTCCGCGGGCATAGTATGGCCCTTTCACCGCTTCACCGGCACCAAGGTTTTTACCGTATGCGATGAATAAGCCAGGCTGCCAGCGGATCGCATTCGTGTGGAACTCGGCCCATGCAGCGAAAGAGCGGATATTCGAATAATTGACAAAACCACGGGTGGTGTCGGTGACTGATTTTACCACATAACCACCCAGCATGGTATAAGCGTTGTTGTTTCCGCCGTATTCACCGCCCATCTTGAACGTCACCTTTTTCAGCCTTAATTTTGCATAGGCATTATAGGCCATGGCGGATGAGTACGCGTCGGTTTTATAGGTGGCCGTAACTGCATCGTGATGGACTACTATACCGTTTTTTACTGAATCAGATGCAGGGGTGATGATAACTGTTGACGAAAGCCTTGGAAGCAGTCTCTGCCAGTTGATCCCGAAACCGCAAAGGAATTCAATCCCTTTGGCGGCGTTCATCGTGAAAAACTGGAATTGCAGGTCCGATTCGGGGATCACCGAATTGCGGATATACTTGGTATTCGTTCCTTCCGGGCCGTCGCTCATGAAGTCCACCTGCGAAAGCATAGTGAGTGCAATGCTGAATTTGCCAATATGTTGTGTGATTTTTATCTGCGGATTGCGTGAGAAAACAACGAAAGGCGCACCTGTGTTGAAAGATACAGTGGCCGGGGCACATTCGGGAACGAACATCGGGTGCCACCACTGTCCGACCAGGAGTTCGGTACGTGGCCAGTTGAGTTTGACCCAGGCGTGGCGAAGCCTGAAGGAGTTGATGTTCGGGTTGATGTTCCCGAAGAATTCCGCTTCGATGTAGGCTGATGTCTTTGCCCCAATTGCATCAGGACCCCAGATTGTTCCGGCCAGGCGGGTCTGGATAGATAGGATATTGTAAGCCGATTTGGCATTGATATCATTGCCGTCGGCATCCGGCTTTGGACATTCGGGGAAGAGCAGGAAATGGCCGTCGCGCAGCCCGTTGGTTTGGCGGGTATCGAAAAAGATATCTGTTTTCACATAGCCGGAGAAGGCGATCCCGAAGGCAGGAGTTTTCTTTTCGGTGGATGTCCCTGTTGGGTTATCCTGATTTTTTTTCATTTCGGATGAGGGAGCGACGGTTTGTGCGACCGACGTGAAAATTAGCACGATCAGAAGCAGCGTGGAGAGTAATAAGGTTTTCATAAGTATGGGATTTGTTTGAAAATCAGCATAAAAAAATCCCGATAGGATCAAATAACAAATCAGGATTTATTAAATTTGTTTTATTGTTAACAAATAAACAGCAAAAATATGAAAAAAGCCATACTTAGTTTCGCGATGTTATGTTTATGGTGTCTGGCCTCGGCACAGCAGCCCGTAAAACCTTACAATGAGAACCAGGATGCCCGGGCCGACATCCGCAAAGCCATAGTGCAGGCCCAGAAAGAGCACAAGAACATCATGATGCAGTTCGGCGGAAACTGGTGTTCATGGTGTATGAGGATTCATGCCCTGGTCACAAAGTATCCCAGGCTCGATTCACTCATGAAAGCCAACTACATTTATCTCCTCATCAATGTCCCCGCCTCCAAAGACAAGAAGAAGCGCGACATGACCCTCTTTGCCGAGTATCAGTACCCCAACAGGTTCGGTTTCCCGGCGTTCGTGATCCTCGATCCCCAGGGCCACCGCCTCAACACCATCGACAGCGACGACTTTGAATACCCCAACCCCAAAATTCCCGGTTATGACACAGCAAAAGTTGAACGGTTTTTAAAGATGTGGTCGGTTAAGGCGCTGGATGCAAAGACATATGCGGGAAAGTGAGAATTAGAATGGTGATGGTTAAAAAGCGAGAAATTTATAAAATGGGAAGGGTTTGGCGGATATTTTTGATAATCCCTGAAAAGCCGAACAAATAGTAAAAAAGTAAAGAAGGAATAACAGCAATATGCATGATATAATACGTTAGTTGAAATGGAAATTTTGCTTTTCCCAAATTGTAGACTATCTTTGTTTAATGATCAATAAGGAAAATATTACCAACATACTAAAAGCTAATAAGTTAGATTTGTTAGCCAGGTATCATTTAAAATCAATTGGAATCTTTGGCTCCTTTACTAGAGAAGATTTCAAAGATGATAGTGATATTGATATTCTTATTGATTATGATCAACCCCTTGGAATTGAATTTATTGATTTGGCTGAAGAACTTGAAAAAATTCTTAATCTAAAGGTCGATTTAGTTTCCAAAAATGGGGTCAAGCCAAAGTATCTTGAAGAAATTCAAAAAGATCTTGTTTATGTCTAAACGGACTCCCAAGTTATTGCTTGAAGATATTATTGAATCTGCTGAGAAAATTCTTCAATACACTAAGGGAATATCCTTTGAGGAATTTTCTAAGGACAATAAAACTGTCGATGCAGTAATTAGGAATTTTGAAATTATTGGGGAAGCATCGAATCTTTTACCCGATGAAATAAAAGATAAATATTCGGAAATTGATTGGCACAGAATTCGTGGGTTCCGTAATCGAATTGTTCATGATTATTTTGGAGTTGATCTTCAAATTATTTGGAAAATTATTTTTGATCAAATTCCTAGTCTTATTAGCGAGATTTCAAAGATTATCCCCTATTTCTGACAATAAATTTCCACTTCAACTAATAAATAGGACTTCGTGTGGCACGCAGTGCCCAGCATGAAGTCCACGTTGAACAAAATCATGATGGTGCAGGTTTTCTATGCACTTTACACCATAAGTTTCAGTTTAATGGCATCCGGAAGGGTTCCGGGATATG
>JAPLDK010000076.1 GCA_026391775.1 Bacteroidota bacterium
GCGCACAATGTTCATACCCGACAGCAGCAGGCCGATTATAGTTACGAGCAGCACAAGGATGCCAGGCACCATATAGGTTTTATAGTTTAGTTTCGGATTATACCAGTAACTGTATTCGGTCTGAATGTTTTTCAGGCCCGCACTCTGCGCCGGGCTGAGCCAGTCCTGAAGCAATTCACGGTTGAAATCGATGAGGATGGAAGTACAGTACCCGCTGCTTAATCCCGCCACTGCCTGGTTGATGGCATTGATCACAAACTGCACCTTACTCTGATTCTCTCTTACCAGCTGCCGTTCGAATCCATTGGGTATCCTGATAATGACATCCACCTTACCCTTCTGCATAAAATCCATAGCCTCTTCATAGGAAAATGTAGTCTGTACAACCTGATAAAAAGGTGAACCTTCATATTTGCTGATGAGTTTACGTGAGGATGTGCTCAGGTCCAGGTCAACGACCGAGACCCGTATGTTCTTCATCTCGAAGGTGGCGGCATTGACAAGGATAAGGAGTTGAACAATAGGCACAACGAATATGATTGGAAGCATTCCCTTGTTCCGGAAGATCTGGAGGAATTCTTTCTGTATGATGAAGAAAAGTGTTCTCATATCCGGTCTTTTCAGGCAAGCCTGATCTTGAATTTTCTAACGCTCAGGAAAATGAATAGCAAAGTGAAACCGGCCAGTATTCCGGTTTCAAAGGCAATATATCTGAATCCGTTGCCCTGAAGCATGATACTTTTAATAATAGTGATAAAGTATTTCGGTGGCATGATGTGGCAGAACCATTGAAGAACCAGGGGCATGTTCTCGACCGGGAAAATAAAGCCACTAAGTAGTATTGTCGGGAGCATCAGGGCAACCAGGGAGATCATCATAGCAATCTGCTGGCTGTTGGTTATGGTCGATATCAAAATCCCCAGTGAAAGGGCCATGCATATGAACAGCAGGCTTTCGAAAAGCAGAAGTGCCACGCTGCCCACCACAGGCACGCCGAAGACAGTGTTTCCGAGAATGATAATGATGCAGGCATCAATAAACGCAAGGAATACATAAGGGAACACTTTTCCTAAAATGATCTGGATGGGTTTCAGGGGTGAAACCAGCAGCAGTTCCATCGTGCCCAGTTCTTTTTCTTTTGTGATGGAAAGGGATGTCATCAGGGCGGAGATCAACATCAGCAACATGGCCATGAGGCCGGGAACGAACATGTACACTCCTTTCATCTGACTGTTGTACATCATCCGAACCTCAGGAATGATCTGCATGGGTATTTTCCGGGCATTAAGAGAGATTAGGTAGTTTGATAAAATCCCCTGCAGATAATTAACCAGTATGTTGGCTGTATTGGGATCGGAGGCATCGCCTATGATCTGGACTCTGGCATTGCCGGTCTTGTCAAGTTTTTTGGAAAAATCAGCACCAAAGATCAGCACCAGTTTGACATTGCCTTGCCTGAACACCTGTTCAATTTCCTTATAGGAGCTGAGGTTTTTATCCAGGATGAAATAGCCGGAGGAAAGCACTTTTTCGCTGATCCTACGGGTTACTTCGTCTTTTGACTGGTCAAAGATAGCTATACGGGCATCCTTGATCTCATTGGTGATCACGAAACCGAACAACAACAGCTGAATGGCGGGCAGGCCGAAGAGGATCAGCAGGGTACGGTAATCCCTGAAGATGTGGTAGAATTCCTTTACGACGAAGCCCAGAAAACGTTTCATCCGATTTCTTTTTTAACCGCCCATGAATAATAGAAACGGAATGCCGAGATCAGGAGGGGAAAGGCCATCCCGATATAAAAGGTAAAGAGGTATTCTTTATTGATCACGTCGAACTTTCTCAGCAAAACGCCAGTTGTGATCATCAGCATCATCATAATATAGGATCTGAAATTGAAAAAGGAAAAAGCACAGGGGTAAGGGATGCTCAGCCCCCAGATCCGTTTGATATGTTTTCTTGAAATCCTTGCAAAGAGGATTATGTAAAACGGAACGCCAATAATTATTCCTATCAGGATGTTTAACCAGAGATGAGCTGAGTGTTTCATTTCATAATCCAGGCCCCTCCACATCAGTATGCCTCCGGCTGTGGTCCAGGCAAGCCCGGCAATAAACAGGAGGTTATGCCTGCTGACCGAGGGTTTAAATTTTTGGGTTAACGACATTTCATTCGACTTTTACTCTTGCGAGTTTTAAAAACACTTCATTCATCGACCCGGCCCCATAATGTTTTTTAAGGTTATCAGGGGTATCGAGGGCGGCAATTTTCCCGTCGACCATGATGGAAACACGGTCGCAATATTCCGCCTCATCCATATAATGTGTTGTGACAAAAACTGTTATCCCTTTACGGGATGCCTCGAAGATCATATCCCAGAACTGACGCCTGGTCACGGGATCAACGCCTCCCGTAGGTTCATCAAGGAATACAATCTTCGGGTCGTGGATGATCGCAACGGAAAACGCCAGCTTCTGCTTCCAGCCCAGGGGGATATCGCGGATAAGTTTATCCCTGGCCTCTTTCATATCGAGTTTATGCATGAGATCCGCAGCCCTTTTATCAATCACTTTTTTGCGCAGTCCGTAGATGCCGGCATAAAACCGGATATTCTCAAATACGGTAAGGTCGTCGTATAAAGAGAACTTCTGGCTCATATAACCTATGTTCCTTTTGATCTTCTCCCTTTCATTATAGATATCGAAACCACCTACATTCAGTTTGCCGGAGGTGGGATAGGAGAGGCCGCATAAGATCCTGATAGCCGTTGTTTTGCCGGCACCGTTTGCCCCGAGAAAGCCGAAGATCTCACCTTTCTTCACCTCGAAGTTCAAGTGGTCATTGGCGGTAAAGGACCCGAATTTCTTCACCAGGTCCTTAACGATGATTATATTTTCAGCTTCGGGTCTGTAGCTCACGGTTATATCATCAGTTCCATAAAACAATCCTCAATATTCGCAACAGCCGGGCTGATCGTTATACCCGAATGCCCTTTTCCCTGGAGGTATTTCTTCATGGATTCCTCATCTCCCAGCCCCTCTTTGAATGAGACATGAGCAGCTTGTCCGAAGGCAAAAACAGTATGCATTCCGGGGTATGCTCTAAGGTCGTTAAGCAGGCTGAAGATGTCGTCCGATTTTATCGAGAACAGTTTCCAGGGATATGTTTTTATGACTTCGGATGGAGTGCTGATTGTCATAAGCTTTCCGGCCTGGATCAGGGCCACCCGGTCGCACAGACTGGCTTCATCCATATAGGGGGTTGCCACGACAATGGTTATACCGCTTTTTTGCAGGCGCTTCAGCATCTCCCAGAACTCAAGCCGGGAAACGGCATCCACACCGGTAGTAGGCTCATCCAGGATAAGTACAGAGGGCTTATGTATGAGGGCGCAGGATAATGCGAGTTTCTGCTTCATCCCTCCGGACAGCTTGCCTGCCTTCCGCTTCTTGAAAGGTTCGATCTGAATATAAATATCTCTGATGAGCTCATAGTTCTCGGCAACAGTTGTCCCGAAGACCGTGGCATAAAAATTCAGGTTTTCCTCCACGCTAAGATCGGTATAGAGTGAAAACCTACCCGGCATGTAGCCAATATCCTGCCTGATCTTCCTGAAATCTTTCACCACATCCAGGCCGTTAACCAGAGCTTTCCCCTCATCGGGGATAAGCAGGGTGGTAAGTATTCGGAACAGCGTGGTTTTGCCCGCACCATCGGGACCGATAAAGCCAAACAATTCGCCCTTCTCAACGCTGAATGAAATATCATTAAGTGCTTTAACGCGGGCGAAGTGTTTGGCGATATGTTCGACGATTATGGCTGGCATCCTCAGATTGTGATAGCGTGAGGGTCGTTATGATTATGGCGCGATGGATTTTGTCCAGAACGTATTCCTTCCGAGTATTGAAACGCCGATATAGCCTCTGATCTTGAGCCTGTTAGCTGATTCAAACCGGATGTAACACTTATAGGTTTTTCCGTTTTTCGGATCGTAAATTGTGCCCCCCGACCATTCGTCTTTCCCGTCGAATGTGAAGTTTTTCAGGTTAATCAAACCGATCAATGGCTTTGATTTCAATTGAGCATCCGGGTTTTCTTTGTCGGAACGCGGTAATCCGGTAATGGAATCGAGAGGGGTCCGTAACCAGACGAGTTTTCCAAAATATTTATCCCCTTCCTTATAGATTGTGATTTTGCCGGTAGCTTCCTGGTTCAGCCAGGTGCCAAGAATGTCATCAGTTTTGTGGGTCTGGGACGATCCCTGCATTGCCGAAGTAACCAGCATCAGGAATATAACTGCAGTTGTGATGATGTTTCTCATACTTTATGGTTTTTGGTTTGATGTGTTCATGAATCGAATCTCGCCCGGCATGCCGATCTTCATTGAGCCGTCATTTTTGACCCTCACTTTCACGGCATAAACCAGGTTTACTCTTTCTTCTTTGGTCTGAATTGTTTTGGGTGTAAACTCAGCCGAAGGGGAGATCCAGGAAACAACGCCCTGGATATGTGTATTAGTCTTCTCGTCTTTATCAAACGCAACGTCAATTATCGACCCAAGTTTGATATAGGGAAGCTGTGATCCGCCAACATAAGCCCTTAATGTTATAACCGACAGATCGGCGATCTTATACAAGGGTTTCCCGTAAGTGGCAACCTCGTCTTTTTCGGTATACTTGGTAAGTACCGTGCCTTTGATAGGGTTGAGGATCTTAGAACGATTGATGGACTCGTCAAGCTGTGCGATCTGCTGGCCGATGGAAGCGACCTGGCTTGAGATACCTCCAAACTGAATTTTTAAGGAAGCGACCTGTTTATCAATAAGATTCAGGTTGGCGTTGATGTCGTCCATTTGTTTCTGGGTTGCGGCACCGTCTTTAAGCAGGCGTTCAACCCTGTTTTTTTCAACCAGAACATTCTCCCGGTTCTGCTCCTGCACTGCGATCTGAGCTGTTACATCATCCTTTCGGGAAGCCGTTGCATCGCGTGTCTCGACAGCCTGTTTCCTTTTCAGACAAAGATCGGTAGTATCAATAAAGCCAATCATTTTACCTGAATCGAGGACCTGTCCTTCTTCGACATCGAATTTCAGGATCTGGCCGGTAGCGAGAGAGGAAACCATTACTTCAGTGGCCTCAAATGTTCCGTAAGCATCCGGTTTGTTTTGATCATTGCTGCAGGACGCGAATGCAATCCCTGCAAAAAGTCCAAGAAGAAATCGTTTCATTGACAGAGGTATTACGAAATAAAATTACAATTTACCTACATTGTACAAATAAGAGATCTTTGCTTTGATAAGCTGGATCTTATGAATTTCCATGCCCATCCTGGCCTGGGTCTCATCGTTGACACGAAGAATATAATCGCTTGAAGTGATCGCCCCGTTTGAAAGCTGGGAAGAAGCTGTTTTAGTGATACTTGTTCTCAGGTCAATAAGTTCTTGGTCTTTGATAAGCAGGTCGGAAAGCTTGGTGATATCGGCTATATTTCTTTGTGTTGTAACCCTGATATTTTTATCAAAGGATTCCTGCTGGTTCTTGAGAATATCGCCCTGTATGTCGTAGATCTTTTTTTCATTCCTGTTTGCGTTCCAGTTCCATGGATTCCAGGTAAGCTTTGCGCCTACCATGACCATTGGCGCAATGTCGCTCGAGAGGAAATTATACCCCGGCCTTCCGAACCCAAATTGTCCGAAAGCCCAGAATTTCGGGTTCCATTTCGTGGTGACCATATTTTTCATCAGGTTGGTGCGGTCCCTTTGTATGCCGTAGATCTCGAATTCGATGCGTTTGTTTTCATAATTCATTCCGGGAAGAGTTATGACAGGAATTTTAAAGGCAGAATTTTCATCCATGGGCGATGAAATGAGTTCCGACAGCATCCGGATGCTTGCAATACGGTCCATGGATAATTCATAAATGTTCTGTTCAAGTTTAATGATCTCTGCCCTGATGAGGTCGGCATTCATTTTAAGTGTAGCTCCATTCCTTACAGCAGATTCCACTTCGCCCAGTTTTGATTCAAGCTGCTTTTTAGTATCCTGTAACAATTTAATATTCTGCCGGGTAAGCAGAATACTGAAATAAAACTGATTCACCTGGTCCTTTAGAAGGTACAGGTTCGCATCAACATTCTTTTTGTCGACATTGAGATTATATTTTTCAAGTTTTTTCTGATAGCTTGTTACATTACCATCATAAATCGATTCGCTGACGTCAAGGGTGAGTTTATACTGGTCCTTGGGGATAGTCGGGCCCTGGAGCTGGGGCAAGCCTGCAGGCAGCGGGATTACGACTTCCGTAACCTCATTTTGCCAGCTTGCGCTGCCATTGACGTTGATGGCTGGCAAGTAGTTTTTATTCAGGTTCTTTGTCCTGAGGTCACTTGATTTATCCATGAGGCCGGCCTGCCGTATAAGTGGATATGTTTTTTGTACCTGCTGGTAGCAAAAATCCAGGGAAATCGTATCCTGGGCTGCAAGATGTTGAATGCCGGAACCTGAGAAAAAGAGTACTGGCAAGAGGTAATTAACTTTAAACCAAGCTTTTATCCTTTTCATATCCATTCAATGCATTTTCGATAAATGTAGGAACAATTATTTTTCTTTGCTCAAAAAACACTTCCATTCTTTCATCAGGGATCTGGAACATCGATTGAAGAAGAGGTTTTGCAAGGACCGGGAAAACAACCAGCCCGAGTATGTTCACATAAAGATGAAGGGGGTCAATGTCGAGGCCCATTTCTTCCTTGAGTTGTTTACGAATCTGTTCAAGAAGGAGTTCTGGAACCAGGTTCTGTTTCAGGATGACTTCTCTCAGCTGTTCAGGTTTGTCATGCAGGGCGTTTATTATAAACTGCACAACGAAAGAATGCCTGGATATAAAGTTTAGATAAAAGTTAATGAAGATCCCGATCTTAGACATTAATGTCATTTCCGAGAGAAAGATCTCACTCATTTTTGAAGCCATTTGAGAGAAGGTTTCATTGAAAACTTTCTCAAAAAGCGACTCCTTATTCCTGAAATAGTAATGCAATAAGGCCTTGTTTATACCTGCAAGGTCGGCAATTTCCTGCATCTTTGCCCCATTGAATCCTTTTTGATGAAAAATCTGGCGAGCCGATTCAAGTATCTTTTCTTCAGTATGTTGTATTTTATCCATTTGGTTTAACCATTAGGAATAAATAATAAGTTTAACCGAATAGTCAAAAATAAAATATTTTTATTAATATCCGACAAAAGGAGGAAAATATTTATTGAAGCTTGAATGGTTTATGTGCAGAGAGGTAGAATTGAACCCGGTCTATTTCGGGATCTTGATCTTTTGGCCTGGCTTCAGGTAAGAAGCATTTTTGATATCATTGAGATCCTTGATCTGCGCAACGGTCACATTAAACTCGTCGGCAAGGTCCCAGAGGTTGTCGCCTGATTGAATAGTATAGAAGAAGAATTTGGAATTACCGGAAGATGGTTTTGCAGAGGGTTTTGAGGCTGGGGCTTTGGTTGGTGTCATCGAAGAAGTTGTCGATTTTTGGAAGCCACCCTGAATTTTAATCTTTTGTCCCACAACGACTTTGGAAGATGAGAGATTATTCCAACTCATCAGATCAGTTACAGTTACACTGTATTTTCCGGCAATGAGACCTAATGACTCACCGCTTTTTATCACATGAATTTTAGGTGCGCTCACTTCCTGTCCCGGTTCAGCGGCTATGAATTTTGTAGTGTCTTTCCGCACTAAAACACGTTTTGTGGAGTCGGCCCTGGCAGTTAATTCCTGTTTATGCAGAAGAGAATCAGGAATTTTCGGAGTTGAGCCAGGTACATAGACGAAGAGCTTCTGTCGGGGTCGTACATAATTTTTATTCAGATTGTTGAGAGCTTTTATTTCCGGAACACTCATGTGGAATTTTTTAGCGATACTGGCCATGGTCTCACCTTTTTTCACAGTATATTGCTGGGTCTCCCGGTAGCTGGAATATATGGCATAAAGACTTGCATCCTCCGATAAAGCTTTCTTTGTCTTGTAAGCATAGATAGCACTTTCATTATTAATGAAATCTCCGATATACTTTTTTCTCAGTCTTAATTTATAAGGTACTTCAGGTGTGGCAGGAATAATACCTTTTTTATAGGCAGGGTTCAGGAAGGAGATCTCATCCCAAGGAATATTCAGCATTTCAGAGAGCTGGTCGAACGTTAGTGGGTGTTTTACGGTGACGGTATCCACTTCATAATAAAGAATACCGGGATCAACCGGGGATATTTTATGCTCATTGGCATAGGCAAGTACGTAACTTGCTGCGATAAAAGCAGGTACATACGACCGTGTTTCCCTTGGCAGGTAACGGTGGATGGCCCAGAAATTTTTCAGGCCTCCCGATCTTCGGATAGCCTTATTCACATTCCCGGCACCTGAGTTATAGGCTGCCAGGGCCAGGGACCAGTTTCCATAAATATCATAAAGGTCCTGGAGATGTTCGCAGGCTGCAATGGTAGCTTTGAATGGGTCATAACGGTCGTCAACATAGGAACTTACCTTCAGCCCGTAAACTTTGCCTGTGCCGTACATGAACTGCCAGAGGCCCTTTGCCCCGGCTCTTGAGTTGGCAACCGGGTTAAGAGCCGATTCAATGACCGCAAGGTATTTAAGTTCAAGAGGCATGTTGAAGCGGTCAAGCTGTTCCTCAAACAATGGGAAATAGATTTCCGACAGGCCCAGGACACGGGCGGTGAGTTTGCGTTTCCTAATTGCGTAAAGCTCGATAAACTTCTTTACCTCATTATTATACACATATTCAAAAGGAGAATTTTCATTCATAACCGCAATCCTTGCTGCATAAACAGAATCGGAAAAATAAGGGATGTCGGTTTCGGTATAATTGCTCCAGGAAGGATATTTCTGGGCATGGGGAGAAGATCCGTCAGAAAATACTTTCAGATTGGCAAGGCTGTCGAGCATGGCAACAACAGCATCATCTTCAACAAATTTTGCCTTTCTTGCCGCAGTATCTGAACGAAGAGTATCCTGGGGAAAAAGAATATGCGGGGTTATCAGGAGTGTAATCAGAATGGAAAATAAGCGGATAACCCTCATGCGATTCTTAAAATAAAATATTATGGATGAAGAGTTTGCAAATATATCCTTTTTTCAAAAATGCTCGACATGTATTGTCACCTCTGAATTAACAAGGAATTGTTTAATATCCGCTTCTATCCTGTCACAAAGTTCATGAGCGTCTCTCACTGTAAGGTTTTCATCCAGGTTCAGGTGAAAATCAACATACCTGAAATTGCCTGCCCTGCGCGTGCGCAGGCCATGATATTTAATATTTTCTTTACAGTATTTATCGATTATACTCCTGATTATTTTAATTTCATCAATATCCAGGGATTCATCCAGGAGAGGTTTATAGGCTTTCATCAGAAGGGTGTAAGATTCTTTCAGGATGAGAATACTAACAAGCAAAGCGACAATCGGGTCGAGAAGATGATACCCGGTAAGCCAGATCAGCCCTAAACCCGAAGCTACACCAAGTGAGGTATATACATCGGCTTTAAGGTGCAGGGCATCGGCTTCAAGTGCTACGGAACCAGTTGACTTTGCAACTTTATAGAGGTACCACGAAACAAAAGTATTTACGGCTGCTGAAATGAGCATAACGGCGAAACCCAGGCCTATAGTTTCAATTTCGGTGGGTTTGAGGATCTTGCGAACCGCTTCGTAGATGATCCAGATAGCTGCGACAAAGATCAGAAGGGCTTCTATGACTCCGGAGATATTTTCAATTTTCCAGTGACCGTAAGGATGACGTTCGTCGGCCGGCCTGTCGGAGATCCTCACCGATATATATGCAATTATTGCAGCAAGAAGATCCATAAAAGAATGGATCGCTTCCGAAATGATGGAAACTGATCCACTGAGGATTCCTGCAACCAGTTTCAATAAGATCAGCAAGGTATTTGAAAGTACCGAGAGACTGGCTGCTTTTGTTTTCTTGCTCATCAAATAGAATTTCAGCAAAGGTAATAATTTGAAGCGAAGGGTTAATTGTTACATTTGTAACATTAAGGATATTGGCGTATGAAAAAAATCTTTTTCACTCTGATTTTAATCTCCTGCCTTTCAGGGTTTTCAAGAGCCCAGGACACAACTTTCGGGTCACCGCAGAAATTGACACATGAAATGTCGCCAGAAGAATTATTGCATAAAAACGAGATCGGAAAGAATTTTGTTGAGACGAATCCGCCCGTAGGACCAGTCAGGAATGTGGAGGAATTTGGACGGATGCAAGGCGCTCTGGTCAGGTACCCTTTCGGTATCCCCATATCACTAATCAAGGAAATGGCGGCCAATGTCGTGGTTACAACCATTGTGGCTAGTACTTCTCAGAAAAACACGGTGATAAATTTGTATGTAGGTAATGGAGTTGACACAAGTCACTGCAATTTTTTAATTGCACCCACCGACAGTTACTGGACGCGGGATTATGGTCCATGGTTTGAATCGGACAGTTCGAATCACCTAGGGATCGTCGATTTCCCCTATAACCGTCCGCGGCCAAATGATGACGAAATTCCGAAATGGGTTGCAGAGATGCTTGGTATTCCATGGTTTGGTATGAACCTGATTTCAACGGGAGGCGATTATATGACCGACGGAATGGGAATCTCTGCTTCAACAACACTTATATGGACTGAAAATCCCACATTGACTCACGAGCAGGTTGCACAGAAAGTTCACGATTATCTCGGAATTGGAAATTACCAGGTCGTACCTGACCCGAATGTAAATACTTCTATTGACCATATCGATTGCTGGGGGAAGTTCCTGGCACCTGATAAAATCCTTATCAGGAAAGTCAATCCGTCAAATGCATGTTACAATGCCCTTGAATCAGCAGCCTCATACTGGGCTTCACAGACATGTTCCTATGGTTACAACTACAGGGTGTTTAGGGTTCAGACACCATCAGATCAACCCTATTCCAACTCTGTGATACTGAACAATAAAGTACTGGTACCATTTATGAATTCAAACTGGGATGACAGCGCCAAAGCAGCATATGAGGCTGCCATGCCCGGATACACGGTAATAGGATTCCTTGGACAACCTTCAACCCCCTGGATTTCGACCGACGCCCTGCACTGCCGGGTAATGGGGATTGCAGATATCGGGCTACTTTACATAAGGCATATTCCCCTCAGCGCGACGCAACCTTGCGATAATAATTATATCATTGATGCAGATATTATTGCCTGCAGTGATTCGGCCGTTAAAACGGATTCAGTGCTGGTCTATTACAAGGTCAACAATGGAGCCTACCAGGTCAACCACATGACAAATAGTTCAGCTAATCATTATACCGGTATTATTCCGAAACAACCTGCAGGCAGTACGATAAGGTATTACCTGTTTGCCGCCGACCAGTCAAACCGCAGGGAAACGGCTCCCATCATGGGGGCTGCAGATCCTTTTACCTTCACTACTGGCTATACAAATATTGTGGCTGTGCCTGATACCTTATGGTTCATCACGGTAAATGATGCATTGGGAGGGAAAGTAACATATTTGCATAATTATATGACAACTCCAGTTTCCCTCGAGTATGTTCAGCTGCAAAGCGGTGACTGGCCGATGTGGTTTGTGGATTCCATTTCGGCAGGAACCTTTCCTAATACTGTCAATCCCGGAGATTCGGTTTACATCAGGGTTAAGGTGGATATAGCCACAGACCGCATCCCGGATGCGTTTTACCCTGATACTCTTAATTATACAACCTCCCTTGGGCCAAAACGTGTTATACTGATGATCAACCCCCAGATCCTGGGAGGAATAAGTGAGCGTGAAGAGGTTATTTTGTTGAGAAATAATTTTCCTAACCCGTTCTCAGCCACTACAACATTATCGTTCAGGCTTTCAGGACGTGGAAACGTAGATCTTGGCATTTATGATCTTAATGGCAGATTAATCAGGAATATCTGTTCCGGACTTTTGGTCGAAGGGGATCATTCCTTTAAATGGGACGGGACAGATAATGCAGGGAACAAAACTTCAGCAGGTATTTACTTATACCGGCTCATAACTGATAATGAAACTTTGGTAAAACGTATGGTCCTTATTCGCTGATCCTTTTTTCAGGCCTCATCTGAGGGAAAAACAGAACATCCTGAATGGATGCCTGGTTGGTCATGATCATGGTGAGGCGGTCAATCCCTATCCCAAGCCCGGATGTCGGCGGCATGGCGAACTCCAGGGAGCGGAGAAAATCCTCATCGAGGACCATGGATTCATCGTCGCCGCGTTTGCCAAGCTCCAGTTGGGATTCGAACCTTTCCCTCTGGTCAATGGGATCATTCAGCTCCGAAAAAGCATTGCAAAGTTCCTTGCCGTTACAAATGGCCTCGAAACGCTCTACAAGCCCGGGCTTCGTGCGATGTTTCTTCGCCAGTGGCGACATCTCGACCGGGTAATCGGTAATGAAGGTCGGTTGGATAAGGTTAGGCTCGCATTTTTCCCCAAAGATCTGGTCGATGATCTTGCCTTTGGCCATGGTCCTGTCAATAGGTACTTCCAGCTGTTTTGCAAGAGCAACGAGTTCATCCTCAGATTTTCCGTCAATATCGATACCAGTAAAATGTTTAATTACCCCGAACATAGTAAACCGTTTCCAGGGGCGTTTGAAATCGATAAGTTTATCACCGACCTGCATCTCGGTTTTACCATGAAGATCAAGTGCGATTTTCTCAACCATCTCTTCCACGAAGTCCATCATCCATTCATAATCCTTATAAGCCACGTAAAGCTCCAACTGAGTGAATTCAGGATTATGAAACCGGTCCATTCCCTCGTTACGGAAATCTTTGGAAAATTCATATACCCCGTCAAACCCGCCAACAATAAGCCGTTTCAGGTAAAGTTCGTTGGCGATACGCAGGTAAAGCGTCGTGTCGAGGGAATTATGATGGGTTTTGAAAGGCCGGGCTGCGGCTCCTCCATAAAGAGGCTGAAGGACAGGCGTTTCCACTTCCAGGTAAGACCTGCTGTTCAGGAAATGTCGCATGGAATTCACCAGCTGTGTACGTTTGACAAACACATCCCTCACCTGGGGGTTCACAATCATATCCACATAACGCTGTCGATACCTCTGTTCGGGATCGGTAAAAGCATCAAACACCTCACCGTCTTTTTCCTTGACAATGGGCAACACCCTTAGAGATTTGGAAAGAAGTTTCAGACAACTAACATGTATGGAGATCTCTCCCATCTGGGTCACAAATACATAGCCTGTGACACCGATAATATCCCCGATGTCGAGAAGCCGTTTAAACACGGTGTTGTAAAGGGTTTTATCTTCCCCTGTACAGATCTCGTCGCGCTTGATGTAAAGCTGGATACGCCCCGATGAATCCTGCAGTTCGGCAAAGGAGGCGGCACCCATGATCCTGCGGGTCATGATACGACCGGCGATGCTGACATCCTGGTACAAGGAGTTATCTGAAGGATAATTCTTTCTTATTTCTGCAGCGGTCACATTGACCGGGAATGTTTCGGGTGGGTATGGATTGATGCCAAGCCTGAAAAGCTCATTTAAGGAATCATGCCGGATTTGTTCCTGCTCGGTCAGGGAAAGTTGCATACGCTGAATTTTTCCTCAAAGATAAGGATTTACGACAATACCGAGTGCAGGATGTGATGGGAGTTCATGGGCTTAAAGCCCGGAATATGTATCTGATAGTATAACAAGAGGGAATCAAGCATGGATCTCCTTACGGCAGGTTTAAGATGTAAGCACGACTGGTCGTCAATGGCTGTTGTGATAAGCGATTGAAACAGCTTTCCCTGTTCGGGGAGGATATAGGCATCTTTTTCGGGTATCATTGCCTGAAACTGGCCTTCCCTAAGATTGAAGACGGTCTTTTTTTCAGAGTAACCGGGCTGAGGCTGTATCCCTAGGAAATGAGTGAGTTCTGCAGTAAAAACAAGAGGAAAGCAATTCAGAGCGTTTTCAGTGGAGTCAAGCAGGAGACAGGATTTCCAAAGATAATCGAAGAGTTCCTGGTTGGCTTCTTCTTCCCTGATGGATTTGTACAGAAGTTCATTGATAAAGAGGGCAACTGAGCTTTTACGGATGTCGAAGGGGATGCTCATATAAGGCTGGAACAGCCTGACTTCCTTTGACGTATGCAGGGTAGTTTTTTCTTTCAGGTAAGCTACAACTTCAAGCAGTGTCAGGGGCTGGAACAGGCCTGCTTTGGTTTTTGATTTCGGACTGCGGATCCCTTTAAAAAGGTAGGATTGAAGGCCGCGGGCCTCGGTATAAATGCGAACGATGATACTGGTTTCGGAGTATTTTAAGGAATGAAGAACAATGCCTTTTGTCGTGACCAGCATTAGTTAATTACGAGGATTTTAGTTACCACTTTATCACTGCCGACTTCATTCGACGCAAAAACCAGGTAAACACCTGTGCGGACTTTTTTCCCGTCCATTGTGCTTCCGTTCCAAACAGCCTGGCCTCCCTCAGCTTTGCCTGTATAGACAAGCCTTCCGCTGATATCAGTGATCCGGATCTGGGCGTTGCTGAGAAGGCCTTTAACAGCAATATATCCCTGGTAGCCTTCACGCACCGGGTTGGGATAAGCATACACATTACCAAATGAATCGCCGCCTTCGGTGGCAGTACCCTTAAAGGAAATGACACCCTTATCGGTGCCGAAATACACTTCGCCTGTGATGGGGTTAATCACTATTGATGTTACCCTGTCGGACAGCAGGGGACTGTTTTCCGAAGTAAAATGATACACTTGTTTTGTGCCGTCGGCCGAGAAAAGGTAAGCCCCTCCGCGGTCGGTACCCATCCATTTACGGTTGCTGCCGTCAACGGCAATGGCATTCACCTGTTCGCTTTCAAGCAGATATTGCGTATACTGTCCCTGCTGTACAAGTGGCCGCTGGCAATCGGATGGGTGATCGGTAAAAAGGTCATCGGGGCTGTAAAATACTCCTATCCCGCTTTCGGTCCCTACCCAGATCTCCCCGTTTTTATCTTCGGCCATTGAAAAGACATTATTCCCTGGTAGATTACCATTGCCCGCAGTGTTATTCAGCTTCCTTGCAAGGTCATCGCTTTGCTTATCAGGAGTCCCGTTATCGGTGAACACCAAAATTGAATTCGGATTCAGGTTACCGTAACGCATCTGCATCCACACCTGATCGTAACGGGTTGCAATGATCTGGCCAAGGTCGGTTTCATTGTTTATGGTTATAGTGAAACCAGTCCATTGGCTGCCTCTTTTCAGAGAAAGGCATTGGTTTGTATGGGAACTGTTGATCCAGAGATAACCGTGGGCATCGAATGCAGAACCTCCGACACGTATGGTGCCGGTATCACCTGCCGAATGATGGTGGAGTGTGCTGTTAGCTTCGGTATACCTGCGCGTAAACGTACCATCGTAAAATTCCAGCAGGCCGTATCCCCATGTTGCTGCATAAATCCTTTTCGGATCCGATGGATCAGAAGTTACCGCAACAACATTGCTATAATTATACAAGGGTGTATTATTGGCCCCGGAAATGTTCTGCCAGTTTGAATCGTCAAAATGATAGATCTGGGCAGGCCGGTCTGGAAGAGGGACAAACGAAGCATCATAACCGCCCGGTGCAATGTAAAGATCATTGCCTAATATGCTCATACTGAAAGCGTTGGCAGTAATTGGCCCGCTCAGGTTATAAGTCTTTATCTGATCGGAATTCATTTCATAGCTGACCAGCCCCGAAAAGGAATCTGCTATCCAGATCGTCTGGTTTTTATCGCAGATGGCATCCTGGGGAAACGAACCGGCACCGGGATAGCCGTTAATTCTTTTCAGTATTGAGAGGTTCGGATCAAATACATCCACAAGATACTTATAACTGACAACCAGTACATTATACATGCTGTTCAGGTTCATGACCGGATTTGATTCCCCGTTGTTCCATGCCGACCATTGTCCGTTGTAAGTATAAAGCGTATCCAGGCCGGATGTTCTTTGTTTATTGACTACTACTTTGCCTGAAAAATAGGTTATTGTATTGTACATCAAGGTGGAATCCATGCGTTTGTCCTTTTTCCACACGGCATAGTTGGACAGGTTTGGATCTTTGTACCAGGCTTTGTAGATGCCTTTTTCGGTAGCAGCCCAAAGGGTGTCGTTTTCATCTTTGACAAGGCCCATGACATCAACCTGGGTGCCCCCGTTCCCGATATAATAGGTTTCTCTGATCTCCTGTTTTACAAGGTCAAGGACCACAATTCCGAAACCGCACTGGAGATAGGCAAAATTACCGAGGCAGTAAATGCTGTTGATGGTTTTATTCCCCAGAATGGTCTTTCGGTAGATATCGGAGATGTTGATAATGGTGTTGTTCTGAATGAGGTCAATATTTGCATCAGTATAAGCAATAACAAGGGTCTTTGTTGATGTGTTATAGCCTAAGCAACTGATACCTATATCGGAAAGGCCCTGAATTTTTGTGATCCTGGTAATGCTATTGTCTTCCTTGTCGAAGTAAAACAATGCATAGGGAGTTGATGAATAAATACGGTTTCCTGCTTCTGCAACCGAGTTACAATAATTGTAGGGAAGTTCGTCTCTCCACTGGCCGATTGGTATCTGGGGGTTCTGGCTGAGAAGGCTTGATGGAATCAGGATACAAGCCAGGATAAAAAGTCTGAATATTTTCATAAAGGATGATACTAGATAAGGACAATAAATCAGGTATAAAAATAACTGATTTATTAAGGATTTATTGCAGAAATGCGAGGAATTCAGAGGATCATTCCAGCAGCAACCGTTTCGTTGGTGGCTTCATCAATCAGGATGAGGCTCCCGGTTTGCCTGTTAACGGTATACGGATCGAAGAACAGGGGTTTGGTTGTATGTAGGTGGATCCTGCCAATCTCGTTCATGGCCAGGCTTGTACGCCCTGGTATCTCTTCCAGGGTATTGATGTTCAGAACAAACTCAATCTTATCAATGACACAGCGTACATCCCTGGTATTATGTTTCAGGGCATACTTCCCGTTCAGCTGCATGGGCCTTGGGTTCATCCAGCATACCATAAGGTCGATGTCAGAACCGGTTTTGGGCAGGTCTCCTGCACCGGCAATCAAATCCCCGCGGCTGATGTCGATATCGTCATTTAACAGAATGGTCACACTCATAGGAGGGAATGCCTCATCCAAAGGGCCATTGAATGTATCGATCTGCTGAATCTTTGTTTTTATCCCTGCCGGAAACACTATTACCTCATCACCCGGATGTAAGATGCCTCCTGCAATCCTACCGGCGTAGCCACGGTAATCATGGTATTTATCCGTTTCGGGACGGATGATATATTGTACCGGAAAACGCTGGTGGACCATGTCGTGGTCCTTGTCGATAGGGATGGTCTCAAGGGTCTCAAGGAGGGTACTCTCCTTGTACCAATCCATTTTTTGAGAGGGTTTCACAACGTTATCTCCCTTCAACGCGCTGATGGGTATAAAACGCAGGTCTTCCCCGGGCAGTACTTTTGCAACAAAGGCATTAAAGTCGGCTTTGATTTTTTCGAATACGTCCTGGCGGTAATCAAGGAGGTCCATTTTATTTATGCAGACGACGATATGCGGGATACCAAGGAGGTAGGCGATATAGGCATGCCTGTATGTTTGTTCAATAACCCCGTTGCGCGCATCGATAAGGATTATAGCGGCGTTTGCGGTGGAAGCTCCAGTGACCATATTCCGGGTATACTGGATATGCCCGGGAGTGTCGGCAATGATGAATTTACGGTTGGGCGTGGCAAAGTAGCGGTAAGCAACATCAATGGTTATGCCCTGTTCGCGTTCGGCCCTTAAGCCGTCGGTAAAAAGGGCAAGGTTGAGATGTTCGCTCCCTTTCTGTACGCTGGCACGTTTCACAGCATCCAGCTGATCCTCAAAGAGGGATTTGCTGTCATACAGCAGCCTCCCGATAAGGGTGCTTTTTCCGTCATCAACACTGCCTGCTGTCGTAAAGCGGAGTAGCTGCATGTTCAGGTAACCCTTGCTGGAGAAATCAGTAATGGTAGTTTCCGTCATTATTTTTTCTTGTGTATGCTGATGTGATCCTCAGAAATATCCTTCTTTTTTCCTGTCCTCCATTGCAGCTTCAGACCGCTTGTCATCATAACGTCCGCCACGCTCGGTTACCCTTGTAGCCGCAATTTCCCGGATGATATCCTCGAGGTTATCCGCAGTCGATAAAACCAAACCGGTACATGAGATATCACCAACGGTACGGCAGCGTACACGCAATTTTTCGGCTTTTTCTGTGGGTTTCATAGCCATGAACGGTGCTTTGGCAAGCCAGACCCCGTCGCGGAAAAAAACCTCCCTCTCATGTGTGAAATAAAGACTAGGCAGCTCAATATTTTCCTGGAGGATATACTGCCATATATCCATTTCAGTCCAGTTACTGATAGGGAACACCCGGAAGTGTTCTCCCATTCTCTTTTTCCCGTTGAAAATGTTCCAGAGTTCAGGCCGTTGGTTTTTAGGGTCCCACTGCCCAAATTCATCACGATGGGAAAAAAACCTTTCCTTGGCTCTGGCTTTTTCCTCGTCCCTTCGCCCACCACCGATTGCCGCATCGAATTTGTATTTCTCTATAGTGTCGAGGAGGGTGACTGTCTGGAGAACGTTGCGGCTGGCATTGATGCCCTTTTCTTCGACGACCCTTCCGTTATCAATGGATTCCTGCACAGAACCAACCACAAGGCGGGCATTGAATTTTTTCACCAATTTATTGCGGAAGATAATGGCTTCCTCAAAATTATGGCCGGTATCTATATGCACAAGTGGGAAAGGGATCGAAGCTGGGTGAAAGGCTTTCCTGGAAAGGTGGACAAGCACTATGGAATCCTTGCCACCGGAGAAAAGCAAAGCAGGTCTCTCAAACTGGGCAGCGACTTCCCGTAAAACATAACTGGCTTCCGACTCAAGCTCCCTGAGATGCGTCAAATTGTAGTCCTTCATTCTTCCTCTTCAAGCTTAAGCTTTGCCGAAAATTTTCTGCAGTGTTGATTTTTTCTTCTTTGACGATTCCTTGTCATCGGAATAATAACCATAACCATAACCATAGCCGTAACCGTAACCGTAACCATAGCCATAGCCGTAACCATAGCCGTAACCATAGCCGTAGCCGTAACCATAACCGTAGGAACTGGCAGTGAGCTTGACGTCGTTGACAAGTATTGCCAGGCCAGGGATGTTTCGTTTCTCAATGTCCTTGATGATGCTTCCAAAGATCTTTTTATGAGTATAATTCTGCCTTACCAGCATAAGGTTCGCATCGGCATGTTTCATTAAAAGGAATGCATCTGTTACCAGCCCAATAGGCGGGGTGTCAATGATGATATAGTCATAAATCTCCTTAAGCCTGGTGAACATCTCGGTACATTTAGCCGAAGCGATAAGTTCTGCCGGGTTTGGAGGGACAGGGCCTGCCATAATGATATCCAGGTTCTCAATCCCTGAAAACTGTATTATATCCTCAATTTTGCTTTTATTGATGAGATAAGAAGAAATTCCTTCGGAATTGGTAAGGCCGAAGTCCTGGTAGATCTTGGGTTTACGGAAGTCAAAGCCCATCAGAAGGGTTTTCCTGCCGTACATTGCATAGATTGATGCCAGGTTTATTGAGGTGAAGGTTTTACCGGCACTTACCATATCGGCTGTGACCAGAATGGTGATTCTTTCTTTGCCCTGGAGAAGGTACTGGAGATTTGTACGTACAGAACGGAAAGACTCTGCGATGGTAGATTTCGGGGAGTTAATAACAACGATATCGCTTTTTTTGTCGGAATGAATGATATGCCCTACAATCGGCAGTTTAGTGATCTTTTCAATATCCTCTTTTTCCATGATCTTGTCGTTGAAATAATCCTTGCCAAGAATGTAAATGATGGGAAGGATGATCCCCAGGATGAGAGCGATGATGTAGTTCAGGCTTTTCTTGGGAAAGACCGGGCTGGAACCACCCATAGCAGCGTCAACAACTTCATTGTCGGAGAGATTTGAAGCCTGGGTGATCTGGGCCTCCGAACGTTTCTGAAGCAGGTAGGTATAGATGGCATCTGTTAGTTTGAACCTGCGTTCAATACTAAAAAGAACACGCTGGGTTTCGGGTAGTGTGCTGATCTTTGAAGTGTATTGAGACACACGGTCATTGATTTCTTTGAGGGCGATATTATTGGTGTTGATGGCGCTTTTGATGTTCTCGACAAGAGCGTTCTTGATAGTGGCGATCTGCTGGTCTATGGAAATGAGAGTAGGATTCTTTTCCTTTGAATACTGGGTTATCTCTGTGCGTTTAGTGTACAGATCGGTCAGCTTCATCGTAAGGTCGTTGAGCATGGGATTCTCAACTCCCATGGAAGCCGGAACAACAAGCTCATCAAGTTTCTGGTTCTTTTCCAGGTACTGGTATAGATTGGTAAGATATTTCGACTGCACAATCAAAACCGCCTTTTCATCCTGGAGTTCCATCATCTTCTCAAAAACCTGTTTTGTGACATCATCGAGATTCATGACCTCCTTGTTGGTACGGAAAACCATAAGGGCCTTTTCGGTTGAATGAAGAGTGTCGCTGATATCCTGGAGTTCATTATCGATAAAGTTAATGGTACGGCCGGCGACCAAATTTTTTCGTTCCAGGTCTTTTGCCAGGTATTCCCTTAAAAGGGCATCCAGGAAGTCGACAAGTTTATTCACATTGCCGCCTTTGAGCTTTATCTCAACAATGGAGGCTTCTTTGTTGATGGGTTCTATGCTGAATCCCCTGAATTGGCTAACCAATGATTCAAAATCATTGAACTGGAAATAAAACGAGCGGCTGAGATCTTTCTGGGGGTTGAACAATGGATTAAGCAGCACTCTTAAGCGGAAATTATTTCCCTGTACCCATCTCCCGAATTCATAGGTTTCATCGACTGCAACCCGTTCTTTACGGCCTGCAATCTTCTCCTTTTTTGAAAAATTGTAGAATCTGATGTCTTCTTCTTTGGCTTCAAGGCGGTACTTGTCTTTTGATGAAATTGAAAGGTTGAACCTCATATTGACCGGTTGGGGATATGCAGTATCCATTTCAACGGTAAACGGTGTATCCCTGTATAATTCCTTGCCGATGAAATTTTCCTCACTGAAATAAGAAACTTCGAATCCGATCTTGTTGACAGTTCTGTACGTCAGAGTGTAAGAGGATAAAACCCCGATCTCATTCTGCAGGTTCTGCATATTGTTGAGACCCCCCAGCCCCATAATACTCTGGGCGTTGAGTTTATTTTCCGATTTATCTTTAATGAGGATGGAAGTTTTCACTTCATAGACCGGGCTGGTATATTTGTTGAAAATGAACGCAATGATCAGGGCAATAAACACCGTGATTGCGAAGAAATACCAGTAACGGTAGAATTTAAAAAGCAGAACCTTGTAGTCGACCGAAGTTTGCTGCTGCTGGAAGTCCTGGAGATTATCGTTCACGATGAATGGATTTACAGTTTACAATGTTTTCATATAAGTGATTAACAGGAGGCCGGCTGAAATACCAGCAAGCACTATTGCCCATGGGAAAGTTGAGCCGAAGCCCCAGCGTTTGTATGCAAGTGGTTGAACGTAAATAATATCATTGGGCTGAAGATAAAACTGATCTGATTTTAAAAAGGTATCAGAGGTCATGTTCAGTTTGTATACCCTTGAACCACCGGGGACCTGACGGATTAGAACAACCTTGTTTCTGTTCCCGAAATCGGTGAGGTCATTCGCCAGTGAAATGGCCTCGAAAAAGTTGATCTTGTCTGCATAAATGGTAAATTCTCCGGGATGGTTCACTTCCCCGAGGATAGTGATTTTAAAGTTTACCATTTTTACAACCACGACAGTTTCCTTCAGGTATTCATCCACCAGTTTCTGAAGCACGTCCTTTACCTGGGAAACAGTAAGGTCTTTTATCATAATTTTTCCTACCACTGGAAAATCAATATAACCATCAGGACTTACCGAATAAGAATTCAGGTAAATGCTGGCATCGTTGGCGTAATCGTTATAACTTCCGCTTGTGCCCGACTGCTTGTTGAAGTAAAGATTACTTTTTTCGTCGAGAGTGAATAGCTTGATATAAACATTATCCCTGGGCTGAATCCTGTAATCGGGAGGATGTTTGTGAGCATAAATGCTGGCAGTATCCTTTTCCTGCTGTTTCTGGAGATATAGGATTTTTTTCTGGGGAACACAGGAGGAAAACACAAGTGTAATACCAAGGAGCAGGAAAGCTATTTTTGTAAGCAGGTTTAGGGTTTGCTTCATAGATGCGAAAATTGAGTGTGCAAAATTAAGGAAATTCAGTCAAAACTAATAATATAGAGCAAACATCCTAAAATTTTCATGACAATTTTCCTGATTGTCGGGAGAGGATTTGTCAATAAAGCCCGGTTGGTCAATATGTTTTTGCCTCAGACAGCTTCCCCAATCAAAGTGGCAGAAGTAACCCTTTTTACATTAATCTTTAGGTATTCCCCCGGTTTTTGTGATGTTTTTGGGAACACCAGCACTTTGTTCTGGGAGTTCCTCCCGAAATATTGTTTATCGGAGCGCTTTGATTCTCCTTCGATGAGAACTTCAAAGGTTTCGCCAAGGTCCCTGTGGTTGCTGGCAGATGAAAGTTCCTGCTGAAGCTCAATGATCTCCCTTAGCCTTCTTTCTTTAATCTCTGCAGGAACATTATCGTCATATTGTTCAGCTGCAATGGTCTGCGGCCGTTCCGAATATTTGAATGTGAAAGCAAAGTCAAAGGCGGCTTCCTTCATCAGTTCAAGGGTTTGCTGATGATCCTCCTCCGTCTCATCACAGAAGCCTGTGATAATATCCGTTGAAATTGCGCATCCGGGGATACAGTTGCGGATAGCCCTTATTTTCTCAAGGTATTCCTCACGGGTGTATTTCCGGTTCATTTTGTCCAGCAGAGCATTGCTGCCGCTCTGAACGGGAAGGTGAATGGCCTTACAGATGTTTGGGTATTTTGCAATGATTTCAATCAGTTCAAGGCTCAAATCCTTTGGGTGTGAGGTGGCAAAGCGGACCCTCAACCGCGGATCGAGACCCGCTATCCGTTCAAGAAGGAGCGGAAAGTTCACTGTTGTGTTACCTTCCTTCCATTCATAAGAATTTACATTCTGCCCCAGCAGGGTAACCTCCCTGAATCCCTGAAGAAAGAGATCTTTCGCTTCACGGATCACGGATTCTGGATCCCGGCTTCGTTCCTGTCCTCGGGTATAAGGCACTACGCAATAGGAACAGAAATTCTCGCATCCGCGCATAATTGAAATGAAGGCTGAAACCCCATTGGAATCAAGCCTTACAGGGTGGATATCCGCATAAGTCTCATCCGCAGAAAGAATAGTGTCAATACCCCTTTGGCCTGATTCAACTGATTCAAGCAAGCCCGGTAAATGACGGTAGGAATCAGGGCCTGCAATGATGTCGAGAAGCTGCTCCTCTTCAATCAGGGCGATCTTGGTTCTTTCGGCCATACAGCCAAGCAAGCCTATGGTAAGGCCGGGATTCTTCTTCTTCAGGGATCGGAAGTAATGCAGTCGTTTCCTTACCCTGTCCTCGGCATGTTCACGTATAGAACATGTATTCAATAACACAATATCAGCTTCATGAAGGTCAAGGCAAGCTTCGAAACCTTCATCGGAAAGTATTGATGCAACAATCTCACTGTCAGAAAAATTCATCTGGCAGCCATAGGTTTCTATGTAGAATTTCCGGATTTTTTTTTCTGTCATATATCACTTTCCCCGACCTGGCGGATTAAGGATTAAAATGGGCACAAAGGTACGTATTATGTTAATTGTCGTACTTTTGTACCCGGATTGTGAATTGAAATCCAATACTACTATGACGAAGAACTTAGTGATTGTTGAGTCTCCCGCGAAAGCAAAGACCATTGGCGGATTCCTTGGGAGCGAATTTATAGTGAAATCATGCATGGGGCATGTGGCAGATCTTTCCAAAAAGGATCTGGGGGTGGATGTAGAAAAGGGATTTGAACCAAAGTACATTGTTTCTCCTGATAAGAAGAAAATTGTTGGCGAACTCAAAAAACTGGCCCAGGACAGCGAATATATCTGGCTGGCGTCAGATGAGGACCGCGAAGGTGAAGCCATTGCCTGGCATCTCATGGAGACCCTTGGATTAAAGAAGGAGAACACACGCCGTATTGCATTCCATGAAATTACAAGGTCAGCCATACTCGAAGCAATTGAAAATCCCAGGGAACTTGACATGAACCTGGTGGATGCCCAGCAGGCCCGAAGGATTCTTGACCGCCTGGTAGGGTTTGAACTTTCACCCCTGCTTTGGAGAAAGATAAAACCTGCATTATCTGCCGGCAGGGTACAATCAGTTGCTGTAAGGCTTATTGTTGAACGTGAAGATGAGATCAGAAGTTTCCTGGCGGTCTCATCCTACCGTATCACCGGTGATTTTGTTGTACAGGAAGGAACGAAACTGAAAACGGTAAGTGCTGAACTGAATAAGAGGTTCCAGTCGAAAGATGAAGCCCTGAATTTCCTGAAACAGTGCAAGAATGTTCAATACACTGTTGAAGAAGTTGAAACCAAGCCGGCAAAGAAATCCCCGGCACCTCCCTTCACCACCTCAACTCTGCAGCAAGAGGCATCGCGCAAGCTTGGGTTCTCAGTGGCCAACACCATGCGTGTCGCCCAGGAACTTTATGAATCAGGGAAGATCACCTATATGAGGACCGACTCAGTGAATCTATCCGACATGGCTATTGCCATGGCGAAAAAGGAAGTGACTGAGACTTTCGGTGAGGAATATGTGAAGACCCGCAGATATGCTACAAAAACTAAAGGAGCACAGGAAGCCCACGAAGCAATCCGCCCCACCTATCTGAGCAATAAAAACATTGAAGCCGATCGTTCAGGCAAACGGCTGTATGATCTGATCTGGAAACGTACTATTGCTTCCCAGATGGCTGATGCAGAACTCGAAAAAACCAATGTGACCATTGGAATAACAGGCAAAGCTGAAAAATTTATTGCCAGAGGTGAAGTGATACGTTTCGATGGTTTCCTTAAGGTGTATATGGAATCTACGGATGAGGATGCATCGGAAAATCAGGAAGGTGTCCTTCCTCCCCTCAAGACAGGGGAACAGCTCTTGTTGAATGAAATGATAGCCCAGCAGAAATTTACCCAGCAACCTTACCGGTATACCGAAGCAACACTGGTTAAAAAGCTTGAAGAACTTGGCATCGGCCGTCCCTCAACCTATGCTCCCACTATCTCCACAATCCAGAAAAGGGAATATGTTGTTAAGGAGGAACGACAGGGTGTACAGAGAAATTATGACTTCCTCAGCCTCAAAGAAACTACCATAAAGGAAGAAGTCAAAACCGAGACTGTTGGTTACGAAAAAGGAAAACTTTTCCCTACGGATATTGGAGCATTGGTTACCGGTTTCCTGGTTCAGAATTTTAAAGATATTTTGGATTACAATTTCACAGCTACCGTGGAAGAGGAATTTGATGTGATCGCCGAAGGTAAACTGGCCTGGAAGGATATGCTGAAAGAATTTTATTTTCCCTTCCATGAAAAAATTGAAGGGGCCCTTGAAAATACAAAAAAAGTAAAGGGAGAGAAACTCCTTGGTACGGACCCGGCAACCGGCCTGAATATCTATGTCAAGATCGGCAGGTTTGGGCCAATGGCACAGCTGGGTGAAGCAGACAACAACGAAAAACCACGCTTTGCCGCACTGAAGAAAGGCCAGAGTATAGATACCATAAGCCTGGAAGAGACCCTCGACCTGTTCAAACTTCCAAGGACCCTGGGAGATTTTGAAGGAACAGAAGTTATTGTCTCCGCAGGTAAATTCGGCCCCTATATCCGGCATAAATCAGCTTTCTTTTCACTTCCGACCTCAGATGATCCGCTCAGCGTAATCCTTGCAAGAGCCATTGAGATTATCCTAGAAAAACGGCATGAAGAGATCAAAAAAGTGATCAGGGAATATACCGAAGATAAAGATATTAGAGTGCTGAACGGCAGGTATGGCCCATACATCTCCTTCAAAAAGGAAAACTACAAGATCCCAAAAGGAAAAATCGCAGCCGAACTCAATTATGAAGATGTAAAAGCAATACTTAGCGCAAGCGAACCGACGAAATCCAAATCCAGAAAGAAAAAATAAGGGCCATGGACATTTCGACCTTCTTTTCCCCGATTGATTTAACGGAATTCCCAATGACAAATGAGGGCCAGGGCCAGCTTCGCATTGGCAGTATCATTGAGATCTATTCCGAAGCCGGGAATTTCCCCGATTTTACCAATGCACATCTTGCGATCATTGGCGTTAAAGAGGACCGGAATTCGGTCGATAATGAGGGTTGCGATCTCGGGCCCGACAGTGTAAGAAAGTATTTGTACAGGCTGTTCCCGGGCCCTTATGCAAATAAAATAGTTGACCTGGGAAATATCAGGAAAGGATTTTCCCCCAACGACACTTACTTCGCATTAAGCAGTACAGTGGCCGAACTGATAAGCAGCAATGTTCTTCCAATCATCATCGGGGGAGGGCAGGACCTCTCTTTTGCGAATTACAAAGCATATGAAAGCCTTGGCCAGATCATCAATATTGTAGCGATTGACCCGATGTTCGACCTGGGTAAAACCGAGAATGAACTGGATTCACAGTCTTTCCTCAGCAGCATTATACTTCACCAGCCGAACTACCTTTTTAACTATGCCAATATAGGTTACCAGAGTTATTTCATTGACCAGGATGCCCTGAAACTGATGAAGAACCTGTTCTTTGATACATATCGTGTAGGGATCGTAAGAGAAAGTCTTGAAGAAGTTGAACCTATAGTCCGGAACGCCGATATGCTGAGTTTTGATATTTCGGCTGTAAGGTATTCCGATGCACCGGGAAACGGCAATGCGGGCCCAAACGGATTTTACGGGGAAGAGGCCTGCCAGATCGTACGGTATGCAGGGATCAGTGATAAACTCACATCAATTGGGTTTTATGAGGTAAATCCAAAATTTGACCGCCAGGGGCAGACCGCCCACCTGGTTTCTCAGATGATATGGTATTTCATCGATGGCTATTACAACAGGGCGCATGATTTCCCTTTCAAGAACGAAGAGGATTATTTAAAATACAGGGTTACTATCAGTGACCATAAGGAAGAAATTGTTTTCTTCAAGAGTAAAAAGACCGACCGCTGGTGGATGGAAATCCCCCTTCCTGCGGAGCAGAAGATCAAATACGAAAGGCATTACCTGGTTCCCTGTTCCTACAAGGACTACCAGCAGGCCTGCAACAACGACATCCCCGACAGGTGGTGGATGGTGTACCAGAAATTGATGTAATCACGACACCCTCTCAGGGTTGGCTGTCAAAAAGCTCTTCCATCCTGTAAATTTCTTCCCGCCTTCAAGTGTGCCTTTCTGGAAGTAATGGCATACAGCGGCAGCCAAGGCATCCGTTGCATCAAGGCTTTCGGGAATTTCTTTAAGAAACAGCAAACGCTGAAGCATAGCAGCAACCTGCTCCTTGGAAGCCGAGCCCTTGCCTGTGATGGACTGCTTAATTTTACGGGGTGAATATTCGAAAATCGGGATGGTCCTGTATAAAGCGGCGGCAATGGCAACACCTTGAGCCCTGCCCAGTTTCAGCATAGATTGTACATTTTTTCCGAAAAACTGAGCTTCGATAGCAAGTTCATCGGGTTTGTACTGCTCAATAAGGGAAAGGGTTTTTTCGAAAATCAGTTTCAATCTGAGCGGATGATCGTCGTATTTGTTTAATTTTAACACGCCGAGGGCTATCATACTCAGCTTGTTGCCATAAATCCGGATGATCCCGTAACCCATAATAGTTGTCCCGGGGTCTATCCCAAGTATGATCTTTTCACGAGGTAATTCAGACATATTTACCTTAAATTTGCAGGCATGACAAAGTTATATAAAAGATACAATCTTCTTATACAGCTGGTAATTCTTGTCGTTTCCTATTTTTTCATAATTAACCAGGTTTTCTGGAAGCAGGATCTGCCCGCCTTGCTTAAAACCCTTGAAGATGACCTGAGCTCACCAAAGTTCCTATTGATGCTGGCCCTGATATTGTTATTAATGGCCCTCAACTGGCTGATAGAAGCATGGAAATGGAAAAATCTGATCTCAAAAGTTGAACAGGTCAGCATGAAGCGATCTGTTTTCGCAGTGCTGACGGGAGTCACGATCAGTTCATTTACACCCAACCGTATCGGAGAATATTTCGGAAGGGCATTTATCCTTAAAAAAGCCAGCCATGTAGAGGGAATCCTTATTACGGTTATTGGCAGTATGAGTCAGTTACTGGTTACTATCATTACAGGATCTCTTGCTTTGCTGATCTTTTTGCCTGTGTTCAGGTTCCCTGGTCCTGAATTCATTAATGGCTACCTTTATTATGCATTGGTTGCACTGGTCCTGCTGCTTGACACCCTGTTGCTTGGGCTATTTTTTAACGTAAATTTTCTTGCAACATGGAAAGAAAAGATCCTTCAGAAAGGCCTCAGCCGAATACGGAAATATTTCCGTGTTTTTACCCTGTATTCAAACCGCGATCTCTTGACAGTCATGGCCCTGAGCTTTGCAAGATATATTGTCTTTTCAACCCAGTATCTTCTTTTGCTGCATGCACTCGGGGTGAATATCCCATTTTACTACGCTTACCTGATGATATCGCTTATATATCTAATCATGGCCATTATTCCCACGATTGCCCTTACCGAACTGGGGATCAGAGGGTCGGTCGCCATTTATTTTTTCGGTTTTTATTTCACCCCTTTGATGACTGCCTCGGCCGATCTCAACCTTGGAGTACTCGCTGCCTCAGTACTGCTTTGGGTTATTAACCTGGGGATTCCCGCTATTGCCGGAAGTATCTTTCTTTTTCGCCTGCAGTTCTTTCGTAATAATGAAGCCTGATATCGTATGAGTTTTGATCTTGCATTCAGTTGTATCCTTATACTTGCAGCCTTATTATACAGTATCATGATACTTGCAATAACTGCAGGAGCTCTGAAAAAACGCAGGACAAAGCACGGAAGTTATGAAATCGGACATTATTACCCCACTTCTCAAGCCGGACTAAACATTCCCGGGATGGCCAAAGTGTCGGTGATACTGCCAGTGCGTAATGAGGTCTCTGGCATCATATCCTGCCTGGATGATCTTGCATTGCAGGATTATCCAGGAGATTGTTTCGAGATCATTGTTTCGGATGACTTTTCGGAAGATTATACTGTCGAAAAGGTACGCAAGTGGGCCAACGACCATCATGAAGTGAAACTGACCCTTCTTCAGGCCGGCCAGAACATCCGGGAAAATCACGGGAAAAAGAAAGCAATTGAAAGAGCTGTTGCCGCTGCCTTGGGCGATATCATCATTACCACAGATGCCGATACAACTCACAATAAATCATGGATAGGTTCGATGGCAGGGGCATTCAGGAACCAGGAAATCAAAATGATCCTTGGGCCTGTAGGTTTTACCGGGGAAAAAGGAATATTCCAGAAGATCCAGGTCCTTGAATTTCTGGGGATTATGGGTGTCACTGCAGGTTCGGCAAACCTGGGTTGTTCGTTGATGTGCAACGGCGGTAATCTGGCCTACAGTAAGCAAGCCTTCCAGGAAACCGGCGGATTCTCAGGGAACAGTGTTTTCCATTCGGGGGACGACCAGTTTTTAATGATGAAATTCAGGAAGCATTTCGGCAGGAACTCAGTTGTTTTTCTTAAGGAAAAAGAAGCAATTACTCTGACTGCCCCCTGTGCTACCTGGAATGACTTCTGGGAACAAAGGTTACGATGGGTTTCGAAAAGCAAGGGTTACAGGGATGCCTTTGTGATACTATCCGGTGCACTGACTTTTGGATTCCCGTTTCTTATCCTTATTGGTGGGATAACCGGCATCTTTAATCCAATGATCCTGCTCCTGTCCTCATTTCTATGGTTTCTGAAAATCCTTGTTGAATACCCCCTTGTATTGCTGATGGCCGGGTTTTTTGAAAAGAAAAACCTTCTGAATTATTATTTCGTAGCCCAGGTCTTCCAGTTTTTCTACTCCCTCACCGCGGCCATTGCCGGGCAATTCAGTATGTATTCCTGGAAAGGAAGAAGTTTCAGAAAATAGAATTTGAGGTTAAACTCCCGTCTTGTATTTGATTAAGGCTTCGGCAATTACAAGGTCTTCGGGGTAAGTGATTTTTATATTATATGGATCTCCCCGGATGAGGTTGATGGTTTCGCCGGCTGCCTCCAGAACACTTGCATCATCGGTAAACGAATCCTGATAACCCTGCTGATAGGCTTTCAGGATGAGTGATGTCAGAAACACCTGCGGGGTCTGGATCAGCCTGAGGTGGCTGCGATCAACCGGATGGTTCATGTTGCCGTTGGTCATACGCACCGAATCTGTCACCGGGGTAACAGGTATGGCATTGTCATGCGCGATGGCATGATCATAAGCGCGTGAGATCAGGCCTTTGCTGATCATAGGCCTCACCCCGTCGTGGATCGCGACGATGCCATCCAGCTTCACAAAAGAAAGTGCATTTTTAACTGAATCAAAACGTACTTTGCCGCTTTGGGCAAGTGTATGCGGAATGGTAAAGCTATACCGGGAGCAAAGTGTTTTCCATTCGGAGATCAGACCGGTCGGGAGTGCCACAATAATTTTTACTTTGGCATCGTATTCATGGAAAGCCTGAATGGAGTGCATTAATACCGGTTTACCGGCAAGTGGAAGGAATTGCTTTGGAATAGCAGAACTCATGCGGGTACCGGTACCGCCCGCCACGATGATGGCAAATTTATCCAAGGTTTAAAGGATCAGCATGGGATTGCCGTAAGTAAAGAACTTATACTTCTTTTCAACGGCTTCTTCATAGGCTTTCATGGTAAAATCAAATCCGGCAAATGCGGAAGTGAGCATCATCATGGGGGTTTGAGGGAGATGAAAATTGGTGATCATGCAATTTGCAATGCTGAATTCGTATGGCGGAAAGATGAACTTGTTGGTCCAGCCTTTAAATGGTTTTAGCATGCCTCCTACGGTCACTGAAGATTCAATGGCTTTCATTGTAGTTGTTCCCACTGCCACGATCTTTTTCTTGTCCATCTTGGCCTTATTGACAATTTCAGCGGTTTCCGGTTCGATGATCACTTCTTCAGAATCCATTTTATGCTTTGTGAGATCTTCCACGTCAATGGTGCGGAAATTGCCCAGCCCGACATGCAGTGTTATCTCAGCAAAAGAAACACCTTTAAGTTCCAGGCGTTTCATGATCTCCCGGCTGAAATGTAATCCTGCGGTAGGAGCAGCAACTGCACCTTCATGTTTTGCAAAAATGGTCTGGTAACGTTCATTGTCCTCACTGGTTACCGGCCTGTTATGGATCTTCGGAAGCGGGGTTTCGCCAAGCTTCTGAATAGTTTTCTTAAACTCGTCGTAAGGGCCATCGAAGAGGAAACGTATTGTCCTGCCCCTCGAAGTAGTATTATCGATCACTTCGGCAACCAATGTATCATCGTCTCCAAAATACAATTTATTGCCTATCCTGATCTTACGGGCGGGGTCAACCAGGACATCCCAAAGCCTTGATTCACGGTTCAGTTCACGTAAGAGGAAAACCTCGATCTTGGCTCCGGTCTTTTCTTTTTCACCATACAGGCGAGCCGGAAACACTTTGGTGTTATTTATGATGAATACATCGCCATCGCTGAAATGGCTGAGGATATCTTTAAAATGTTTATGCTGAATAGATTGCTTACTGCGGTCGAGGATCATCATATTGACGTCGTCGCGGTGTTTTGAGGGATTATTAGCAATTAAATCAGGAGGCAAGTGGAAACGAAACTGAGATAGCTTCATGCGTGTCGATTAAAAAGGCGTGCAAAATTAATGTTTTTTTCGCTGAATGTCAAGCCTTTTTTATCTTTTCTATTTAGGTGGGCTGTTCAAACAGCCTGGTGATCTCTTCGGGAGGCGGTAAATGATATGTTCTCAACCCGGCATTATTAGCTGATTCGATATGCTGGATGGTATCGTCGACAAACAAGGTCTCAGAGGGATCCAGATTGCCGTCGCGGATCACATATTCAAATATTTTTTTTGTTGGTTTCTGCAGATGTATCTGAAACGAGAACCATGTTTTTTCAAAGATGTCACCGAAAGAAGTATAACCGTAATTTTTGCTGAAATCATCCAGGTATTTATTGTAATGGATTTCGTTGGAGTTGCTGAGTATGAAGATCCTGTATGACTTTCTGACCTCTTCAAGCAGGCGTACCCGCTGAGGCGGGATGTCGAGGATCATAGCATTCCAGGCAGCCAGAATTTCATCATCAGTTACTCCGGGGTTTAAGTGCTTCTTTAAAATAGAGGAAAACTCGGAAATTGAAATTTTTCCTCCTTCAAGTCTGCGGAAAACATCTTCCCCTTCTTCCACCGAGTAGGAAGGGTTAAACCCTTTAAAACCCAGTTCCCTGAATTTCAATTCCGACAGCCGGATATCGATATTGCAAATGACTCCACCGAAATCAAAAATAATATTGCGGATTGCATTTCCCTGAGATGCGGCAGGGGTTAGTTTCAGCATAGTTCCAAGCTTTGCGGTTGCAAAGATGGCAAAAAATATTTACCTTTGCACCCCAAATTCAATTACCCTTTGCCTGTAATTCATTTAGGATAAGGCCTGGGCAGTTGATCAGGGCCCATAGCTCAGACGGTTAGAGCAGCTGACTCATAATCAGCGGGTCACAGGTTCAAGTCCTGTTGGGCCCACACTCAGAATCAACCACTTGCAAGTTTTTTTTGTAAGTGGTTTTTTCATTTTGCAGTACCATTTGTAGTAACATTTTTAACGCAGCACCAAGTCGACCTAATTTATAATTGACATACTACTAACCGATAATCATTGATTATCTGCTATTTTATAAAAATATTTTATCTTTCTGGTTCAAATATTTAAGAAATCAAGAAATGAAAGATAATTCTCTGAGCACCATAGGGATGATACGCGATATTTCATCAATGAAATCAATAGCATTAAGCCTATTGAATAAAGGTAAAGGGTACGATGAACTTCTTGCATTCATTCTCAAGAATGATTATTTCTATAATGAGGAGGCGCAAATACCTTCTGTAAAAGAATTAATGCAGAAGACGGGAATACCTTATATTAAGTTGAAAAAATACCTGGAATTGATATATCAGGATCTGAGGGAGCAAAATGACCCTGATCTTCTCTTTGACATAAGAGAAATAGTATAATGTAACCTTTTTTTAGGACAGCGAGTTAAGGTGGAAAACAAACCCTTAATTTTACTGTCATGGAAAAGAAAAGCAGAAGAAAATTCAGTGCAGAATTCAAAGCCAAAGTTGTTATTGAAGCATTGAAGGAACGAAGTTCAATAGAGGAAATCGCACGCAAGTACGAAATTCATCCTAACCAGGTTGGAAAATGGAAAAAGGATTTCCAGGCTAAAGCCGCCATAGTTTTTTCGTCGGATGAAAAGGCCAGTATCGATAAAAAACAGCAGGAGGACCTTTTAGAGAAGCTATATGCTCAAATCGGCCAGCAGAAGGTTGAGATAGACTGGCTCAAAAAAAAATTGTTGTAAAGACGCTTCAGGCAAGAAGAGCAATGATCGAAAAGGAGATTGATATCAGCCTTTGCCGGCAATGTGAGCTGTTGCGGATCCACCGTAGCGGACTTTATTATGCCCCGGTTCCTGAGAGTGAAGAAAACCTTCATTTGATGCGGTTGATCGATGAGCAGTATGGAAAAGCGTCAAGTACGAATGCGTTTACATCCATGTCTTTGATGACGGGGTTCAGCTCTACCAAGGATTACAAGATTACTTCAAGTTTTACAATACAGAGCGGCCGCATCAGTCCCTCGATAATAAAACCCCCGAGTGTGTTTATAAAAAGGCAGCCTGACAAACCACTCAGTTATGAACAAATGAACAGATATTAACAAAGAAAAAAAGAAGCAACAAAAGAAAGGTCTTGAGCCGAGGATAACTCTGCGAGTTATCTCCCGTCTCAATCCCATTAATCAACTGTTCTTTTATTTATTATTTTTGTTAAGTGGTGTTCTTTCCTAACTGAAACACTGGTATACTTTTCAACTGAAATTTACAAATATGGCTGCGATTGGCGTATTATACTGAAATTCGGGATAGCGCCCAACGAAATGAAAAATTAAACCATTTAATTCAGGAACTTGATAATTTGCAGTATATTACACCAATATATTACTATCTTAAAGCAATTTATTGGAGGATATAATTAATGGCAACTTTAGGTTAAATGGAACGACGAAAAATAACTTTTCGATTACACGAAAGTTGTAAACTATAATCTGATTTATCTACGTTACATTTGTCAAAGAATTACTCCTTAACCCCAAATAAGATGTTCATATCCAACCTGACCCATTTCCTTGATCAAAAGGGTAATATTCCCTCAGATATGCCCAAGGAAGGCAGAGAAATGGCGAGTTTCCTCGCCCTTATTGTTGATACCGCCACAAAGGACTACCATCCCGCAGAGAAATACACCCAGATCAGATGCTTGAAGAAGAAGTGTACGGGAAGGATCGAGATTGACGTGGACACCAAAAATGAGTTCATCCACTGGAAGTGCAACAAGTGTCAGGAGGAAGGCAGGATAAGCGATTGGGGAAATACAAAATGGGATAATCGAGAATAAATGCTTACTCTGGGGTATTCAAAGGTTCGCTTCACTTTCAGACACATTCAAATTATTGCATATACGACCATCTGAGCACATTTCTTGTTTCTGTGGCATCATTCATCAACGATTATAGGAAATGCAATAAGGGGGCTTAATATTGGGGCTGATTGGCAACCCGTTAACCTCATTTCAACTTCTCCTTGATAAACTCCTTTGGGATTATCCCCGTCTTTTCCCCTGAAAATTCATAAATACGGCATGTATAACTATATCCGATTGGTTGCTCGCCAGTGTAAATGTCCACCCCGTTCACCAGAATTGTTGGCGACCCTTGAAAGTTCATACGTTGAGCTGATTCAGGGTTTGGAACTTCGATAATTTTCAAAGCAAAATTCTTTTGATGCAGTTCAGACATGACTTCCCGCAAATGTTGCAAGGTTTTGTGCGCATAAGGACAACCTTCGAAGAATTGAAATTCTATCATTGAACCGTAGGATTAGATCGGTTATGCAAACATATAAAATTGGCAAGATATTCATTTCCTTACCCAGTCATTTTTACACGTTTGGAGCCATCTTCAATTACGAACATATCCGTCAAATTCATTTCATTTCTCGGAATAAGAATCTAATTCAGTTCCTTAGCTCCTGTTGTTCCCGCCGAAGCCGACTTCGAATAACCAGCCATACTTTCCCCTACTATACATAGCAGCCCGATTGGGAGGGTTCTTTAATTTTTTCAGACGTTATAACAACTGCGACCTTGGAATTTTTTTGAGTTCCGTTTCAAAGCTCACCCAGTGTTTGGAAACAATTTGTTGTTTATTAAATGGATAAGCGGTCTTTCCTATGTATCTTTATTGTTTGAAAATGAAAACAGTATGAATGACCTAAATAGAACAAAGAAAGAACTCCTTAAAGAGTTACAGGAATTACGGCAGGAGCATAATGAATTAAAAGCAATTTATGAGAATGATATTATTGAGATTAGAAAAACGGAAGAAAAACTGTGGGAGAGTAAAGCTAAGTATCAGGCAATCTTTGAATCTACTGGGACAGCAACATTGATTGTTGAAGAAGACACTACCATCTTAATGGCAAACAAGGAGTGCCATTCCATAACAGGATATACTCCTGCTGAACTTATTGGACAGAAATGGATTCAATATGTTGCTCCTGACTGTTTGCAGGAAATGCTGAATAACCACCAGCTTAGACGTCAAAATCCCGATTTAGCTCCAAAAAAATATGAAGTAAAACTTGTTAATAAAAAGGGGGAAGTACGGGATGCTATTCTTGATATCGGTATGATACCAGACACCAAACAAAGTGTCGTTTCTATTTTAGACATTACCGAACGGAAGTGGGGGGAGGAGGCATTGCGAAAGAGTGAGGAGCAGTACAGAACTTTATTCGAGAATACTGGAACATCATTACTCATTGTTGAGGAAGATACAACTATCAGTCTTGCTAATGAGGAGTTTGCGTACCGCACAGGATATACTCGGAGTGAAATCGAGGGTGTAAAAAGCTGGAAGGAACTTGTTTACAATATAGACATTGATCGGTTGTTCGAACAACACCAGCTAAGACGTGTGAATTCGGCGGCAGCGTTATCAAGTTACGAATTTCGATATAAAAACAAAGCAGGCGAACTGCGTTATGCAATAGTCAATGCCCAGATGGTACCAGGTACGAAGAAAAGCACGGTTTCTATTCTTGATATCACCGACCGCAAACTTGCTGAAGAAGAACTCAAACTTAAAAACGAACAGCTTATAAAGGTAAATACCGAAAAAGACAAATTTTTTTCCGTCATCGCCCACGACCTGCGCAGCCCATTTAACAGTCTACTGGGTTTTACACAATTAATGGTGGAAGAATTGCCCATGTTGACTCAAGATCAGATTCAGAATATGGCTGTGAATATGAGAAAATCTGCAACCAGCATTTACAGTTTGCTCGAAAACCTGTTAGACTGGTCACGATTACAAAGAGGCGTAATCACGTGTAAACCTGCGCCAATTTTATTACTACCAAAGGTTTCTGCGGATATGGCAATGGCCTTGGAATCAGCTCACAAAAAAGAAATTGAGCTAATCTTTAATGTCCCAGAGGATTTGGTCGTTTTTGCCGATGAAAATATGCTTGGTGGTATACTGCGTAACTTAGCCAGCAATGCTGTGAAGTTTACTCCAAAATGCGGAGAAGTTACCATCGCTGCAAAAGCAATCCCCGATAAAGGGGTTGAGATTTCCGTAAAGGATACAGGCATCGGAATGACCAAAGAAATGATAAGGAAACTCTTCAGTTTGGATGGTAATACAAACCGTAAAGGTACAGAAAGTGAACCCAGTTCGGGGTTAGGTTTGATCATTTGTAAGGAATTCATCGAAAAACACGGTGGAAATCTATGGGCTGAAAGCGAGGAAGGTAAGGGAACCACCTTTTACTTTACGTTACCGTTCAAAGAAATATGAAAATGATAATAATATGAATGACCTAAATAGAACAAATAAAGAACTCCTAAAAGAGTTGCAGGATTTAAAGAAGGAATATGATACATTAAAATCATCATACGATAATGATATTAAAAAATGTACGCAGGTAGAGGATGCGCTACTGGAAAGTAAAGCCAAGTATCAGGCAATCTTTGAATCAACTGGAACTGCAACATTGATTGTTGAAGAGGACACCACTATTCTAATGGCAAACAAGGAGTGCCAATCCATTACAGGATATACTCCTGATGAACTTATGGGACATAAATGGGTTCAATATGTTGCTCCTGACTGTTTGCAGGAAATGCTGAAAAACCACCAGCTTAGACGTCAAAATCCCGATTTAGTTCCAAAAAAATATGAAGTCAAACTTATTAATAAAAAGGGAGAAGTACGGTATGCCTTTCTTGATATCGGTATGATCCCCGACACTAAACAAAGTGTGGTTTCTATTTTAGACTTCACTGATCGTAAGCGGGTGGAAGAAGCACTGATTCATGAACAGGATTTGATGTCTGCCCTTATGGATAATATTCCAGACCATATTTATTTTAAAGACACTACGAGTCGCTTTTTTAGAAACAGTCGTGCTCACGTCCAGTCATTTGGTCTAACTGACTCTAACCAACTGGTGGGCAAATCAGATTTTGACTTTTTTGTAAAGGAAGTTGCTCAAAGGCAATACGAGGATGAACAGGAAATTATTCGAACAGGTCAATCCATAAACAAAGAAGAATTTACAACACGAAACGATAATAGCGTGAATTGGTATTATTCAACCAAGATGCCTCTGCGTAATAAAGATGGAAAAATTATAGGCACATTCGGCATTTCCAGAGATATCACCGAACGCAAGAGGGCTGAGAAAGAACTTATAATCGCCAAAGAACATGCTGAAGAGAGCGACCGCCTAAAATCAACTTTTCTTGCCAATATGAGCCACGAAATCAGAACACCGATGAACGGCATTCTGGGTTTTGCCCATCTGCTTACAGAGCCGAACTTAACGGGCGAGGAACAACAAGAGTACATCCGCATCATCGAGAAAAGCGGAGTTCGTATGCTGAATATCATCCACGATATTGTTGATATTTCAAAAATAGAATCGGGACAAATGGAAACTACCATCTCCGCTACGGATATCAATAAGCAAATCGAATACCTATTTGCGTTCTTCAAACCTGAGGCTGAAAGAAAAGGAATACAACTTTCGGTTAAAAACAATTTCATGTCAAAAGAAGCAATTATTTGTACAGATCGCGAGAAAATTTATGCCATTCTTACAAACCTTGTTGGCAATGCCATTAAATTTACCTGTCAAGGCACGATTGAACTTGGGTATGAGAAAAAGGATAAATTTCTTGAATTTTTTGTGAAGGATACAGGTGTGGGCATTCATCGAGATCAAACGGAAATCATTTTTGAACGGTTCAGGCAGGGTAATGATTTGATAACCCGACCATATGAAGGAACAGGATTGGGATTATCTATTTCGAAGGCTTATGTGGAAATGCTGGGCGGAAAAATTTGGGTAGAAAGTGAGCTTGGAAAAGGTTCAATTTTTTATTTCACTATTCCTTACAATGCTGAAAAGCAAACGAAATTTGTCATTGGTGATCTTCCTTCAGGAATCGCCGCAGTTAATCAGGGTAAAAAGCTGAAAATATTAGTCGTCGAAGATGATGAAACGTCGGAAACGCTAATTACAACTATGCTGAAAAAAGATGGGACAGAATTTTTATACGCAAGAACAGGGATTGAAGGTGTCGAAGTGTGCCGCAAAAACCCTGACATTAATCTGGTCCTGATGGATATCAGAATGCCCGAAATGGATGGATACGAAGCCACACGCCAAATCCGTCAATTCAATAAAGACTTGGTCATTATCGCACAAACTGCTTATGCACTTACTGGTGACAGGGAAAAGGCAATAGAGGCAGGATGTAATGATTATATTGCAAAACCTTTCAATTGTGATGCGTTGAAGGAGTTAATACAAAAGCATTTCAATAAATAATCAGGAATAATAGCCTCCTATCACTTGATTCACTATGCGCACGGGATGATTTGACTCTATCATCTCATCCAGAGACAGGGGAATCAACATCAGTTGATTTTGCGCATACTCTTTGAACCTGACGTTCGTTCGCTTGATCTGTTTCATGCTGCAAGATAATCTTGCAGAATATCAGACGATTACACTTAAAACGTATGAACTAATTTATTAACAATCAGAGAGTTATAAATAAAAAAAGAGAGTGTCTCGACTTTTGAGACACCCTCTTTAGATTTTCCTGACCTTTCATATGAAGGATTTTAGAACAATTTCCATTCAACCGGGTTTACATTAATATTTTGTTGTAATTTAACATGTTTTTCGGCGAATAATAATACAGGGAAAATCTTAATACCAGAAATATGGCAGAGAATTTAATGGACAAGGCAAACGATATCCTTGAAAGGGCGATCCTTGCTGCAGCGGAATTCCAGGAATTCGACCAGGAACAGACCGATAAGGTAGTGGAGGCCGTTTACAAAGCCGCCTTGAATGCAAGGATAAAGCTGGCCAAAATGGCTGTTGAGGAAACGGGAATCGGGATATGGGAGGACAAAGTCTGGAAGAACGTAATCGGGACACAACTAGTTTATGAAAATATAAAGAATGAAAAAACGGTTGGTGTAATCAGTTATGATCCCGTAACAGGCATTTCCGAAATAGCGCAGCCACTGGGCCCTATTTTTGCTGTCACACCTGTTACAAATCCAACATCCACAGCAATTTACAAAATTCTGATTTGCCTGAAGGCCCGCAATCCCATTATTATCAGTGCCCACCGGAATGCTGCTCGCTGCACCGGGGAGGCTGCCCGAATATGTTATGAAGCCGCCCTGGAGGCGGGTGCCCCCGAAGATTGTGTTCAGATGATATCTGCCGGATCACGGGATTTCACCCAGACGGTGATGGCGCATACCAGGGTGGCCCTGATCCTTGCCACAGGGGGAACGGGGCTTGTGAAAGCTGCCTATAGTTCCGGCAACCCGGCAATAGGAGTGGGACCCGGCAATGTACCTGTTTTTATCGACGAGAGTGCGGATATCCCTTTTGCCATATCTTCTATAATAAGGTCAAAAACCTTTGACAATGGAACTGTGTGTGCAAGCGAACAATCGATAATCGTTGAAGAAAAAATCGCTTTGCAGGTCAGGGACGAATTTAAACGCCAGAACTGCCGTTTTCTGACTCCGGAAGAAATTAAGAAAGTCGAAGCAATCGCGGTGGTTAAGGAATCAATGTCGATGAGCCCATTTATTGTGGGCCAATCGGTTGAAACGATTGCACAAAAAGCAGGGATTACCGTGCCCCTGGGGACGAAGATATTACTGGCAGAACTGGCGGGGGTTGGCAAGGACTTTCCTCTTTCGGTCGAGATCCTTGCCCCGATCCTGGCCTTTTATACGGCAAAGGATTATCATTCAGCAATAAAATTATGCATTGACTTGAATTACCTTGGCGGGATCGGCCATAGCGCGGGAATTTATGCGAATGACGAAAAACGGATCCTGGAATTCAGCCAGCTGATCAATGCCGGGCGCATTGTGGTGAATACCCCAACCTCCCAGGGAGCTGTGGGAGGGACCTTTAACATGCTGCCTCCTTCACTTACACTTGGCTGTGGAACAGGTGGGAAAAATATAACAACTGAAAATATAACTGTTAAACATCTGATCAATATCCAGAGGGTCTGCAGGCGAAAAATGAACGATAAATTTTTCAGCATCGACAGGAGTAAATATATGGACGAAAACTGCAATGAAGCAGATCTCAGATTTGAGTATCATAAAAATCACTAATCCAAAAAGCACTTAGTATGTTTGATTTTGATTTTAACCCTGAAGAAAGAGTTTTAACATGCTTTTTTAAAGGACGACAGGATACGGTGCTCAGTAATCAGATTGCGGCTGAGCTGGAATCCAAGTACGAAGAACTTACCGAAAATGAGGACAAAAAAGCATTACTGGATTTCAGCCTGGTCTTTGACGTTAAAGAAGTCAGCTTTATATCCTCGTCATTTATCAGGCTTTGTGTGGCTGGAAAAAAACGAGTAAAAGACGGAAGTTTTTCAATTCAGAATTCCGACCCATTCATCAAGAAAACCTTTAAAATAGCAGGCCTGGACGAGATACTCAACGTATTATAAACAGGAAAAACTACTGCGGAATTATCTCCAGAATATCAGTTTCCAGATATTTGAAAAGATTTTTATTGCCGAAATCACCATACCTATGATCAGTATCCACGGGAAAATGATATCTATCCAGCCGAGTCCCGGATAATTGGAAAAATCCAGGGGATAAATGTAATACAATGTAATCTGTGCAAGGAAGGAAGCGGCCTCCATGAATATACCCGAAATGTACCGGATTGAACGAAAATTCAGCAATAACATAAGCAGGTTACCACCGATCTGAATAAGACAGGAAAAAAGCAGAATATACATTACCGCCCCATACTTTCCTGTAATAAATCCCAAATGCCAGTCAGGAAGTTTATAAAGTACAAATAAGGCAATCAGATTAAACACTATAGAAGAGACAAATTCTGTACGACGGTTGCGGTATTCCTTTTCCCTGTGCCAGCGGCGGGGACCAAATTCGTCAATACGCTTTGCCCAATGAGGCATTTTATCATCTTCAGGAGTTCCCATGGTTACAACTTTTAATGTAAGGGTTTGATTTCATGTAAGACAACCTAATAATGTACCGGTTACCAAAATTAGAGGATTATTCTTTAGTTTTAAGCGGAAAGACTATATTTGTAAGAGCTTTGAGCAAACTCGGGAAGGTCTCCATATGTCTCCAGGCAAAAAATTGATACTAAAATCCTGCCTTACCTTTTCCAGAATAATAATTCTGACGTTATTCTGTTTTGCACAGATAAGCAATCACTTATGGGCTCAAAAAAAAGATTCAGCAGCCTTGTTTTCTCAACTCAGAACTACTGACCAAGATAAAAAGCTTGAGATACTTCAAAAAATCTTCAGGGAGTATTATAATTTTGATCCTGTTAAAGGTCTTCCCTATGTTCATCAGACTATTACACTTGCAAAAAGACTGAATGATAAAAAAGCAGAGACTGGAGCTTATTATGCTCTTGCCTCATATTACCAATGCAGGGGAATGATGGATTCGGCATTCTTCTTTTGCCAGATTGCGTTGGATATCAGTAAAATTTTAAATTCAAAGTCCTTAATAGCTCATGGTTACTCTGACATGGGTGATTTATTCAGGGTCAGGGGAGAAAAAGTGAAGGCAATTGAATATCTTAAAAAATCTCTCGAATTGGATTCAACAAATAAATCGCATGTAGCTGGTTGTTGCTACAGCCTTGGGTTGCTTTATGCTGATGCGGGCTGCCCGGAAGAGTCTGCATATTATTACCTCAAATCATTAAAAATCAAGGAAGAACAAAAAAAATGGATTGATGCAGCCTATTTAATCTGCAATTTATCGGGTTTTTATTTTCGATCTTCATACAGGGAACAGGGTTTTCTGGCATATGAGAAGGCACTCAGTTATTTCCGGCTTGCGAAGCATCTCAAGGGTGAAAGCTACGTATATAACCTCATGGGAATGACATATTTTTCAGACAAAAATTACCTGTCGGCATTAAAATATTTCAGAAAATCTCTGGCAATTAATTATTTGGACACCATAACAATCCGTTCAGGTTTTTCATTTAACCTGACCAATATCGGTGATACATGGATGAAACTGAAACGTTTTGATTCAGCTCAGTTTTATTATTCCCGGGCTCTGGATTTTTCATCCAGGGACCAGGATTACCTCCCTATGTCATGTACTTATCTTTCACTGGGTGAAATGAATACTGAATTAAAGAATTACACTACTGCCATTCAATTCCTTAACCAGGGGCTTTACTACTCCCGGCTCCTCAACTACAGGGTCCAATGGGAAACGGCCTACAATCTTTTATCAGAATGTTACAATGCAGCAGGAAATCATGAAAAGGCCTTGTTATACCTGAAACTACACAATGAGATCAAAGACAGCATCTTTACAGAGAAAGCTCATCAGGAAGTAGCGAATATGACGATTAAATATGAAACACAGAAAAAAGACAAGGAGATCATCAGGTTAAATGTCGATTCTAAAAACAAGCAGGCAAAAATCAGGATTGCAGTTATTATTATCCTTTTAATTGTAATGATAACAGGGTTTGTAAGTTATTATATCTGGTTATATTATCGTAAAAAGGTAATGCCTAAAGTCAAGGCCTTGAGTTTCATCCAGGAAATGATTTCTATTGAAAAAGAAGGGGATAACCGAAGGTTAAGGGCGTTTGACAAACTTCTTCCTCCCGAACTAAAACCATTTACAGACACTCCTCCATTACCGACCGAAATAAATAAAAACCTGATAGTACAATTGGAAGGCTTACTGATAAAAGACAAAATATATCTTAATGAAAATATGTCTCTTACTGAGACTGCGCATATGCTCGATACGAATACAGCATATTTGTCAAGGCTAATCAATGAGCATTATACAATCAATTTTTCCGCCTTTTTGAACAGATACCGTATTGAGGAAGCTAAAAAAATGATCCTTGACGATCATTGTAATAACCTTTCGATTGAAGGAATTGCAAAAAATGCAGGTTTCAGGTCAAAATCCACATTCAACCAGGTTTTTAAAAATTCAACAGGACTAACGCCTACGGAGTTTGCTGTGAGGAACGGCAAAGTACGGGCATGATCACCGGTACTTTAAAGCTGGACCATGGCGTCCATGATTTTCTCCATCTTTTCTTTTATTTCGAATGACGGGCCGTCGAAATTATTTACAATTATGGTGAATATCAGAGTCTTTCCGGACCTGGTTTGGGCATACCCGGCAAAGCTTTTTACTCTGGACATGGTGCCGCTCTTTGCCTGGACATTTCCTTCTGCAGCAGTGTTCACGCACAATGTGCGAAGTGTCCCGGAGACTCCGGCAACGGAAAGGGATGTAAAAAAATATTCTGCAGCCGGAGAGGCCCGCATATAGGCTAATAACCAGGTCACCTGTCTGGCAGTAAAGGTGTTGAACCGTGAAACGCCGCTACCGTCAAACATAGCAAATCCTCCCATATCCATCCCTTTTGATTCCCAGAAATGTCGAACGGCCAGGGCACCTGCTTCGGTCCCTCCATATTTTAAGACTTTAAGCCCAATGTGTTTCAAAAGATTTTCAGCAAAAAAATTATAACTGGCCTGATTGGTAGTATGTACTATGGAAGCCACTGTGGGTGACTGAACTGAAGTAATCTCTATGATTACAGATCTCTTTAAGCGTTCGGCAAGGGAATCGGAATCAGTAACGGAATAGGCTTTCCCGGAAATATAAAAACCTTTTCGGCAGAGAGTATTTAAAAACTCTCCTGCAGCAGCTAACGCAGGGTTACTTATGGCCGCTACAATGGAAACCTCTGTTTTTCCTTTAGATACAGTGCCACGGATAGTTTTTTGATTTGTCATCGGATGACCAATAAGGAAAATCTCCTCCTCGTCCATCTCCGTCTCAACCAACTTATTATAAAACACTTCTTCCGGGATAAAAGGAGTTACCTTCTTCAGCCCTGAATCAAAGCGCTTCTCTTTCAACGGTTCGAAAAAGAGTTCATAAAGGTTTCCGTTTATAGATAACCCTGAGGCGGCAGCACAATAACCCATATTGATCTCCCCCCAGGTCCAGGTATAGGGGATATAATCCTGATCAAAGATCCGTCCATCACCTATAACGGAACCATCCACCGAATCTATCCCAAGTTTTTTCAGGGAAATGCACCAATTTGAAAAAATAATTTTCATGGTCTGTTCCCCAAGGCAAAAAGTAGGATCACCTCCGCCTTTAATAATTACATTGCCATGGAGGGTATGGCCGGTGATGGTCCCCTCATATTGCAGGGAGGTTTTAAAACGGGTTCCGGGTTCCAGGATTTCAAGAGCGACAGCTGTGGTAAACAACTTCATTGTGGAAGCGGGAATCAATGCCTGATCCTCATTAAAGCCTGCTATAAGGCTATCGTTAGAGGCATCAATGAAACGATACGAAAAAGAGGCATGCCGGAGGAGAGAATCCTTTGAGAAACGCTCAAGACCAATAATCAAAGGATTTCTCAACTTTAAAGTGTTTTGTTTACCAGGAGTTATTAATGCACTTTTTTCCAAAGGAGTGGAGGTATTACTACCGGTACATCCGGTAAGTAAAACCACCACTCCAACGGCCGCAACTATTCTTCTAAACATCAATGATAAACAGTTTAATTACCTATAACAATGAACCAATCCCCATTAACTTTTTTGAGATTGACCTTGTCGTCTGAGTCTGTACCATTATTAAATTGTAATTTGTACTTGACGGTTGCCGTCAATCCATCTTCTGAAATTTTCTCTTCCAGGATCTGAATATCCTTTAATCCCTGTTTTTTTTCATATTCCTGCGTCGCCCAGGTACATAACCCGGTAAATTTCTGGGTGTCTTCTTTAGTGAATGCAACTCCATCCTTCCGTACATAATATTTTATAACTCCTGGATAGTCCTTGGCCTTTAAATTATTCAGAGCTGTTTTTACAACATCCGAAGGAGTTTTACTGATGATGCCACCGCCACCACCACCGCAAGAGGTCAATAAAAAGGCCAGCAAAAGGCCTGTTAAAATTAAGCAAACATTGATCTTTTTCATAATACTGTTTTTTTTTAAGTGAATACTGATTCATTGGGTATATATTTTATAAAATAATCTGCTGGTTATAAATGCCCCGGGCATCAGGATTTTTCTCCTGGCCAGCAGGATGTTAACCTCATCCAGTCTCCGGAGCAGAATGTTTATATTTTGATCCCCCTGCCGATACGCTTTTAAAACCAATTCGGTGCAATAAAGGTTTTGATCAGTAAAGAGATCATAGGAATTGTCGAACCGGCATTGTTGAATATAAAAGGTTCTTGCCTGTGCAGCGACTCTGGTTAAACTCTTCCGATCAAGATATGATCGGAAGATGGCGAAATGACTCGCCTTCCTTGGATCAAGGAAAGAACGTAATGGTTCTTTCCTCACCAGCCCGGTTTGAGCCGAGTTTTCACCAGGTTCAGCATGAATGACAAAAGGTATCCCTCTCTCCATTACTATGAGTCCTATATGTGAGAAACTGCTGTTTTTTTCAGCAAGGACAACTGCAAGGCTCTCTATGCTTTTTCCCCTCCGGAAAACGAGGTCCCCTTCCTGCAGGGAAAAAGAATCCAATACCTTTAAATTGCAGTTGTCCCAATATCTGAAGATCATATATCCGGAAATGAATATTACGAACGGACAGAAAATTAAAAGATAAAGAATTATTTTCCAGGGTTTCATTTTACGGAAATCATTGGAATCGTATTACCTGGTAAAAGTATTATGAGGTGCTGCTAAAACAAAATATTGATTGACCGGATTTATAAATCCACACTGGAAGCTCGTCCTGATCCTGATGTTTCACGTCCGGATTTATAAATCCAACCAATAAATACTTGTATAAGAGTGTTGGGGGGAGATACATTTGCTGTCACAAGGTTTTTAGCCTTGAGTCCAAAAAATCAACCTGAAGAAATTTCACTAAATCAAATGTTCAATCAAACTTCATGAGTATGAAAAAGCTGATTCTATCTTTTTTTGTCCTGTCACTGCTGCTCCTCAACGGATGGAGTGCGGGAAGAGCCTCTGTCCTCGGCAGTGCTCAGTCAATCATTACTGCCTCAGTATCTGTGCTTGGTCAAAGTGCAGACCAGCCAGTTAAAGCTGATTCGACAGCCACCACAACCGAAGCGAAAGACAAGCCTTTTAACTGGAAAGGCCTTATAATCGGGCTCCTTTTCCTTAGCTTTTATGGGTATGCCATCACCATGATTGTAATCACTTTGATACAGACAAAACGAATCGATCCGGTTTCAAAAGAAGAATTCATCAATCTGAGGAAACAAGCTAATAGATCCGAGCTGGCAACAGATGAAGAGAACCAGCAAGCCTTAGCCTATATTAATGAGGCATATTCTTCATGGAAAATCGTTTCTGAACCCGGTGAAGAAGAAATGCGTAGCCCGGTGACAATGAGCCAGCTTAAAAAGACAAGAGAGCTACATACTATTGCTGCAAAAGTAATGCCGACCGATGATAAAGTTGTTGATCGTTTCAACACGATGGGCAGCGTTATTAATAGGTCAGAAACAAGAAGCTTCTCAGGATCATGGAAGTTGATCATTGTCGCAATAATTGCCACTTTTATCACATACCTGATGACAAAAAGTTTTGACCCGGGATTTTGGCACTGGCTGAAAGGTTTCTGGTGGATGCCCCTGGGTATTGTCCTGTATTATTTTGCCAGTCTTGCGCCTGCATTCCTTCAAGATAAACGTTCACGTTGGTTCAAAGGGAAAAATATTCATAACGTGTTGATTGGCACTATTATGGGTCTTTTTCTTGCCACTCCGGCAACTGAAACCTGGGTAACAAAATGGAGCGATGGCAGTAAGACCAAGTCGGAAGAGTTCAACCCTGTCTTTTTTGTCATGTTATTCCTGACATTCATGCTCATCATGTTGCTTGGTTTCCTGATAATAATTTTTGCCGGGCTTAACTTTATCCGGAACTACCTGATTTATATCTAGGATTTTTTCAATCTGATAGTGATTATGAAACGATTTTTTATATCCACATTATTGCTGCTTGTCAGTTTGTTTATATACTCCCAGCAGGCCATGCCTACCGATGGTTTGCTGGGTTTTTATAAGCTTGATGGTAATTCAAAAGAAGCGGATGGGCATATTAAGCCTGGAAAGACACAAGGAATAAAGCCTGCCACCGACCGTTTTGGAAACCAGGGCAAAGCAATCAGCCTGACATATGACCTCCGGCATAATAAGAGAAGCTTTATTTCCATCCCGCTGGATATCAGTCCGGGCAAACAACCTCTTCTAACGATCTCGTTTTGGATCCAGATGAATTCAAGTAACCTCGAATCGGGAATACTTTACCAGAGTGACAATGACTGGAGCCAGAATGATCATTACAGGGGAATTTATGCCGAGAGGGATAACGGTTTAATTCGCTGGACAGCATGCTGTGGCAGTGACGGAAGCCTGAGGGGGACTGAGATACTCGCAAAAAACTGGATATTTATTGCCCTGGTATATGACCGTGATGACCAGGCTATGCGACTTGTAGTCAATGACCAGGTATATTCCAAGGCAGCAAAAATGAGAGACGGGTATCCATTCCTTAGGATCGGACCCTTTAACGGCCAGGTAGATGAGCTCAGGATATATTCCAGGGTGCTGACTTTGGAGGAGCTTGGACTTCTTTACGGAAAGAATATTACAAAAGATACTTCAGATTATGTTATTGCTAAAAGGGCGGATTATAAAAACCGCATGCTCAGGGAGGAACTTGACAAGGTCAAGCTTAATACAACCTATGTTGTGGCAGAGGATAAATTTCCTATTCATGATTCTGCAGGAAGTTACAATGTGATTGCCGTATTGGTCAAAGGCGATACATTCAGGGTTTTACAGATTGTAAAGAAATCGGCCCTCCTGCTTCTGCCCGATGGGAAGGCAGGGTATGCTTCAATAAGTTCGATCAATGGTGATGCGTACCTTAAAGGTGGAAGCTACCTGTTTCATGAATTCAAAGTTATTCTCGGAAGCATTTTCAATTTTACCAATATCAGGTCCTGGTTCATTGCCGTATTTTTTGCCATTTTATTGTATTTCGTTGTCAAGAAATACGATTTTATTGACAATCTGCTGAACAGGATGGGAAGGCGGGATCCCATGTTGCAGGGAGGGTCGAAAAGCGAAGGAGCCAGTTCTGGGAATATCCTGAAAAAGATCTTTCCTCTGAAAAGGATGCGTTGGTGGCCTCTTACTATAGGCGCCATTTTTGCCCTTGTTGTTTTCATAGGGTTGTTATGGGATGGTGGAGAAGTGGAGTGGTTCATGAATGACGGGTTTAAACTTATTCCCTCTGGCTATACACGGTCAATACACTGGGTCCTTTATATAACCTTTATCACTTTGATATTCATGTACATTGTGATGATCATCGAAAGCATAATAGTCGTAGGGCCATTAATGGCGATCCCAAGGGTCCTCATCCTTACGATTTTAATGCTAATGGCACTTCTGGTTACCTATTATCTGAGTGTACTTGTGCTTATCATCGCAATTGTTATGCTGGTATTGTTCATTTTATCGTCAGCAGCATCCGGTAGCGAATATAAGTGCCCACATTGTAACAGAAAGTTCACATCAAGCCCCGGGTCAAGTGGCAGCTGTCCATATTGCGGAGGTGGAGTCAGTACATAAAAGATGAAAAGAGAGGAGTTTGTTTTATACAGGACGTTCCCGGCCGATGCTGTGACCAACGGATGGAACAGCGGGATCGATATCTCGCATGTTGCATACGGAAGTAGCAGCTGGGCTGTCCTTATGGCAGAACAAACCGGTTTTACCGGTCAGAAGTATTTCCAGAGGAGCGAATTCCCGGTCAAGTCAATTGATGAAGGCTGGAAAGAGAACTATTATATAACAAATATAACATGGGGGGATTCCAACTGGGTGCTGATCATGTCACAGGGATGCGGGTATACAGACCAGCAATGGAAATGCGGCAGCAAATTTCCCTCAAAGGATGTTGAAAAGGCACTTAAAGCGGGGTTTCATATTTCCTTTGTAACCTATGGGGAGAACCGTTGGGTCATAGTATTGTCGAAATCAGAAAAAACCTATGAGCAACGCTGGGAGATGTCGAAGGACTTTCCTGAGAAAGCCATTGAGGAATACTGGGACAAGGGTTATATTATAACTTCCCTGGCGTATGGGGACCAGAAATGGCTACTTGTCGTTTCCAAGAAAACCGATATCCTTTACCAGTCATGGGCTTACAGAAGCACTTTCCCTGAGCAGGAAATATCGGAAAAAAGGAAAGAAGGCTATTGGGTTTCCAGCCTTACCTTTGGTAATTGTTTTTGGGTTGTGGTCATGTCGATGACGGAAGAGGAATACCAGAGACAGACTGCCCAAAAGCCGCAGGAGCCCAGGAAGAAACCAAAACCACAACGAAAAAAGGAAGAAAACCCCGCAGAATCATCCGACACTTCAGCCCCTGATGAAGTCAAGTTTGAGCTTGCAATGGGGGAACTAAAAAAGCTCACCGGACTGACAAAGGTCAAGGAAGAGATTGATGCTCTGATGAAGTATATTAAAATTGAGCAAAAACGTCAGAAAGAAGGGCTTTCAGCCAATCCGGTTTCTTTGCATTCAGTCTTCAGCGGACCGCCGGGAACAGGAAAGACCACCGTTGCCAGGCTTCTGGGAAGAATATATTATGCCCTGGGCCTGCTTAAAAGCGGCCATGTTGTGGAAGTCGATCGCTCGGGACTGGCAGCCGAATATGTAGGCCAGACTGCCGTAAAAACCAACAAGGCTATCGATTCGGCCCTGGATGGCATTTTATTTATTGATGAAGCCTATGCTCTTGCTTCAGACCTGAAAGGCGGCTACGGTCAGGAAGCAATAGACACCCTGGTTAAACGGATGGAGGATGACCGGGGGCGGCTCATCGTCATTGTAGCCGGATACCCGAAGGAAATGCAGGATTTCATCACTTCAAACACCGGACTCCAGTCGAGGTTCAACCAGTATTTCACTTTCCAGGATTATAAGGCGGATGAGCTGCTGGATATCTTTAAAAAGACTGCCGCTGAACGCAATCTTACACTGAGCCCGGAAGCGGAAGCAAAATGCGGGCGTTATTTTGCCTTCCTTTATACTTCCCGTACAAAGACATTCGGCAATGCAAGAGCCATAAGGAATTTCTTTGAAGAGCTTATCAGGGTTCAGGCAATACGGTTATCGGCCCTCGACAATCCCGGGAATGATGAACTTCAGACCATAACGGTGGCTGATATTGAAGAAGCTGTCAAGGATGTGTTTACAGATGACAAAGAAGAGACCCTTGAACAGATCATGGGCGAGCTTTCCGGAATGATAGGCCTCAGTAACATTAAGGAAGAGATCGTCAAGCTTGCAAACTATATCAAAGTCGAAAAACTGAGAAAATCAAGGGGATTACAAACAACACCCCTGGTGCTACACTCGCTTTTTCTGGGCGCCCCCGGTACGGGTAAAACCACTGTTGCAAGGATTTTCGGGAGGGTTTATAAATCCATGGGGATCCTTGCCAAGGGACATGTTGTTGAAGTTACCAGGGCTGACCTGGTTGCACAGTATGTCGGTCAAACTGCCCCTAAGACGGATAAGGTGATCGATTCGGCCATCAATGGAATTCTCTTTGTGGATGAAGCGTATATGCTTACAAGGGGAGGAGAAAATGATTTCGGGCAGGAAGCCATCGACACACTTCTTAAAAGGATGGAAGACGAGCGTGATAAGCTGATCGTCATCCTGGCAGGCTATACCAACCTGATGAAAAAAGTTGTGGATTCAAACCCAGGCCTTGCTTCACGGTTTACCCGGTCCTTTACGTTCCCCAATTACCTTGTGAATGAACTCTTTGAGATATTCAAGTATAACTGCAGGAAGAAAGGCTATCTCATTTCAGACGACGCCCTTGAGCCTATCAATACGTATTTCGCTAACTGCGAGGAAAGAACATCGGCTTCTTTCGGCAATGCAAGGTTTGTAAGGAACCTGTTTGAAAAAACCCTTCAGGAGCTTTCGGCCAGACTGGCTTCCGTTGATAATCCTGAAACCGCAGAACTGACTACCATAAGAAAGGAAGATTTCCTGCATGCCATCAGCATACAGAAACAATCAAATTAAATAAAACCAAAGATTATGAAAGCATGGACCAGCTGGTTTCGAAGGATAAAGCCCTGAGTGAAGGACGTGCCCAGCTGGCTGCTTCTGTAAGCACATTGCTAAAAGAAGTCAATGATAATTATGTGAAGCAGAGTGAAGTCAATAACAAAGAGATTTTGTATGAGCGCTATGAGAAGCTGAGCCTGAGGGTCTCCAGCTTGCTGTACCAAATCAAATTTTTTACAGGAACAGGTCGATCAATGGATAGAAATCAGTTTCTTTAAGTTTCATGGTACCGCCGTTAACCTTGTTGACGGCCATATTTTCGTATATAGACTGCCGTACATCGCCTTTAATACCGGCTTCGGAAAGACGGATGGGGCATTTGATGGACCTGAAGAACTCCTCGATTTTCAGAATAGATTCATCTGCTGAGAGCTGTGAATCGAAAAGGGCAGATCCGAGCTGGGAGATCCGTATGGGGATCTGGTTTTTGAAATACTTCAGCCATGCTGGGTAAACGATAGTAAGTGAAGCGCCATGGGGGACTCTATACAGGAATGAAAGGCAATGACCGATGCTGTGCACACCCCATTCACCTCCGGCTCTGCCGTACATGGTCATGCCATTGAGGGCCATGGTTGCGGAAAACATGATCTTTTCCCGTAATTTGTAATTCTGCAAGTCGTTCAGAAGTGCAGGCCCGTTTGCCATGGCTTCTTTTACAATGGAGACCACAAACCTGTCGGTGAGGCTGGTATCGCCAATACCGAACCACGCTTCAAAACAGTGGGCGATAAGGTCGGCAATGCCATAGGCGGTGTAATCGGCGGGCACGGTCAAAGTTAATGATGGATCCAGGAAGGAATGTTTGGGAAAGGTAAGAGGGGAGCCAAAGGCCCATTTTTGCCGGGTTGCGGTATTGGTGATAACAGCGAAGGGATTCATTTCAGAACCTGTGGCAGCAAGTGTCAGAACGGCCACAATAGGTACTGCCAATTTGGGTTTAGCGTTGCCATCTAGGAAGTTCCAGCCTGTATGCTGCACGGGGATTGTGGCAGCAATGACTTTGGCCGAATCAATAACACTTCCCCCACCAACAGCAAGGATTACATCAACTTTATTGGCCCGGCCGGTTGCTGCTGCCATATCCACATCTTCAATCAGGGGATTTGATTTGATGCCTTCATATTCGCAAACTTCAAGCCCTGCCTGCGACAGATAAGACCGGATCTGATCATAGAGGCCGCTCGTTTTTATTGAGCCCTTCCCGTAAATAAACAGCACCCGGGTTCCATATTCTTTTAAGGTACTGCTCAGGGCCGTCAGGATATTCCTGCCGAAATGCAGGACTGTCGGATTATATGCAGTAAAATTTTCCATTTTGTTAATTGTTGTTGAAAGCTAGTTTTTCAAAATTAATCAGATTAGTGTTACTTTGCAAAAAAAATAGCAATTTGATAAGATCACTGTATCTGCTGCTTGTGAAGGTAAAACCCTCATCCCTGATCAGGTTCCTGATGGTTGCCATGATGATCCTGATTTATTCTTCCTTGTGTTCCCAAACATGGAATTTCATTAAGGAAAAGGACGGGATTAAGATCTATACAAGGACACCGGATCATTCTGCTTTTAAGTGTTTTAAAGGCGAAACCGTATTTCACACCACTATGGAGAAACTCAGTATGTATATCGGGAATGTGGAAAATGTGGACTGGTGGGATAAAAATGTGAGGGAGATAAAAGTACTTTACTCCGAACCGGATAAACTCATAAAGTATTATCTCGTTTACGACGTGCCCTGGCCATTGAACGACCGGGACCTATGTGTTGAAGCGAAGATCACAGTCGACCCCGTTACAGGAGAAAAGGTCGTATCGGCCAAGCCGTTGCTTGACGTTGTTCCCGAACGGGAAGGTATTGTCAGGATCAGGAACTACTGGCAGAAATGGACACTGAAACCGATTGGGAAAAATAATATTCAGGCTGTACTTGAAGGCTTTGTCGATCCAGGTGGAAATGTGCCTTCCTGGTTGTACAATATGGTTATTGTTGACACACCCCTGAAAGTGATGAGAGGGATTAAGGTACTTGTAGAAGAAAAGAATTAAGGTTTCGTCAGCGTATACATCTGCTCAACTTCAATGCCGGTAAGGGAGGAATGAAAAATCCTTACCTCATCCAGCCATCCCCTGAAATGATTTGCATAAGGCGAATAGTAATTGCCCCATGATGTGCCCGAATATGCAGTAGAACCTGTGGAATGGAAAAATCCCATGGCAAAGATATTCACCTGGCCTGGGGTACTGCCCCCGTATTTCATACCTGTTATATTTCTTGCAGGATCACCGATTGGCCACTGGTTGAAATCCTGCTGCTTCATCATGACCCCGTTAATATACAGGGTCCCTATTTTAGAGGCACTGTTAAAAGTGCATGTAATAAAAGCCCATTTATCCTTAAGCAGGCCGGGGACGCCTCCTGTTGTTGTCAGGTCAGCACAGTACGTCCAGCCGGGTAATCCTCCGTTTGCCCCTGTTTTCCCGTCACCGGCAAATGAGAGGTCTTCTGAGACCGTTATGCCGTCGGGAAGCGCATAAGAGCCAACCATTTTACATGAACTGTAATCCGCGGCAATTTCGAATTCAAACCCTTTATAATCAGCAACTCCAAGAACAAGTTGTCCTTTCGGGTTACCTGCAGAATCTATCTGGTATTGTGAATTTGCCTTTGCCCAGAAGGAAAGGGAAAAATCGTTTGTGCTGACAAGACTATCCCCGTTGGCAACCTGGATGATTGTAGAGGTCCCGTTAAACACTGCGCATTGTCCGAGAGATTTCCTGAAGGATATTGCATAATTCAGGTCGTTCACTGAATTAACTGTATAATTTCCCTGCTGATCGTAGGTGTTATTTTCAAAATTCCAGTAAGCCACCAGGCCCGGGGGACCAAAACTGCCGATAGTTGTAAAAGCCCTCCACAGATAGGTAAGCTGAAGACCGTCGGTTGACCGTATACCCGTAAAGGTCAGTTCATAATAGATACCGTTACCAAGGTCATTTTTCGGGAGCAGTGTGATTGTGTTGCCCGAAACCGTGGTGGTCATGTCGACATATGTGGAATCGAACAGCCGAAATAGTTTAATATTGCTGGTTGTAGCGCTCGCCGGATCAATATTCGAACTCAGTACACCGATAATTGTGGCATTTGATGGTACAGTCTTGGGGCTTACGATCCCGAGGCCTACGCCTCCGGCGTTCAGCGAATTAAAATATAAAGTAGGAGGATCGCTTGATTTGGAACATCCAAGCACTCCCAATAAGAGGACAAGGCTTATTAAACTTGAAAATCGTAGCACGTTGAGGTAGTTTATAATCATTGAAATCAACGGTAAAGGTAGGTATTTATTTCAAAATCATTAAGGAACATATAGCTAAACGAAAAACTGTTAGCCCCGATAAAGATGAGGACCTGGACGACTGAAGAAAGAATATTTCACAATCTTACCGGAAATTCCTATCTTTACCATATGTATTTACTGAAATCTGTATTGATTCACCATCCAGATGGGTTAAATTCAGGTGATCATGCGGAAAAACATTTTATGTATGAAGATAAAGGCCGGAAAGTTTAAAAAACCGGGTAAAACGGTTAAAGAGATGACCATTGCAGCCGGCAATGCCATGAAAAATGGATTTTATACCGAGGCCATATGGATCCTTTCGGGGATTATGGAAGCCAGGCTGAAGAAGCTTATTTTAATCACTGAAATTAAAAACCCTGGAGCTGCTACCGGGCTTGAACAGCATTTAAAACGGATTAAACTTCTGCAAACAAGGGAAGTGTATTCCACATTAAAAACCCATTTCCCTACTTCACTTATCTCCTCTTTGCGTGAGTGGAAAAACAACCGCAACATAATGATGAAAGACATGCTTGAAATGCATGTTTCATGGGAAAGAAAAGAACGCATGGCCAAACAGGGAATTTCACTCCTGAAATCACTCAACAAGGTATACAAACATTACAGGCTTGCTGTTAATGCACCCATTAATGGCGAATCCCTGAAACAGGAAGTCCCGCTTCCTGTTGAGCAGGTCAAACTAACCGGCAAGGAGGCCCCTGTTAAACCCGGTTCTCCGGCAGATTAATTTTTTATGACTTCCTCAAAGGTTCGCGAATTTTACTGGAGATTTTTCAAGAAAAGAATTACTTCTTTTCTGGCCAATCTGTACCGTGCAAGCATCACCGGAGATGAGAGAGACATCCACAGGACCCGCGTTGACATGAAAAACATCTATGCCATCCTGGAAATGTTCGAAATGCTTAATCCTGAAAAGTTCAATCCTGAAAATTTCGAAGTATTCAAAGCCTTGTTCAGTTTCTCGGGAAAGATCAGGGAGTTGCAGGTCAACCAGCTGGTTATTGAAAAAAATGGTCCCGAGACTGTAGGGATGTCTTTCTTTATCAAGTACCTCAGGTCCAGGGAAAATAAGCTTTCCAAACAGTTTATATCAGTGGTTCAGCAGTTTGATGAAAAGAAACTAAAAAAGTCTGAGCGTTCAATGAAGAAATTATGCCAGGAAATCAAGGTTAAGACCCTGAGGGCCAGGTCGGAGAAATTTATTGTAAAGAAGGCGAAAAAGATAAGCCTGTTGCGTAATTATCCATCCAATCCCGATAATATCCACGGGATACGGAAACATCTTAAAGCGATGGTAACTATTCTTACACTGGTTTCCATGGTCTTCATGGACGAAAAGCAGGACGCTATTTTACGAAGACTGAATCAGACTGAAATGCTGATTGGCAACTGGCATGACAACCAGGTGCTGATCGAATATATTGACCAGTTCCTTCTGAAAACCAAAAAGGTAAGCCGGGAATATCAACTTCAATTGCAGGTTTTGAGAAATAAAATCATGAAAAGCAATCAGGAACTGTTACAATCGTTATTCCCTAAAATTGAGGAGGTTCTTACTGTAATCTTCCCCTCATTGCCATCCCGATGAAAACCATAAAAGAAATTTATAAAGTTGAAGGCATGTCATGTACTGCCTGCGCTGCCAGTGTAAACAGCATGCTTTCATCTGTTGAAGGGGTTATTTCAGCAAATGTGAATTTTGCCAACCAAACGGTGCTGGTCGAGTTTGATCAGGAGAAGGCAAGCCTGAAGCAACTGGAAGATGCCGTTGCGAAGATCGGGTACGCTTTAATTACAGATAAAGCTGTGATGGCGGATGAGGAAGTGAGGGAGGCCCTGCGTCTTCGAAAAGCAAGGATAAATCTCCTGGCATCTTTCGCATTTGCCATTCCTGTTTTTATCATATCAATGTTTCTTCCAAACCTGCCTTACAGGAACTGGATCATGCTTGTATTGTCCTGTCCTGTCATGTTCTGGTTCGGAAGGGAGTTTTTCGTCATTGCATGGAAGCGTGCCAGGTACCTGACCACGAATATGGATACTCTGGTGGCAATGGGCAGCGGAACGGCTTTTTTATTCAGTCTTTACAATACCTTTTCCAATTCAACGACAGCTTCGATGGGCATGGAATCCCATATGTATTATGAAGCTGCAGTAGTGATCATTTCCTTTATACTTATGGGGCGTTACCTTGAGGAGAGAGCCAGGTCCAAAACTTCCTCTGCAATCAGGAAACTGGTTAACCTTGGAGTTAAAACCGCCAGAGTTTTGCGTAACGGGGAAGAAAAGGAAGTTCTGATCTCAAAGGTAAGGATGGGTGATATTGTTGTTATACGGCCCGGGGAAAAGATCCCGGTTGACGGACGTGTTACCGAAGGTGAAAGCCTGGTTGATGAAGGTATGATCACTGGTGAAAGTGTCCCGGTCACGAAAAAGACAGGTGACCAGGTGATAGGCGCCACTCAGAACCAGACAGGGAGTCTGCTGATCCTGGCTGAGAAGATAGGAGAGCAGACCGTGCTGGCGCAGATCATCAGGCTGGTCCAGGAAGCCCAGGGGAGCAGGGCTCCTTTGCAAAAAACCGTGGACCGTATTGCCTCGGTCTTTGTGCCGATAGTTATACTTATTGCTCTTCTTACGTTTATAACATGGTTTGTATTCTTTCCGGGAATGGGTTTTTCCCATGCCATCACAACTGCAGTGAGTGTTCTGATTATCGCCTGCCCCTGTGCCCTGGGCCTTGCAACACCTACAGCCATTATTGTAGGGCTTGGAAAAGCTGCAGAGCATGGTATCCTTATCAAGGATGCACAAAGCCTTGAAGAATTCTGCAAACTTGACCTCCTGGTGCTTGACAAGACAGGTACCATCACATCGGGCAAACCCAGTGTTAGTGAGATCAGATGGGATGAAACCGAACCCATCGGACAGGAAACGAAAGTTGAAATTTCATCCGCTGTGGCCTCCATTGAATGGCGGTCGGAGCACCCTTACGCCCTGGCCCTTTCGGAGTTCTTCAGCCTGCCTCAAAATACTGATAATACGGTTGTAGGTTTCGAAAGTGAAACAGGCAAAGGGGTTTCAGGATTCTACGGTGGAATCCAGTATCATATTGGAAGCCCTACATATATTGCCGGCATAGGATGCACCGTCGGCGAAGAACTAACGGAATATCATCAATTACTGAAGAAGCAGGCATTTTCGGTAGTCTTCATTGCACGCAACTATAGGGTTGTCGCCGTAGCTGCCATCAGCGACACAATTAAACCCGGCTCAGCCGGTGCAGTTAAAGAGCTTAAAAATATGGGGATAGAGATCCATATGCTTTCTGGCGACAGTGTTGCGATCAGCTCTCAGATCGCCGCCAAAGCAGGAATCGACTATTTCAAGGCCGAAGCCTCTCCGATGGAAAAGTCAGAATATATTAGCGATAAGCGGAAATCAGGTCAAAAGGTCGGTATGGTCGGCGACGGGATCAACGATTCCCCTGCTCTGGCTCTTGCTGATGTAGGGATCGCCATGGGTACAGGGACGGATATTGCCATAGAATCGGCTCGGATAATTCTGCTGAAAGGCGACCTTGGAAAACTCGTGATGGCATTGAAGATCAGCAGGCAAACCGTACAAACCATCCGCCAGAATCTTTTTTGGGCATTTTTCTATAACGTTCTTAGCATCCCTATTGCGGCCGGTTTATTGTTCCCATTCACCGGATTTCTTCTCAACCCCATGATTGCCGGGGCCGCTATGGCCTTCTCATCGGTATCGGTCGTCAGTAACAGCCTTCTTCTGAAAACCAGGAAAATTTCGTAGGCTTTCGACGGTTTTTCTTACTTTTGAATTGTTAAGCTCGCTTTTCAGGATGAAAATAAAACACCGGCATTCATTTTTTCTTCTTCTGCTGATTGCGGTTTTCGTTCAGTCCGGACTTTTTGCACAGAACGGGGACAATGCAGATGAGAGGGATAATGATATCCGCAGTATCGATAAAATGATAACTGTTCTTAAGCAGGATACGTTAACACCTGAAGAAAAATTCACGATTGCATATAATACCCTAAAACAGTCTATTGAGCATTCTTATATACGGGGAAAAGCCGAATCTTACCTTCAGATCGGGCGCTATTTTGTGTATAAACGGAAGCATACTCCTGCCATCCATTTCCTCCTTTCTGCCTCCCAGCTTTTCAAATTACTCAAGGATACTTCAGGGTTGATGAGCGTTGATCATTCGATTTTTTCAGTTGAGATATACCTTAAGGATTATTCAAATGCTCTTTCCACCTGCAGGCATGGCCTTGAACTTGCGCGTCAAAAAAAGGATCTTGTCCTGACCGGTTTCTTTCTTGAAAAAATGGCCGATGTTTTCCATGAACAGCAGGATACATCAAAATCCCTGGATTATTACATGGAGTCCCTGAAATACTATTCCGAAAGCAATGATAGGAGAAGCATACTTGGGGTATATATGTCGATAGGTGGCATTTATCTTGATCAGAGAAGATATGCTGATGTGATCAAAATGTATGATACCCTTTCGGTATTTGCTGATTCTGTTGATCCCGCAACTGCCGGGACAATGTACACCAGGATGGCTCATGTATTCGATCAGCAGCAGAATTATTCCAAAGCTTTATACTATAACAAAAAAGCCCTTGAAGTGAGAAGAAGGGCGAGATTTTCCGATGCGGAAAACAGTTCAACCATCAATGTAGCAGGTAATTTTTTCAAGATGAACCGTCCGGATTCCGGATGGCACTATATGGACATCGGCCTTGCAGAGGCAAAATTAAATAACCGTGTCTATTACATGAGAAACGGGTATACTGTATTGTATAATTATTACCTGAAGACCGGGGACATGGAAAAAGCCCTGGAGAATTTCAAGCTGATGGTGGCGATGAATGACAGTATACTGAAAGAAAGACTGAATACCGACATCAATGTGATCAGGACGGGACAGAATATCCTGATTTTGAAGGAGGGTATTAAACTGCTTGAAAGTCAGAATGTGTTGCAGAAATTACTGATCAGGAACCAAAAGATCTTTAAATTCCTTCTTTTCGCAATAGTGCTTGCAGTAATGATTGCTGTTGGAATTATTGTAAGAATTAACATACGCCACCGAAAGTCAAAAAGAGACATTGAGAATCTGAACATCAAACTTCAGCATGAAGCAGCTGAGCGGAAACTGATTCAGAAAAAGACCGTTGAAAAGGAAGATCAGTACAGGTTTATTGCAGAACATTCCCTGGACCTGATAGCAAGGATCGACAAGAACTATAATTTCACCTATGCATCGCCAGCTGTGGCTGATATTTTTGGATATTCCACCCAGGAACTTTTATCCATAAACCTGCTCGACCTGCTGGTCACAGGATACACAGATTTTCTTAAAGAGCAGCTTAAACAGGTTGTGGCTACACGCCGGCCTCATTCAATTGCTTTTCTTGCCAGAAAAAAGGGAAATGAACCGATCTGGGTCGAAAGTACCTTTAATCCTGTGTTTAATCCTAAAACCGGGGACTTCAGGGAATTTGTTTCGGTTACAAGAAATATTCAGGAACTTAAAAAGAGAGAGATGGGAATTGTGGAAGGAACCAAACAAAAGGAAAATCTCCTGAGGGAGATCCATCACCGGGTTAAAAACAACTTTGCGATCCTCGTCAGCCTGATCAGTATGCAGAAGGCACAGAGCCAGAATGAGGATGTGAAGCAATCCCTAACGAATCTGCAGCTGAGGATAAGAACAATGGCTTTGGTGCATGAAATGTTATACCGTTCCGAAGATTTCGAAAAGATATCCTTCCCTGATTACGTCAGGTCAGTTGCCTCGGTAATTTCAGCGACCTATGGAAGGATGAATGTTCACCTGGACTTCGAGATGGAACCGGTGATAATTAATATTGAAACTGCAATTCCCCTTGGGCTGATGCTCAATGAGATTTTAAGCAACGCATACAGGCATGCATTTGACGGCAATTCCGAAGGAACGATTACGGTTTCATTTAAAAAACATAAGGCCCCGAATTTTTATGCCCTGACAGTTTCAGACTCCGGGATCGGTCTGCCCGAAGGGTTTTCCATGGAGGGCAGCAAAACCATGGGACTGCAGATCGTCGACATCCTTGTAAAGCAGATTGAAGCCCAGCTGGAGATCGGTCAGGTTAACGGTACTTCTTTCACGATCATTTTCCCCATTGAAGCCTGAAAACCCTTACAGCACCTCATTGAATTGCACTTCCTGGTAAGCTTCCCCGCGAACCATTTAACAATTATTTAACATTAAGGTAATATTGGCGTAACATATGCGGTTAGCGCAAAATCTAATTTTGCCGCAAACAAAAAAATTATGTTTATGAAGAAATTTGCTATGTTTATCCTGATGAGCGGTTTAGTGCTGCCGTTCATGTTTCTTTCTGTAACCTTACAGGCACAGATGAAGGTCGAGAATAACCTGGACACAGTCAAGCAGAAAGTATCCACCCTGAATGATAAGGTTGCCGGAGTTGAAGAAAGACTGGCGACTGCAGAAGCTGATCTGGCGAAACTGACCAAGATCAAATTGTCGGGATATATCCAGGCACAGTGGATCAATTATGAAGCATCCAATGTCTACCCGAACAATTATTTTATGATTCGCAGGGCCAGGATCAAGTTCACATATGAACCGATTAACGGGATTGTTTTCGTGTTGCAACCCGATTTCCAGCCCGGAAATATTACCATAAAAGATGTTTATGTACAGGCGAATGATCCCTGGTTGAAGACCTTCTCATTATTTGTTGGTAAATTCAACCGTCCCGACTACGAAGTCGAATATTCTTCAAGCAACCGTGAAGTTCCCGAACGTTCACGCGTTATCAGGGCCATTTACCCCGATGAACGCGCAATTGGAGCCAAGTTGGAAATTGCACCTCCAACAGTACCAATTAAAGTCCAGATTGCTATCTTCAACGGAAATGATGGGATTGCTATCAATAACCCGGTTTATAACTATGGAAGCGGAAAATGGGATAAAAATGCGGTTGTTGGCCAGAACATTGATTTTGACAATTTCAAAGATCTCATGGCCCGTGTAACCTATGCTTTTAAATTTGGGAAATGGGGAGGACTAACCATTGGAACCCATGGTTATTATGGACAAATCAAAGCCAACAGTCTGGATGTTCTTAATTCAGATTATTCATATAGTAAAACCCTTGCTAATGTTGGAAAGGGAGTTAGGAAAAACTGGGTAGGTTTCGAAGCGCAATTTTATGCAGATGTCCTCGGGGGTCTTACACTTAAGGGAGAATACATCTTCGGTGTAAATTCGACACCTGGTTATAACGGAAGCGCTTCCTTTGTTACTCAAACTAGTTCTATCAACAGCACTAAAGACACCCTAAGCTTACTTACCCTTACTACGAAGACGATAAATAATGCACCGGCTATCAGCAGGAATTTCAGCGGTTGGTATGTTTACCTGATTAAGAACATAGGCAAGCGAAACCAGGTTGCAGTCCGTTACGATTATTATAATCCAAATACCAAATTAAGTGCCGACCAGATCGGAACCAATAAATGGGATGCCAAGATTCCCATTAATATTGATCCTGCTCAGTACACTTCCTTTGCAGGAACTAATCCTGTAATTGCAACAGGTATTCAAAACAAAACCATCACTACGAATAAACTGGTGAGTGGAGTTGATGATATTCCTTATGGTACATGGACTTTCTCTTACAGCTATTATTTCACCGATAATATCAAATTCATGGTTGCCTATGAAATGCCAATGAATAAAAAAGTCGGGATTGTTGATGCAAAAGGAAATGGCAACGTGATTTCATCGCCTTTCACTGTCAATAATGTTACTAGTACTTATGATTACAGCAACCAGATCAAGCAGAACATGCTCACATTGAGGATGCAGGTAAAATTTTAAATAGTTAAATAAAAAGCAAAAAAATAAAGAGTATGAAAAGTTCAAAAAAATTAGCCCTGATTGCGGGCATTGTCCTGGTGGCTGTAATTGGCTTCGCATTCATGCCGGCTCCCAAAAAGATCACAGTCAAAGGTTCAGATACCATGGTGATCCTTGCTCAGAAATGGGCGGAGATTTATATGAAATCCAATCCGGATGTTGCCATTCAGGTTACAGGTGGTGGCTCGGGTACGGGAATATCTGCCCTGATCAATGGTTCAACGGATATTTGTAATTCAAGCCGTCCCCTGAAATCCTCTGAAATGGACAAACTGAAGGAACGTTATAGTTCACTGGGTGTTGAAATACCTTGTGCAAAGGACGGTATCACAATCTTCCTGAACGAAGGTAATGCTGTAAGCGAACTTTCAATTAAACAGCTTGGCGCTATTTTCAGTGGCAAAATCCGGAATTGGAAAGAAGTTGGTGGCCCTGATGCGGAGATCAGATTATACGGTCGTGAAAACAGTTCAGGTACTTATGTATTCTTCCAGGAGAAAGTTGTAAAGGGAGATTATGCTGCGAATTGTCAGACCCTTCCCGGAACTGCAGCTGTTGTTAACGCTGTGAGCAAGGATAAAAACGGAATCGGTTATGGTGGAGCAGCATATGCCCAGGGTGTAAAGCATTGCAAGGTAAAGAAGGATGATAAAAGCCGGGCTTTCCTCGCAACAGCCGAAACCATTGCAAAAGGGGAATATCCCATCACACGTTACCTTTATATGTATATGAGGAACAGGCCTACAGGAGATGTTAAAAAGTATGTTGACTGGATCCTCAGTTCTGAAGGCCAGAAGGTCGTTAATGAGGTTGGTTATTTTCCCGTTAAATAGTATTTTTGTTAGTAAATGTGTGTTAAGTGAAGGCAGTATTGAAAAATGTTGCCTTTTACATTTAAAACAAGATCGATGAATTCTGATCAGGCAAAATCCGGTTACACTTTTACTGCCGAATCTCTTAGGAAGAAATTCAGGTTTTCTGAATTTTTTGCCGAAAAGCTGATCACTTCTGTTGCATTCCTTTCCATTGCCGTGATCATTCTCATATTCTTTTTCGTGTTTCGCGAGAGCCTGCCAGCATTCAAACACAGGCCAAAAGGTACAACTGAAGAAAATAGGGTTTCTGCCGGGAACAAGCCTGAATCTTACGGAAGCAATGAATCTGCTGAAGCGTTGCAAAAACCTGAAACGTACACAGGTGCTGAGCCTGCAGCAGCCGTAAATAAACCCGAAACTTACGGAGAGGTTAAAGATACTTCCGTTTCGGCGGATGAGGTGAACCCTGATGCCAAATTCAGGACCAGTGAAAGTCCTGACAGCGAAGGTTCCTTAAGCAGTTTATTCAGCAATGAATGGTTCCCTGTTTCTGAGAACCCGAGATACGGTCTGATCCCATTATTTGTAGGCACGCTTAAAGTAACCCTGATCGCAATGTTATTTGCCGCTCCCATTGCCATTCTTGCCGCCCTGTTTTCTTCGGCATTTGCCCCGGCATGGTTGAGGGAATGGATCAAGCCGGCAATAGAATTGCTGGCTGGGTTCCCATCGGTGGTCATTGGATTTTTTGCCCTCATGGTGATGGCTACTTTTTTCCAGAATGTTTTTGGTTACGAAACCCGTTTAAATTCTTTCGTCGGAGGTGCAGCAATGGCACTTGCTGCCATCCCGATTATTTTTACAATAACGGAAGATGCCCTTACTGCGGTGCCCCGAACTTATACGGAAGCCAGCCTTGCTCTTGGAGCTTCAAAATGGCAGACTGCAGTATTTGTAATCCTCCCTGCAGCCACACCTGGCATCTTTGCAGCTGTGCTTCTCGGAATCGGCCGTGTTTTTGGCGAAACCATGATTGCCTTGATGGCCACCGGAAATGCAGCATTAAGCTCGCTGAACCCATTTGAATCGGTTCGTACCCTGGCGGCAACCATCGGAGCTGAAATGGCTGAAGTTGTTTTTGGTGATATGCATTACGGCGTCCTTTTCCTGATTGGTTCAATACTCTTTATTTTCAATTTCACATTAAATGCATTAGCCGAATTTTATGTTAAAGTCAGGTTGGTCAGAAAGATACAGGGGAGGGGAGCATGAGGCTGAAAAATAAAATTATCGGCGGAGCAATTACAACTGCATCAGCCCTTTCGGTGGTACTGATACTTGCTATTATCATAATAATACTTGTCGTTACAATTATCGGAGGAAAAGATAAGCTTACCTGGGAGTTTCTGACATCCTTTCCTGCTGACGGGATGATGAAAGGAGGGATTTTCCCGGCTATTTACGGTACGGCCCTGCTAGTTATCGTAATGTCTATTGCCGCTGTGCCATTCGGAACTATAACGGCCATTTATCTCACCGAATACGCTCACGAGAAATCCTGGATAGCCCAGACAATACGATTTGCAGTAAGGACACTGGCAACTGTTCCCTCCATCATTTTTGGTTTATTCGGATTGGGCTTCTTTATCAAGTTTGTGGGGGTTGGGATGGACAACTGGTTTATGGGAGGGCAGCTTCGCTGGGCCCAGCCCAACCTACTCTGGGGTAGCCTTACTATGGCCCTGCTAACTCTTCCTGTTGTTATTGTTTCGGTGGAAGAGGCGATTCGCACCGTTCCCAGGGAACTGCGTGAAGCAAGCCTTGCATTGGGAGCAACAAAATGGCAAACCATTAAAAAGGTTGTCATTCCCGGATCAATCTCCGGTATTATGACAGGCACTATTCTTGCTGTTGGCAGGGGCGCAGGCGAAGTGGCACCGATACTTTTTACCGGGGCAGCTTACTACCTGGCAACATTACCCACTTCGGTATCCGACCAGTTCATGAACCTTGGGTACCATATCTATGTAATGTCGACCCAATCATCGAATGTGGACCAGACACTGCCAATTCAGTTTGCAACCACCCTTGTGCTGTTGATGCTGACCTTTTCCCTTAACCTTACTGCTGTGCTGATAAGATCGAGACTGAGACGCAGGTTGAAATGATTTGAATTATGAAAGAAGCGAAAATCGTAACCAGGGATCTTACCCTCCATTACGGCCTGAAAATGGCCCTTAACTCCATTAACTTACATATTCCCGAAAAGGAAGTAACTGCTTTTATAGGCCCTTCCGGCTGCGGTAAATCGACCTTCCTCCGCTGTCTGAACCGGATGAATGACCTCATCCCGAGTGTTCATATAAAAGGAGAAATTTTAATAGATGGTTTAGATATCTACCAGAAAAAAATCGATGTGGTCAATCTCAGGAAAAAGATCGGCATGGTGTTCCAGAAATCGAACCCTTTTGCCAAATCTATATTTGAGAATGTAGCTTACGGTCCAAAGATAAACGGTATCAGCGATAAAAAGAAGTTGACAGAAATAGTGGAATCATCATTAAAAAATGCTGCTATCTGGGATGAAGTGAAAGACCGTATGCATGATTCGGCCCTGGGTTTGTCGGGTGGCCAGCAGCAGAGGCTTTGCATTGCACGGACTCTCGCTGTTGAACCGGAAATAATTCTCATGGATGAGCCCGCCAGTGCACTGGATCCGATATCCACAGGCAAAATAGAAGAACTCATATTCGAACTGAAGAAGAAATACACTATTGTGATCGTAACACATAATATGCAGCAGGCGGCTCGTGTGAGCGATCACACTGCCTTCTTCTACCTTGGGGAGCTGATAGAATTCGGAAAAACACGCAAGATATTTACAGCCCCTGATATCAAACAAACGGAAGAATATATAACCGGGAGGTTTGGTTAATTATATACCCGGACATCAGTAAACATCAAATTATAAAGAAAGAAAAACAATGGAACGTCATTTTGAATTAGAACTCCAGAAGCTGAACAGGCGCGTGATAAAAATGGGAAACCTCGTTGCTTTTCAGGTTCACAATGCTTTTGATGCACTGCTGAGAGGAGATGTTGAACTCGCTGAACAGATCATCGAAAATGACCGCAAAGTTGATAAACTCGATACAAAAATCGATAAGTTATGCCAGAGGATCTTTGCACTTACACAGCCTGTTGCAACTGATCTCAGGCTCATTATGTCATCCCTTAAAATGAACAATGACCTGGAAAGGATGGGAGATCATGCTGTAACAATTGCCCAGAAAAGCGAAGGGGTCAGCGAATACAGGGATATTATTGATGAACTTCATATTGATGAACTTGTGAAGATGACAGACATGATAGTGAATGATGTCATTACTATTCTCAACACCAGGAATACAGCTTTTGTAAAGGATATTTTTGATCTTGCCCAGGCAATAGAGGAAAAGGCTCAGGGGATCTCTGCCAAGATCATCGAGGAAATGATGCATAAAACCGAAGTGATCGTAGTTGCAACCAATCTGATCGTCATAATCACGGCCATTGAGAGGCTTGCCGGTTATTCAACCAACATTGCTGAATCCATTGTATTTATAGTGGACGGCAGGATTATGAAGCATAAGAAAAAGAATTTTGAAAGTCCGGCAGGAACATCTGCATCTGTTACGGAAACACCGGCGGAACCCGCACCGGATCAGACCGGGGATCCTACTTCTGAAGCCACACCCTCAGAAGGCTGAGCAGTTTCTCAGTCTGAACAGGCTTTGACATATAATCATTGGCGCCGGCTTCAATGCATTTCTCACGGTCACCTTTCATCGCTTTGGCAGTTAATGCAATTATTGGAAGATTGGTATACCGTTCCTCTTTCCTGATCTCACGCATGGCAGTATAGCCGTCCATTTCGGGCATCATGATATCCATTATGACGAGGCTGATGTCCTGATTCTGGTGTAACCTTTCAATACCTTCTTTCCCCGTCCGGCCAACAACGATATCAACATTTTTCTCTTCGAGTATTTTTGAAAGCACATATACATTCCTCATATCGTCATCGACGACCAGGATCTTCTTTCCTTTGAAAATTGTATCGGGAAGAAAGCTTGAACTTTCGTGTTGTTGTTCTTCTGCAACCGGGAGAGTTTCCTTTTTTACAGCCAGTGGTTTTTTAATTGCCTTGGGGAACGCATCGGAAATTTCCGGCTCGTCAGGAAGGAAACCATGGTACAAAACGGGTAAATATATGGTAAACGTGCTGCCTTCCCCAACTTTGCTTTTCAGTTGGATCTCACCTCCAAGCAAGCGTGCAAGGCTCCTTGAGATGGTAAGGCCAAGGCCGGTGCCGCCGAATTTCCTGCTTACTGTCCCGTCGGCCTGCTGGAAGGCTTCAAAGATAGCATGCTTCTTATCGTCGGGGATCCCGATACCGGTATCGGTGACCATAATGGCAACAGTATTTTCAACCTTCAACGCGAGGTTATTAAATCGAACCCCGGCTTCGGCTTTAGCAATTTTAATTGTCACACTGCCATGGTCTGTGAATTTTATTGCATTCGACATGAGATTCTTTATGATCTGAAGCAGCCTCTGCATATCCGTTTCAACGGTTACTGGAATGCCCTTTTCAAGTTTTGTTTTCAGATCAATATTTTTGGGTTGTGTGAGAGGTGTAAACGTACGGATAACGTAGTCGAGAATGTCTTCCGGGCTTACAGCTTCGATTTCAAGTTCCATCTTTCCGGCTTCGACTTTCGAAAGGTCAAGAATGTCGTTGATCAGCTCAAGAAGATCGGTGCCTGATGAATGGACGATCTTGGCAAACTCAACCTCGTCGGCGGTCATCACCCCATTCTTATTTGACGAAAGAATTTCGGATAGCACAAGTATGCTGTTGAGAGGTGTTCTCAATTCATGTGACATGTTCGCGAGAAATTCCGATTTATACCTGCTGGCGATCTCGAGGGCTTCGGCTTTTTGCCTGATCTCTTCCTGCGCCAGTTCCAGTTCTTCATTCTTTTTGCGGATATCGTCGCGTTGCAGTTCCAAAACTTTAGTGCGTTCCTCAAGTTCTTCATTGATAACCCTGAGTTCTTCCTGCTGATGCTGCAGGCTCTCTTCCGACATACGAAGGGCCTTTGTCTGCTCTTCAAGTTCCTGGTTGATCTGCCTGAGTTCTTCCCTTTGATGGGCCATCTCGTTCGCCTGTTCCTGTGTTTGCATAAGAAGTTGCTCAACACGTTCCCTTGAACGGGCCGTATTTAAAGCAACAGCAATGTTTTCAAGCGATGTTTCCAGGAATTTCTGCTTTTGCTCATCGAACGGACGGAATGAGCCCAGTTCAATAACTCCCGAAAGAACGTTCTCAAACATTATCGGAGCCAATATGAAATATTGAGGGTGCACGTTTTCATGGCCGATATTCACTGCAGGAAGCGTTTCGGAAGAAGCAAAGAAAGTCATCTTCTTTCGTTCCTTTGCAACTTGTCCTACAAGTCCTTCTCCCATTGCAAGCGGTTTAGCGGAGATCGGGTCGCCAGAATATGCATAGGTGGCCGACAGGTGCATCAGATGGTCATCTTCACGGGTATATAGCAAACCGATCTGGGCATCCAGGTAATGGGAAAGGAAGGAAACAACCTCCTCGCATAGTTCCTTGATCTTTATTTCGCCGGATATTTTTATCCCAAGTTCATTAAGACCGGTCTTCAGCCAGTCCTGGTAAGATATCTCGATATGAGCCTCCCGGAGCCGGTTAGTCATTTCATACAATGCGATCCCCAAAGTGTCGCTGTCGCTCCTGGGAACAATATTCGAAGAATAATCACCGCTGGCAATTAACCTGGCCTGTTTCACTACATTTTTGAAGCTTTCGACCATCTGGTTCATCGACTTTCCCAGGATATCCTCCTCGCTGCGCACTTGTACTGACTTGCTGTAGTCGCCAAGCGCTACGGCCTGGCTCACGTCGGCCATTGACTTGAGAGAAATGACCAGCCGGATGAATTCATCCTTCATTTCTCCAACTTCGTCTTTCGAAACTTTTACATCGCGGATGATAAGCTGTCCGCTCCCAACCTGCTTGGCCCATTCAGAGAGTATCTTAAGTGGCTTCACAAACCTTCTTGTCACTAAGATTGACAGGATAAAAACAACAAGGGTAGTCAGGATCAGCGATAGCTTGGCAAACGATGAAAGTTCCTGTGCAACCGCATGCGCCTCACCCTGGTCGATTTCTTCCACCAAAGCCCAGTTAACACCGAGTTCTTCAATGATGTCCAGGTTCCGGTATATGCCGATAACTATTTTCCCCTGGTTAGTGGGGTAAATTGAAACTTCTTCGCGAATAGGATCTCCGTCGGGCTTCAGGATCAGATTATTGGCTTTATACTCCTGCCAGATCCTTGTCTTTTCGTTGATCTCTGCACTTTTCAGGATCGGGCTTTTCCCGCTGATATTGCTGTTTGAGCGCATGACCAGATCGATACCGACAATATACACATGACCGGAAGCGCCGAAGCCAACACCGTACTGGATTATTTTATCTATTTTTTCTGTTGAAATCTGAAGTACAAGGATCCCGATCTTGCTGCCGTTGAGATCGGTCACCGGGCAGCCCAGGAACCCAAAAGCTTCACGGTTCCCCGGAGGATAGAACTCAAGGTCGGAAAACATAGGCTTGCCCTCCGTGATGACCTTTTTGGTCATCCTGGAGAACTTGGTCCCGGAGAGTTCGGAGTTGAAAAGGTTTTTCCCGAAATCGGAACTCTGGTTAAGCTGAAAAACGATATTTCCCTTCAGGTCGGTGAAATAGATATTATGAATGCCGTCGGGGATCCAGCTTCTCTGTATCTCGAAACGGAGGTTGTCGGCAAATTCGGAATACTTTGTGTTACCGGCTTCCGTTTTTTTAACCCCATTAGTAGTGCTGATATCGGCAAGATGTTCAAAGAAGTATATATGATTCTTATCCCTGGCCATTTCACCAAGATAGGTGTTGAGGTCTGTAAAATAGGTGTTGAGATAGTTGATCCTGAGCTGGGATGTTGTGAACAGGGCTTTTTTGGCCATAATGCTAAGGCCCATGTAATAATTCCGGAAGTTGATGTAACTCAGTGTCGCCAGGGGGATCAGCGAAATTCCCAGAAAGTAAAGAAGCATAGTTTTCCCTATGCCGATATTTTTCAGGGTGCTGTAATCAAATTCAAGGATTGAGCGTTTGATCCTGTTCCAGGTGCTGTTGGTCATAATCCTTACGATTTCACTTTGAATAATATTTCTCTATGGTCTGGAAAACCTCTTCAGGGTTGATAGGTTTGGAAATATAGTCATTCATGCCGGCGGCAATGCATTGTTCTTTATCGCCTTTCATGGCATTGGCGGTAAGAGCAATAATTGGAGTTTTATTGTTCTTTCCGTCGGCATCCTGCCTTATCAGGCGGGTTGATTCAAATCCGTCCATTTCAGGCATCATGACGTCCATGAGAATAACATCGAAAGCAGTTTCATGCGCCTTATGCATTGCTTCAAGCCCGTTGGCGGCTGTTGTTACTTCCCAACCCCTCTTCCCAAGCAGCTGTACGATGATCCTCTGGTTTATAGGTTGGTCCTCGGCTACGAGAATATTGAGTTTGGGCCCTGTTTTGCTGATTTCCATGATGCGGGAATCAGAGCTCTTTTGCTTGGTGTCGAGTTTGAAAATCCTCTGCAGCAAATTCAGCAGCTCCAGCTGAAGAACCGGTTTGAAAAGGTAATTGCTGATCCCTTCTGAAACAAGTTTGCGTGTAGCCTGCAGGGATTTGTTGCTGAGCAAAACAACTCTTTCAGGTTTCTGCCCCTCAGGGGCCAGATCCAGGATTTTGTGGCAAGGCATTTCAGATTGGCCATTTTGCAGTGCATGGTCAATAAATACAACCCTGATCGGGTCATTAACTGAAGTTTTCACAATTTCCAGGCATTCATCCGCTGAAGCCACAATAACAGGTTTCAGGCCCCATGCCAACAGGAACTCTTCAACCTGCCTGGCATGTTTTGATCCGGCATCAGCAATGATAACCCTTGAGTTTTTCAGGTTATCAGGCAGGTCAAGGGTTATGGCATTGTCAGAAGGGTTCGGACTAAACATAGGGAGCGTAAACTGGAAAGTACTTCCGGTTCCGACCTTACTGCTTACCTTTATTTTTCCACCCATCATCTCCACCAGTTTCTTGGAGATAGTGAGCCCCAGGCCTGTGCCCCCGTAAGTCCGGGTTGTGGACTTATCGGCCTGGTGGTAGGATTCGAACAGTTTCTCAAGCTTGTCGGGCGGGATCCCTATGCCGGTATCTGTTACTGAAAAACTCAGGACAAAAGCATTTTCATGATATTCAGGGATCTCTACTTTAATGCAGATATTTCCCTTTTCGGTGAATTTCAGAGCATTGCCGATTAGATTTATCAATACCTGCCTAATCCTCGTCGGGTCTCCAAGGTATATATCCGGCATATCGGCAGGATGTTCGCAGAAAAAGGCAAGATTTTTCTGGTATGTTTTTACCGAAAGGAGGTGGACGACTGATTCAAGCAGCTCCCTTAAGCTGAATTCAATGATCTCGATCTCGATCTTATCGGCTTCAATCTTAGATATATCGAGGATTTCGTTTATAATTTCGAGCAGGGATTCGCCACTCTGCCTGATATCGGACAGCTGTTCCTTGTAATGCTGTGGAAGGTCCTCATCCATCAGCATCAGGTCGGTCATACCGATGATCCCGTTTAGCGGTGTCCGGATCTCATGGCTCATATTGGCCAGAAATGAGCTTTTTGCAAGTGTTGCCACTTCAGCGGTTCGCCGGGCTTTTTCCAGTTCTCCAACCGTACTCTGCAACTCCACTGTGGCAACCTGCAATGCATGCTTCTGTTTGAAGAAATCGATGTAGGCCCTGATCTTATTCTGGAGGATCTTCCGGTCAAGGGGTTTGTAAAGATAATCTACGGCACCCGTCTCATAACCCCTGAAAATCTGTTTAGGCTGACGGTAGGTTGCGGTGATAAAAATGATCGGAATACTCTTTGTCCTTTCGCTTCCACGCATCAGTTCGGCTGTTTCAAAACCATCCATACCGGGCATGTTGACATCCAGGAGGACAAGGGAAATTTCATGCTCCAGCATGAGGGCAAGGGCTTCATTTCCTGAAAGGGCCTTGATAATGTTCAGCTCCGGACTGTCAATGATAGTTTCGAGAGTGATCAGGTTCTCTTTTCTGTCGTCGACAATGAGGATGTTAAATTGTTGAATATTGCTTTCCATTTTGATCAGAGCGGTTACTACGACAAAAATAGGATAATTTGGTGAAATTCAGAATTCCTTTATTTTTGCCCTGAAAATCATCCCGCATGACCCAGAGTTCCAAAACTGCCTTCCTGGACGGCAATAAACGCCAGTACATCTTTTCGATCGTTATCATCGGTATCTTCTTTTTTATCTTCGGATTTGTTACCTGGTTAAATTCAGTGCTGATCCCATTTCTGAGGGTAGCCTGTGAGAAGAACAATTTCGAATCCTATTTCGTCACATTTGCCTTTTATATCTCCTATTTTGTGATGGCTATTCCTTCTTCCTTCGTCCTTCACAAGGTCGGATTCAGGAATGGCATGTCGCTGGGCCTGATCGTGATGGCAATTGGCGCCCTGCTGTTCATACCGGCTGCATATACCAGGATGTACGGACTTTTCCTGACAGGGCTTTTTGTTCAGGGCACAGGGCTTGCCATTCTGCAAACAGCTTCCAATCCCTATGTAACCATACTCGGGCCTATTCAAAGCGCTGCCAAAAGGATAAGCATTATGGGGATATGCAATAAAATTGCAGGTGTGATCAGCCCCCTGATCCTTGGAGCGATTGTTCTGGCAGGCATGGACAAATTCGACAAACAGTACCTGGGAGCCCTTGACGAAATAAACAGGAACCTCACACTGAATGCCCTTGCCGGCAGGATCATCATACCCTATATAGTCATGGCAGTGGTGCTGGTCCTCCTGGCTATAATCCTGAGATATTCCAGTTTGCCAGATATAAATACCGACGAGGAAGAAGTAAAGGATAAAGAATCTCATCACACCAGGACAAATATTCTCCAGTTTCCCCAACTCGTTCTCGGGGTTATTGCAATATTCCTTTATGTGGGGGTGGAAGTCATTGCGGTAGACACTATCATCAATTTCGGGAAGTCCCAGGGGATAAGCTTTGAGCTGTCGAGGTATTTTGCATCATATACCCTGGCAGCCATGGTTATCGGTTATATTATCGGTATTATCACAATACCGAAATATCTCAAACAGGAATTTGTTCTTGCCGTCTCAGCCTTATTCGGGATTATTTTTGTGATCTGCGCACTGCTTGCTACAAAAGCCCCATACCAGTCCTCCCTGCTGATTAACATTGGTAATTTTTCGCTTTCGCTCCCATTTGACCTGAGTGTCTTTTTTATAGCTTTACTTGGCCTGGCCAACGCAATTATGTGGCCGGCCATATGGCCACTGGCTATCGACGGCCTGGGGAAATTCACAAAAATCGGCTCATCCCTGCTTATTATGGCGATAGCAGGAGGAGCCTTACTTCCCCTGGCATACGGCAGGCTTGCCGACTTGTTCAGCCCGGTATCAGCATACTGGATCACGGTTCCATGTTATGCGTACATACTTTACTATGCAGTGAAGGGACATAAAATAAGGAAATGGTGAATCGCGCACACCTGATGCGGCTTGTGTGAAGCGCTTCGCTCAAAATATACCGCTTTTACAAAATGCACGCTACAAAATCACGAACATCACTTTCAACATGATTAATGTAATTGAAACAAGAAAAAAAGTAAACAATGCAACCAGTACTATTGATCCTTGCTGCCGGAGTGGGCAGCCGTTACGGGGGACTTAAACAGCTCGACCGCATCGGCCCTAACGGGGAAACTTTACTTGATTACTCAATCTATGATGCCGTAAACTCTGGTTTCGGCAAAGTTGTATTTGTCATAAAGGAAAGCCTTGAAGCCGGTTTCAAGGAAATGTTCATCAACAAGCTTCGCGACCAGGTTGAGGTGGACTATGTGTTCCAGGAGATTTGGATGATTCCCGAAGGTATCCTTGTGGCGGATGAAAGGCAGAAGCCATGGGGAACAGGCCATGCCGTCCTGATGGCTGGGGACCATATCGACAAACCTTTTGCGGTGATCAATTCGGATGATTTTTATGGAAGAAAAGCTTACGAGGTACTTGCCAACTATTACAAGGACTGGACCTCTGAACGGGAAAATGATTATTGCATGGTTGGTTACCGCGTGGATAAAACACTCTCGGAGTTTGGTTCTGTCTCGAGAGGAATTTGCCAGGTGAACGGGCAGCAGGAGCTCGTCGATGTTGTGGAAAGGACAAGCATTGAACAAACACCTGAGGGTATAGTTTACAAGGAAGGAAACAATCAGGCTGTAGTTATCTCCCCCGACTCAATCGTCTCCATGAACTGCTGGGGGTTCACTCCTTCTTTCTTCGGACAACTAAAGACCGGCTTCGATTCCTTTATCAGGGAAAACCATGAAAATTATAAAGCCGAATTCTATATTCCCTCTGTTGTGAATAAGCTGATCCAATCGGGACAGGCCGGCGTGAAAGTGCTTTCCTGCGACAAACAATGGTTCGGAATGACTTACCAGGAAGACAGGGCTTTTGTTGTAGACAGCATACGGAAGCTCATCCATAAAGGCATATATCCCCAAAAATTATGGGGATAAACAATGGATACGAAAAAAAAGCGTTAATTTTGTTGTATAAATTACAGCATATGAAGTTGCACCGAAATTCTTTGATGGCAATCCTTATCCTGACTGCCTCTGTCCTGGTTATTCCGATGACTGGCAAATCACAGATCATCAATGAGAAAACAAAGAAAAAGATCCATGTCGGGCTGGGGTTGTTCACCGATATTTTCATGAAAGTTCCTTCAGGGGTCAAAACACGGACCATCAACCAGGGTTTCCAGGGCTATGTCGTGTACAGGGTACCTTTCGGAAAAAGCAATTTCGGTTTCGGGATCGGTGTGGGAATGTCCATCCATAACCTGTACGGTAATTTCACAGTCAAGAGTTATACCGATTCAACAAATCTTGTAAAGATTCCCGATACTATCGGCTACAAGAGGTCAAAACTGACTATGCCTTACCTGGAAATTCCCATCGAATTCGGCTATACCAACAAATCTAAATTCAGTCTCGGGATTGGCTTCAAGGTGGGATATATGCTGCCGGCGCATACCAAATATGTCGGAGACGATCCTGACTATCCGCACGAAGCTCTCAGGGCTAAATACCGCAATGTTATGAACCTCGATCGTTTTGCTTACGGCCCTACTCTTCGCATTGGTTACAAATGGTTCCACGTTACCGGGTACTACCAGCTTTCATCGATTTTCCAGAAAGGGAAAGGCCCCGAAATGTATCCGATCTCCGTGGGTTTCCTGCTCAGGCCCTTCTGATCACAGCATCATCAGTACAAACAGGATCCCGGCTCCGAGAAAGAGCCCTGTATAAACTTCTTTTGGTGAATGGTTACCTTCCTTTAATCTTGCAAAACCAAGCAATCCGCAGAGAAGGATAAGGATGGAAAGAAGTATTTCATGAGGCGTTCCCTGCCTTATGCTCAAGCCCATCCAGAAACCAGTTACGCCACCAATGCCAGCCATATGCAGGCTGATCTTGAAAAAGAAATTCACAAAAAGACAGATTATAATGAGGAGAGTGGCGCCCAGCATGAAATAGCTGAAAAGCACTGAGATGCTTATACTTTTTAACAGGTAATATGTGAGATAGTAAAAAACTCCTATTGACAGTAGAGGCATGATCCGCTCTTCCCGTTTTTCCATGTATAAAGATGAAACAAGTTTTACCCTGAACAAAAAGAAAATCATCAGAAAAGGGCAGACCACTGTTGTCAGCAAAACCGAGCCCATCAGGATAAGGATCTCTTTGAGAGGAAGAAGCCCCATAAAGAAAGAATGAGCCTGCAGCATAAGGATCAGGGTGAGGAAAGGCATGAGAACCGGGTGAAAAAGGCCGGAGATAATTCTCGCCAGGGAGTTACCGTTATTCATATCTTGGTTTGATCAGAGTTCCTTCCTCAGCCTTGCCACTGGTATCCTCAGCTGTTTACGGTATTTTGCGATCGTACGACGGGCAATATTATAGCCTTTTTTCTGGAGTATTTCCTCCAGCTCTTCATCGGTAAGGGGTGTCGATTTATTCTCTCCTTCAATGGTGTCGTGCAATATCTTTTTGATCTCCCGTGTAGAAATCTCTTCGCCCATTTGATTCTGGAGTGATTCTGAAAAGAAACTTTTAAGCAGGAAGGTGCCGAAAGGCGTTTGAACATATTTCGAATTGGCAACCCGTGATACAGTGCTTATATCCAGTCCCACTTTATTAGATATGTCTTTCAGGATCATCGGCTTAAGCCTTGTTTCGTCACCGGTCTGAAAATATTCCTTCTGATAGTCAAGGATGGCTTTCATGGTGACGTAAAGGGTTTCCTGTCTTTGTTTGATCGCATCGATGAAACCCCTGGCAGCATCGATCTTTTGTTTAATAAATGTCAGGGCTGCCTTTTCGCTGCTGCTGATCTTCTTTTTCTTGTGATTATAATCCTGGAGCATGCTCACATACTCCCTGTTGATCGACAGTTCGGGTGCATTCCTGGAATTCAGGTTCAGCTCAATTTCCCCTTCGTTGATGGCGATCAGAAAATCAGGTACTACATACTGGCTGTTTTTGACCTCGTCACTGATTGTGAAACCGGGTTTGGGGTTCAGTTTAGTGATTTCGTCAATGGCTTCCTTCAGTTCTTCCTCGGTGATATGGGCCTTTTGAAGGATCTTTTCATAATGCTTTTTCGAAAACTCATCAAAATAATACCTGACGACAACTTCTGCAAGGTCCGTTGCATAGGACCTGTCGGTCTTGTATTCAAGTTGTAGGAGAAGGCACTCCTGAAGTGATCTTGCTGCAATGCCGGGTGGGTCAAACCCCTGGACAAGTTTCAGGGCTTCAAGGACTTCAGCTTCTGTTGCTTCAATATTCTGGTTAAAGGCAAGGTCGTTTATGAGAGCCGGGATTTCACGGGCGAGGTACCCGGTCTCATCAATATTCCCGATGATAGTTGAAGCAATGATAAACTGTTTATCGGGGATCTTCTGAACACCCATCTGGGCCAAAAGGTACTCCTGAAAACTGACTCCTGAGACAACCGGGGATTCCCATGTTTCTTCGTCCGGGCTACGGTTATTCGAGACTAATTTGTAATCGGGAATTTCATCCAGGTCGAGGTAATCTTCATATGAAAATTCATTATCGGCCTTCAACTCAGAATGGTCATCATCTGCGAAGCTATCCTCATCAGCATCGATGGAATCGGGGGTCGTTTCATCAGTAATCTCATCAAGGTCATCAAGATCGGTTGTGTCGTCAAGGGCCGGATTATCTTCAATTTCCTGTTTTATCCTTTGTTCAAGCGAGAGCACCGGTTGTTGCAGCAGTCGCATCACCAGTACCTGCTGGGGTGAGAGTTTCTGAAGTAATTTTTGTTGTTGTCGTTGATGAAGCATAGGACAAAAATACAAAAATAATAACCCCTTGAACAGAATGGATTTCTTATCGGCAAATTAACAATCAATATCGATTAAATCTCCGTGTCCGTCTATTATTCAGCATACCACATAAGTAAATGTTTAATTTCGTTCCTTCCAAATAAAACTGATTATGAACACGGAACAGCCTTTATGGGTGACTTTTCTTATCAACTGCGTGATCTGGGTATTTCTCTTTTTTATTCCGTTTCTTTTAATGGAGCCCAGAGGAGGGATATCTTCGTATCTCCTCAGGATAGGGGCCACCTCGGTCATGACAGTCATTGTTTACTATTTCAATTACCTTTTCCTGATACCGAAATACCTGTTCAATAAAAAATTCCTGGCCTATATACTTGTCATACTATTGATGCTTGTGATCTCCTGTATACTTGTCGACCTGTATTATTATTTTATTGTATCTGTAGTCCAGAACTGGCACCACCGCCCCGAGCCCATTTTCAGCCGGGGCATGTGGGTGCCTTTATTTCCCCTGCTCACGGGTATTGCTATAGGGATCAGTATACGGCTTGCCAAAGAATGGGCAAGAATAGAAAAGGAGCGCAGGGAACTTCAGGGAGAGAAGCTGCTTTCGGAACTGGCTTTCCTGAAGTCTCAGGTCAATCCCCATTTTCTATTCAACACCCTGAATAATATCTGTTCCCTGGCAAGAAAAAAATCGGATGACACTGAACCGGCCATCATAAAGCTTTCACAGATCATGCGATATATGATCACCGATTCAAGGCAGGACAAGGTAGGCCTGGAAGAAGAGGTTGAATATCTTAACAATTTTATCGAACTTCAGAAGATCAGGCTTGCCGAAAAGGTTGACATCCGGTTTGATATAGAAGGCGACCTTTCTGCAATTCAGCTGGAGCCCTTACTGTTGATCCCGTTTGTGGAAAATGCATTTAAACATGGGGTCAGTTATAATGGGAAGTCCAGTATTAATATTGAACTTAAAACAGGTTCAGGGGAATTGTCATTTATGGTTGAGAATTCCAAACCTTCCGTGAAAGACATAATGAAGCTTGATGAACCGGGTATAGGACTTAAAAATGTGCGCCGCCGGCTGGAATTGCTTTATCCAGGCAAACACCAGCTTGAGATACGCGATTCGGAATCACTTTATCACATCATGTTAAAAATCAAAAGATAATGATACGTTGTATTGCAATCGACGATGAGGCCCTTGCGCTTGACTTGCTTGAGGACAATATAAGCAAAATCCCTTTTCTTGAGCTTGCAGGGAGATATACCAATGCTTTCGACGCACTTAAGCTTATGCGGGAGAAACCTGTCGACCTGCTTTTCCTGGATATCCAGATGCCCGACATCACAGGGATCCAGTTCCTGAAAAGCCTTCAGCAAAAACCCCTTGTAATTTTCACCACTGCGTTTTCAAAATATGCTCTTGAAGGATTTGAACTGGATGTGATCGATTATCTTTTAAAACCATATTCATTTGAGCGGTTTCTGAAAGCGGTAAACAAGGCCCATGAATTTCTTGAGCTTCAGGAAAGAGCGAAGGAAGCAAAGAAGGGACCTGCTTTCGGATCCCATTATTTGTTTGTGAGGGCCGATTATAAGCTGGTCAAGATCGACATACAGGAAATCCTGTATATTGAAGGCCTTAAGGATTATGTAAAAATTTATTGCGGTGAGAAACCGGTGCTGACCCAAATGAGCATGAAGGCGATTGAGGAAAAGCTGCCGACTCATGATTTTATCAGGGTTCACCGTTCCTTTATCGTTGCCTTCGACAAGATAGATTTCATTCACAAAAGCTTTATTTCTATCAAAGGGAGGGAAATTCCTCTCAGTGACAATTATAAAGACAACTTTCTTTCCCTTGTTCAGAAAAACAAGATCATGGAATAGAAGAATTAATAATCAATTTATGAAACGTGCTATTTTATTGTTAAGCATTCTGATGTACTACTCCTTTGCGGGATGGGCGCAGAAATCACCCTGGACATTCCAGCAATGCCTTGATACCGCTCTGAAGCGTAACATCTCGGTGAACCAGAGCAGGCTATCGAACGAACTAAGCAGGATCAACCTTGAGCAATCCAGGGCCAACCGTATTCCCAGCGTAAGTGCAAGCGTGGGTGAATCATACAATATCGGTAAGAATGTTGATGCAACAACCAACCAGTTTGTAATCGGGACATTCCACTCGGGGAACTACGGCCTGAATGCCAATTACAACCTGTTCAACGGCTTGCAGAACAACAATACGATCAAACAGTATAAACTCAATATTGAAGCCGGTAACTATGATATTGAAAATGCAAAAAATGCAGTAATTCTGAGTGTGACAACCGGTTATCTTCAGATACTCCAGCAGTACGAAATCCTAAAAATAGCCCAGAACCAGCTTGTAGCTGATTCGGTCCAGGTTGACAGGACCCAAAAAATGTTGAATGTTGGCAAGGCAGCTGAAGGGGACCTGCTTCAGATCCAGTCACAGCTCGCCACGGATTATCTTTCGTTTGTCAATGCCCAGAATCAGCTCGACATTGCAAGGGTGACACTGATGCAGCTCATGCAAATCCCAGTGATTGATAATTTCGATGTTGAAGTGCCTAACCTTGTTGAACCGGGGCTTGTACTTCTGCAAAGCAAGGAAGAGATTTACCAGATATCACTTGCAGCCATGCCCCAGATCCAGTCCTCCTCAATTAGAACTAAAAGTTCGCTGATGGCAGTAAAAATTGCAGCCGGTGCCCGCTGGCCCAGGCTGACGCTTACCGGAGGGCTTAGTTCAAATTATGCCTCCAGCCGCAAACAGGGTGTTCTCCAGGAGAACTATCCCTGGTATTCCCAGGTCTGGGATAACGTTGGACAATCTTTTAATCTGGGACTGAGCATACCTATTTTCAGCAACCGTCAGTTGCAAAGCAGTATTGAGCGAGCCAGGATCAATGCAAAAACAGCCGAACTAAATGACCTCAACACCAGGCAGACCCTGAGGATGAATATTGAGCAAACCTATACCAGCCTTAAAGCTGCTGCAAGGAATTTCGATGCCACCAAGATCCAGCTTAAATCAACGGAAATGACATATAAAAATGCAGAAAAGAAATTCAACGTTGGGGTTATGAGTGCGACTGACTATCTGATCCAGAAGAACAATTATACCTCATCACTGTCAAATGCAATTCAGACCAAATACAATTTCATTTTTCAGTCCAAGATCCTGGATTTTTACCAGGGGAAAGCAATTACATTTTAAAATTTAACGCATAACATACAATGAAAAAGACTTATTGGATTATCCTTATTGTTGTGGTTCTTGCCCTACTGGTGGGGGGGGATTTCCTGCTCGGGAAAAAGACGGAAAAAGCAGTAGAATTTCGCACGGGAAAAGTCGAAAAAGGTGACTTGCAGGTGGTTGTAACCGCTACAGGCATTTTAAGCGCCGACACCACGGTTGCCGTAGGCACTCAGGTATCGGGGATCATCACCAAGATCTTTGTGGATTTCAATTCTGTAGTCCGCAAAGGGCAGAGAATTGCTGTGCTTGACACCACTTTCCTTGCTGCGTCTGTTGAGGATGCAAGGTCCAGCCTTTTCAGGGCTCAGGTGCAGACCAGGCTTACAAAGCGCAATTTTGAGCGCAACAAGACCCTGTTCGATGAAAAGGTCATCGCTCAGGCTGATTATGACCAGAGCCTGTCGGATTATGAAACTGCACAGGCCAATGAAAGGTCTGTTAAGTCGGCTCTTGACAGGGCCAATATCAATCTGCGTTATGCTACGATTATAGCTCCTGTTTCAGGCGTTGTCATTTCTAGGAATGTGGATATTGGGCAAACCGTTGCTTCCAGTTTCAGTACCCCAACCCTGTTTTCCATTGCGAACGACCTGACCAAGATGCAGCTTCAGGCCAGTATTGATGAAGCCGATATCGGCAAGATCAAGGTAGGCCAGGACGTTTCATTCAGGGTTGATGCTTACATTGATCAGATTTTCTCGGGAACAGTAAGGCAGGTCAGGTTGCAGCCGGTGACTTTACAGAATGTTGTCAATTATACAGTTGTCATCGATGTGCCCAACCCCGAAAAGAAACTCATGCCGGGGATGACGGCCAATCTTACCGTCAAGATACAGGAAGCGCTAAATGTGTTTAAGGCACCTTCGGCAGCTCTGAGGTTCTGGCCACCCCAGGAATATTTTGACAAGCATATGAAAGAGTACCCCGACTCCATCCAGAAAATGATTGAAAGGCTGCAAAAATTCATGGCTCGCAGGCAATCCGGCCAGGGCTGGAGCGGACAGGCAGGTTCCGGTTTGGTGGCAGGAAGCGGAGCCCAAGCAACTTCAGGAACTCAATCAGGCATGGGGCGTCAGCAAGGAATGAGTGGTCAGTCAGGTTTTGGCCGCCAAGGCGGCTCCGGACAGCAGCAGGAAACCCGCGGAGGACAGGGCAATATGCAGGGCCGTCAGGGCTGGGGCGGACAACCTGGTAACGATCGACTTAAAATGGGACTTGTATGGGTGAAACAAGGCAACCTTATTATCCCTCACAGGATAAAAACCGGTATCTCAGATAACAGTTCAACAGAAATTGAAGGTTCTGTAAAAGAAGGAGATGAACTGATCACGGGTATAGTGAATACTACTCCCGGCCAGCAGACAACCCAGCAACAGAACCCGTTCGCACCGCAGATGGGCCGTCCCCAGGGTGGTGGCAGCGGCGGAAGAGGAGGTCGTTGATATGAAGGAGACGATTATTTCGGTTAAGCATCTCGTAAAAGTTTATAAAATGGGAGACCTTGAGGTGCATGCTCTCAGAGGCATCAATATGGATGTGCATAAGAGCGACTTCATTGCCATCATGGGGAAAAGCGGATCTGGGAAATCAACCTTTATGAATATTGCAGGCTGCCTGGATGTGCCAACAAAGGGTGAATACATGCTTGACAATGTGGATGTCGGAAAACTGAATAAAGACCAGCTGGCCCATCTTCGAAATAAAAAAATCGGTTTTGTGTTCCAGTCCTTCAACCTTCTTTCCCGTACATCGGCCCTCGAAAATGTGGAACTTCCGCTGATGTATAACAGCAAGGTCAGCTCAAAGGAAATGAAAGAACGTTCCATAAATGCGCTCGAATCAGTAGGGCTTGCCGACCGGTCTCATCATTTGCCGAGCCAACTTTCGGGCGGGGAACAGCAACGGGTTGCCATTGCAAGGGCTCTGGTGAATAATCCTGTTGTGATACTTGCCGATGAACCTACCGGGAACCTTGACACACGGACATCCGTGGAAGTAATGAGTATTTTCCAGAAGCTGAATACCCAGGGTATCACTGTCATTATTGTGACCCACGAACCCGATATAGCAGCCTATACCAACAGGAATGTGACCTTCAGGGACGGACGCATACAAAAAGATTTCATCGTCGAAAAACCCAGGAATGCCGCAACTGAACTTTTAACCATGCCCGTTTTAACAGAAGAGGAGACAATATGAAACTTAGAAACCAGTTGAAGGCGGCAATAAGGTCACTCGGCAAGAACAAAATGAGGACTTTTCTCACAATGCTTGGGATCATAATCGGAGTTGCTTCGGTTATTGCCATGCTTGCAATAGGCCAGGGTTCCAAGGAAAGCATCCAGAAACAGATAGCCAACCTTGGCACCAACCTTCTTACAGTGTTTCCCTCTGCGAGTATGACCGGGGGAGTCAGAATGGAAGCGGGTTCAAGTGTAAAATTAACCATGGATGATTACAAAGCCGTTGCCAGCCGTTGCCCGGCAGTGTTGTATTCCACTCCCACAGTCAGGACCAGCGGCCAGCTGATTGCAAGCGGCCAGAACTGGAGGACAACGGTATGGGGTGTGTACCCCGATTATTTCAACATCCGCAATCTGGATATTGACAAAGGGGCGGTATTTACCCTGAATGATGACCGCACTGCGAGTAAAGTCTGTGTGATCGGGCAAACTGTAAATAAATATTTATTTGGCGAAGGCCAGGATCCGACGGGCAGGATTATCCGTATCAATAAGATCCCCTTCCAGGTGATTGGCCTTATAGCAGCAAAAGGGCAGAATGCCTGGGGGCAGGACCAGGATGACATTGTGATCGCACCTTTCAATACGGTGCAGGTTCGCATGATGACCGTTACGTATATCCAGAGTATAATGCTGTCGGCCACATCAGAAACAATGATACCTGAAGCGACAGATGAAGTAACCCAGGTTTTAAAGGAAAGGCACAGGCTGGGGCCCTCGGAAGACCCGGACTTCAGTATCCGTTCGCAGGCTGATATTTCAAGCGCTGCCACCGCTACATCAAGCATCCTTACAGCCTTGCTCGCAAGTATAGCAAGTATTTCCCTGCTTGTGGGCGGAATAGGCATTATGAATATCATGCTGGTTTCGGTAACCGAAAGGACGCGTGAGATAGGTATCAGAATGGGTGTTGGAGCAAGAGGCAGGGACGTATTGCTCCAGTTCCTTATCGAAGCCCTCATGATCAGCCTTATCGGAGGTCTGCTCGGTGTTGGCCTCGGGATAATAGCCTCAGGTGTGATAGCCAGTATTATGAGCTGGCCTGTCACGATCACAGTTCAGTCCATTGTACTCTCATTTCTTTTCTCAACAGCAATAGGGATTTTCTTTGGATGGTATCCGGCGCGCAAAGCTGCAAGCCTGAATCCTATAGATGCATTAAGGTACGAATAGAGGAAAGATTATTTTTTCCCTGTAAGATCCAGGATCCCGTTGATGAATGTCAGGGGATGGGGTGGATTTCCCGGTATATAAAGATCCGGTTTAATGGTTTCAAGGAATTTTCTGTCCACAACAGGGCTGTTCTCATAAATTCCACCGCTGATTGCAGCTGACCCTGCAAGTACAACGATTTTTGGTGAGGGAGTAGCATCGTAACAGATCTGAAGAGCTTCGGCCATATTGCTGCTGATGGGGCCGGTGATAACGAGACCGTCGGAATGACGGGGAGATGCAACGAATTCAATACCGTAGCGCCCCATGTCAAAGTTCACATTACCGCTGGCATTGAGTTCCATTTCAGTTGAGTTGTCGCCCCCTGCAGAGACCTGCCTCAGTTTGAGTGCATACCTGAAGTAGGAACTTATCTCTTTTCTCACCATGAACTGGTCAACCCGTATCGGATTATCTTCCCCCACTTTTATAATAAGGCTCTCCCTGTTGTTTGTTGAAAGCCTGTGGTCATTGGTAAAACGGATCTTCCCTTCAGTGGCAAAACTGCACTCCATGCAGAATTCGCATTTCCCGAGATCAAGCCGGAAGGGCCCTGTTTGGATGGCAGCAATCGGACAGACTGTTAAGGCAAGTTTTTCTTCAGCAGGGGTAATATCCTTACCGATCACCGGACGGCCGCGGAAACCCTCGGGAATAACGGCCTTACGCAGGTCCCTTATGTATTGCCTGCCATGCCGGGGAAATATTTTTATTATGCTGAGTGCCATTGGTTGTTTTTTACTGATATCGCTCGCAATCTAATTACAAATCATGACCGCAATACGACAAATTGTAACTCTTATTGCAAAGCGGGAAATCGGAGATCTCCTGGTTCCTTACAGCCAGCGTCAGCGCCATCCAGTTATGGAATGAAGGGTCTTTAACTTTGTAATTCATGATGTTTCCTTTTTCGTCGGTGACTGCGGATTGCATTATCTCTCCCCTCCAGCCTTCTGCCAGTGACAAGGCAAAGCTTGAAGCAGGCAGGGTTAATTCATAAACCGGATGTGCCGGCATTCTTTCAAAGTCATGTCCACTAAGAAGGTTCCCGATCAGTTGAATGGATTTTTCAACTTCGAGTTTCCTGAGCATAGCTCTTGCCCAGGCATCTCCCTGGTGGAGGGTTACAGGCTCGTAAGTGGTTTTTCTGAAAGCCTGGAACGGATGGGACCAGCGGATATCACGTTTCACACCGCTGCTTCGTGCAGCCATCCCTACAGCACCAATCATACCTGCCTGGTGCGGACTCACTTTTCCAATCCCCTCGAAACGGCTGAGGACACTTGGATTTGTGAATATCTCATGGGTGATCTGCCCGAATCTTTCTTCAACTTCCTTAAGGTTTGCAAGCAGAAGCAGAATGAAGTCCTTTTTCAGAGGATAATAGCTTCCACCGGTTCTTACAAGGCCTTTTCCAAAACGGTTGCCGCACCAAGACTGGGTTGTGTTGATCACGATGGTACGGAGGGCTTCATTGACAACCTGTCCGAACTGGTAGGCAATGTCGGTGCAAAGAGCGGCGGTATCGCCGATGTGAACTGCAATCCGCTCAAGTTCCAGGGCTATGATACGTTCACACTGCAGGGCAGGAGATGATATGATTCCCGCAAGGGTTTCCATGAGCTGGGAATGGGCGATGGAATGACCTACAGAAGTGTCGCCGGCAATACTTTCGGCAAGCACCGCACGCTGTATACCGGATGGCTTTTCCAGGAACAGCTTCTCCACCCCCCTATGCTGAAATCCAAGCTGTATCTCCAGGTGCATGACCTTTTCGCCATTGCAGCTGAACCTGAAATACCCGGGTTCAATAATACCCGCATGTATAGGACCCACCCCGACTTCGTGAACACCATCCCCTTCAATGGAATAAAAAGGATAATCCTCCACTACTCTTACAGGTTTAAGCCAGGGATGACCTATGAATTGAATTCCGTACTGTTCCCAAATCTCGCGTTCATACATATGAAACAAAAAATGGGCTGCTGTGAGCGAAGGAAGTACCGGCAGGGGAGAGGTGTTCTGTTCATGGGAAAGCAGGACAATATTTTTTTCGTGGTCAGAGGCCATGCAGCAGAAAAACCTGAGCTTGCCATGCAAAGGTACAACATGGTAAGCAACACAATGACGGCTCTCATCCTTCATCAGATCAGCTATCGTATCCATGAACACGGTATAATCGAAGATGGGAATTTCGACCAGAGGAACGACTAAAGGATTTTTCCCGATCATTTCGGCAAGTTTTGAATAATGTCTTTGATCATATCCCTGAAAAATGCAGGCTGGGTAAAGCAAATCAGGATCACAAGCCCGAAAAGGACAAACTGTGAAACGGTCTGCCAGGGGTTTACCTTTTCATGCAGTTTGCCACTCTGGGTCCTGGGCTGGGAAAAGACGATATGCAGAACCCTTGTGAGCAGGGCATACAGAACATAACAAAGCAATAGTGCAGCAACCGCCATATAGAGGTAATTGCCATTTGCAATCATGGCTTTGAACATCAGCAGTTCCGAGATAAACATACCCGAAGGCGGGATTGCTGTAATACATAGTAAGCCCAGCAAAAGAGCCGTGGCGCCTGCCGGGTAGAGGCGCATATAATTGCCCGATTCATCCAGGTTATAAGTCCCCATGACTTTGTATGACTGCCCTATCTGGTAAAACAGGCCGGCTTTGGCAAAGGAATGAAGTACGATATGCAGTACGGCGGCATAATAACCTATTCCACCCATCCCCAGGGCGATTGCCACAATCCCCATATTTTCAAGACTGGAATAAGCCAGCATACGCTTGTTGTGCTTGGCTTTAAGCATATAGCCGGCAGATATCAGCAGTGAAAGAAATCCTGAAAGCAGCAGCACATGGTTCATGAAGTGAAGGATGGGTGTAGCCGAGAACAGTGCATAAATACGGAAAATGGCCAGAAACCCTACATTCATAAGGGTAGTGGATATGAACGCGCTGATAGGAGGAGGTGCTACTGTATGCGCATCCACTGTCACCGTATGCATGGGGAAGAGCCCCATTTTAGTGCTGTAACCCACAAGTACAAATACAAAGGCGATCTTCAGGTAAAGGGGATTAGCAAGGCGTGCAATCTCTGTGATGGATGAAAACGAAAGATGCAGCAAACGGGCATCCCTTACGGTAAAACCCAGGAATAGTATACCGATATAAGCAAGGGCAATCCCTATGGAGCAGACAAATACATATTTCCAGGTGGCTTCCAATGCGATGGCAGTGCGGTCATGGTAAATAAGGGCTGAAACGGCAAGGGTAGTGGCTTCCACGAAAATCCAGACTGTAGTCATCCCATTGGCCAGGTAAGCGCCTGTCATGGCTGCGATCAGGGCAATCAGTGCGGCATGATAAATTGCATAGATCCTGGGGGGATCGTTACGAACATAAATAAACCCGTGGTATACGGTTGTGATGCTGAGAATCGAAAGCACCGACTGCAGCAGCAGGCCAAGGGTGTCGAAAGTAAAATAATCAAGGACAGTCTCCCCCCTGTGCGTCCAGCAGTATATAGTAAAAACAATGTGAACAATAACATACAATGAAGTAAGCGACCGGGCAAGGGCCTTCGAGTGTATCAATGCAACCAGCAGGCCCATGATGAACGAAAGGACGAAAAAGAGGATAAATATACAGGCTGCCTCAGTCATCTTTCAAAATCGTTAAATCATCAGTCTGCTGCCTTAGTCTCATCATGAAGATCCCAAGTATGAGCACGCTAACAAAGATATCCAGCAGTATACCAAGATTGATCAGCATAGGGATTTCGCTGCCTATGGCCAGTGACAGCAGGAGCACCGCATTTTCAATCACCAGGAACCCTACCAGGTGTGAAAAGATCTTCCTGTGAGAAATGATCAGGAACAGACCGGTATACACTGCAAAGAAAGAAACGATGAAGAACATCAGGTTATAGGGCGTGGTATTCATTGAAAAGGAGACCACGATGCTGAGCAATAGCCCGAGGGTGACTAAAAGCAGGGAATAGAATGAAGGCAGGGCTTTCTCGTGAACACGGGCTACCCCTGTTTTTCGGATAACGGTAAACAGCAGGTAAGGCACAACAATCACTTTGAAAAGCAGGGTTTCAATAGCCACAAACAGCACGGTAGCAAGAGTGATCCTGTCGAGCTGCAGAAACGAAAGCCCGAACAGCAGCAGCCCCTGCAGGCCCACAAGCCCCGCATAGATCCTGAACCTCTCGGTAACGCTTAGGTAGATCAGTGAGATCGCAAACACGATGATGAGCATCAGGGTCATTTCAGCGGAGGAGGTTACGGGTTAATAAAAGCACGACGATAAAGGCGATCAGGGCAATGGAGCTCAGGGTGACGATGAACTGGGGATTTTTAGCCAGTTTTTTCCTGGCGCGGAATGATTCCATGAGTCCGATAGCAGCAGCAAACCCGGCTTGGACAAGGAAGAAAAGCAGCACATTCGCAGCAAACCATCCGCCGTTTACAGGTAAAATAAGATTGGCAATGAGACCACCGTACAGCACAAATTTCAGGTTGGTGCCGGTCTGAATAAGGGCAAGGTCCACCCCGCTGTAATCGAGTATCATCACCTCGTGGACCATAGTGAGTTCGAGATGCGTTTTCGGGTCATCCACGGGCATACGGCTGTTTTCTATCATGGCGATCTGCACCAGTAAGTAAATTGCAATTGCGCCCGTGATCAGGGAAAATTCACCTGCAAACTGGAAGTGGGAGAAGATTTCCTGCATTGAAAGATGTCCCGAGAGTAGTACCAGCGTTCCAAAAAGAATGAAAAAGGCAGGCTCGGTGAGCATGGAATACAGGGCTTTGCGGTTGGCGCCCATGCCTTCAAAGCTGCTTCCGGTATCGAGTGCCCCAAGGATAAACATGAATTTGCCCAGAGCGAGCAGATAGGCAAACAGGATAAAATCGACTTCAAATCCAAGAAGTGACGGCATTCCCGGGAAAGGCAGCAGCAAAAGTGCACAACAGATCGTGGCAAGGTAAACGGCCGGGGCCAACCTGAAAATGAAACTGGTTGTGGTGCTGAACACGCTGCTTTTCCTGAACAGCAGGATGATATTCTTCCAGGGCTGAAGTATCCCAGGGCCTTTACGGCCGCTGGCAATGCTTTTCACCCTCAGGATGATTCCAGGGAAAAAGATCACGGATACTATGGCCAGCAGAGCTCCTGTCATATGAGTTTTAAATATAAAAGCACAAAGATCACCAGTATAAAAATGAAGGCGTATAACACGTAATGCCTGATATTCCCGGTTTGCAGGCGGGCCAGTTTTTTCAGTACAAGCATGGTAAAGTCAGTCGCCTTATTCAGTGCCGAATGGACAATATCGGACGGATGCATATTAAAGGATCTTTTTGATGGAAAAATTTCATCCTCACGAATGGAGCGATATTCCTCCTTTGACTGAAGAACAGGTTGAGCAATCTCTATAAAATTATCAGCAAAAGATGTACCGGTATACTGTTGACGTGAATTTGTGTTGAGGGACCCACATCCCCAGGTCGGCCCGTATTCCACCTTTCTTGATTTAAGGAGCAAATACCTGATAATCATCAATAAGGACACAAGTATGATCAGAAAAAGGCTTATCAGGGAGATCTTTGTAAAAATTCCTGTAAGGGATATTAATACAGGAAGAGGTGACAGATGAAACTCAACTGAGATAAGATTGATCAAAGGATTCAGAAAGATCATTGGCAGCAAGCCGATCAACAGTATCATGCCGGCGATAAGATATTGGGGGAAAAGCATCCCTGAGCTAACTTCAGCCACACCATCCTGGGTTTCTTTACGTGGGCTTCCTAAAAAGACCACTCCAAAAGCTTTGGTAAAACAGAAAACGGCCAATCCTCCGATGAGTGTAAGCGCAATCAGTGCCAGAAGCAGGGTGATAGACTGATAGACGCTGCCGGTGGATAAACCATTAAACAGCCCAAGATAAATAAGAACTTCAGAAATGAAACCGTTGAGTGGGGGCAAGCCGCAAATGGCAAATGCCCCAAACAGGAAAAGTATACTTGTCCTGGGCATTTTATGTATAACCCCACCAAGCTGGTCCAGATTTCCGGTGTGAAAAATTTTATAAACTGAACCAGAGCTGAAAAACAACAATGACTTGAACAAGGAATGATTCAGTACATGCAGCAAGCCACCCGAAAAACCCAGCAGGACCAGAATAGGGTTATGCAGTGCAAGCCCCATCGTTCCCAATCCAAGTCCCATTCCGATAATCCCGATATTTTCTATGCTATGGTAAGCCAATAATTTTTTAAGATCATGCTGTGTAATTGCCAGCATCACACCCATTAATCCTGAGATGGCTGATACTACTAAGATGATCCAGCCAATAAGAAACAGATCTGATTGAACAGAGAAAAGAACCCGGACAATTCCGTAAATACCCATTTTGATCATCACCCCCGACATTACCCCCGAAACATGCGAAGGGGCGGCAGGATGTGCATCGGGGAGCCAGGTGTGAAAAGGCATGAATCCTGCCTTAACAGCAAAACCTGCAAAGAACAACAGGAAGAGGCCAATATTCGAATGATTTGCAAAATATGCGGGCAATGCGTCAAAACTCATCTGCCCAGTCCCTGATTCTGTTATCAGGAAGGCAAACAACAGCAGTACAAATCCGATATGCATCTGGACGAGGTAATTGACTGCGGTTTTCAATGTTGCCCGCTTTTCAGCTTCAAACAGGATCAGCATGAAAGAAGAAACCGCCATCAGTTCCCAGGCGATCAGGAATGGAAGCCCGTCGCGAAGTGTAAGCACCGCCAGCATGGAAAAGTGAAGCCAGGTGTAGCTGAAGTAATGAAGTGCAAACTGGGCAGGATTCTTAGTGTTCTCATAGGCTTTGAGATAGCCCCTGGAATAGAGTATTCCGGTAAGTACTGTGAAATTAGTGATCAGGATAAAAAATGAACTTAATTTATCAATGGTGAAATGGAGTTCTCCCAGATACCCTTTGAAAATCCAATTTGTAGAAGTAAGGCTTGCCGCAAATGCCGATTCCGGCCTGAGGTCAGTGGCGGAGAATGGTGCAAGAAGCTGGATTGCAGCCGGGATGGAAGTGACACAAATAATAAACAGGGTAAGTGCAAGGGTAAAATAAAAACGCACTTTCCCGGGAAGTACCAGGATAAGAAAAGAACATAAGACCGCAGCAGGAATAAAAAATTGCTCCATATCATTTGCAAAGTTAGGGGAAACCTTGGTTCTGAAAATTAATTTTCATACGTATAAAGATTTTTCTTATTTTCTTCGTATATTTGTCAGTAAGCCTTTTTCTTTTCAGATCTGTGATCCGGTTTGAATGTAATATGAACTGTATTTCATTCGTCATTTGCAGCCTGTTAATCACCAACCTCCATGCATATAGAACGAATGACGGAAACTTAAGTCATGACAACATTCTCACAGCCAGCCCCGTTAAAGTCGCTTTAAGCTACGACCATCCACTCCCATTCTACGAACCTTGGGATTCGGGGACGTTCATTTTCAACGATTGGCATCATACCGGTAACTGGCATGTTAACGTCGCAACCGGTAATCCTGCCCCCTGTGCGGATTTCCCGGGGCAGCCTGCACTGACCAACTATTCCGATACGCTGCTGAGCCCGATAATCAATGCAGATCCATACACCTGTTCCAAGATTTATCTCGATTACGATTTTAAACTGAATGATCGTAATCCTACAGGAAATGAGTATCTTACTGTTGAAGAATTTGCCGGGGGTTTTTACAAGAAAATTGCTGAATACAAGAATGAAAGCAGTGTAAACTGGACCAGCGAACATATCGAACTGAAATACACAATCGGCAAGACTTTCAGGATACTGTTCAGGTCCCATGGTACCAACTCAACCGATATTTTTCATTGGTTTGTTGACAATATCCATGCTTATGCCAATTGCAAAGCTCCAAGAAGTTTGATTTATATTATACATCATAACGCTATAAACCTTTCATGGTCAGCCCCGAATTGCGACGGTTCGGTCCCGTTCCAGATCTGTTATGATGACGATTCCTTTGAAAATGGTATTGCCAATCCTCCGGGATACACATACTCGTTTGGTAATATGTTTGTACTCACACCGGGTTTAAGCGGACACCTGACTTCATTTGACTGCTTCTTCTACGAAAGCGGTTCCAGTGGCCCTCTCAACCTTACAATGGATGTTTATAACGAAACCTACAACCTGATCGGCTCCTCTGATCCGTTCTTACAGGGCAATAATATATGGCAGAATATTGAAGTTCCTTCAATTCCTTTCAACGGTACCTTTTACGGAATGGTCAATGAAAACGGTACCACTACACGTCCGAACTGGTTAGGTTTAGATGTGGATGGACCTCAGGCATCTCTTGATTATGCTATGTACTATGACGGTACCGGCGGCTGGGGTACTATCAACAGTATCGCAGGTACAGGCCCCGGTGTATATCTCCAAAGAGCCAATGGTTTTATATCAGATAAGACCGGCAAGGCTTTCACCATTGCCCCTGGTCAGGATCCGTACACCAATAATTCCGCCGGCGGTTCATTACAGGGGTATAATGTATACCGGACCGATTCAACTGCCCAACCTTCAACTTTCCAAAAGCTGAACACAAGCCTGGTGACCACTACAACCTACACAAACTATATGAATATTAGGGCATGTGGATGGTACAAATACTACATTACATCCGTCTTCAACGACACAACTGACAACACCTTCCTTTGCGAATCAACAGGCAGCGATACAATTAATGTATTTTGGCCGTGGGGCATTGAAAAATTTGAAAGCACGAAGATCACAGTGTTCCCAAACCCCGCCACCAATGATATAAACGTGAAATGCTATTACACGATCATCTCGGTAGAAGTAATGGATTATACCGGCCGAATTGTTTACAGCAATCCGAACGTTCAGGGAAAGTCCACTAATTTCAACGTTTCGGCACTGAATGCTGGAATTTACATTCTTAAGGCTGCCACGGGTCAGGGCACAAGTTCAGTGAAGATCACGGTTACGCACTGATGTGTAATCGGAAATTAAAAAAGGGCGATATTTATTCAATACCAGCCCTTTTTGTATTTCTCAGTAGCCCCGGCAGGAATCGAACCTGCATCTAAAGTTTAGGAAACTTCCATTCTATCCATTGAACTACGGGGCCAACGGGGCGGCAAAGGTATAAAAAATTTGAAGAAATTTTACGATCATCACACCATCACATTATTACTGTGCCCAGCGCTCCAGCTTGGGGATATGCGATGAAAAGAACCATCGCTTGATGGGGCCGTAGCCCATTTCTTTGAGTTTTCCCCTCACTAGGCATACCATCTGCTTCACATCTGTGAAATTGTCCTTGAAGGCACCCTTCTCATAGCAATGGCTGCAATACTTTGTGGTTTTTGATCCGTCCTGGTTCGTGCCGCCACCCAGTTCGTCTTTTTCCATTGGCATGCCGCAACTCTGGCAGAATTTGTCAAACTTTCCCATAGCTAATATGTTTGATTATTTTATATTGCTTCCGTTTTGGGTTCCCTCATCCGGTATAACAAAAAACAAAGTACCATCAGGATTTTCGGCCATAAGTATCATTCCCTGGGAGTCTATTCCCTTGAGCTTTCGGGGAGCAAGGTTCACCAGAATGCTCACACGCCTGCCAATAATTTCCTCGGGCTTGAAATACGCTGCAATGCCCGAAACCACTGTGCGCTGGTCTATACCAGTGTCAATTTTCAGTTTCAGGAGTTTTTCGGTCTTGGGGACTTTCTCAGCTTCGAGAATGGTTCCAACCC